>JAADGV010000009.1 GCA_013152205.1 Planctomycetota bacterium
GGAAAACAGCCGTGCTGGACGAGGCCTTAGTCCAGTCCGTCTGCGCCGCCCCCTACATCAATCGCGCTACTTCAGATTAGAATGCGTATAAGGCCAGATGTCGGGATTCGCACGCCGCCGTCAAATGCCAAAACATCGGTGGTGTTCACGCTGGTGGTTTCAAATTTCGTTCGATTTTGCAGTCCCCCTGCTCCTCTGGGCATACCGCGACAAGTCCATCGCGAATAGCCAGGTGGACCAATTGGGCCGACTTGTGGACACAGAGTTTTTTCATCAGGCTCGTCTTGTGGTTGTCGACGGTGCTGACGGCCACATTTAATTCCTCAGCGCAGTCGCGGACCGAGTATCCCGTGGCCAGCAATTTGAGGACATCCTGCTCTCTTTTCGTCAAGGCCACCACACTTGGAGTCGAAGTTGGAGTACGCAAGCACAGTCCGCGTGGCGACGGAATGATTCGATCTGCAACGGCAGGCCCGAACAACCTCTTGCCCCCGCTGCCCAGCTTCTCGACCATCTCGATAAGCAGGCTGCCCGTTGCAGCTCGCGTGAGATAGCTGATTCGAGGAAAATCCAAAATCGACGATACCAAAGCGTCGTGAACTTGGTCGTCCAAAATAATCGCGTGGCGAATAGCATTAGCGGCGACAAGCTTTGTGGCACACGACACGGCATCGCGGCCAACTTTGGGGTCGAAGATTAGCACGGCAGGATTTAGTTGCCGACAACTGGCGAATCCTAGCTCCATGTCATCGGTCGCGTTAACAACGTAGATTCCTTCGTGGGAAGCCAATAGCCCGCTGATCGCTTCGCAATCGAGCAAATTGGCCATGAGAACCAGAACGCCTATCGGGCGAAGTTGGTCCAGGCTGGCGGTTGCGAGGGTAGGAGAGAAAATCATCGGCATAGGTTCTCCTGGGGGATCGGTGGCTGGTGGAATCGGCGAGAAACTGCTTGCAGCGAGACCCCGATACGGTAGAGTGACACGGTACCACTAGCTATCGACCATCGGGTCCAAGGCAAAGTATCACACGACTCCCAAAATTAAGGCCCGCTTGTCATGTCTGATACGACGCTCGTCGATACCCATATCACTATTTGCGATTGGCAGGGACGCGTGATTTGGGTCAGCGGAGACGACATGCTCATTAAACCGGGCGACTTTGCGTGGGAGCATCTGGCCGAAGAGTCGCATGAACCAGCGAAAACGGCAGTGGCACGGGTGGTTGCGCTACGCGAAAAAATGGTTGTCGAATCGAGTAACGAGCTTGGCCAACGGTTTCGCGCTTGGCTCTGGCCCCTGCACTCCCCCGAAATGGCCCTCTGCGTGTTGTCTGTGGCGATACCTAATGAATTGAGTTTGCTGACGGTTCGCGAAAACGAAACGCTCAGCCACTTGGCCCAGGGACTGCAAACCCGTGAAATCTCCACCAAAATGGATGTCAGCACCAGCACCACTCACACACACTTGAGACGAATTCGCGAAAAGCTCAAGCTGACAACACTCGAATCGTTAACCGCCTTTGCCGCCAGATATTGTCATCCGCACGCGATGCCAACGCAGGGCCCGGCAGATATTGGCTAGGCGGGAATGTCTCACGTCCTTCCTTTTCACGCTGCCCCCAACGGGCAGTCGTTAGCGATGGCGCCACCCCCGGCCAAATTTTTCAGTTGAAATTGGGCCACCACTTCTGAGATAATAGCGATCAGATTTTAGCTGTTAGCAATCAGTTTTTTCGTCATTCGTCATTCAGATTTCGTCATTTCCCGCGCCCAAATGGACAATATTATCCCCTTCCGCACTCCGATTTCCGCATTCCGAACTCCCTTTTGTCCACCCCAATGGGGCCCCCAGCAATTCGTGCCAAAACGAACCCGCCAAACACTACGATAGAAGCACCAACCAACACAATTTTGTCCAATAAAGTCAACAAACCAACGATCCACCTGCCAAAAACATCCGCTCTCGGCTTTCCACTTTCCGCTTTACCAAAACTGTCAAATCAAAAATCATAAATCTAACATCAAACATCCCCTCTCATGACCGACAGCAAAACCACCATCGAAGAGCTTCGCTTACTAGTCCGACAGTTTGTCGACGAGCGGGATTGGCAGCAGTTCCATTCGCCGAAGAATCTTTCGATGGCCCTGGCGATCGAGGCGGCCGAGTTGATGGAGCATTTTCAGTGGATCGACGTCGACGCTTCGCGACGAGTGCCCGACGATGCAAAGAAGCTGGCAGCCGTCGGTGAAGAATTGGCCGACGTGTTGAGCTACACGCTAGCGCTAGCCGATTCGCTGGGAATCGATCTTGCCGATACCCTCCGGGCGAAGATGGTGAAGAATGCGTTGAAGTACCCCGTCGACGAATACCGAGGTCGGTTTGGGAACGAGGATACAGAAAAACCCACAGACAGCGGCACGGCCAGCTGATGCGAGACTCCCCGACCATTGCCATTGTGGGAGCCAGTGCCCGCGCAGCAGCCTTTTCGGCTTTGCGAGCCGGGTATCGAATCGTGACGGCAGACCTTTTTGCGGATGCCGATTTGCAGCAGTGCTGTCCCGCTACCAAAGTCGCACCCTACCCAGAGGGCTTACGCGATTGGCTTGCTCAGTGCGAATGCGATGGGTGGATGTACACCGGGGCTTTAGAGAACCGGCCGAAGTTGGTCGACGCGATGGCTGCCGAACGACAGCTTTGGGGAATGGGCGGAAAAACCTTAGTCGAAGTTCGGTCGCCATTGACACTTGCAGCAGTGTTAAGCAAAGCGGGTTTGTTGTTTCCAGAAACTCGTATCAACCGCAAGGAGATCTTGGCTAGCGAGGGGCAGTGGTTAGCAAAGACGTACCAAGGCAGTAGTGGAACCGGCGTACAGGTACTAGAAAAGGCCCCAGAGGGGGCTTTTGTTCAGCAACAGGTGCCAGGGATTTCGCTTTCTGCCGTTTATGTTGGCCAGACGTTGCTGGGAGTGACACGGCAGTTGGTTGGTGAGCCTTGGACGCGGGCGGGCGAGTTTCAATATTGCGGATCGATTGCACCTTGGCCGGTTTCGCAGCAGGTGAAACAACAGCTATACACGCTGGGCGAAGTATTGAATGGACAGTTTGGCCTGAAGGGCTTGTACGGCGTCGACCTGATGCTTGAAGGCGAGAAGCTTTGGACCATTGAAGTGAACCCACGCTACACGGCAGCGGTCGAGGTGGTGGAGCGAGCCTACGGCATAAACGCAATAACACACCATACGGCGGCCCACCAACCAGCAGCCGTTAGCGCTGGCGGCCACGCCACTACGAATAGCAAAAGCAGACAGTCGCCAGAAAAGACAGTCTGCTCGAGAAAGGAGCATGTAGGCAAAGCAATCCTATTTGCAAAATCATCTAACCAGATCACGCCAGAGCAGACGGCTTGGTTGTGCGCCGAAGCAGGAGATTTCACCCGTCCACAGCTTGCAGATATTCCGGCACCTGGCACACAGCTAGAGCCTGGGAACCCCGTGCTAACAATATTTGCCGAGGGAGAGACTTGCACAGACGTAGCACAGAAACTCAAACAACGCGTGCGACAAATTGAACAACAGTTGTTCAAAGCAATTGCCAGAAGCAACAATCGTTAGCGCTGGCGGCCACGCCACCACAAATGGGTGCCACTGCTGGCTCGTCCAGCAGTGTGAAGCGGGTACCAGGATTCCACTGCTGGGCAAGCCAGACAGTGGCACCCTTCAATTCAGGATAGACAGACTACTAACCAGCCATCCGATCAATGCGGTTGAGTGACTGAATAGCAGCCGCTTCGTCAGTTTCATAATGAAACTGCATGACGTAGGCGTCCTCGGGCGAGTCTTCGTAGTACGACCGTAGGACAGTCGTGGCGCGGAATCCAAGCTGTTTGAAAAACATTTGTGCTGGAAGATTAGTTTCACGAACTTCGAGTTTGATACGTGTACGACGTTGGCTGGAGAGTTTGCTGATAAGCTTCTGTGCCATCTGGAATCCGACGCCCCGATGGCGCATGCCCTCGGCAACGGCGAAGTTGAGAATATGAAGTCGCGTCTTATGCAGTTCGTAGATCATAAATCCAACAACACGTTCGCCATGTTCGGCGACCATGCCAATGCAATTGCGTTGCCGTAAGCACCGAATGAACTCTTCTTCGTACCAGGGAAACTCAAAGCTCTCCTGCTCAACATCCAAAACCTCGCGCATGTCGCGTCGAATCATCCAGCGAATGTGGACTCGTAGCTGTTGTTTGGGATCGATGTTCACGAGGGCCTCCTTCCGTGTCGGCCGTTTCAAAATATTCCTAGTCGAACTCGCGTCTGCAAAGGCAACGTCCTGTCGCATCGAAAACCATTGCCTCGTGCATCAAGCAGAAGAGGTAATCACGAGCGGGAGAGGAAACTACCAAATCGTCGCAGATGTGCCAAGCGAGAAAAGGCAACAACTCCCGAAGGCCATTTGCTACGAATCGGGGACTTTCTGTGGACCACCTACTGCGGGTAGCTTCCAACAGCGACTACCCTCAAATGCCCCGGCGAGAATAGAAGGTTGCCAGCCTGGATTTACTGGCATTGTAGGGGTTGGAAGGCTTGGGGCGTGGGGAGGATTACGCAAAATGCGACGAATACTGGGCTTTCTCCGCCCACGAGGTAGCCATGGTGTACGCTTTCTGCGTGGGCTCTGCCTGCGGGCGAATTGTTCACGGGCGTGGAAAATTCAGAGGAACTGGGGTTGCTAGCGGTTCGTCGAATCGGGGCTAATGGAGAAATGATGGCGACATTCATCGATACAAAACCGCAAGTATCATCTGTAAACACGCCGGTCGTCGACCCGACCACGGACGATACCGATCTCAAACGGGTTGAATCAACGCTTGATCTTGTTGACGAGGCGGTTGCCAGTGCAGAGGCTTGCAAGGCCACGGCACTAGCAGTATCGGTAGTGATTCCCGTGTACAACGAGCGGAAAACGATCGTCGAAATCGTCGGTCGTGTACGGGCAATGAACATTCACGACGAGATCGTGATCGTCGACGATTGCAGCCTAGATGGCACACGAGACATTCTGTTGGAGTTGGCCAAGGAGCCGGACGTACGACTGCTGTTGCACGGCTATAACCGCGGCAAGGGAGCAGCTTTGCGAACGGCGTTTGCCGAAGTGCAAGGCGACGTGGTGATGATTCAGGACGCGGATTTGGAGTACGATCCGTGCGATTACCCACAGCTTTTGGCCCCAATCGAACGGGGTGAGGCCGACGTGGTCTATGGCTCACGGTTTTTGGAAAACCCACAGCAAGACCCTTCGTGGCTGCACCGTTTGGGGAATCGTGTGCTAACGACGCTATCGAACTTGATGACGGGGCAACGTCTGACTGACATGGAGACGTGCTACAAGGTGTTTCGTCGTGAAATAATCGAGGCGATCGAGATCGAGCAGAACCGGTTTGGTTTTGAGCCAGAGATCACGGCAAAGATATCGCGTCTCGGCTACCGTATTCACGAGGTGCCAATTTATTACCACAGCCGAGGTTATGACGAGGGTAAAAAGATTGGGCTCCGAGATGCGCTAAGTGCGATGTGGTGTATTTTGAAATATGGTCGGGGTCGTGCAGGCTAAACCGCACTGCAAATGGCCGACGACTCTCGCTTTATTCTTCCTGCGTCATGAACTTAGCATTAGCCGTGGTGTCGGGTGGGCCGTAATCGTAGATACGGTATTGCTTGGTGATTTTTGCGCCGCCCTTTTTGAGGGTTTTGTAGGAGAGGTCGTTGCTTTCGAGTACCCAGGAGAATTCAGCCTCTTGGATGCCCCATGCCAATGCATCGGGGACGAGGCGTGAAACCAGGGCGATTCCAATTCCCCAACTTTGATATTGGGGAAGGACGTTGGTGCTAATCAGGCGAACCCGAGTAAGCTCTCGACGCTTACGGAGGAGCTTGAGGAATCCGAAGGGAAGAAGTCGACCGTCAATGGCTTGGATACGTGGGTTGTAATCGAGTAGGCCAAACATGGTGCCGACCGCTTTGCCATCGATCTCGGCCATGGTGGTGAGTTCCGGCACGATCATCTGTTTCATGCCAGCTGCTTGTTTTTTGACTTCGCCATCTGACATGGGAACAAACCCCCATGTGGATGCGAGCGACTGATTGTAGATGTTCAGAAAAGTGGCGATCTCTTCGTCGAAGCGTTTGATGTCCATCGGTCGGCAGACCAAATTGAACCGCTCGAGGATATGCTGGCTCAGCGAGTTGAGACGTCGGGAGATATCGTCGAGCATGTCGACGTGCCCCCAGAAGGCATACAGGTCTTGAGCCTTGCGGAAGCCGTAGGCTTTGACGAGTCGATCGTAGTACGGTTTTCCGTAAGTCATCATGAACCAAGGCGCCTCGTCGAAACCCTCAACGAGTAATCCTAGTTCGTAGTTAAGTGAAGGATTGACGGGCCCTCGGATGGCTTCGATGTCGTGTTCGGCAAACCAATCGCGAGCAGCGTCGAAGAGGCAACCGGTCACGTCTTCGTCATCTTCGGATTCATAGAAACCAAAGAAGCCTCGTTTTTCGTTGTACCAGCGATTGTGGGCATGGTTGATGATCGCGGCCAGCCGGCCACAAGGTTTGCCGTCGCGGAGAGCCACAAAGGTCTGGATTTCGGCGTCGTCGTAAAACGGATGTCGACGGTAGTTGAGCAGTTCTTTTTGAACTAACCGTAGCGGTGGCACCCAGTGGGGGTCGCCACGATAAAGATCCCAAGGGAAATTAAAGAAAAGTTTCCGCTCACCGCGGCTAGCAACGGGGATAACTTCCAAATGAGACATGCTGAGCCACTAACGGTAATCTAAAGTAGAGTTCTTTTGGGAACCGATCACTGTAATCGGCACAAAATGCAGTCGTCAAGCAAATTTAGTTGCGGCAAACGCCAGGACGTGCAGGTAGCAGTTGCCGATGCTAAGATAGTCGAAAGTAGCTTGGTAAACATAAAAATAGCGTATCTAGCGTCGATTTCGTCGTTCGTCCAGGTCGAACTATGCCTCGAACTCTGCTCACAGGTGCTACAGGATTTGTCGGCTCTAATCTGGCAGCCCATCTATGCCAGCTTGGCTGGGAGGTGCGCTGTCTGGTGCGCGAGATGGGCCGGGCAGCCAAGCTGGAGCGTTTGGGAGCTGAATTGGTCCTAGGGGCGCTGGCCGATAAAGAGAGTATCGGCGCTGCGGTAGCGGGTGTTGACGTCGTATTTCATGTTGCAGGGAGAATTCGAGCCCTCAATGAAACGCAGTTTTTCGAAGACAATGTCCAAGGAACCCGGCATGTGGTCGAGGCTTGTGCGGAGCAGCCAACGTCGCCTGTGGTTGTTATGGTAAGCTCGATTGCGGCGGGAGGGCCCAGCAAGCCTGGTAGGCCACGGTGCGAGGCTGATGACGACCGACCTGTGTCTTCTTATGGTCGCAGCAAGTTGGAAGCAGAACGAGCCGCCGCCGCGTTGGCCGATGAGGTGCCCATCTCGGTGATTCGACCGCCGATCATTTTTGGTCCTGCCGATACGGCAAGTTTGGCGATCTTTCGTGGGGTGCAATTGCTCCGGTTGCATCCCGTGCCGGGTTGGAAGTCCTTTCCTGTTTCGTTGGTTTATGTGGCAGACCTCTGCGATGCGTTGGTACGAATCGCAGAGCGTGGAGTACGGGTGCCAAGCCCTACGAATGGTGCGGCAGATCCGTCCTCAGGAATTTACTACGTGGCTGCAGAGCGGACGATTAAGTATCGAGAGTTAGGCAAGTTGGCGGCACAGGCCCTAAACTGCAGGGTGCTAACACCGCGATTGCCGATGCCGCTGTTTTGGCTTCTGGGTGGTGCGGCTGAGGTGATGGGGCAGATTCGACGACGCCCTGGGGTGTTGAATCTCGACAAGATTCGCGAGGCGGCGGCTCCTGGTTGGGAATGTTCGGATGCCAAGCTGCGGCAGGAACTCGGCTATCGCCCCGGCGGGTCGTTGGAGCAGCAGTTTTCTGAGACGGCTGCTTGGTATCGCGAGCAAGGTTGGCTCAAGTAGCCGTTTGAGATTGTGAGTAGGCTAGGTAGCCGGAGGCACACTTGTCTCCGGGTTCTCCGGACCGTGTGACGGTCTGGCTATCGTGTTAAGTGTTTGCTGTCGAAGCGTTTTACGAAAAGGAAAAACTGATGGTCGAGCGACCAACTTGGCAACCTGAGCAGCTTGAGGTCTCGACGTTGGGCGAACGGAAAATCAACTCGCCGCTGAAGCGGTCGCCTCGGACCGGCGAAGGCGTGAGCAGCTATGTGCCCGACGATATGCGTGTGCTGTATGAGCCTCGATTTCGTAAGGGCGAGCCGATCGACCTGCTATCGTTCGAGCGGGCTGGAGCGCGTGAAGATATTTACTTTGATCCTCCTCAAACTAGGATGGCGATGGTTACTTGTGGTGGTTTATGCCCGGGAATCAACAATGTGATTCGAAGTTTGGTGCTGGAATCGTGGTTTAATTACGGGGTGCGCCAGATTTTGGGAATTCGGTTTGGCTACGAGGGATTTCATTCGGAGTTTGGTAGCGATCCGATCGAGCTAACGCCTGCATGTGTCGAGGGCATTCACCACCAGGGCGGAACCATCTTGGGGTCGTCGCGTGGCCACCAAGATCCGCGAGACACGGTCGACCAGTTGGTAAGTCGGCAGATCGATATTCTGTATTGCATCGGCGGTGATGGGACACAGCGTGGCGCGCACAAGATTGCCAAGGAGGTTGCTCGCCGGCAGTTGCCGATTGCCGTGATTGGGATTCCCAAGACGATCGACAACGACATCAAATTTTGCTTTCGTACGTTTGGTTTCTACTCGGCGGTGTCCGAGGCCGAGACGGTGATCGACCGGGCACATATCGAAGCTCGCGGGGTACGAAATGGCGTGGGGTTGGTGAAGTTTATGGGTCGCGAGGCCGGTTTCATTGCCGCTGCTGCGACTTTGGCCAGTGGCGAAGCCAATTTTACGTTGATTCCTGAAGTGCCTTTCGAGCTTGAGGGGCCGGGGGGATTGCTGAACGCTTTGAGTCGACGATTAAAATCGCGTGAACATGCTGTTGTGGTGGTTGCCGAAGGTGCGGGGCAGCATCTTTTGCCGAATCATAAGGAAGAGTTTGATGCGTCGGGTAATCGTAAGTTGGGCGACATTGGGGTATTTCTGAAGCAACGCATCACCGAGTACATGCACGGTCAGCAGATGCCGGTAAGTGTTAAGTATTTTGATCCGAGCTATCACATCCGTAGCGTTGCGGCGAATGCGGCAGACAGTTTGCTGTGCGAGGAGTTGGCTCGAGCAGCAGTCCACGCCGGGATGGCCGGCAAGACGGACATTCTGATAGGTCTTTGGCACAACCATCTCATTCATGTTCCGCTTGCTGTTTCGACGGGCGTGAAAAAACAACTCTCGCCCGAGGGCGAGTTGTGGACGTCGGTACTGGCGCTGACGGGGCAGGAGAAATGGAAACGCGATTGATGCTTGGGATGTTTGATGTGAGATTTGGCTAAGCCGCAAGCGTTGGAGCGCTAAGCCGCTGATCGCTGTGGCTCGAAGCCGGGGAGTGGCATTTGCTGTAGGGGGTCGCGTCGTTCGTAGTAGCGTAGACGGTATCCGTCTGCTAGATGGCCCATCATTTCTAGGACTAAGAGATCGGCTCGGTTCATCACGTGTCGAGCGCTGCGTGTGCCGAGCCCTTGTACCAGCTCTTCAAGCACTTGAAGATGCAGTTGCATCGCCTGTTGGGCAGAGACGCCCGAGTTGGTTAGTAGCGCGGCTAACTCGCTCATTTCGTCAGCCAGATTGCCTACGCCCATCACCACATAGGTTCGGAGTAAATCTTGATAGTGGGCAACCAACGCTTCGGGCAATGCCACGGGAGGGCCAGCGTTGGTCGTCGCAAGTTTTGCCAACGGTTCTTCGATACTGGCCTCGGAGTTAACGTCTGGTGATTTGAGCGCGGTGCCCGCGTCACTCAAAATTTCTAGGTCGGTAATCAGCGCCCGTTGTTGCTCTAGCAGCCGCTCGGCCTCGTGGTGTTCCTGCCGTAGCCGTTGCTGTTCGGCTTGCACCAGACGTCGATTTTCGCGGGCCAGTTGTCGCTGGCGAATTGCTCGCCCAAACTTCCACAGCAAACCGCGAACGGTGGTTTCGGTCACACAGCAGTAGTCGTCTGCGCCTACCTCGTAGCACAGGGCATCGACCTGCTGTGGTGGTGCGGTGCCCAAGACGATCATCGGCTCTTCGTTGCCGCCAGCGCGCAGGCCTTCGACCAAGTCTAATGCATCGAGTTGGCCCGGCTCGTGGCTTAGCAGCACGGCATCGAAGACTTCGTCTCGCAGCCGTTCTAGGCCAGCCGCCTCGCCCGTGACTTCGTCGAGTACGATCTGCGCAGCACTATCGGCTGCAAACGCTTCTGCCAGCCAAGCGCCCGTACGATGGGGGGTGGTGATGTACAGCACCTTAATTCGGGCTGGCAGATCGCCTACGCTCGATAGGGTTACTGATTTTTCGGCAGCAGGCATGATAGCACTCTCGACGGAGTCGGAAGAGAAAAGCGGCCGGACTGTAGCAATCGGAGGGGAACCAGTCAATGCTACGGCGAAAATTGCCAGGAGAAAGGCAAAGTTGTCGGCCTGCTTGTAGCCGCAGGCGGAAGCCGGGGGTTTCTCAGGCTCGACCACGGCTTCCGCCAGCGGCTAGCACGACTTTGCAATCAACCGCAGTATTTGCGGCAAAGCCGTGATCAAATCGGTCGGATTTTCGCGCGGTGGCCGCTCCAAAGCCCGCTAAATCGCATTTGGGCTTATTGGCCCTTCGGCGGACTTGGTGGGGGAAAGTAGCCCCCGAGGTTGAGATAGTTGCCAAGCTGCTGATAACCTGCGCCATGTCCCGTAGGAGCAAGGAGCTCGGAACCCTTGGGGTTGTAAGGCCCTTCCACCGCCATCTGATTCAATCGACTTTGGTTAGCAATGTTCTGTCGCAACAACTGCTGATTGACCCGTTGTTGTTGCTGATTAAGATTACGTTGCTCGCGATTCGGACGAACGATGTTGTAGTAATCGGAAGCCTGACTAAGAGGATTGTTCAAGGCAAGGTAAGGGCTTACCGTCGGTCCACGACTAATCGTGGAAAACGGTTTGGGGGCCGGACGCGAAGCACTTGCTCGTATTGGCGGAGCAACTGGGGCAAACCTATCACGAAACACTTGGCGGGCCTGACTTCGAATTGTGTCTGCACTGAACCACGAAATATTATTGCGACTTGTGAGCTCACCGGCTCGCCGCGCCCCGAAGCCTTGGCTAGCTTGCTGTGCATCAACAGTACTTACACAAAGCACCACGACAGCCATGGCCGAGATAAGGATGCTGAATTTCTTACCGATTGCAATCATCGCCAATGACCTCAAGTAGGAACACATTGAAACACCGCCTACTCCCACAATTTCATGGTACACCCGCCAGAAGACGGAGGCAAGTAAAAGGCGGTACCCTTACTCCCTGAGGCTCAAAAAACCTCAGGTACCCCCTTATTCTAACTAGAACTCGCCCGTTTTATGTGTCGTCTTGCTCCTAGAAATCCGGTATTGAAACCGATTGCTCCCGGACAAGCGGTAAAACTAGCATAAATCCTCAAATGAACCTGCCGTTGAGCGATTTTAGAGCACTTTGAGTCAGCACAGCCTACCCCCCATCAAGGTGTGATCACTATTTCTTGCCGAGCAGCCTCTTTTGCTTGAAGAAGTCGGACAACACCGAGCCACAACGCTCGCTCATGATTCCAGAGACGACTTCGACACGGTGGTTGAGGCGAGGATCGTTCAGCAATTGGAACAAACTATGCACCGCTCCGGCTTTGGGGTCGTCGGCACCATAGACTAGCTGACTTGCCCTTGCTTGCAGTATTGCCCCAGCACACATGGGGCAGGGCTCGAGCGTGACATAAATCGTACACCCTTCTAAACGCCACGACCCAACGGCTGCTGCAGCCTGGGTAATGGCGATCATTTCAGCATGGGCTGTCGGATCGCGGAGCTGTTCACGTTCGTTACGCGCAGCAGCCAACACCTCTCCATTTCGCACAATAATAGCCCCGACCGGCACTTCATCGGCGATAGCCGCTTGCTCGGCTTGCTCGAGGGCAAGATTCATAAAAAAATCATGGTTCACCCGATACCCCTTATCTGGCTGGCTAAGCGTCTGCAAATGCTCATTTTCGCCACCTGCGTGATGAAAAGATCCGTAAAATACGCCAATGTTTGATGTTAGCGAAGTGTTGGTGAACTTTCGAGGTGGTCGCCACGTATCCCTCGAAATAGCTGACTCCTCTCCAGGCCCGATCAATTTGCCCTTGGGCAGCCCAAGGGTAGGGAATAGCAGCTATACTCTGTTAGCAGGAAATACCACCCTCCCCCCAAAAAAGTTTCTAGACGGCAGCGAAGCAATGCAAGACCCCCTCGCCACCAACTTAACGCGACTCCGGCGAGCCGCTTCGCTCGCACGAATCGCCACCGTGTTGTTGCTGTTGGCAATGTTCATAGGAACCCATATTCCCATCGCTGCTTCGATTCAGTCCCATGCGGGTTCGACGGACAAGGTAGCTCATATTGTTGCCTATTTGGTGCTAACCATCATGGCACTGGTTAGCTGGGAACTATCGATCGGCGAGCTTCGGCCACACCACTATTTCACGGTTTGGCTATGCGGAACCGTCTACGGAGCATTTGACGAGATCACTCAGATCCCCGTCGGCCGGACGTGCGATGGGCTGGATTGGCTGGCTGATATCGTTGGAATTGTCATCGGCTTAACCATTTTTCGCATCGCCCGCCCGCTGATGTACCGATTTCTTTGAATTACTAAACCACAATTCCATTAGTAGTGAGGCGTGGGCGCGCGGTAGTCTTCCATCCGAATCGTTCTGAACCACTCGATTGTTTTCGCCAAACCTTCTCGCAAGGGCGTTTTAGGTTCCCAACCGAGTTTCTCTTTGGCCAATGAAATTTCAGGGCAGCGACGTGTTGGGTCGTCGGCCGGCAGAGGTTTCTTGACAATCTTAGATTTGGCGTCGGTAAGTTCGATCACCATCTCGGCCAACTCGCGAATGGTGAATTCACCCGGATTGCCGATGTTTACTGGCCCCATAAAGTCGGAAGGCCCATTCATCATGCGAATGATCCCCTCAACCAAATCGTCGCGGTAACAGAACGATCGGGTTTGCGACCCGTCGCCAAAGATCGTGATATCTTCGCCATGCAATGCCTGACGGATGAAGTTCGATACCACGCGGCCATCATACGGATGCATCTGAGGTCCGTAGGTGTTGAATATCCGTACGATCCGAGTTTGCACACCGTTTTGTCGGTGGTAGTCGACAAACAGCGTCTCCGCCGCACGTTTTCCTTCGTCGTAGCAAGCACGTGGCCCAATGGGGTTTACTGACCCACGATACGACTCGGGTTGGGGATGTATTTCGGGGTCGCCATAGACTTCACTCGTCGAAGCTTGCAACACTTTGGCCCGGCATCGCTTGGCAAGCCCCAAAACATGAATGGCACCAAGCACCGACGTTTTCATTGTCTTGATAGGATTGTACTGATAATGGCCGGGAGCGGCGGGACAGGCCAAGTTGTAAACTTCGTCGACCTCCAAAAAAACTGGCCGAGTGATGTCGTGGCGGATCAGTTCGAAATTGGCTTTATCAAGTAGGTGCTCGACGTTGGTTTTCTGGCTAGTAAAGAAATTGTCTAAGCAGACAACATCGTGCTGCTGTTCGACCAGACGTTCACAAAGGTGCGAGCCAAGAAACCCTGCACCACCGGTCACCAAAATTCGCTTTATACCCGACATAGATTCCTAATGCTTTTCTGGAGTAACTCGCTACCTTCGTGTTTAATCTGCTACCACGCGATTCGTCTATTCTAGCCCACCGTGGGAGTCGTTTCCGGCACCATTTAGCATAATTGTCAAGCTTTGGCATATCCTCGACCGGCTGGCTGACGCTCTTTGGGCTTGGGTGCCGCTCGCTCCAGGGTCCAATTTCCCTCGCCCAGCAATTGGTCGATCCGATCGTTGAGTTCCTTGTTTGGTTCTACGCCCTTCCACGAACTGTCGATCCAAACCTGTCCGCCAGAAGCCAAGTCGAGCCGCAGCCGCAGCCGTTTGTTGCCTGGGTAGCCTCGCACGATTTCGCGAAGCTGTTGCAACCCTTGCTCGCCATGCTGGTCTTCGCGAACTCGGATAATCAACCCGCTACTAAACTGTTTGGAAAATTCCTCGAGCGGCAACAGCTTGTCGACAATCAAGTTGACTTCTTCGGCGCCAGGCCGACGATCTACTTTGCCGACGATTCCTAAAATCGCATCCGACTGGACCAAGTGGCCATACTCGGCAAACTGCTCAGGCCACAGAATACATCGCATGATGCCGTCCAGGTCTTCTAAGTCCCACATGGCATACTTCGTATGAACCGCGCCGGGACGTGGTTTTTTAGTGTGCGAAAATTTGATCGCCGCCAACATGCCGCCGAGCGTCACTTCATCTCGATGCGATAGCTTGGCCATCGACTGGCTTGTGTGTGTGCAGTAGGTCCGCAATAATTTTTCGTGCTCGGCCAGCGGGTGGCTCGATAGATAATACCCCAGCACTTCCTTTTCGAGCGTCAACTGCTCCTTTTCTTCCATCGGCGGGATGTTTGGCAAATCGAGAGTCGGTTCGACCTCATCCTCCTCGTCATCAAAAGCTTCGAACAGGCCTTTTTGGCCTCGGCGCCGATCGGTCGCCGCAGCGGCTCCTGCCTGTAGTGCTCGATCGAGCACTGCCATGTACTGTGCGCGGTGTCCGCCTAAACTGTCGAAGGCACCCGACTTGATCAATGTTTCGATCGTCGATCGATTACAACCCTGTGAATCAACACGTTCGGTAAAATCGAACAAGCTGCTAAAGGGCCCGTTTTTCTTGCGCTCCGCAGAAATTGCCTCCGCGGCACCAACGCCACACGACTTGATGGCACTCAGCCCAAAATGGATAGACCCGTCGATCACCGCAAAGTCGGGCTCGCAGGTATTCACGTTGGGCGGAGCAACTTCGATCTCCATTCGCTGGCAATCTTCGAGATGCTCGACCAACGCATCCTTGTTCTTAAAATTTCGGCCTGGAATATCGCACGAAAGTAGTGCCGCCATAAATTCGACCGGATAGTGGGCCTTCAGATAGGCCGTCATGTAGGCAATCAAGGCGTAGGCGGTCGAGTGGCTTTTATTAAAACCGTAGCCGGCAAACTTTTCGATCATTCCAAAAAGTTCGACCGCTTTCTTCTTTTCTAACCCTTGGCTGTGAGCACCTTCGATAAACTGTTCTCGGAATTTGGCAATCATCGGCAGCTTCTTCTTGCTGATTGCCTTAATGCAGGTATACGCATTCGAAAGCTGAATCCCGCCTAAGCGGTTGAGAATCCGCATCACCTGCTCTTGATAAACCATCACCCCATGCGTTTCGCCAAGCACGTCCTCCATCACCGGGTGAGGGTATTCAGGCTCTTGGCGACCATGCTTCACTTCGATGTAGTCGTCGACCATGCCCCCTTCCAATGGTCCGGGGCGATACAACGCATTGGTCGCGATGATGTCAAGAAATTTGTCTGGCTTCATGCGTTGCAGCAGATCGCGAATGCCGCCGCTTTCCAACTGAAAAATACCTTTGGTCTCGCCCCGGCAAAGCAGGGCATAGGTATCGGCATCGTCGAGAGGAAACTTATAGGGGTCGACCTTCTCGCCTCGCGACTGCTCAATAAGTTCGATGCTACGCGCGAGAATCGTTAGGTTGCGTAGCCCAAGAAAATCCATTTTCAACAAGCCAGCACGTTCGACGTCGTTCATTGCCCATTGGGTGATGACTTCGGTTTTGCCTTTCACATGCTGCAAGGGCACGTACTCTTCGACCGGGTTTTCTGCAATCACCACGGCTGCCGCGTGGGTGCCGACATTGCGAGCTAAGCCCTCGATCTTTCGGGCGAGATCCAACAGTTCCCGAATCTCGGGATCTCCTTCGTAGGTCTTCTTTAGCTCGTCGCTTTGCTCCAAGGCCCCGTCGATCGAGATGCCCAACTGGTCGGGGACCATGCCCACCACTTGGTCAACGCGATAAATTGGCAGGCCCAAAGTTCGCCCCACATCGCGAATCGCTGCCCGTGCTGCGAGTGTGCCGAAGGTGCCAATCTGTGCGACGTTCGCCTCGCCATACTTGTCTTTGACGTACTGAATGACCTCGCCGCGGCGTTCTTTGCAAAAGTCGATGTCAATATCAGGCGCTTCCAGACGGCTTTCGTCTAAGAATCGCTCAAAGAGCAAATCGTACCTCAGCGGACAGACATGGCTCATGCTCAGGGCATAGCAAACCAGCGAGCCGACGCCCGACCCACGAGCCGTGCATGGGATTCCTTCTTCGACCGCAAAACGCACGAAGTCCCAAACGATCAGAAAGTAATCGCAAAATCCCAGCTTGTTGATCACCCCCAGTTCGCGTTCCAGGCGGTCGTAAACTTCCTGCGAGAGATCCTCGCCTTCCCAACGATCGGCTTCGTCGACATAGCGGTTCTTGAGACCAGCAAGGCAAAGTTCGCGCAGATAGTCTTCCGAACCCTTGTCTTCTGGCGGCTGAAAGGTCGGGAAGTGCCGTTTGCCAAGCTCCAGGTCGATATCGACCATGTCGGCAATCTGTTGCGAGCGTTTCAGAGCGTCTTCTTGCCCCGGCAATGCCGCATACATTTGTTCGGGGCTACGAAGAAAGAACTGATCTCCCTCCATTTTCATTCGGTTCGCATCGGTGCGGAATCTGCCCGTGTTGATGCAAAGCAGCACGTCTTGCGCTTCGGCGTCTTCTTGGTTGACGTAGTGGGCATCGCTGGTCGCCACCAACGGCAAACCGGCCCGCTGCGCAACTTCGATGGCCGCTTCCATCGCCCGCCGCTGAATCTCTAACCCGTTGTCCTGGATCTCGATGAAGTATCGATCGCCAAACACCCCTTGAAACCAACCAGCGATTTCGATGCCCTTGGCGATTTGCTCTTCGGTCGCCGGCTCGTTGCCATTGAGCAGCGTACGGCTGAACTCGCCCGACACACATCCGCTCAGACAGATGATGCCCTCGCTGTGATCGGCCAAAAGCTCGCGATCAATACGCGGCTTGTGATAAAAACCTTCCAAGTAAGCCCGACTCGCCATCTTCACAAGGTTCTGAAAGCCCGTGCGATTTTTGGCCAGCAACGTCAGATGATAGCTGGCTTCCTTGCTACTATGCGCACCAGATTTATTGAACCGACTACCAGGAGCGACATAGGCCTCGTAACCCACCACCGGGTTGATCTCAGCGGCCTTACAAGCCTCGTAGAATTGCAACGCCCCATACAAATTGCCATGGTCGGTCAGCGCAAGCGCATTCATGCCTAGCTCTTTGGCTCGAGCGACCAACTTTTTGATCGGGCTGGCCCCATCGAGCAAACTAAAATGGCTATGGCAATGCAGATGAACAAATGGCGAAGACAAGATGGATCCCTCCCAGCAACAGCGAAATACTTAGGCAGCCAGCCATTGTACCTTCGAACCTACGGGAAGCGACAGGGTGTCGAATTCCCAAAATCCAGGAGGACTCGGCAAATTGAAACCACCGCTAAACCTAGCACAGCAACGAATCGGAGAGGAATTTCTCGCAAAGGCGATAAGTCGCAAAGGAAAGAGCAAGAACGGGATTGTCTCGCAGAGACGTGGAGACAGCAGAGAAAAGCGGAATGCCACAGATCTGCCGTCTCAACATTTCAGCGAGAGCCTAATTTCCGGGGCCAATCACCCAAAACTTTTTCTCTTTGCGTAAGTTTGAATCGTTAGGATTAGAGCATTTTCTATAAAAGCATAGCCACAGAGCACACCGAGGTCTCAGAGGAAATACTGAAGCGAGTAACCTTATCTCAGTGTTCTCTGTGAACTCTGTGGACATAATTGAACGAACTGCTCTAGTGGCTAACCGTTTTTGAGAAGACGTGGATAACAACCACGCCGGAGATAATTAAACCCATGCCGAAAATCGCAGGGGTATCTGGGATTTGCTTGTACAGAAATACGCCAACGATAGCCACCAAGACGATGCCAACACCCGACCAAACGGCATAGGTAATGCCTAGGGGTATGGTTCTTAGGACGAGGGTCATAAAATAAAACGCAATCCCGTACCCAACCGCGACGATTAGGCTTGGCACCAGCTTGGTAAATTCTTCAGACGCTTTCAACGCACTTGTTGCAATAACTTCAGCAACAATTGCAATCGCCAAATAGAGGTACGCCATTTTTTTCCTCACGATGGGTCTATTGATGTGTGTATCAGGAACTTTACTTGGTCCAAGCATTCACTCGCTAAAACCGGCACTCCCGTTGGTCGGCCTGTCGCTTTCCTGGCGCATACCTCAATAAAGGCCCGTTATTCACTCTACATGCACATAATGGTATAATAGCCGAAGAAGCACCGAAGCTACCACTTCAACAAGGTGTCCAGTGGCTAATCACCCAAACAAGCATATCCGCGCTGCGGTTGAATACGCGTTGGATCGCGGCTGGACGTTACGAAAGAGTGGAGCACGGGCACACACGTGGGGGCGGTTGTATTGCTTACAGCGAGACCGTGATGGATGTGCAAAAGCGGTCTACTCGACACCACGGAACGCCGAGGACCATTCGAAAGACATCCGCCGAGCCGTAGATCGATGTCCGCACCAAATTTAGACTCAGCCTTAAAAAAGGTGACTTGCAATGAATAAGTACGAATTTAGTCTGATTCTCAAGGGGGCTCCTGAGCTGACCGAAGACCTCGCCGACGAGCTGTTTAAGGCAGGGTGCGATGACGGGACACCCGGGACATGCAATGGCATCTTCTCGATCGATTTCCACCGAGAGGCCAATTCCCTGGAAGCTGCTATCAATTCGGCAATCAAAAACGTAAGAGCAGCACGACAAGAGGTTGAACGAGTAGAAATCGCAGCCGCCGCTATGCCTCAACCAGTCTGACAATGGGGCCTTGCGACAGGGTATAGAATTCCAAAATCCAGGCCGGATCGGCAGATGAGAATGTCTCACAGGGTAAGGCTATTGAACCACGACGACACGACGGGCACGACGCGAAATACGAAGAAGATTTTACCACAGAGGACGCGGAGTTACGCAGAGGAAAAAATTAGAGCATTGATCACTGGAGTGTTCCGCTCCACCGAGACGGTGGGACTATATAGCCCGACCCTCTGGGTCGGAGTGGTGGAAATTTTCACCACCGAGCGAATGCAGGTAAATTCCTAACTGCCGATCGCCTTACACGCAGCGCACCTCGTCGGAAAAAAACATCAACCATCACACATCAAACATCCACATCACGAATCCATCCCCGGGTTGCCGATCGTGCGGAGATATTCGGCCAATCGCGCCTGAAGGTCCAGCAGATCTTGCCACTGCGTCAGCGAGAGGGTCACTTGTTTTTCGTCGTCGTCCACTTTTGCGGACTGAACAAGCTGGCGGGTACGCAAATGGAAATACTCGATCAATTCCGAAAGCTGTGCCGTTTGGCTAGCGCCAAGGTTCTCGGGCAAGTCTGGCGGCTGAGGGATGTGCAGCGTACTTTGCAAATCCTCGGACGCGCCCAGTCGCAATTCAAAACTGAGCGAAGACGAATCCGCGCGCTCGACCAATTCGTCGGTCTTTTTGTCGCCGTTGCGCAGCCCTTTTAACCGACTCGCAATCTGGCCCCGGGTGCCATACAAAAGAACCGACCGGCCCACCGAGATGACATCGCCGAAACGAAGAATCCGGAGTTGGGTATCTTCTCCGTTCACACGGGTGCCATTGGTGCTTTCCAGGTCAGTAAGAACCAGTTTTTCCTGGTCTTCCTGGATTTTAATATGGAAGCGGCTGATCCGCTCGTCATTGAGCTGGACCGAGTTCCCTTCCTCGCGACCTATGGTGATCGGCGGAGCCAAGTCGCCAAAAACTTGCCCTCGATCCGCCCCATCCAAAACCCGCAACGTTATCTGGCTCATCGCCTAACTTTCGTCTCAGAACAAATACCGACGAACCACCCCACTCATATCCTTCTAGTCGCTTATAACACGCAACACACCTAGCGGCAAGCGAATCGAAGATTTCAGGCAAATTCTCTCGGAGTTTTGCCCGATTTCGAATTATTTTTCTGGAACCATGGCCGTTGCCCCTGGTGGTGGAGTGCCACTTCCCGAGCGGATATATTTGCTTCGCTGCTGGGCATACTCCTCAGCCGTTGGCAGTTGCTCTGGCCCCTCCGCTTGAAGCTGGGCCGCCTCGAACATCCGCTCTAAAAATGGACGGCACCAGCCACACCCGGTTCCCGCGCCGTAACATTCCGAGAGTTGCCCCACTCGCCGAGGCTTCTCGATTCGTATAAAATTTGCCACCTTGCGCCGGGTCACATGAAAGCAAAGGCAAAGCTCGTCGTTAGGTTCCATATCACTGCCAGCTTATTACAAGAACAACAGGATTCACTACCGCCATGATACCTTGCTATCAGTTGCCTGTCTCGGTTGCCAGGTGCAACGCAATTTTTCGAGCCTGATGAAATCCCTTGAGATCAAGCCACTCCTTCACGGTATGGATATCATGTTGACCACAACCGAGCGAAACGGTCGGGATTCCACGAGCGAAAAGCCAATTCGCATCGAGCCCGCCATTGGCAATTGCATAGTCCACGGTTTCGCCCATCGACTCGATGGCCCCGGCAGCGGCTCGAACCGAGGGCTCGTCTCGCGACATGCGAAATGCTTCGTAATCTAACTGGCCTTGGATCGTCACTTTGCCACAACGCCCATCGCTGCTGCACACTCGCTTAGCTGCCTTGTGAAATGCCTTTTCGATTTCTCGCACAATCCGCTCGCGAAACTTCGGCTCATGGCTACGAGCTTCCGCGAGAATACGAACCAAATCGGCAACCACATTGGTTGCGACCCCGCCTTCGATCACGCCCAGGTTGCTGGTTCCGCGGTGGCGTCCCTTTTCGACCAAGCCATGCCATCCGTTCTCGACTAAGTCTGTGGTGGCAAGCGAGGCAATGGCAATGGCGCTCACACCTTGCTCGGGATGTCCGCCGGCATGACTCGCGATGCCTCGGATTTCGATGCTCAAACGATAGCCTCCGGTGGCGCCAATCGTCAGCCGATTCGGAACGCTACCATCAAAATTAAAAGCAAGCTTCGGCTTACCAAGCATCCCAAGCCGAACGTGCCTCGCTCCGTGCAAACCACCCTCTTCGTGAATCGTCCAAAGAAAAGTTAGCGGGGGATGGGGTAGATTGCCTTTTAGAATGGCCAAGGCGGTCGACAGCAGCACCGCAACCCCGGCACGGTCGTCGCCTCCTAATCCCGTCTCGGCATCGGCAGACGTAATCCGCTTGCCCCGGCGGACTGGCCGGCAGCCTTCGCAGATGGGCACCGTATCCATGTGGGCCACCAACATTCGCCGTGGACCACGCACTGTCCCCGGCAGCCGCAAAACAAGATTGCCTGTTTCGCAATCTGGCGAGATGCGCCGATGGGCTTGGTCGGAATGTAAAAATCGGGCGTCTGCTCCTGCCGCGATCAATTGCTGACGTAGGAATTCAGCAACCTGACCTTCACGACCACTTGGCCCAGGGATTGCCAGCAATTTCATCAGGAGTTCGATCGCCCGCTTGTCAGTCACGCTATCCATCGCTTCAATCCTTGCCGTTTGTTCATGTTCGAGATTTTCCTCAGCGGGCCATCTTACCCCCTCGCCAGACCGGGCAAAGCACGAGGTTTTGGTCCACATCTTCTGAATTCGTTGCTCGCAGTGAAAAAATTTGGCAAAAAATTTTCCGGGCGATGGCCACCAGAGGCCGTCGGAAAGCTGCCCTATTTTACCTATCTTCAACGAAAATGCGACCAATTGATACGTCCTCGGGGACTTTCCCCCGGCGGTGGGTCAATTTGATCGCACGACTTGCAACATCTGCACGCAAGCGAGCGGCAAAGAATACCGATCTTATCAGTAGTCGTATCCGCGTCACTCGCGCGCAGTTGCGATTTGAGCAAATTATTTACCAAGCAGGATCGATTTTCTCGAGCTCGCGGTACGTCGTCGTTCCGCAAGCTCAAGCAAAAATCGCTTTGAGGGGCAGGAGGCCCAGTTGATTAAGTGGACACGTAAAAAATCGCTATGGCCTATTCTCTGCGCCCTAGGTTGCCTGTTTGTGCTAGCAGTTGTCGCTCCTCGGGCATGGCAACGCTACCAGACCAAGTCATCTCAGCACGAAACGGCCGTTGTTTTCATAGAGCCGAGTGTTTCTGTGGAGCCAAGCGAGAAGGTGGTAACGCTGACGCCTGAACCGCAGGCCGAGCAGCCTCTTCGGACGCCGCCTTTGGTTGTTGCCGAACCTACGCTCCCACCGATTGAAGTCGAACCGGCCGAGGTGGCATTCGAAATTCTTTCAGGCCCCCAGCTCGTTCCACCGGCTCCGAGTGAGCCGACTCTTGCGAAGCCAGAGTTCGACTTGGATGTCTTGCTGCAAATGCGCGATACGCTGATGGCAATGGTCGACCGTTTGCCTAGTCCTAGATTGGCTAAGCCGCAAGCGTCGGTGGTTAGGCCGCGAGCGATGGTTCGTATTACTGGCGAAACCGACCGTCTGGCGATGCTAGAGCGTCGTGATTCACGCATGAACAACTGGAGTGAACCTAGTCGGACTGCACCGGTACCAACGCTGGCCCGTTTACCCGATGTTATTCAGGAGCTGACTCCGCCGCGAGAACCCCTGCTTCGTTTTCGCCCGACGGTACTTCTTGAACAACTTCAACAGCTAACAACGCAACCGCTCGGAGCCGAATGGTCGGAGCAAGTTCGTAGCGAAGTTGCCCGACTTACAGACGATCATACAACCCCGCCATCGGCGGCGCTGCCGATCCTTGGTGAGTTGGAAGCGTTGGCTTTGTCGGGGCGTAATGCTGCCGACCAAGTCGCCTACTCCACCAATCGACACCACTGGTTTCAGGCAATCCAATCGCTGGAGCGACGTCTTGCCATCTGGCAAGCCCTGCTCGATCCCTCAGTGGAAGCGAAAAACTCGATCGTCTTAGCTACCGACGCTCCCGACGTAATGGTTACTCTAAGTCAAGTCGCAGCCGCGCTTGAGGGCAAGTTGCATGGCACCGAATGGCGAGATTACTTGCTGCTCGACCAAATCGCTACCGCCACTAGCGAGGGTGCTGGCACCGATCAGCAGGGCCGTAGCAAACTGGCCCAAACCGTGCTGTCTCGCATGACCTCAGCCCAACTGACCGCCGAGCAAAAGTTGTTTCTAGCCAGCGAACCGCTAGACAATCTAAAAAACGCATTACAACCGTGGGCTGCAACCGCGGTGAACCTCGATCGCCTTATCGCCTTGGTCGAGCGCTACGAAGCAGGCCGCGAACTGCGATTTGCCGTGGCAATCGCTCAAATACAGCAGAAACTACGCTGGTCGAATGCTCCGGAATTGCGGGCACTTGCCGACCATCTCGACCTCTATTACCGCGGCTCGAACATGCGATTGGCTGTGACCGACGATCTCATCAACCAGATGGTTCCCAAACAAAAGCCAATTGTCTTGCCCGTGAACGAGCGTATTGCTGGGGCGAAAGTGCGTGGACAATCTCGCACGACGACCCGTCTTCGTGTCCAACTGATTCCCGACCCGATGGCGTGGCGGTTTGGTCTCGAAGCTCACGGCAACGTGTACTCGAAGACTCGTTCGGAAACTTGGCCTGCGCGTGTTCGCAATGCGGCAAAGATGCAGTATCAAGTTCGCAAGACCATCACCATCAGCCAAGATGGCCTCGATGTCTCGCCCGCCAAAGCGCTGGCTCAAGGGCGGCACGAGTTGCTTGGTGTCGACTCGCAGCTAGATGGCGTCCCGTTGCTGGGAAGTCTGCTGCGTGATATCGCTCGTAACAAAAATCAACAGTCGCGATCGAAGGCAATTTCGCAGGTCAAACGAAAAGTGATCAGCCAAGCTCAGAAACGGATGGATAGCGAAGCGGACCTCAAGTTTGAAAATCTCGCACAGAAATTTCGCGAGAACATCTTGGGCCCCATCGAACGGCTCGCATTGATTGCCGAGCCGCGTAGCATGTTCACCACCGACGACCGAGCCGTCATGCAGCTTCGCTTAGCGAACGAGGGACAACTGGCTGCCCATACGCCTCGTCCATTGGCTCCTTCAGACAGCGTTGCTAGTTTGCAAATACACGAAACCGTGCTGAACAACGCCCTGGCTGGCTTGCAACTTGATGGTCGGCGCATGAAAGTGATTGAGCTCTTCGAGTTCTTCGCCAAAAAATTTAGCCGCATCGAGGCTCAGCCATCCGAAGACCTCTCGCGACGTGCCATCATTCAATTTGCCGATCGCGATGCGATACTGGT
Source organism: Planctomycetota bacterium (assembly GCA_013152205.1). GTDB lineage: Bacteria > Planctomycetota > Planctomycetia > Pirellulales > Lacipirellulaceae > Bythopirellula. Next base: position 24,487 of record JAADGV010000009.1, read on the forward strand.
CAATTGCGACGACGATCGGGTGGAGCTTATTCTCAATATCCGAGAGGTGGCTCATGGCCGCGATAAAATTCGCAATTTCCAAGTTCACGCCTACTTCCGGCCGGTATTGCACGGCCTAGACCTCCGCCTCGTTCGCGATGGCACACTGCAATTTTCCGGCCGTCGCTTAAAGACCGGCCCGCGTGTTGTCTTGCACGGAGTCTTTGGCAAGCTTCTGGAAAAGGACCGAGAAATCCGCTTGATGGCAAGCGACCTTCAGAAAGAGCCACGCCTGGCCGGCCTGATGGTGACGCAACTGGTCATCAACGACGGCTGGATCGGGCTGGCCCTCGGTCCTGCCCACCCCGAACGCACGGCTTGGCGAACGGTTGGGCCCACGACTGAATCGATGATGCGCTGAGTGTTCTGCCGCTGCCCTACCCTAAACATCCGTTGGCGGAAGAATCGAGTCCAATTGGGCCACCAGTAGCGGCAGGTCGCCCTTGACCGTGTCGTAGACGACCGCATACTCGATGAGATCGTAGCCGTGAATTAGCCGGTGGCGCATCCCCGCAGCTAGTTGCCATGGGACGGCAGGATGAGCCGTGCGAATTCCAGGATCCACTCGCGAAGCAGCCTCGCCAACAATTTCGATCAATTGCACAAGAGCCAACTGGACGGTTCGGTCAGACTTTAACTCGTCCAACGTCTTTTCCCCAAGCAGTTCAATCGCTTCCTGTGCATGATCGCGCATATGCCGTACACGAACCCATGGATCATGCCGCGTCATACAACACCTCTGCGGAATCAAGTACGTCTTGTCGGAAATACTTGCTGAGACTGTTGGGGGTCGTAAGATCGATTTCACGCCCGACCATGCGTGTCAGCTCTTGGCGCATTGCAACGAACTTGAACAAACCCCGGTGAACTCCCGGAAGAAACTCGACCAGTAGATCCACATCGCTGCGGGTCGGATCGAAATCATTGCGCAAGACCGATCCATATGCCAACAAACGCGCTACGCCATGTTTGTGGCAAAAATTCGCCATGAGGGCAGGGTCGATTATTACATGAGCCTGATGCATACTGCAATTTTAGCTTAGTCCAATCGTCATGTCGACATGGCCGACCACCCACTTGGCCGTTGCTGCGAGTAACAAGAGGGCTGCCACGTGGTCGGCCCATAACAGCAAGCTCACTTGGCTCGCAGGGTCGTTAAGGGCCGAATGAGTTTGGGCAGCGATTACAAAACAACCTAGCGCTGCATAAACTGCGAGGTTTATTGCCAGTAGCAGTCGGTTGCGATTGTTCCCAGCCCCAAGAATTTGAGTTGCGCCCCAGCCAATCAGCATCATCGCTGCCGCGATGGGAACCGCCGGGTAGAGGTGGGCTACTAGCACCACAATGAGACCCACACCGATGAAAGCAGGTCCGCGGGAATGAGGCATCCGCAAAGACAAGGGCCGAGGCATAGCGAGAACCAATCGAAGAAAGAGACCAGGGTGATCTCTCTCATTCTGATTACGCAAGTCCACTGCGCCTAGCTGCTACTCACGGTAAGTTTGAAATTGCGAGTTGGTTTTGTAGCCGGAGGCACACTTGGCTTCGGGGGGGGCGCCGTGGACCGCGTGGCGGTCCGGCTGCATGAGTTTATCCCCCAGCGTTGCCAGAAGCCGCGTCGGTATTTTCTGTGCCGCTTGAGATCTTCGTTCGCTTGGGTTCGGCATCGGTGCCTGGCACGATCAGCGGGCTGGGTGAATTTTCTTCGACAAGCTTTGCCAACTCTTCCGAGTTGATGACTTCTTGCTTAATCAATGCCTGGGTAATTGCGTCGAGCGCTGCTCGGCGTTTAATCAAGATGTCGCGGACACGATCAAGCCCTTCGTCGATGATTCGCTTCACTTCCTCGTCAATCTCACGAGTGGTTTGCTCGCTATGGCTTTGCATCCGCGCCATGTCGCCACCGGTCGCCAGGAATGGGCTGCGGTTGCTCTCACGGAAATTCACACGTCCCATACGGCTCATTCCAAAATCCATCACCATGCTACGAGCGATTTCGGTGGCCCGTTCTAAATCGTTCTGAGCACCGGACGAGATGTCTTCGAAGACCAATTCTTCGGCCACCGTTCCGGCAAGCAACACTTGAATTCGGCTTTCTAGTTCGCCTTGAGTCATCAAGAACCGGTCTTGCTCGGGGCGTTGCATGGTGTAGCCCAACGCTGCCAAGCCGCGTGGAATAATCGAGACTTTGTGTACCGGGTCGGTATTCGGCAATGAGTAAGCAACCAGCGCGTGACCACTTTCGTGGCATGCGACTCGCAACTTCTCGTCGTCCTGCATGATGCGTTTCTTCTTTTCCAAGCCAGCACTCGTACGCTCGACGGCTTCGTTCAGTTCTTCCATGCCGACGGATTTTTTTTCATTGCGGGCGGCTAGCAATGCGGCTTCGTTGACAAGGTTGGCCAAGTCGGCCCCCACAAAGCCGCTGGTAATCGCTGCTACTTTTTTGATCTCCACGTCTTCGCCGACTCGGATATTTTGCATATGCACGTTGAGAATTTCCTCGCGTCCCGCAATATCAGGGCGGTCGACCAGCACATGGCGATCGAATCGGCCTGGCCGCAAGAGGGCCGGGTCGAGCGTTTCGGGTCGGTTGGTCGCCGCCATGACGATCACCCCGCTGTTCGAACCAAAACCGTCCATCTCAACCAATAGCGCATTAAGGGTTTGTTCGCGTTCGTCGTGACCGCCAATCTGGCCACTGCCGCGAGTTTTGCCTAGCGCGTCTAGTTCGTCGATAAAGATAATGCACGGCGCACGTTGCTCGGCTTGCTGAAACATGTCTCGTACACGCGCGGCACCAACACCCACAAACATTTCGACAAAGTCTGAGCCGCTAAGGCTGAAGAATGGTACGCCTGCTTCGCCAGCAACGGCCTTGGCCAATAGGGTCTTGCCCGTGCCCGGAGGACCCACCAGCAACACCCCCTTGGGGATACGCCCACCCAAACGTTGGTAGCGATCAGGGGTATTTAGAAAGTCGACCACCTCTCGCAATTCATCAACCGCTTCGTCAACGCCGGCGACACAGTCGAACTTCTCTTCAATTTCTTCTTGGGCATAGAGCTTGCCTCGGCTACGTCCGAATGCCATGGGCGATCCTGCGCCGCCCATGCGACGCAACATCACTACCATCAACAGCAACAACATGCCGGTTAGCATCAACATGGGGAGATAGCTCAGCAGCGCGCTGGGCTGATCGGCCACGGTGTGCTCAATCCCATTGTCGATCAACAATTGTTGCAATCGATCTTCGTTCGGCAGGCGAGCGGTTCGGAAGGCGACCTTCTCGGGCTTGCCCGACGAAGAGCCTGCGGATTTTGCATCCCCTTCTTTCGTAACCACCGAATTGCTAAGTTGCTCGACGACTATCGAACCCGTGACCTCGTGGATGCCGACCTTGACGTCCGACAAACCACTGACGATCAATCGTCGAGGGGTTTTGGAGGTCTTGTCTTCGATTTCGATGAAGTTTTTGTCGGGGGCCTCTGAATCAGGGTTACTCACCAAAATGAGCGATTCCAGCTCGCTCCATTGCAATGTCAGGACGTCCCGACCTTGCAAAACGGTACCCAATAGCAGTAACAGCACCATCAACCCGAGCACATACCACACCATATTGCTGCTTTGGGGGGCGGGCTTCTTTTCAGGCGAACCTTTGGACTTGTCGTTCGACTCTTCCATATTGCTACTTTCGGGAGGGCTTGGCGATGAGATCAGCGGGGGGACAGGCCCCCTTGGCCACGATTTGACTGTTTTTGCGGCGAGGACAGGTGTTTCGGTCGGTCTGCCCTTACATCTATCCTAAGTTAGTACATGTAAAAAGACAACGAAGCTTCCGACGATCGGGCCTACCAGAGCCGTGTGGGTTGTCGCTTGTAACGGTCGCCCCTAAAATAGCTGCTCCGCCCACAATCGCCCCAAAATTGGCCGCCCGATAGACCTTATCTTCGTTACGATGTGTACAGCTCCTTTGTGCGTTCGGTGGAGATGAATCTGTCGGAGACGCCTCCCACAACGGAAGATGGCCTATCTTTGCAATCGTCTTGATGAACGCCTGCAGAGGGCTTCTCTCCGGCACGTGAGATGTAGTGGCGAGGGGGACGCCTTAGACAACGCTTTTTGCCGCAAAATATCGCCTATCGCACCCCCCTGACGCCATGAACCCTTCCACCAAACAAGTTGCCGTCCTGGGCTCGACCGGCAGCATTGGCACCAGCGGGCTGGAAGTGATCGAGGCGAGCAATGGTCGGCTACAGGCAATCGCTCTGTCGGCCCACTCGCAGTTCGATCGACTGTTGGCTCAGGCCATTCACCACCGTCCGCGATGGGTGGTAGCAACCGACCAAGAGGCTGCCGAACGCTTTGACTGGTCTCTGCTGCCGGGACAGACCAAGCTGCTCGTTGGCCCCGAAGCGTTGGTCGAGGTCGCTTCGCAGGCGGAAGTCGATATTGTATTGGCCGCCATCGTCGGCAGCGCCGGGCTTGCCAGCACTTGGGCTGCGATCGAACACAAGAAAACCATCGCACTGGCGAATAAAGAAACACTGGTAGCTGCTGGCCGCTTGGTCACCCAATTGGCCCAGGAACACCAAGTCGCGATTTTACCGGTCGATAGCGAACATAGTGCGATTTTCCAGGCCTTGCAGGCGGGCAGTCAATCGGAGGTCGAGCGGATTATCCTTACCGCCAGCGGGGGGCCTTTTCGGGAATTCTCGCCGCAACAGCTCAAGCAGGTGACTGTCGCCGAGGCGTTAGAGCACCCGGTTTGGGATATGGGGCCAAAGATTACGGTCGACTCGGCAACCATGATGAACAAGGCCTTAGAAATCATCGAAGCTCGTTGGTTGTTCGATATCGAGGCCGAGCGGATTTCGGTCGCGATCCATCCCCAGTCGGTCGTCCACTCGATGGTGGAGTTTGTCGATGGCTCGGTTGTCGCTCAGATGAGCCCCCCCGACATGCGACTGCCAATCCAGTATGCCCTATATTACCCGGAGCGAGTTCCTGGGGTGGCCAATCGTCAAGATTGGAGCCGCGGCTTCTCGCTAGAATTCCAACCCGCTGAAGTGGAGCGTTTTCCAGCCCTCAAGCTGGGCTACGAGTGCGCCAGGGCGGGCGGGAGTAGCGGAGCAGTGCTCAACGCAGCCAACGAAGCTGCCGTTGGGGCTTTCCTAGCCGGTGAGTTACACTTTACCGAGATCGTCCCAGCTTGTCGGGGCGTACTTGATACGCATTCATTTATATCGGACCCCACGCTCGATCAACTCCTGGAGTTGGATCAGTGGGCTCGCGAGGAGGTTTCACGTTGGGTATGTGCTTAATTGCCGTTACGTCGCCACTAGAGTGGCTCACCGTCATTTTGCAGGTGGGCGGGGGACTCGGCATGGTTATCTTCGTTCACGAACTGGGGCACTTTGCCGTCGCCAAAATGTGCGGCGTGAAGTGCGACAAATTCTTCATCGGCTTCGACATCGGCGGCTATAAAATCAGCCACAAGTGGGGCGAGACCGAGTACGGAATCGGCATTCTCCCGCTGGGCGGTTACGTCAAGATGCTGGGGCAAGACGACAACCCTGCCAACATAGCCGAGCAAGTGCGCGAATCTGAGGCAAGCGGTGCCGAAGCCATGAAAACGAAGGAGATCACCGGCCCCGATGGCGAGAAATTTACCGTCGACGCACGCAGCTACTTAGCCAAAAGCGTTCCGCAGCGGATGGCGATCATCTCTGCTGGCGTCATTATGAATATCATCTTCGCCGTCATCTTCGCCACGATCGCCTTTGGCGTTGGTGTACCGTACGTTCCCTGCATTGTCTCGCAAACCGCTCCTGGCTCGCCAGCTTGGCAGGCAGGCATCCGCACAGGCGACGAAGTGGTTCGACTTGGCGAAACCGAAAACCCTTCGTTCTTAGAATTGCAACAAGGCGTCACTCTGGGCGACTTGGAAAAAGGCATTACCTTTACCATCCGTCGTGCTGATACCGGCAAAGAAGAAGATGTACTACTGCGTCCCAGCCAAGACCAAGGGCTTGCTCGCGTGGGGATGATCTCCTCTTCTTCTTTACGCCTGTTGCATGAAATGCCTGTCGTTAAGGGAACCCCGGCTGCAAATGCTTCCGCTGAGTTTCAGGGCGACGACGAAGTGATCAAGGTGCAGGGCCAACCCGTGGCCAACGAACGCGAGCTGGCTGCGATTTTGGTGAAACACTCCAGCGAACCACTTGAATTCACCGTCCGACGCGGTGGCAAACCGCCCAAAGACAACCGTTTCGGCCCGCTCTCGGGTGGTGAAGAAGTGACCATTACGGTGCCTGCTAAGCCGATGCAACGCCTGGGCCTCGTCATGGAAATAGGCCGCGTCGTTGCCGTTCAGCAAGGCTCGGCAGCAGCCGAGAAAGGCATCCAAGCCGGCGACTTTATCGATAAGATCAGCAGTTCCGACGACACAGCCGAAGACGACTCGGCGGACGGGGCAAACCCGTTTGACGACCCCGTTGCGCTGCCCGAGCAACTACGCAAACTGGCGGAAGAAAATCGCGATGTTCGCCTGACGGTACAACATTCGGCCCAAAGCGGCAGCGGTCGACAGGCGACCGAAGAAATCAACCTGCCGTTGCGAAAAGTCGATTGGGTCGAATCGTCGCTTAGCGTCAACGACCCGCTCTCTGTCCCCGCTTTGGGGATCGCTTACCGCGTGCTGAATCGAGTCGCCCGAGTCGAGCCTGGTAGCCCTGCGGCACAAGCCAAGCTGCAAGGCGGCGATGTCATCACCCAAGCAATATTTGTCTTGCCCAAAGACATCAAAGAAAAGCCTGGCAAGCCCATCGAATTTAACGATCAAGATCAACAAAACTGGCCCGCGTTTATCACCGGAATGCAGAGCATGCCTTCTGGCACCCAAATCAAGTTGACTTACAAGCGGGGCGAAGAAGAACTTGAAGCAACCTTGGAACCCGTTTCTGTGGAAGGTTACTTTGTTCCCACACGTGGCTTTGCTTTTGCACCCACCAAGCGTATTCGCAAAGCACGTACGTTTCCTGAACAAGTCTCGCTAGGCTTTCAAGAAACTACGAATTCGCTCGGTATGGTTTTCCGATTTCTGCGAAAGTTGGGCACCCAAATCCCTCTGACGGCACTAGGTGGTCCTGTCACCATTGCCCAAGCTGCTGGCTACTCAGCCTTTGAGGGCGCAGGCAAGCTACTGATCTTTTTAACCATGCTCAGCGCAAATCTGGCTGTCATCAACTTTCTGCCAATCCCGTTGTTAGACGGCGGACACATGGTCTTTCTTGCCTGGGAAGGTGTACGTGGCCGACCCGCCAGCGAACGATTTGTGGTCGCTCTGCACACCATCGGCTTCGTGTTCATCATCTCGCTGATGTTGTTTGTATTTACCCTCGATATCCGAAGATTGATGGGAATGGGGTAATGCTCCAGGACGATTACAAAGTCATGCTAGCCGCAGGCGGAAGCCGTGGTTTTTTCAGACTCGACCGCGGCTTCCGCCTGCGGCTATGACAGAACCTTTGACTTTGCAATTCTCTTGTTCAAAGCATCTCAACCTATCGATAAAAAATCGATTTCCTGCCCGCTATTGAGTTGATAGTCGCCGGCTGGCAAGATTGCCAAGGCGTTGGCTCTAGTGAACGCAGCCAAGTCGGCCGACCCGCTCCAGGACAAGGGCTCCACGGTCGGCTTGCCCTCGCTGCGAGTACCGAAGTCGATTTGGCATGGCGAATACGTCGGACGCTTGCCACGATGCGAGACAGGGCCGCTCAACACACCTTGCAACGGACGCGGTCGTAGAAACTCGCCTTCGCTCAGCGCTCGTAGTGCCGGTTTCACGAAGATCTCAAAAGATACCAACGTGCTTATTGGATTGCCGGGCAAGCCGAAGACCAAAGTGCGATGGCCCTCCTGTTCGTATTTGCCAAACCACAACGGCTTGCCAGGTCTCATGCAAATCTTATGAAATACTTGTTCGACACCTAATTGCTCGAACACTTTGGGCACCAAATCCATGACGCCCACCGAGACACCACCAGTGACGACCAAAATATCGGCCTCCAGGCCTTGCTGCATCAACCGCTCTAGCTCCTCGGGACTGTCGCGACCAATTCCCAAATCAATCGCCACGGAGTGCGTCGATTCGACCAAAGCCTTCAGCATCGGTCCGTTGCTATTGCAAATTTGCCCTGCTCCCACAGATTGGCCACTTTGAACCAGCTCGTTACCCGTCGCCAAGACAGCAACCCGCGGCCTAGGCGAGACACTCACTTCGGCTTTACCCACTTCAGCCAACAACGCGATATCGACGGGCGACAATCGATGCCCAGCCGCTAGCAACTTCTGGCCGGCATGAAAGGCAGCGCCCCGAAGCAACACGCCTACCCCTGCTGCGACACCTGAGTCTGGCAAGCGAATGGTCGAATCTTCGTCGAAAGTTACGTCTTCGTGCTTGACGACGGCATCGGCTCCGTCGGGAATGGGCGCGCCGGTCATGACGTTGATCGTAGTCCCCGGCTCCACAGCGTGATGGGGCACTTCGCCAGCCAACACTTGCTCGACGACCTTTCGCGTTGGCGAGCGATCGTTCGCTGCGACTGCGTAGCCGTCCAGCATCGACTTATCGAACGATGGCGAATCGATTTCGCTAATTATCGGCTCCGCTAGTCGCAAACCTAGCGAGTCGCCTATCAGCACCCTCGCCTCGGGCAACTGGCAAGCACAACGACCGACATGCTCCAACGCTTCGTCAACAGAAATCATAGCTATTCTTAAATTCGCAAGAAATTTTGCAAGATGTTCGTTCCTGCATGAGTCAGAAAACTCTCGGGATGAAACTGTAAGCCAAACACGGGAAACTCGCGATGAGCGATTGCCATAATTTCGCGCTCGCCGTCGGGGGCTTCGCTCCAAGCCGTCACCCGCAAGTCGTCTGGCAACGAGTCTGGCTGAATGACCAAGCTATGGTAACGTGTCGCCTGAAAAGGATCGTCGAGACCAGCCAGCAACGAGCTGCCATCGTGGTGGATCATGTCGGTCTTACCATGCATTAGGCGACCGGCGCGAACAATCTTCGCCCCGAAGGCTTGGCCAATCGACTGGTGCCCTAAGCAAACTCCGAGCAGGGGCAACTTGCCCGACAAGCGTTTAGCAACCTCCACCGAAATACCCGCCTCGTTCGGCGTGCATGGACCGGGCGAGACAATCAATCGGTCGGGCTTTCGATCAAGTATTTCATCGACTGAAATCTCATCATTGCGGTCGACGCGAATCTCCAGTTGCGAATCGATTTCACCCAACCTTTGCACAAGGTTGTAGGTGAACGAATCATAGTTATCGATGATTTGAATCATGTTGTGTCAACTCGTAGACTCTGTTGTAGCCGCGGTTTTTCCAGGCTCAACCGCGGCTTCCGCCTGCGGCTAGTATGGGCAGCTCTCCCCCCAGGAGCTACGGCCTATTCTAATGCAATGGGCCCACCCATACGGCCACGATCTGCTGTTTTTTCAGTAGTTTCCATGGGAATCAAGATCACCCATTTTCAGAAAGTTTATCTCGTAAATCGAGCTAGCGGCCTCCCAAAAATGCTTCCGGGTTGCCGCCAGTCTGCGATTGGGGTTCAATGGTCTTTATGACTGAGCCAAAAACGTTACACCAACTACTGGCCATCGCCATCGGAGGGGGTGCCGGTGCTATTTGCCGACACTTGGTAAACCTCGCATGTTCGCGCTGGCTTGGCAGTCACGTTGCCGTTGGCACGTTGGCCGTCAACGTCGTCGGCTGCTTTTTGATCGGCCTGCTTATCGCGCTCAGAACGACCGATTCGCCGCGCTGGGATGATCTTACTCACACGGCCCTGACAATCGGCTTCCTCGGCGCGTTCACCACGTTTTCGACGTTTGGGTTCGAGACCACCCGATTCTTTGAAAACGCCCAGCATAGCCTAGGGCTGCTCAACATCGCCGGCAACATGTTGCTCGGCCTAACCGCAGTTTTCGGCGGCCTCCAGCTCGGGCGATTGATGGTTGGCTAGTCCGGATTCCCCGGCGCTACTACAAAAGTAGGGCCGCGATCGTAAGCACGTGATGTATCTCAGACACTTGAGAAACGGGGCCCGACGGCCTACTCGCTCTGCACGACGTAAGAGCCCTTAAACGAAACGTAGGCCCCTTGGTTGTCGGCGATCTCGACGCTGACATCGACCTTCGATGTGCCTTTGCTACGAAGCAGTTCGAAGAAGTAGGCCAGCTCTTCGGGGTCGACGCGCAGGCCTGTTGCCACGATCTCGGGGGTTCTAACAGGCCGAAGATATCGGATCGTGCCACGACGAATCACGATATTGCCGTTAAGCCCCTCGCCTTTCAGGAGCAAAAAAACGGTCCCCCATCCGACCACCGTACACAAAGCATTCAGACTTCCCGCAAAAGCAGAATACTGGTGGTTGCGGTTTGGCTCCAACGGCATTTGCATGGCCAACTGCGAGCCATCCCACGACACCGTCTCGATGGCCATGGCCCGGCTGATCGGCATCTCTCGCTGGAGAGTTTCGCCTAGTTCGTTGAGCAGTTGTTCATCCATAGAAAGAGTCGGTGTTGTCGCATTGGTGTCGGTGATCCATTTTAGACAGGATAACAGGATAAACCAGATGTGAGAGATCTTGTCTATCCTGTCTAAAGCTTTCGCAGAATTCAAGTCGGAAAGTAGTTTTTGAGTTATTTCTAATTCAATCCCCAGATCAAAAGTGCTGCGTAGTTTATTTCGTTGGGCTCCACTCCGTTCGGCGTGCTGTCGTAGCGATCGATGATCGAAAACTTGAGGCTCAAATTTCGCGGTTTATCGAGATCGATCTCCCAGCCAATGTCGGAGACGACTCGATACCGGCTGAAATCTTCCCATTCTGGAAAGTAATCCACCGTCGCGGTGAGTCGCTGGGTCGCCGTTAGCTTATGGTCGTAGTCAAAACCAAAGAGCGCTTCTTTCGCCCAGCGATCGTCGGGGCCGCCAAACTCGCGGGAAGTACCTACACCAAACCGGCCAATCAGGTTCCTCGTCTTGGTATCGATAAACTGGTAACCAACACCCGTATTGAGCGATACCCGTAGGTCGAAAGCCTGGAACTCATCATACAGTTCCTGATTCATGACAAACAGCGTCCAACGCGACTCGCCGAGCAAGCGATCGATCCGCACATCAAGCAACGCGTTGTTTTGGGTCTCGACGTTGTTCGCCGTATTCTTGTTGTAGACCAGACTCGTATCGAACTTCCAAAACTTGGTTTTGCGTTTCAGATGACCACCTGCACGCAGACTAAGCGACTCGTTGATTCCATTATTGCCGTTAAGACCAAACTCAACCCCAATATCCCACGGGGCAGGACCAAACCAATAGGAGGGCTGATACCACCCCGTCGGTGTTTCGGGCACCGCCTCAAATAACTCCGTCGCTGGCTCTGGCTGGCCCTCAATCAAGACGCTGACCACGGGGTCGTCCACTGGGGGCGCTGGCAATGTCAACTCGGGCCCCGTAGTTGCTGGCAGAGTACCCGGCGGCGGCAACACGGCAGCCGCATTTGGGTCTTGCGCCGCGACGATTTGGAGGCACGCAAGCTGCGCAAAAAGCAATGCGAACCACCACGGTATGTTCTTTGACTGCGTCAACATCCTCACTCCACTAGGGATACTTGGCAATCTGCCCATTCGAGGTGGAGATATACTGGCACATAAAAAGCCCAGCAAGAGGGATGCCGCAAGTTGCTAGCAGCGAGTGTCTGGGAAAAGGCAAAAAAACAGGGGCTGGGCTTCGCTAGGAAACCCAACCCCTGGTGTCAGTTCTTCGTTAATCGAAAGTCGTCCGTGCTATCAGCCTCCGCAACCACAAGCAGGTGCAGCAGCGGCACATCCGCCTCCACAGCTACCACAAGCAGCAGGAACTTCGCATTGAACTTCCTTCTCAACCATCTTGCAGACGCGAACTTCAACCTGCTTCTCGACCTGGACTGGCACGCAAACCGTGTAAGTCTGGGTCTTTTCTTCAGGCACACACTCGTAACGGCAAACCGTGTAAGTGCGAGTACGCTCTTCTGGCTTGCAGACGGTGTACTGTACTTCCTTCGACTTCTCTTCGCATACGATTTTGCAAACCTTGTACTCGCGGGTACGAGTCTCGGTGCGGCACTTGCGAACGCAAACTGTACGGGTGCGTTCTTCGGGTACCATCGTGCAAACTTTGTAGGTGCAAGTACGAGTCTCGGGACGGCATTTACGAACGCAAACGGTGCGGGTGCGATCTTCTGATACCATCTTGCAAACCTTGACGGTCTTTTCGCGAGATTCCGTGCGGCACTTGCGAACACAAACCGTACGAGTACGCTCTTCCTGACGTGTCAGGCAAACGTTGTAGGTGTAAGGAACTTCCTCGGTAACACATTTGTAAGTGGTGCAAGGAACTTCTTTTTGCTCGCAAGTTGGAACCCAAACTCGCTTGCTGCAAGTACGAGTTACAGGAGCACAACCACCACACGCATCACCACAACCACCACAGGCACTGCCACTACCACCGCCACAGGCGTTGCTGCCGCAGCCACCGCAGCCCGAGGCGACTTCCGTAGTTTGAGTTTCCCAATGTCCACCACGAACGGTGATGGTTTTCATCGTCGTTTCGGCAACACGCTTAGTAACGTTGCGAGTTCCCTGACGCTCTTCCGTATACGGCACACAAACTGTGTACTTCTGCTCAAGATTTTCGGTATAAGGAACTTGAACCGTATAGCTAACGGTCTTGTCCTCATACGAAGGCACCATCACGGTGTACTTCTGCTCAACGTTCTCTGTGTAAGGAACCTGAACCGTGTATTCCCGAGTCTTCTCTTCGTAGGTTGGCACCATCACGGTGTAAGTCTGTTCGACGTTCTCCGTGTAAGGAACATTCACGGTGTATTCGCAAGACTTGGTTTCCCAAACTGGTTTCCGAACGGTGTAGTTAACCGTCTTCGTCAGAGTCTCAGGCACCATGACGGTGTACGTCTGAGTCTTTTCTTCCTTCACTGGAACCATCTTGTTCACAGTGTAAGTTCGAGTACGCTGTTCCTTCTTGTACTCTGTGCATGTCACCGTGCGAGTCTCGGTGACATAAGTCGGAACCATAACCGTCTGCGTTCCGCAATCGCCGCAAGCAGCGGTTTCGCAACCACCACAGGCAGGTGCTTCGCAACAGCTGCTAGCTTTCTTGCAGCACTTTTTTCTAAACAAACCGGCGGACGCGTCGTCCGATACTCCAGCAAACAACAATCCGAATGCCGGCAGCAAACACAGTGCGCGACGCAACATGACAAAACCCTCCTACAACGATGAAAAACAATGAAACAGTCCAGGATTTTAGGCCTACATACCACGTACGCAGACCAGTGCCAAATCCAGCCATTAAAGTCACTTTAAGAAAGATGGGGTAAACAGAGATTCTACCCCCTACCTTGCGGGTTGCAACGGTTTTGCACGGTCATTTCCTGAAAAAGGTCATGTTTTCCCTGATGTCGTACCCATCTTCCACCGGAATCACGCAATTTGCTTCACCGGCCGTTCCAATAACCAAGCCCCCTCTTTGGGATGGCTATCAATCCTGAGATAGGGTAGCTCGCGTTTCTGCGTACGGCAAAGCGATCGAGAAGAAATTGCCAATACACCGCACGAGAACTGCAAAATCATGTTAGCCGCAGGCGGAAGCTGCGGTCGAGTCTGAAAAAACCGCGGCTTCCACCTGCGGCTACAACCGAACTAGTGACTTTGCAGTTCACCTACCTTACCCCGTTTTGGCCGCAAAAGAGAACCGACCCAGCGCAGCACTCCACGAGAGAAGCAATCTTGAATTTCGCGTCTTGCCGCCTCGAGCGGCTACTTGCCGATAATCTCTAGCAACTCGATATCAAAAATCAGGGTGCTGCCTGCTTCAATCGGTGGGCCGGGGGGATTGTTGCCGTAGGCCAACTCGGCAGGGATATACAACTGCCATTTGTCGCCCACCTTCATCATTTGCAATGCCTCGGTCCAACCTGAAATCACCCGATTCACTGGGAATTGCGAGGGCCCACCGTGGTTTGCCGACGCATCAAACTCGGTCCCATCAATCAGAGTGCCCCGATAGTGGCAGCTCACAACATCGGCAGGACCTGGCGTCGCGCCATCGCCCGACTCAATCACCTTGTATTGCAAGCCTGTTTTAGTAACTTTGACGCCGTCTTTGTCTTTATTCTCGGCCAGAAATTCTTCGCCCATTTGTTTGTTTTCCATACCTTGCGACTGTTGCCGCACCCTCGCTTTCTCTTGCATGTGCATTTGAAGTTGTTGTAGCGCCATCGCGCATGTTTTCTTGTCGTATCGATGCTTCACTTTCTCGTCGCTCATTCCATCTTGTAGACCCGCTAGCAAACTGTCTAGGTCGAGTTGCACCTCGTTGGAATGGAAATTTTTGCCAATGTCCATACCGATGGCATAGCTGTATTGGTGGACGTCGGGCGCTTGTGCGGCAGGTTGCCCCTGGGGCAGATCTTCATGGGCAACTACCCAAGCAGCTGCAACAAACAACAGCAGGCAACTAGTAGAGACGATGACCTTTTTCATGATGAACTCCTTGGAGCTGTAAAATGAGCAGCGGGTTGCGGAACCTACGACGCCAACGCAACGGACGTATTTTTTGATAGTTTCTGGCAGGGGGCCGTGATTATACTGGTTCTCAGTCCCCTCGCACTCCCAAAAACCACTGTTTTTGGCTTTACCAGTCGGAGCGACCACCCTAACTTTGATAATACCCTCAACTCGATTGGCTCGTGCGACGCCAATATTCAAGAGTGCCTATGGGGATAAATCAAGAGCGGCACAGACGCCTTCCTACGAAGCGAGCGACTTTTTTCCTTGAGAGACATACTAAATGGTTCTTTGCTCAGCTTCACGCCGGCTTGTTTTCCGTAGACCATCGTCCAAGCATGGTTTTACGCTGATCGAGCTTTTGGTGGTAATCGCAATCATTGGTGTATTGGTCTCGATGCTACTACCCGCGATCCAAGCGGCCCGCGAAGCAGCGCGACGAGTACAATGCGCCAACAGTCTACATCAGATTGCAGTTGCCACCATGAGCTACGAATCGAACATTGGGGCCTTGCCACCATCAGCGATCCTAGAGCAAGAGACACGAACCTACCTAGAAAGTAGTTTTCCGGTTGTCGATCATCAATCCGGAAAGCAGTTTAGTTGGATCGTCACTCTCCTACCGTATTTGGAGCAGCAAAACTTATACGAACAGTTCGATCTATCCGCCACGGTTTTTGAGCAGGAAAAGAATCCGCAATCACAGCTCATCTCCGGCCTGATGTGCCCTAGCGACGAAGCGCACTTGCGCTACTTTGTCGATGCAGAGCTAACTCAAGGAAAACGCTTTGCCAAAGGCAACTACGCCGCCTTTGTCAGTCCGTATCACATCGACATGCAGCTTGTTTACCCAGGGGCCTTGGTTGTCACAGGACAAACTTTGAATCGCATCGAAGACGGTTTGTCTCACACACTCGTGTTTACCGAAGTGCGCACTTTGGACTCACAGCAAGATGAGCGGGGGGCTTGGGCCTTGCCTTGGGCGGGGACCACTATCCTTTCCTTTGATATGCACCACAAGTGTGAACCCATTGATGGGAGGCGGAGGGTCTTTTGTCCCGAAGATCGCCAGTTTCGCGCCAACCCCATTAGCCTCGGGTACACTCAGACGCCCAATAGTAGTGGTCGAGTCGTGGATATCTTGCATCTTTGCGAGAGGGGAAGTGCGTTACAGAGGCAAGCAGATATCGAAGGCATGCCTTGCTTAAAATGGAATGGAAACATAGGTAGGCTTGGCTACTATTCCGCTTCTCCGCGCAGCTTGCATCCAGGCGGAGTGAACGTCGCTTACCTGGATGGACGTACTAGCTTCGTTGTCGACGAGGTTGATGAATTCAGCATGGCCTATCGAATCAGCATCAACGATGGTCAGGTCGGCGACTACGAGGACTGATCAAATATGGGCGAAAAAAACAGCGACGCTTCTGATGCTAGGCGATCCTTGGTGTGTATCCTCTTGATTGCCTTTGGCATCGTGCTGATTCTTGCGTCGTGGACGCCCTTAGGCCGCGTCGCCTCCCAAGCAATGTGGACCAGCGAAGATTCTGCCGCCTATTCGAAGATTCGCCAGCAGAGCCACTACACTGCGTATCAATCACCTGCGAGGGCGGGTATTACCGAAGCCCAGAGAAAAGCTCAACAAGAGCGATTGAAAACCCAAGCGGAAGCAATGCGAAAAAAATTAGAGCGAGCCCGACAGCAACCACAGCGATGGAGCCAGTATCTACTCTGGTCTGGAGCACTATTCACGGCCTGCGGTTTTCTTGGCCATATTGCCAACAACCGAGAATAACCAATCTAGCAAAGGCAACGAGGTTTTCTCGATCGGCGAGAGAGAAGCAAGAGCAACATGCCCCCGAAAGCGTGTGCCAAAGTTGCCGGCTCTGGCACCGTGTTTGCTAGTGAAGTCACTGATGGCGTGACGGTGCCAAAACTACCATCAAGAATTGCGGCATCGATTTCGTCGACATCCCCATCGCCATCGGCATCGCCCATCGCACGTGTGGCACCAAGTAAGGTACCAAAATTACTTTGCCAAGCTAAAAAATCCATACCGTCGACATCGCCATCCTCGTCAAAATCGGCCGAGGGGACGTCGAACAATGTGTTGAGCCGCCAGGCCAAGCCAAAATCGCGGGCTGAGGCTCCTGATACTCCTGATACTCGCAATGTGTACAAGCCAGGACCAAGATCAGTTTGGTAAATGTGCTCAACATTGTCGACGACACTGATGCTGAGGCTCTCTGCGTCGACGAGCGATTCCATGAACGTCGTCGTCGAGTTGTACAAAGCTAAATCGAGATTGGCCAGCGACTCGCTACCCGAGAACGGTGTATCCCCGTTGGTATCAGTCACTTCCACATTCCAATCCAAAATCACCGAAAGCTCGGGGGCCGTGCTGCCAACGGGAATCTCGAAGTTGTAGAACAGGTCGTTGCTTGGATTCACGGTTCGATAGTCCCAGCCAGACGAGTCAACCGTTTCGACCGTGGCTCCCGTGACATCCGTGCTGCCCGCCGTTTGCCCGCCTAGGGTCATCAAATAGCTGTTATAGACGTTCACTTGGCCTGCGCCGTAGGTATCATCCAATGGCTGAGTGGTGGTGCGACTCCAACCGACAAACTCATCTTTGGTTGCTCCGGCCAACAAAATTGCCTTCATCACTTCCGAATTGGTTGCATCACCGCCGGCAACCGCTTCGTGCAACAAGGTTGCTACGGAACTAAGTACGCCGGTCGCTTGGCTGGTGGTTACCACAGGAGCCACGATCTCAGGCTTCAAACGCCCTGGACCATAGAAAGCTCCAGTCAGTCCCGTACTGTGTATTCCATCCGAGCGTCCCACCGCGATGGCGTTGTAGCTATGGACAAGTAATTGGGGAAGTGGAGTGGCACTACCGTTGTTAAGCCCGACCATAGCTGTCACGTTGTCCCGGTCGATCATAAAATCAAACCGCCGCAGGACATTGCGGTCTTGGCTGCCGGAATCAAAAGTTCCGATCCAACTGAAATTTTGGACGCGGAAATTCTGTGTTTCAGGATCTTGTCCGTTATCCATGTTGAGAACATTTTCGATCCAATCGTTGGCCTCATAGACAGTTACCGCGTTGGCCCCTGCTGCGGGGCTCGAATTGCCGAAAAACGAAGAACCCACGACACTGGCAGCATGGCCTGACACGCCGTTGGCGGCCATACCACTGCCGTCGGTAAAGATGATATCCTCAGAAAAGGGATCACTACCTGCGGTAAACTGTGGATTCGTTGGAACCGGGTAGGTGTCCGGGAAATAGGCTCCGCCACCAGTGGGAGCTTCGACCAAAGAAATCGGCACACCCGCGCCGTTGGGCGTCGAGTTTCCCAACACGCTGACAAGCTGAGTATAGCCGATATCGTCCTTCCAGTCGGCCGCTGCCAAGCAAGAAGCAGCCTGGGTCGCTACAGCCACCAACAGACTAAGCCAACCAACTTTAACAAGCTTCTTCCCCGCGTATTTTGCAAGCAAAGGAGAAGCCAATATCGAATTCATCATCTGGAATAAGCCTTGCCGTGCAGCCCAAAGGCACGCAACCTGCCGACTTACCCGAACGGGCGCGCAACGAACCGTCCGCGATAGTCTTGAAAAGATAGTCTGTTCCTCGGAAACGAATCCTGAAGGCTACGCCCCAGAATTCTGCACGGCCAGCCCCCGCCGTGCCGCTCTCTGTGTCTGCATTGTCACCTTGATCGGCGATTTATTCAAGGTTTTTGGTACCAGATTTTTCTCGGATGTCCAAGAAAATGCTAGCGGAAGGCAGCATCCACTTCGCTCAAGAGATTTTCCGTCAGTCAGTGCTTGCGGAAATTCGTGTCCTACGAGTCGAGGTAACAACAGTTGGTTCTTCCCACGAAAAGCAGAAAAATAGCTATCTGGCAACGGTTACGAGACAATTCGGGCGAAATAATGAGATCATCGATCGCACCAATACCCGCACACAAATGGGCCGGATGAGGCAAGCCTGAGTTGTCCAAATGTGCCAACACGCTTAGACTAGCGGGAATATCCACTGCCTTCCGGACAATAGGTACCAGCATCCCTACCCTGCCCCCTGACCCCACGCGACCTCTGGAATGACCTCTTACAATCTCACCCATCTCAAACAGCTCGAAGCCGAGAGTATCCACATCATCCGCGAAGTGGCTGCTGAATTCGACAATCCGGTGATGCTCTATTCGGTTGGCAAAGATTCGGCAGTCATGGTGCGGCTAGCCGAAAAGGCCTTTTACCCGGCCAAGCCCCCATTTCGGTTGCTGCATGTCGATACGACGTGGAAATTCCGCGAGATGATCGAGTTCCGTGAAAACCACATTCGCAAAGAACTTGGATGGGATCTGATCGTCTACACCAACAAAGAGGGTGTGAAACAAGGCGTAGGCCCATTCACCCACGGAAGCGATGTCCATACGGACATCATGAAAACCGACGCCCTCAAACAGGCGCTCAACAAATACCAATTCGACGCCGCCTTTGGGGGTGCCCGACGCGACGAAGAAAAATCACGCGCCAAAGAACGGGTCTATTCTTTCCGCGACAAAAAACACACGTGGGATCCCAAGAATCAACGCCCCGAATTGTGGAATCTGTACAACGGCAAGGTACACAAAGGCGAAAGCATCCGCGTCTTTCCGCTCAGCAATTGGACCGAACTCGACGTCTGGCAATACATCCACCTCGAGAAAATTCCGATCGTCCCGCTTTACTTAGCCGCTAAGCGACCAGTCGTGAACTACGAAGGCACGCTAATCATGGTCGACGACGACCGCATGCCCGCCGAACTCGCCGCACAAGCAGAAGATCGGGTCGTCCGCTTCCGCACGCTCGGCTGCTACCCGCTCACAGGGGCCGTGGAATCGACCGCCACAACCCTCCCCGAAATCATCCAAGAGATGCTACTAGCCACCACTTCCGAACGCCAAGGCCGAGTGATCGACCACGACCAATCCGGCTCGATGGAAGAAAAGAAACGCAAAGGATACTTTTGAATGACGAAATCCGAATGACGAATGTCAAATGAAGAAGGACGAACAACAAGCCAAGCAAGGCTATGACCTGGAAGAACGAACGGCGATCTTTTCGGAGTCGATCATTGCCTTTGCCAAACGCATACCCACAGGCCCCGTTACCTCTCCTTTGATAAACCAACTCATTCGTGCTGCGACGAGCGTAGGAGCCAACTATTGCGAAGCCGATGATGCTGAATCAAAACGGGATTTCCGCCATAAAATCGCCATCAGTCGGAAAGAAGCAAGGGAAACCAAGTATTGGCTGCGTTTGATTGCCAAAGCCTCACCG
Organism: Planctomycetota bacterium; assembly: GCA_013152205.1. Lineage (GTDB taxonomy): Bacteria > Planctomycetota > Planctomycetia > Pirellulales > Lacipirellulaceae > Bythopirellula. Next base: position 44,499 of record JAADGV010000009.1, read on the forward strand.
GAACTAAAGGAAGATGCACGAACACTTTGGCAAGAGGCCAAAGAATTGCACCTGATACTCTCAAAGATATACCGTTCAGCCAGCGCTAACTTAAAATAGAAAAATACTGGATGCAAAACCGAGGTAACGAAATGACACATCTCCGTCATTCGTCATTCGGATTTCGTCATTCCCCAACACATTCCCCCTTCCGCAATCCGAATTCCGCATTCCCATGTCTCATCAGTCCGACCTTATCGCAACCGACATCGACGCCTATCTCAAGCAGCACGAGAATAAGGAGCTGCTACGGTTTCTTACTTGTGGCAGCGTCGACGATGGCAAAAGCACGCTCATCGGGCGCCTGCTGTACGACGCGAAAATGATCTACGAAGATCAGCTTGCTGCCCTCGAAAAAGACTCCGCAACCATCGGCACCACCGGCGGCGGATTCGACCCGGCCTTGCTTACCGATGGTCTCAAAGCTGAGCGAGAACAGGGCATTACCATTGATGTTGCCTACCGTTATTTCTCGACAGCCAAACGCAAATTCATCATCGCCGATACCCCAGGCCACGAGCAGTACACTCGCAACATGGCCACAGGGGCCAGCACTTGCGATCTGGCAATCATTCTCATCGATGCCCGGCACGGTGTATCGACCCAGACCAAGCGACATTCGTTTATCGTCTCGCTGCTGGGCATCAAGCACGTGATCGTTGCCATCAATAAAATGGATTTGGTTGACTTCTCGGAAGAAACATACACCCAAATCCAAAGCGACTACGTCGATTTTGCGACCCGATTGGACATGAAGGATCTGCATTTCCTCCCGCTCTCGGCATTGCATGGCGACAACGTGGTCGACCACAGCGAAAATATGCCGTGGTACGAAGGCTCCACCCTGATGCACCTGCTCGAACATGTGCATATCGCGTCAGACCGCAATCTCATCGACTTTCGCTACCCTGTGCAATATGTGAATCGCCCGCATCTGGATTTCCGCGGTTTCTGCGGCACAATTGCCTCGGGTCGTATCCACCGCGGCGATGAGGTCATGGTATTGCCTTCTCGCAAGACAAGCCGCGTAAAATCGATTGTCACCTACGATGGCGACCTCGAAGAAGCATTCGCCCCATTGTCGGTCACACTTACGCTAGAAGATGAAATCGACGTCAGCCGAGGCGACATGCTCGTTCGCCCCAAAAACGTACCGCAAATTGCTGACTCATTCGATGCCACCATCGTTTGGATGGCGGAGGAACCCATGGTGCCCGGCAAACAGTACGCCATTAAGCAAACCACTAAAACGGTCACGGGCAGTATCTCGACGTTGCGATACAGAATCGACGTCAACACCCTGCACCGCGAGGACGCCCCAACGCTCGCGCTGAACGAGATCGGCCGCTGCCAAATGCAGCTTAACCAGCCAGTCGCGTTCGATGGCTATCGAAACAACCATGGCACCGGTGCGTTTATCATTATCGACCGCATCACCAATGCCACCGTAGCCGCAGGTATGATTCTGCAACGCACCGCTGGCGACAAAAAAGACCACTGGGACGATCAGGCCGACGAGCACCTGCAAACCGAGCGCAGCAACGTCTCGGCCGAAGAACGCCAAGCCCGCTACGGCCAGCAGCCGGTCACCGTTTTGCTAACAGGCCTAGCCGGTGCCGGCAAGACAACGCTCGCCTACGCCCTGGAACGCAAACTATTCGACATGGGCCGCGCCTGCTGCGTCCTCGACGGACAAAACATGCGCCGCGGCATCAGTCGCGACCTGGGTTTTACCGCAGACGACCGAAGCGAAAATCTACGCCGTAGCGCCGAAGTAGCCAAGCTGATGAACGACGCAGGCATGGTCTGCATCGCCGCGTTCCTCGCCCCACGCGAAGAAGTCCGCCAAAAAGCCGCCGAAGTCGTCGGCCGCGAGCGATTTTTAGTAGTCCACCTAAACGCCCCCATCGAAGTTTGCCGCGAACGCGACCAAGAAGGCCTCTACGGCGCCGCCGACGAAGGAGAAATCGCCAATTTCCCCGGTGTCAGCTCGCCCTACGAAGAGCCAGCGAATGCCGATTTAGTGTTAGCGACGCACGAGTTAGACGTGGACAACTGCGTCGAGCAAATCATGGAACTTCTGGCCGGTCGCGGGGCGGTTTCTTAAATCGCCTCGAAAAGCCAGCAGCCGCGATCTTATAGATCGCCGGAGCCTCGGTTATGATCGTTCAATACGAATGCCAAACGACAGATACGTTCTTTCTCACCGCTTTTGAACGCCATTGGAAACAACGCCGTATCGATAAGTACATAACCGCGGTCATTCGCGTGGGAGTAACGGCCCTTCTATTGGGCGCAGTCGCAACTGCCCTACAGAGAGAATGGGGATTAGCATTTGCTTCTGTTTGTCTTTCCGCGCTGTTTCTTTCGCGACGCAGCCTTAATCGGTTGGTTCTCTTAAAAAACGTTAGAAAATCTCCGTACTACAACGAAGTAACAAAAACGTCGCTCACAGATGACGAATTCCTTAGCGAAAGCTCCAAATCTTCGGAGAAAGCAAACTGGAACGCGTTTACTCGTGCCATTTGTTTTTCCGATGGCATCCTGCTATACCAAGGCCCAAACATATTTCATTGGTTGCCCAATTCTGCGCTCGTCGAAGGCTCAACGCCCGAACAGGCTGCGTCTGTGATCCGGGAGCGTGTTTCAGACTATCGCCAGATTTTCTAACTATGCTCGCGCAAGTTCGCAGCATGTCCAATTATCACTATGATGCGTTCAACACCAGTTCCAAAAGTATCGTAATAGCCAGCAATCCTGAGCTAACATAGGCAGCTGTTGGGTTCACTTTCCCTCCTCCGTTGCCTAGGCCAAAACTAGGCCCGAGGCCATTCCAAAACCAAAAGCCTGGCAGCACTGTGGCAATTCCAAACAGCCACAGCAACCAAATCGGACTTCCATATCGCAAGAGGTCGCCGGCGTCGCCAACAGCGCCAAACGATCCAAGCCCAATGTACATTCCGTTTGAGACCAGACAGAAACCCGCGAAAAAACAGACAAGGTACTCGCCTGCCCATTGTTTTTTTTGGAACACCACACACAACAACATTGGGACAACCGTGCCAAACAATGGACCTGCCCAGGCAACCCAGATTGGATGGGGGTTCACTGCCATGTCAGTGCGAGAAATCGCCAGTGGATGCAAGATAACCCGTGCAATTTGGCCACCTGTGGCATAGGCTCCCAACATGTGACCTAGCTCATGAACGGCCATCATCGCCAGCCAACAAAATGGCAAGAAGCTGACGATAAGCAACACTTGATGAATGCGTTTCATGGCATGAAGCTGCTACTATAGCAGTGGAACAAACCCCACTTGCTTGAAAGTCTATTCCTGGTCAGCGCCCCCTGGTGACGACGTTGTCTCTACCTCTTTCTTCTGCACCGCTTCTACATACTCCTGTGCCTTCTCCAAATACGCCGGTGTTCGCAACCCGACCGCCTGGGCTTCTTTCCTCGCCTCTTCGGGCGACAGTTTGCCATCGAGCACTCGATAGGCATACCAGATCGCCCCCACTCGATTGGCCGACCCGCAGTGGAAAACCGTCGGGCCACGGCGCTTATCTCGCAACACTTTTATCACCTTGTCAAAAACTTCGGGCTTGAGTTGCTCCGGTCTTTGAAAGGGTGCGTGCACAAACTTCATACCGGCTTGATCTACCGCAACGGCTTCGTCCCAGGGAATTTCCTTGGCAAGGCGGAGGCTAATAATCGTTTGAATGCCATGGGCTTTGAGCAACGCCAAATCGCTCGGAGCTGGCTGACCGGCTAAATAGATATCTCCAAAGACCGTTACCGGCTGCATCGAACCAAGTTGCATCTTCTTGAGCCTCATCGTTGGACTAGATCTAGTAACTTCAGCCGGGGACTGCTGGGCAATCGCAATCTCTGGCAAGAAAACACTTACCCCCAAGCACACAACCGACAATCGCAGTAAAGCCATCTCTCTATCCCCCAGCCTATTGAACTGCCCCTGAACTACAATAAACCGTTATATTGGCGTAAGCCAAGGGGCTGCAACCCCCCCTCGGCTTTGCCCCAGAGAAAGGAAAACACCCCTTGGAAAAAATCGGCCTCGCTTTCCGCTCGTCGCTTACTTCTAACGAAGTGCGTGACACCTATATCAAACCTCTGCGCGCAGCCCTCAAAGAGCATCAAGCTGGCATCTACAGCAACCACCTCCGGCAAGTCGACCCCGATGCTATCACTCCGACCGAGCACTTGCTGGTGTTTGAAGTCAACGATTTCAAAGAAGGCCTTCGCCTGCTACGAGTCGAGCTAGAAAAAATCGGTTTCCCTGAGGCAACGCGATTCCAAAACCTTAACCCCTCGTCGCCAGGGTATTAACTCAAACGGAAAACGCCGGCATGATTTTGCCCGCGAATCACGCGAATGAGTTCGATTGCTACCAAACTCAAAGTGAAAAAAAGAATCACCACAGAGGGCGCGGAGGATCGCAGAGAAACTTATTTATAGAAAATAGTCTCCTTAACTTTTCCCTCTGCGTGGATCTGCGTCCTCTGCGGTAAAACCTTTTTCGTATCTTTCGTCGTGCCCGTCGTGTCGTCGTGGTTCAATATCCTTACTCGGTGGTAAAATCAGCATGTCGAGTTAAGGTTGGTAAATTCTTATCTGCCTATCGCCTAAATAAGCATTTTCGCGTCTATTCGCGTGATTCGCGGGCTCTCTTCTTTTCAATTTGAGAACGAAGGGATCAAGCAACTCTCAGATGTACCACATCGGCCCCGCACTAGCAGTCGTGGCCCGATCGACCAAACTGGCCAGCGAGATTTCGCTCAGTCGTGCTCGGCGCTCAACTGCCACCTCCTGGCAAACATCAAGCAGCACCGACGCTAAGGGCGAAGCAGCCGACGTGCATGTCGTCGGCTCGACATTGCCTTCTATTACGTCAAGCACCTCGGCCAACGAAATCTCCTCCGGCTGACGGTTCAACCGATAGCCACCCGCCGCGCCGCGAGTACTGCTGACTAAGCCCGCCCGTTTTAGTTCCTGAAGTATTTGCACGAGAAATGGCGAAGGAATGCCATGCCGCTCCGAAATGCGACGCACCTGCACCGGCTCGCCCGCCTCAAAACACTGGGCCAACTCAAGCATCGCGAGGCAGGCGTATTCAGTTTTAGCGCTGAAGAGCATGGGGGGAGTGGGGGTTAGGGACTGGGGACTGGGGACTGGGACAAGTAGCCAAGTCTTTCCTAGCCCCCAGTCCCTAATCCCTAGCCCCTCTTGATCAAATTCCGCTGCCGTCGCTTTCTTGAATCGTATGCAACCCGCATTCGGTCTTGGCCGTTCCGCTCCAACGGCCAGCGCGGTCGTCCGTTTCGCCTTCTGCCACAGCTTGGGTGCAGGGCCAGCAGCCGACGCTGGGGTAACCTTGGTCGTGCAACGGGTTATACGGAATGTTTTCGTCTAAAATCCGCTTCCAAACATCCTGCTTTTTCCAATTCGCCAGCGGACTAATTTTCACCAACTTGAATTTCTTGTCCCAGCCAACAATTGCCGCCTGCGCGCGGTCTGCACTCTGGTCGCGCCGGATGCCGCTCATCCAAGCATGTTTCTCGTGCGTGCCCCGATGCAGCAGTTTGATCTTGCGATCCATGCAGCATTGGGCCGGATTCGTTTTATACAACGGGCCTTTATGGAATGCTTCGTATTCAGGAACCGACAGGTCCGGCTTCAGCATATCGACTTCAACGCCATACTTCTCAGCGATGCGATCTCGCAGATCGAGCGTCTGCTGAAATTGGTAGCCCGTATCGAGATTGAAGACATACGTCTCGGGTGCCACACGAGCCAGCATCGTCAAAATGACACATCCCTCGGGACCAAAAGCCGTTGCCATGGTTAGGCGGGGCGCATACCGCTCAGCTGCCCACGAAATGATTTCCTCCGGCGTAGCACTCTCTAAGCGAGCACTTTGCTCGGCCAAATCAGAAAGAAACTCAGGTGTCGGCTCCAGGGGCTCAAAGGTATCGCCACGCGTGGCAACCTTTGGCTCAGCAACAGAACTGGCGGATTGTGTCACGAAATTCCCTCTCGATCTGACCACACGTTGGGCTAGTCGTTATTAATGGTTGAGATAGCTAACTCAATTCAATCATATGTATTCAGGTCAACATAGTCAACTAAAAATCTCTGTAGCCTCAACATCGGCAGAAAACACGCAAAACATGCGAGTTTCTACGCAAGTCGAATGTCAAAATATGCCGATTACAACGACTGTGCGGTCTCTCGTGTGGCAGCACCAAAGCCATGGAATCGCCTCCCGGGAATTTCAAAGCACTCCAAAAGACGTAACATTTCGCTATTCGCTCAAATCCGCAAGGACTCCTGCTCATGCCAGCACTCCACCTCCAACGCCTTCAACTGGCCCCATTGGGCATTCTTGCGCTAAGCATCATCAGCAGTACCGCCTACGGCCAACGACCTCAGTACGCGAACCCGTACTCCGCAAGGCTAAGGCAACCTGTGAGTGTCACCACGCCGGCGATGGAATATTTTGGCAAAGGACTCATCACATCAACCACCAGACAGCGCGCACGGCAGCAGCGACCTCTTCCGCAGCCACTGCAAGTTGCTGGCACCAAACCATTTCGCAACTTGCAACGAGGGGCCACCATTAGCCCGTACCTCGGCCTCGACTTCCGCACCAGCGAACTCAGTATCCCCAACTACCTCGCCTTCGTGCGTCCTCAGCAGCAGCAACAGCTTGCCAACAAAGCACAGGAAGCCCAAGTCCGCCGGCTCAAGCAACAGCTTCGCGTAGCAACTGCGCAGGGAATTGTTTCCAACAACCCCAGCGGCGGTGTCCCCACCACAGGCCACAGCGCACAATTTCTAAACATGGGCGGTTACTTTCCCGCCGCGCGTTAGTACGTTGTTTCAAAACCGACACTAGCCCGACGCGCTAGCAAGGGAAATCGGGTTCCTCGTCCCCCCTCGCTAAGGCGTCGGGTGGTTGTTTTCTCAGTGTCCTCCGTGACTCTGTGGTTATTCTCTTTTCACTTTGAGTTTCACCCATTAGCGTGTATTAGCGCTGATTAGCGGTTCCTTTTTTTTGTTTGCGGCCAAAGGCCCCGCTGTGTCCTCTGTGGTAAAACCTTCTTCGTATTTTGCGTCGTGCTCGTCGTATCGTTGTGGTCTAATTGACTCTTCGCCGTAGCACTAGAGCAATTCCTCAAAATAGGCAGACGCTTTTCAGCGAAAAAACTGCAACGAAACCATACATTATTGACTACATGTCAGAGCGACACGCTCTAGTTGGAAAGGGGAAACCATGTTGAAACGACTTACCACGACTCCGCTCCCAGTTCTCTGCGCCATTGCTTGTGCTCTAACGACGACATTCACCTCGGTTACCGCTGCCCAAAATACCGACCGCACTCCAGAACAGCAGCGATTTTTAGATCTCGAAAAATCTCTTAGTGGTACAACGCTCGTCGGCCACTTTACCGACTCCAACGAAGAAGCGACCACGCTGACAGCTGAGCGATACGAATTGCAAAGCGTTCGTCACGTAGGCAAAGATCAGTGGCGGTTTCTTGTTCGTATCCGCTACGACGAGCGTGATGTTACGCTGCCACTGACTCTGCCAATACACTGGGCTGGTGACACGCCTGTCGTTTCGATCAACAAATTTGCCATTCCCGGCCTGGGGACTTACACCGCTCGCGTAATGTTCTTCGCCGACCATTACGCTGGCTTCTGGAGCGGGGCCGACCACGGCGGACACCTCTTCGGCATCATCAAACGCAACGAAAAAGAGACCACCGAAGCGGCGCCGGTCAAGAAATAGTCGGTCAAGCAGCAGGAGGATTGCAAAGTCACTGTGGGAGGCGTCTCTGACGCCGATCGTGAGTCAAAACAAGCACTTTCGGCGTCGGGAGACGCCTCCCACAATCACAGATCGTCGACTTCTTTGCAATTGTCCTGCGGTCAAGCAGTAGTCGCCGCCGCGACCAGCGCAACCGCTGCCGTTTCGATGCGCAATATGCGACTCCCCAGTCCCACGACCGCCCACCCGGCGCCTTCGGCAGACGCGGCTTCTTCGTCAGTAAATCCGCCTTCGGGACCAACGGCAATCGTCAAATCGCTCGTCCCGTCGTGGCCAATTTGGCCAAACGGCACCCCTCCCGGATGCGCAAAAACGCGACTCCCCCGTGTTTCGATCGTCTCGAACTCATCCCAGCCGCACGCCGATGCCAGCTCCATCAGCCTATTTCGGCCGCACTGTTTACTAGCCTCGATCACATAGCGATTAAGCCTTTCAGGCTTTGGATTGCCCACACTCCTGGCAGTCCGCAGCGGCACAAGTCGAGTGACACCCAACTCAACCGCCTTTTCGATTAGCCATCGTTGACGATCGCCCTTAGGCAAGGCAACAGCCAACGTCAGCGCGAACGGCAACTCCCGCTCGATCTCCTGCTGGGGGCCCACGACCAATTCCACCGTGCTACGCTTGCAACGGACTACTTCCGCCCGATATTCGCCCCCGCAACCGTCAAACAAAACCAGCTCAAGCCCCGGCTGGGCGCGCATGACATGCAGCAGATGATGCGCCTCGCTGCCCGACAGCGTGACCGACGACCCCTGAATTGGTTCTGCACAATAATAACGATCTGCCATAAACCCTTGCTAGCAACGCTAGCACCACATGTAAAACATCGCTCCAGACCAAACAGCCCACCAAAGTTTCAGTAGACAAACTACCGATTCAACTTGTGGCATTGTGTCCCGTTCGCCAACCCAAAAAATATCAATAACGCCGGGAATCGTCACGCATGTATAACACACATTGGGGACTCGAGCAGCCTCCGTTTCCTAGCGGCACCGACCCGCGACTGTTTTACGAAGGGGCCAGCCAACGCGAAGCACTCGCCCGTTTGCGATTCGTCGTTGAAAACCGACGACGACTAGGCCTATTACTTAGCGATACCGGGTTAGGCAAATCGCTACTCCTAAAAGTATTCGCCACGGAATGTCGCCAGAAAAGTTGTGCCGTGGCCCAGCTTGATCTACTCGGACTCTCCTCGCGCGAGTTCTATTGGCAACTCGGCACCAAGCTTCATACAACCGTACAGCCAGACGACCAACCGTTGCGGCTCTTCCGTCAGCTGGCCGACCGGATTCAAGAGAACCGGATTCAGGACATCCCAACCGTGCTGCTACTCGACAACGCCGACCAAGCCGGCGCCGATCTGCTTACCCAACTGCTGCGACTTGTGCATCTGGGCCCCGCCGATAATTGGCTCACCATCGTGCTGACAGCCAACCGCTTGCAATCCTCTCGATTAGGAGATCGCCTACTAGAAATGGTCGACCTACGGATCGATCTCCAGCCGTGGGACGAACTCGACACCACCGGCTACCTACAACTCGCATTGGTCGAAGCCGGCTCCGAACGGCCACTATTCGACGATCAAGCGATCAACCAAATCCACCAACTCGCCGACGGCATACCACGCCGAGTGAATCGCCTAGCCGACTACGCCCTGCTAATCGGCTCAAGCACCAACCAACAAACCATCAATTCCGCCACCATACAAACCGCCAACGAAGCCGTCGCCCAACAAACCTGCCCAGCATAAACCCCAACCGCCGCTCGCGGCTTAGCTCCCCCTCGAACCAACGATCTCCTTAAGATCACCAAGGTTGTCTCGCAAAATTTCAACCTGACGATCAAGCGCCTTCCGGTCAGATTCGACCCGTTTCAGAATCTTATCGCTCGCAGAATAAATCGTCTTGGCAAACTTGCCGATCTCGTCGAGTTTACCTGCCCGTTTCTCGATCTCTAAAATAGCACGATCGATCGTCTCAAAATCTGCTTGCTGGGCCTCCGTTTGTCGCTCGGTACGAAAACAAAGTGCCCGCGCCGTGACGAGGCCCGCTTTAAGATAGACATCCGCACTCGAATCCTCAGCATCCCAAATCAGCACAATGTCGTTCCCGTAACGCTGAAATGGCTCAAGCCCAGCCGGGGCAGTCGATTTCGAGAACACAAAGACCCCCCAGTCGGCTCCGCGATTTTTTCGCGCAACCTCGATCTCTTCGCGCGCACGCGCCAACGTATAGCTGGCATCCTGCTTGGCCTCGACAGCGATCTTCGCCCCCGGAGCCGCGCTGTCAGGCCCAAGTTCAATCACACAGTCGCCCACCTTGCAGTTCTTGATCAACCCGGTCGTGTGGCCCGACGGTATGGCAATGTCGCCTGCGTGCTGTGCTTGGCGACCAATAAACTCACAAACGGCATCCTCAAAAACCAAGCCGTGCCGAGTCCCTTGGGCCTCGGTCTCTCGCTTGGTAATCAATTTCCCCAACGCGACTTTTACGTCTTCCTGAAATTGAGCATTCGTCTTCGCATGGTCGACCAGCACTTCGTTTAGTTCCGCCTTCATCTTGTGAAGCGCAGACTCTTTGTTGTTCAACGAAAACTCGTTGGTGATTTTCTCTTGCGATTTGCGCACATTGGCCACCAACTGACTTAGCGCCGAATCTTCTTTGTTCAAAGAAAACTCGCCCATCACCTCGTCGATTTTCCCCTGGAAATCTTTGGTAAAGTCGCCATGCTTTCTAGTAATCTCGCTTACCAACCGATGCAAAGCTCCCTCGGGGTTGTCTAGCGAGAACTCGCGCAAGATCTGCACTCGTTGCTGCGTAAGCTGGCCTTCGACATTCGTTTTCAACATGGCCAACAGGCCTTGCGATTGGTCGGGGCTTAGCTGCTTCATCAACGGGCTGTTCTCGCCGACGTGTGCCAACAGCGTTTTTGCCAGCCGCGAATCGTCGCCATCCAACAAACCCATGAGCAGTTGCGAAAGATCGCCGTCGTCGGCCGTCAACCGTTTCACCCGCTGACTAAACCGACCATCTTCGGGATCGAAATATTCCTTCAACGAACCGGTCAGACGCTCATGGGCCAGTTCCGCATGATTTGTGAGTTGGCTATTGAGCGTCTCGAGCATCTGGTTGATCTGCTGCTGAACCAAATCCGCATCAATGGCCCCTGCCGCATGTCGCAAAGCCAACACCCCAATCTTCAGCGCCTCTAGCGCAAACTCGTCGCGCAACGGCCCTTCAGGGTACTTCATCAGCGAACGGATCGTATCGCGATCGTCCACCTTCAATTCCAAAGGAATTGAGTAAGGAAAATCGCCCGTCGATTGAACATCAACGGTCTGCTCCAGCGTTTCCGACATTCCAGCTTCCTCCATGTCTGTACGGATGGCGTATCCTTAACCGCAACACGCCACCCGAAGAGTGTGGACAGGCGTCTACTACCTGTCCCCAATATGGCAGTTCACCCAAACCAGAGCAAGCGGCAAAAAAAGGAACCGCTAATCAGCGCTAATACACGCTAATAGGTGAATGAAATGCGAAAAGCAGACAAGGAATTAGCGATTATCAGCGCTGATTAGTGGTTTCTTCTTTCAAAAAATTGTGTCAAGAAAACAAGCTTTTACGGGTTTGTATTATAGAAGAGACCTAGCCTCAAAAAAACTCACCCCTAAGCTCACTTCCCATCCGCTTCTTCCAATTGCTCTAGCAACTCTTGCCAGGAAAGCTGGACTTGGCCAATTCGCCGTTCCAAACGATCGGAGGTCGTTTGATAGTTAAACTTCGAGCGAGCTGCCGTTACTTCGTCTTCGAGTGCGGCCAACCAATCCGGCAAATCGAGCCCTGCCCCAGACGGCTCATTTGCCAAACTTGCAATTTCCCGGTCGAGTGCCGAAAACGCCTCTTGCCGCAACTCCTCATCCTCGTTCAGAGCCGGTTCGACCAAGGCCTTGACCCGATCGATGAGCAGCGGTCGAACGAACCGTTCCGATACCCGGTCGGCAACGGTCGCCAATCGCATGCCGTACTTCTTGCATAACAAATCAAGCTGCAGCTGATGCGCATCGGCAGGCTCAGTCGTACGCTCAGCAAAGGCCTGGCACCACATCTCGGCGGCCAAAGCACGGTGTTGGCGTACAAGAATTTCGTGCGCCCAAACCACCGGCTTCAAATTCCATGCAATACGATCGTACCCGGCTCGCAGTCGCAAAAAATCGATGAGTGTATAAAGAAATTCCCCGTGGTCTGATTGCGTTGTGGTCGTGTTGTAATCGCGATACGCACGGTAATTTTCGACCACCGCCTCGATGGCCAACGACAAAAACTCCACCGGCTCTTTTCGTGGCGTCCCTTGCTCCAAGTCTTCCAGCAGACGCACCTTTTCGACAAGCTCAGTGTCTACAGACAAGCTATCCAACCATTCGCCGACGCCTTGGTGCAAAATGCCACGCAAATTCCCCAGGCCCATAAACTTTTGATCAAAAAAGTCGGCCCCATAGTTCTGGACGAATTGAACAAAACGATCCCAGTCCTTTTCGTCCGCTAATCGCTCGACAACACTCAGCCGTAACGTACGGCTATGGCCCAACCAACGAACCAACTGCTGCTCAGTCAACAGTTGAAGTGCGTCGACCAACATGTGATCGACGTGCTCCTCTTCTTGTCGTTCGGCATCTTCACCCCATTGCTTGGCCGACGCCACCATCGATCGGACAATCGCCTGATAGCCATTTTCAAAAAGGCGATCAAACTCGGTGACGGCCCCCTGCCCTACCGAATGCTCTTGCTCCATCTGTTGGGCAAGATCCAGCAATTGACACGTTTCGCGAATAAGCCCCAACTGTGGCAACCAACCCAACAGATCGTACAGCAACTGCTGCAAGCCACGCGCGGCAACAATCAACGGCGGCTTACCACCGCGAGAGTGGGGCACATACAGCAACGGTCGCGGTTTGAGCGAATCCATAAATGCCTGCCAGCAAGCACGCACCCCCTCGGCATCACCGGCAAGTATCGCGCGGAGTATCTCCACCGAGTTAACATCAATCGGCTCGCCGATCTCTTTCGCTACCTTAGCAGCCCGTTCGCGACTGGTGGCGGCCAGCAGCCTCGCGGCATCGCCGGTTTCGACGCAAGTTGTAATGATCTTTTGAACCAGCTCTTCATGGGTCGTTCGCAAGCGATCAAACTCGACTAACGACTCATGCGATCCCGAAGGCTGGTCAAACTGGTAGCTATGAATCGACCTCAATAGCTCTACCAACTGGCGATAATTGTTCGTCGCTTGCATCAGCCATTGGCTTAAAACTTCCGATCGCGGGTTGCTTTTTCCGTCGGCAATCCCCCATGCGATGGCCGCATGTTTCCACAAACTGGCAACCGTGGTCAAAAAATCGAGCCGTTGCTCAAGCCGTTGAACTTCATAATCCCACTCCGAACTTTCTAGCCCGATGTCATCGTCAACAATGTTCCCCTCTTGCCCATCGTCCGTGCTGTCGCGGTAAACCATCTCTTCGTACGCCGCTTCGAACAATTCACCTTCGTCATCGTCCTCTTCCTCGTCTTCATCTTCGAAGTAGACCGCTCCGTCGATGTCATCAAGCACCTCATCAAACATCGAACCCAACGCCCCGTCGAACATCGGCGAAGGCACTTGCCAATACTCCTCGGCATTGGCTTCCAGATAGGCAAAGAACTTGGTTACCTGATCCCAGCCAGCGTCTTCGTCGTCCTGAGAGGCTTCGACCGTCGTCATCCAATGAAATGCCAACCGCCGGAACGAGCTATCGGTCTCTTCCAACGGGGTACGGTCTTTCTGACTCACCCACTGCATCATCAGCGCGCTCGCCGCCACCGTATCGCCGTGTTCCAACAGCGCCTCGATGACCAGTTGAAACGCCTTCGACGAATCAAACTGATCGACAAACATCCGCCAAAATGCAATATCCCCCGCGGCTGCGCCGGCTTTATGCCAAGCATTAAGGGCCCCTGCCACAAGGTTGGCCGACACTTCAATTTCTTTCGCGACCAGCCGTTCAACTCCTTCGACCGTCGACGTAGCAAACTGATCCCACCACGAAGACAATCGAGCCAATATCGTCGAAAGCTCTTGTTCCAACTCCGCATTGTCGACCGCCGCCGCTTCGCTCCACGCCCGCGCACCAAGGTCGAGCACTTGCTCGACCAAATCAATCAGCTCATCGACTCGCCAGTCGTGTACCGTGTTTTCGAGTGCCGGGAACAAACTGAAATTAGCGGCAAAACCCACCACGTTCCACGGATCGACCAACGCCCCACACTCGATCGCACGATGCAAAAGGTCTTCGATCGTGGTGAGATGCTCAACCACCGATTCAGCCGTGTCGTGATCGATCGCATCATGACCGGCAGTCAATCGACAATAAATTTCGCTCACCATGCGAGCAGACGCCACTCGTACCGAGTCCGCCTGTCGTTTTGCCGCTTCGGGATACCCTAGCCTCGCAAAAAGATGTGCTAAATGCACTCGCTGCATCTGCAACGCCCGTCGTCGGGCCAGTTCGCCATTAAGATGCTGCCGCGCCGCGCCAAATGGCTGACGATATTGATGCGATTCTTCACGCAATCGCTTGCCTCGACCACCTTTTGCTTGTTCGACCAGTTGCTCATAAAAATCGTCGCGGTACGCAGCAATCTGTGGCAGCAAGGTTGCCAGCGTGACGTTCGAATCATGACAACCCGGCCCATCACCACTGGTACCCGAAGCCATCAAAATCGTTCCCGCCAAAACTGCGGCAGCGTCCATCAAACACTCTTCTTCGCTGACGCCCTCGGCACCATGGTCGCCTTCGCAACGAGACAGAAGCGAATCCAGCGTAATCTGCTGAAGCACAAATCGGGTGTAGTAACCCGAGTTAGAAATTTGGCGGGGATCCCACATTCCAAAATGATGGTTCGGTCGCCGGTTGGCCGGATGATCGAAATCGTAAGCACGCGGATCGAGCGCTATTTCTTCAAGTCGATCCGGATCGAACCAAGCCCGGCGGAGAATCTCTTCGTCGGCGTTCTCAAGGATTTCCATCGCCAGGCGAATAATTTTCTCATAACGCCCCGACGCAACACCCGCATCGTGAATATAGAGTGGTATCGGTCTGACAAACTCGTGCGAGTAAGGGTCCGACGAAGTTTCTGTATCGAGCGTAGCAACAGGTCGATAGCCAACATAATCGTTCAAATGCGCGATCGCACCGTCCACAATACGCTCGGTCTCACCCCACGGGGAACCTTGCAAGAGCAACGCTTCGCAAGCCCGCCCAATAAAGAACGGTCGCCACAGGCCCTCCTTTTGCTGGTGAAACAGCAAGTCGCGATGAAACTCCCGATAGGCCGGCAGCAGATTTTGCCTGAGCAGCCGAAGCACCGATCGAGCTTGAGTCGCATCAGCAAACGGACCGCCTGCCGCCTCAAGCCGATCAATCGTTTTTTGCAGCCGGTCGGCAAGCTCCTGCAAGCTCTTGTCGCGAGACACGCCCTGCTCAATCAAACTGAATAGCTCGTTGACATGACGTAGGAATTTCGGATCGCTAGCTCCAGACGAAAAGTTGAGATATCCAACCACGTCTTCCAGCACAGCGTCTTCATCGGCGTCAGGTTTACTACTGTCGGCGTTCACGCTTAGTATTTATGCTTTCTGGACATCGGAAAGAGTCTCACCAGACAAGATCGATCGCTTATTCTGATAAATCGACCGTTCATCGTAAGGCACGCCTGCCCAGGCGGTCTAGGTGCCGAAAACCGCCCACAAAGCCCAGGGCTGCAACCCCTGGGCTTTCAAAGCGTATCAATCGGGCATTGGGTTTCGCAATTCCCCCAGCCCACGGCCATTTGGCGACTTCCACATCCATTTTGAGTCTATTGCGATCGTGGTTAAGATAGAATGACCCGATGTGGGCTGCCCCCCCATCTGTCCAGACACTCACACCACCAAACTATTCGTAACTTAGTAACTCCAAGTGAAAAGAGAATAACCACAGAGTCACGGAGGACACTGGGAAAACTGCCTCAAAGTCCAATTTGAAGTAGGGTATGACTCGGCATTCTTTCGATGCAAAATACTCCGTGTTCCCCGTGACTCCGTGGTGAAATCCCCTTCTTGTTTTCAGTTTGAGTCACACTTTACTCCGATCGAGTTGACCGCCATGTTGCCCCTGAAACACTCCCTGCTCAAGCGACTTTCGCTCGGTCTCGTCTGTGCCTACTGCGCTGGCTTGACTTGCACCACCTATCTTGCCCAACAAGCCTTCTCGGCCAATCAACTAGTCACCTTTGAACAGGCATCAAAAAATGGCTTGCAGCGAGCTTGGTTCGCTCAAGCCCGAGTCGATCCGGCCCGCAATCAAGTCGCCCGTTGGACGCTGTCCGAAAACGAGCTTTTTGCGCTAACCACCACCAGCACAGTCCACGCGATGAATGCCGAAACTGGCAAGACTCGGTGGATTGCGCAAGTTGGCAATCCCAATTACCCCTCGGATGGCCCCGTTACGAATTCAAATCGTGTCGCTCTGCTCAACGGTTCGACCCTCTACCTACTCGATCGTGGTGATGGGCATGTCCTCTGGACCCGTGAAGTAGGTGACGCAGCCGTAACAGCACCCGTCTTGAGCGAAACCTTTGCCTATGTCGCCCTAACCAGTGGACGCATCGAGGGCTTTCCGCTCGACTCGCCGACGGGCGATTCTTGGCAGTATCAATCCGTAGGTCGTATCTTTCATTCTCCCGCAGCCACCGGTCAATTCGTCGCTTGGCCAACCGATCGCGGCTATCTCTATGTCGGCAATGCGGATCAAAGGCGAGTCTTCTTCCGCATCGAAACGGCTGAAGATATCATCGCGGCTCCCGCCGAATGGGGCTCGTTGTTTTTCGTCGCTTCGTTAGACGGCTGCCTCTACTGCTACGATGGCTTGACCGGCAATCAGCGTTGGAGATACTCCACCGGCTTGCCCATCATTAGTAAACCTGTGGTGGTCGACAACAAAGTTTTTGTCGCTTCCGAGATGCCCGCCCTCCACGCCGTCGACGCCACCACCGGCAATCGACTATGGACCGTCGAGGGTGCCGTAAAATTTGTCGCCCAAGGCGCGCAGCACCTCTACGCAGCAGACCGTTACGGTAACCTGCTGATCGTAGACAAGGAAACGGGCGGAATCGCAGGCCAATTAAGCACCGGCGATGGTGTCTTTCCGATAGTCAACGAACAATCCGACCGCATCTTTCTCGTCAGCGATACGGGCCTAGTCCAATGCCTCCACGAAATCGGCGCCAACGAGCCGACCCTCTATCGAAAGATGGCCACCGAAGAAGAAGCAGAAAAACCCGCCCCCGCCGAAGGCCAACCCGATGGCGAAGCAGCCCCCGCCGCTGGAGAGGAAACCACCGAAGACCCCTTCGGCAACGAACCAGCCCCCGCCGAAGACGACAACCCCTTCGACGACTTTTAGAGCAACGATCGTTAGCGGTGGCGGTCACGCCACCATGAACGGGAAACGGCCTCAGTCACAAAAAATCACGTAGGGTGGCTGCAGCGAAGTGAAACCCACTGCAAGAAAAAATGTACGCGCCGCCGCACACACCCTTTTCTCTGCCGTTTCGCCATTTCCATCTCTGCGAGAAACTACCCCCGGCCAAATTTTTTCAGTTGAAATTAGGCCACCACTTCTGGGAGAATAGTGGTTAGCTTTTAGCCGCTAGCGATCAGCTTTTTCGTCATCCGTCATTCAGATTTCGTCATTTATCGCGCCCAAATGGACAATATTTTTCACTTCCGCACTCCGATTTCCGCATTCCGCACTCAATTCTGTCCACCTCAATGGCCTCCCCCCGCAATTCGTGCCAAAACTAACCCGCCAAACACTACGATAGAAGCACCAACCCACACAGTTTTGTCCAATAAAGTCCCCCAGCCGCTAGCGGCTTAGCCAAATCAAACTCAAACATCAAACCCCCACTTTCCGTTTTCCGCAAACCACGAAAAAACACATGAAAACCCAACCCAGCGTACTCAAGATTTTCGCCGCATTGGTTGTTACCGGCTCGCTGCTCATCGGCTCGTCAGCCATCGCTGCCGATGCCACAGCCAACGACAACGGCGAGTGGATCCAGCTCTTCAACGGAAAGAACCTCGACGGTTGGACTCTCAAAATCAAAAGCTACGAGTTGAACGACAACCACGGCGAGACGTTTCGCGTTGAAGATGGCATCCTGAAAGCCGTCTACGATCAATATCAAGGACGCTTCCGCGGTCGGTTTGGCCATCTGTTCTACAACAAAACGTTTTCGAACTATGTCTTGCGAGTGGAATACCGTTTTGTGGGCGAGCAAGCCCTAGGCGCACCCGGCTGGGCCATTCGCAACAGCGGGCTGATGATCCACGGCCAGTCGCCTGAGAGTATGGAACTAAAACAAGATTTTCCCGTTTCGATCGAGGTGCAGCTCTTAGGCGGCGATGGCACAAACGACCGACCAACAGCAAACCTTTGCACGCCGGGCACCAACGTAGTGATGGACGGAAAACTGCATACGCCCCATTGCACCAAGTCGACTTCCAAGACGTACCATGGCGACCAGTGGGTGACCGTCGAGATCGAGGTGCGAGGCAACGAGGTGATTCGCCACAAAATCGATGGCAAGACCGTCCTCGAATACACCAAGCCACAGCTTGACGAAACCGACGACTACGCGAAAAAACTCCTCGACGGCGGAGCCAAGAAAATGCTCACCGGTGGCACAATTTCGCTGCAATCCGAAGGTCACCCAATAGAATTTCGCAAAGTAGAACTACGAAAACTGGACGACTAAAGCAACTAACGAATTTGCGTTCTCGCAAGCCCGGCGCCATGAGTAACCATCGTTAGCGGTGGCGGCCACGCCACAAAGAATATAGTTTTCTTCTCAAACAGCAACTCTCACCCGTAGGCGAGCATCCCATTGCGTCGTTCCAACCAACAAACTATCCGATTGATTCAAGGGCTCGTACGGCTGGTACGAAGTGGTCGGCTACCCGTGCGTTGGTTGGTGGGGCTAGTTGTCCTGGCAGCAGCGTATCTGCTGATGCAACCCCTGTTAGTGCGTTCGTTGGGCATCGATCTGCCCGGCCTAGGCGACCTCACAGGGATCGTCTCAGAGACGCCAGCTACCGAGCAACAACCGACCGAGCAGCCAAAGCAAAAAAAATCGCCAGCAGCGGACGAGATAAACCAGATACTCCGCGACGGCAGCCAGCAAACCTACGAATCGCCCGCCGGTTTGCTATACCGACGCGGCAGCCAACATGGCCACCGACTGAAGCACTTGATGGCACATGCAAAGGATCAGCCCGACCGGCCTGGGCAGCATGGAGTGTTTGACTCCGAGCAGCCCGAGGAGATTGTTGCCGTGGTTGACGAGGCTTACCGGCAAGCACAGACGGGCAAAAAGGTGCAGGTCGAACGCGAAGGCGAGCGGACAGTATACACGGTCGATTTGAACCGGCGAGTTGGTTTCATCGGCGGCGAGAGCGGCAACCGACGCAACCGACCCGCTGCACGGCATATACGATTGGTGGTCGAGGATCGCAATTTCATAACCGCGTTTCCCTATCGACCATAATTTCTAGCGTAAAGTGAATTCAGATGTCAGCCAAACAAACCATGTACTACGTAGGTTTCTGCCGCGTTTGCAAAACAGGCCCGTTGGGTTTGCGACGCTGCGGTCAGTGCGAAAATGTCGTCCTGCTATGCGACGAATGCGACGCAACGTGGAGCAACGCCGACTTGGCCGCCCCGCCACAGTATGCAAAGGATGGCGAGTTGCCTTGCCCCAAGTGCAAAGCATCGTTGGTCGAGTCCCCCTCGCACTGGGCCACAGCTGAGCAACTGCAAGAAATAGACTGGCTACAAGAAGCAATCAACGGCGGGCTGTTGGAATTAAAACAAGGCATAGCATTTACCCCAGACGCAGCGGACGAGAGTTCGCCACCCTAAGCTCCGCCCCTGGGAAAAACAATAACCGCGATCTTACAGATCGCCGGACCCCCACGCCCAATTTCAAGCGGCCACAACAGCGCCGCAAACAAGAATTCCCGAAAAAGGAATTTTTGCTTGACAATCGACTACATCTGTAGTCCAATGCGCACAGGCAGTGGTTACTCAAGTGAACACGCCAGCGTCACCTCAGGGAAGAGCATTTCAAAACGAGGAAAATCAATGCCCAAAGCCCCGCGTAACCAACCCTCGCAATCGTTGTCTGGCGCCGAATGGGAGGTGATGAAAGTCATTTGGAATCACGGACCGCAAGCAGCGCGTGACGTTTACGCAGCACTGCCCGACGACGTAAGTTGGGCGTACAAGACCGTAAAAACACTACTCTCGCGGCTGGTAGCCAAGGGGGCACTCGATTACGAACAGATCGGCAATTCCTATCTCTATCGGGCCGCCGTTGCCCGCGACCAGATGACACGTAAAGAAATGCGTGGACTGTTCAGCCGAGTGACGGGCGCTGCGCTCTCGCCCGTGTTGGCCCATTTCATCGAGGAAGCCGATCTCAGCGACGATGAGATACGCCAGCTGAAACGACAACTGGACGCCAAGCGGAGCAAGTCGCAGAAGGGGAAAAAACGATGACCTCGACCCTGGAAGCAGTTGCCCAGCATTGGCTGGCTTGGGTGATGCCGGCGACTTGGCAAATCGCCTTGCTGGTGGCAATCGTCGCTTCGGTTGCGTGGACCTTCCGACATGCGTCGCCCCGGCTGCGCTACGCGCTGTGGCTGCTGGTACTCATCAAAGTTTTTTTGCCGCCAACGCTCGCGATTGGCTGGAGCGTTGGCAATTGGGGAGTGCGCCCATTGTGGAACAAGATCGAACCAACTGCCCAGCAGTTTTGGGATACTCAGCCTACGCAAGAAACTGCTCAAGGCGTTGCCGAGGTGCCGAGCGGCGATCCCATCGAATTGGACGATCCGGCGCAGATTCGCCTGAGCCCGGCGCTGTTGCTCTTCGCGGTGTGGAGCTTGGGGTGTCTCGTGTTCTTGGTCTTGATTTTCTGGCATTATCGGCGTTTGACGCTCGCTATAGCTTGGATGCAATCGATCGAAGAAGGGCCGCTACGAATCCGGCTTGAAGCAATTGCCTTGCAACTCGGCATAAAGCACATTCCACAACTCCATCTCTCAGACGTTACCACCAGCCCTTTCTTGTTCGGCGTGACGCACCCGCGGATTGTTTTACCGCGGCAAATGGCCGAAGAGCTAAGCACATCCGATCTCAACAGCGTGTTGCTACACGAATTGAGCCACTGGCGTCGTCGCGATACCTGGATCGGTTGGCTGCAAGTGTTCGGACAGAGTTTATTTTGGTTTCATCCGCTGGTGTGGTGGGCGAACGCCCGTCTGCGGCACGAGCGAGAATGCGTGTGTGACGAAGCGGTACTGCGCACCGGCGAGTGTGAGCCGGTCGACTACGGGCAATCGCTGCTGGGAGTACTTTCCGCAGCTCGAGGTCGCTCGTTGGTTCAAGGCAGCCTGGTCGGTGTGTTCGAACCGGGTGGCAACATTCAAAATCGATTGGAGCAAATCATGAATTACGAACCTGGAAAACGCGAATTTGGTTTTTGGTCGAGGGCAACCATCGTGGCGCTGGCCGTGCTGTTTTTGCCAATGGCGGTGCCTGCGCTGAGTGCCGACACTGATACAAGCGTTGCCGAAAAAGAGGCAGTTGAGCCCCGCCGTTTGCCGTGGATCGCAAAAACCAATCCGCCAGTTGGCGCGGTAGACGTCGACCCCAAGTTGAACGAAATCACCATCACATTCGATCGTGATATGGGAAGCGGCATGAGCCCCACAGGCAATGAAAAATCGTTCCTGCCATCAATGCCGAAGGATAACAAACCCTATTGGCGCGATAGCCGGACCTGTGTCTTGCCCGTTGAGCTTTCTCCTGGGGAGTATTATCGGGTGGGGATCAATTCCAAGAGTTATCAGAATTTTAAGAGTACGGACGGAAAACCTGCTCCATGTTCAGTCATTTGTTTCGTCACACGGGGAGCCAGCAAGGCGATCCAAAGCCGTGTTCGGGTACCGAAGATCGTCAAGCTTTCGCCAGACAACGGCGCAGAAGGCGTTGATCCTGGAACCAAGCGGATCTCTGTGACGTTTGATATGCCAATGGGTAAGGGAATGTCGTGGACCGGCGGCGGAGAGAATTTCCCGCAAGTGGCTGCCGGCCGGAGCGCCCGGTGGACCAACGGCGGAAAGACGTGTGTGTTGTCGGTGACGTTGAAGTCAGATTGGCGATACCTCCTCGGCATCAACAGTTTGAGCCACATCAACTTCCAATCGAAGTGGGGCGTACCCGTCGAGCCCGTGGAATATCGATTCCGCACGGCAGGAGACGCTAGACCTGCGGCCGAACGAACCAACCAGGATATCGTTCCGGCTACAGCACGAGTACGTGGCTTGGTGGAAGATTTTTTCCGCAACAACTTCCGAGACGTAAAGCAGCGAAAAACGATTGAGTGGGGGCCAATAACCGAGGGCAAACAGGGTAACGTGTCGATCCGATACAAGTACCACGCCAAGATATGGGACAAGAAGTCTATGATTATGAACCAGATTTTCACCTTTAAGCCAGATGGAGAGTTTGTCAATTGGAGTAGCGTCGAAGGTTTTCCTCAGGAGTAGCGTTCGGAGTTAAAATGAGACATGTCGATCCCAGACATGGACTTTTTTTGTCGGCCAGTAAGTTTGACCTAGCCGGTTGATCCCATTACATTGACTCCCGTATTTGCATTTAACCGTGGGCCTTACCCACCTCTAGATTAGACAAAGGGAGACTTTATCGTGAAACGTTTGCTAACAGCGGCTGTGATGATTGGTGCGGCATTTCTGCCGATGGCTTACTTGGCTGCCCATTGCGAAGTGCCGTGTGGGATTTACGACGACCACGCACGGATTGATGAGATGCTGGAAGATCAGGCAACCATTGCCAAGGCGATCAAAAACATCCATGAGCTGTCGGGCGGTCACGGTCCAAACAACATCAATCAGTTGGTGCGTTGGGTTACGACCAAAGAGACGCACGCGACCAATGTGCAGCACACGATTGCCCAATATTTTATGACGCAGAAAATCAAGGCTGATAGCGAGAACTACGTCGACAAGCTCACTTCGGCACATGCCGTGATGGTGGCTGCCATGAAGTGCAAGCAGTCGGCCGACCCGGCAACCGCTGAGGCATTGAAGACGGCAATTGACAAGTTCCACAATGTGTACGGCGATTAGAACAGTTCCTTCAATTGTGTAGCCACAGAGTTCACAGAGAACACCGAGAGAAGGTTATGCGATTCGATATTTTCTCTGAGACCTCGGTGCGCTCTGTGGCTATGCTTTTATAAGAAATGCCCCAGTGCATGCACGAGTAGCCAAAGCCCTGGGATTACGGTCCCGGGGCTTTTTTTAGGTTTGCCGAAAACCTTTTTCGTTACTGGTACGTAAAGACGCAATGAGATGAAGCACAGGCGTCGACGCACCTAGGGGGGCGCGCCGGCGTCGTACGACCAGGATGGTCGAGCTATTGCCCGACCATCCTGGTCGGAGTCACTGGAACACTCCATCGTGAAGTGCCCTATGTTTGCGTGCATCCTACGTCACCAATTACTCTCCGTTGGCTTGTTACTACTCGCAAGCGGTAGACTCGCTTACGCCGAAGATCCGACGGTCGCTTTCGATTTTGCTCGTACTGCCGAGTGTCGCGAGATCACTTCAGACGAGACGGCAGAGCTTTACGCGGGCGAGAAAATTGTGGAGCTGAAACTCCGCATTTCGGTTCATCTGCTGGCAGGCAATATCAATGATATCGAAGAGATTCGAATCGAAGTGGGCGATTGCGACCAGGGGATGCGGGTTCATAGCTTCGAGCCGAGCACACGGCTCGAAAGCACCGTGAGCGAAGATATCCAGTGGACCAAGACGGTAGAAACGGGCAAGACGCTCGGGGCTTCGTTAGGGGGTCAGGCACCGGTACTGTTGGGCGACGCGGTGGCTTACGTCACGCCCTCGATCAATGGGGGGAAGACCCATCGCGAGGTCGTTACCGAGACCCAAAAGCGAGTGGCGCCGAAGCATGTGGTGATAGCGAGTGGCACGTTTGGTCAGGAACACGGCGTCTTCTTCAAGCTGCGACGTTCGCCACAGACTTCGCTCGAAGGAGTCCATGAACTGACCGTGCGGTTTATTGTGCCCGAGCGTTGGCGTGGCGACTCCTTGCGTGTCTGTTGCCAAGCGACGGGGCAAGATAAGTTTCTATGGATCAAGCAGCAGGCCGTCTGGGCAAACACTTGTGCCCCATTGACCGTCTATCTGGCTGGCGACGAGGGGGCACGAACAGCAGCCAAACGTCATGTGCGGCGGAGTGTTTCTGGCTCGTAAGCTGCTTTTCCAAGAGAAACCGATGAGAACGTAAAACGCATTAGCGCATAAAAAGGGCCGCCCAAATTGAGCGGTCCTTTTTGTACTCAGGCTAAAAGTTTCTTCGCGATTATTTATCGTCGATCCACGACATCATTTTTCGAAGCTCGCGGCCAATGACTTCGACGCCGTGATCACGTTCGCGACGACGAGTGGCTTTGAATGCTGGGGCACCGGCTTTGTTTTCGAGGATCCAATTACGGGCAAACGTACCGTCTTGGATCTCGGTCAAGATGCGCTTCATCTCGGCTTTGGTCTCGTCGGTAACAATCCGCGGGCCGCTAACATAGTCGCCGTATTCAGCCGTGTTCGAGACGCTGTAACGCATGTAGTTGAGGCCACCTTGATAGAAGAGGTCGACGATCAATTTCAGCTCGTGCATGCACTCGAAAAAAGCCATTTCGGGTTGGTAGCCCGCTTCGACCAAGGTTTCGTAACCCGCTTTCACCAAGGCAGACACTCCACCACACAGCACAACTTGTTCGCCGAAGAGGTCGGTTTCGGTTTCTTCGGCAAACGTCGTACGGATCACTCCGCCGCGGGTGCCACCGATGCCCTTGGCATAGGCAAGGCCGGCCTTAAATGTTTCGTCGCTAGCATCGTCGCTGAGTGCGATCAGGCTAGGCACGCCCCCGCCTGCGACGAACTCGCTGCGTACTAGGTGCCCAGGGCCTTTGGGAGCAACGAGAAGCAGATCGACATCCTTGGGCGCTTCGACTTGCCCAAAGTGAACATTAAAACCGTGCGAGCACATGAGGATGTTGCCGGACACAAGGTTGTCGCGGATTTGGTTGCGATAAATGTCGCCCTGCACTTCGTCGGGTAGCAGGAGGTTGACGAGATCGCCCTGCTTGGTGGCTTCTTCGATCGGCAGCGGTTCGAATCCGTGGCTAACGGCCAGTTCGTGGTTAGCACTTCCGGGGCGTTGGCCAACAACGACGTTGACCCCGCTGTCGCGTAGATTCTGTGCGTGGGCGTGCCCTTGCGAGCCGTATCCGAGGATCGCCACGGTCTTGCCGTCTAAGGCTTTGAGATCGGCATCTTTGTCGTAATAAATAGTTGCAGCCATGAGAGAGAAAGCTCCTGTGTTTTGGTTTGGGTTTACCGGTCGTGCCCGAGAGACCGGACATTCGGCGAAGGGGTGTTTATTCTCCGGCAAAGCGGAGAGCTATTTTTCAGTGTCAGATGGGTCTGGGAGTGAACTATCGGTATCTTCGGGAGATTGTACGCCACGCACCATGGCGATGCGTCCGGTGCGAACTAGCTCGAGAATGCCAAAGGGTCGCATCAGTTCAACGAATGCCATGACTTTCTTTTCTTGTCCCGAGATTTCGATGATGACTTGATCGGGCGAAATATCAACCAGCCGGCCTCGGAAAATCTGGCAGAGTTCGCGGATTTCTGATCGTTTGCCATTGGCGGCATTGACCTTGAGTAGCATCAGGTCGCGTTCGACAAATTCTTGAGCGCTGATGTCGTCGACGCGGACGACGGTGACGATTTTCTCGAGCTGCTTGCGCACCTGAGCCAACACATTGTTGTCGCCGACAACCACAAAGGTCATCCGCGAAAGGTGTGGATCTTCGGTCTCGCCGACGGCGAGGCTATCGATGTTGTACCCACGCGAGGCAAACATGCCCGCAACGTGGGCCAACACTCCCGGCACGTTCTGCACAAGAGCAGAGAGGACGTGGCGCATGGTCGGTGGCTCCCAGTAGAAACGAAACTGTTGATTATAATCTTGCACCCAGGGTGGCGGCAACCGGTGCTGAGTTAGTAGTTTGCCAATCCTGGATTGCCGGAGGTTGTCGTTTAGGCTGCCCGGTGCTAGCCTGAACCGTTTTGCCTCTGCCCTGGGGCGTCTCCAGGGTAAATCGCCTCTCCAAATCCTCGCTGGCTACCCCGGGTTTTGATGTCTAGTACCCCCACCCTGCCGCCGAAAGACCCTGCCTCGCCTAGCCAGGCTGAGGCCATGATCCGCATTCGCGGGGCACGGACCCACAATCTTCAGGATATCGATCTCGACATCCCCCAGCACCAGCTGGTGGTAATGACAGGACTCAGTGGGTCGGGCAAAAGTTCGCTGGCTTTCGATACCCTGCTGGCTGAGGGGCAGCGGCAGTATATCGAGAGCCTCTCGATTTATGCCCGAAAATTCTTCGATCAGATGGAGCGGCCTGATGTCGACATTATCGAGGGCTTGCAGCCGACAATCGCCATCGACCAACACGCGACCAGCCACAACCCACGGAGCACGGTGGCAACGGTCACCGAAATCTACGATTTCCTGCGAGTGCTGATGGCCCGAGTGGCAGAAGTATCTTGCCCCGAATGCGGAACCCCCATCGCACAGCAAACGCCAGCCGAGATCCAGGAATCTATCGAAGCCCTTCCGGAATCGACCAAAGTGCTAATTCTCGCCCCGATGGTACGCGGCCGAAAAGGAAAGCATGAGGAAGTGATCGAGAGAATCCGTCGTGAAGGTTTCGTGCGAGTTCGTGTTGATGGGCAGACTCACGAGGTAGAGCACTTGCCCGAATTAAAAGCGAGGAAGGCGCATGATATCGAAGCCGTGGTCGATCGAGTGATTATTCGGCCGGGGCTGGAAAATCGTTTGGCCGAGTCGGTGCGGTTGGCGCTAAAGCATGGCGAAGGTGCCTTGCGAATCAGCTATCTCACACCAGATGCGAAAGCGAAGTCCAACGGCGCCAGCACCAGCGAAACTACGGCAGACAATGGGTGGGCCGAGCAGGTTTACAGTACGCAGTATGCATGCCCCGATTGCAAACGCAACTTGGCCGAGGTCGAGCCGCGTACGTTTAGTTTCAATAGTCCGTATGGGGCATGTCGAACTTGCGACGGGTTGGCGGCTCGCGAAGGATTTGTTCCCGAACTGGTACTGCCTGACCGGGGTTTGTCTTTGGCCGAAGGGGCGATCGCGCCGTGGCAAGGGGCAACCAGTGCGGCCCGTAAAAAGCATCGCAGCTTGGTGGAAGATTTTTTGGTGCAATCGAAAGTCGATTGGGAAACGCCGGTGGAAGCTTGGCCGGAGAAGGCCCGGCAACAGTTGCTGGGTGGCAACGGAGTGAAATTCATGGGCGTACTGGCCCATTTAGAGATGGACTACGCCAAATCCAAGCGAGACGGTCTGAGAGAGCGGTTGGCGGAGTTTCGATCCGTCGTGACGTGCGTGGATTGTGGTGGTTCGCGGTTGCAGGCAGAGGCTCGGGGCTGCCGAATTGCGGGCCTCGCGATTCATGAGATTGCCGCGCTGCCGATCGACGAGGCGCACGAATTTTTTGCCACGTTGGAGTTCGACCCCAGCGAACAGCCGATTGCCGATCCGCTGGTTGGCGAGATTGTGAAAAGATTAAAATTCCTGCGACAAGTCGGAGTTGGTTATTTGTCGTTGGATCGCTCGGCTGATTCTTTGAGCGGCGGCGAAATGCAGCGAGTGCGGCTGGCAACGGGGATTGGCTCGGGGTTGGTGGGCGTGCTGTATGTGTTGGATGAGCCTTCGATTGGCTTGCATCCCCGTGACAATGCCCGGCTGATCGAGTCGCTACGAGATTTGCAGCAGCAGGGCAACTCGGTGCTCGTGGTCGAACACGACGAGGCGATGATGCGAGCGGCCGATTGGTTGATCGATATCGGACCAGGCGCTGGGCATCGCGGTGGGTTGATTGTTTCGCAAGGGACGCCCGAGCAGGTGGCGCAAGATGCCGATTCGATTACCGGGGGCTACCTCTCGGGTCGGTTGAAAATTGCGACCCCGACCAAACGGCGTCGGCCCGCCAAGAGTCGCATGTTGCAGCTTGAGGGCGCAACGACCAACAACTTGCAAAACGTTGATGTCAGTTTCCCTCTGGGAACACTGACTTGCGTGACCGGTGTCAGCGGTTCGGGCAAAAGTTCTCTGGTGATCGATACCCTAGCACGAGCGCTGGCCAAAAAGCTCAACGGGGCGTTTGCCATGGCAGGGCCTTATCGAGCATTGCGTGGTGCGAGCAAGCTCGATCGGCTGATTCACGTCGATCAGTCGCCCATCGGACGTACGCCACGTTCAAACCCGGCGACGTATACCGGGGTGTTCGACGAGGTACGTCGCGTGTTTGCTGGAACCAAACATGCCAAGCAACTGGGTTACAAGTTGGGGCGTTTTAGTTTCAACACCAAGGGGGGCCGTTGCGAGCCGTGCCAGGGCCAAGGGGTGCAGCGGATCGAGATGCGGTTTTTGCCCGATTTGTTTGTCACCTGCCCAACCTGCCACGGCCGGCAATTCAATCGGCAGACGTTAGCAGTCCGATATCGCGAAAAATCGATTGCCGATGTGCTAGCGATGAGCATCGACGAAGCGGCCACGTTTTTTGAGAACCACGAATCGATCCATCGGATGCTCAACAGCTTGGCCGACGTTGGACTAGGGTATCTAACGGTAGGGCAGCGCTCGACCACGCTCTCGGGCGGCGAAGCACAGCGGATAAAGCTGGCTGCAGAATTGGGCCGCCCCGCCCCAGGCAAAACGATCTACATCCTCGACGAGCCGACGACCGGGCTGCATACCGACGACATCGGTCGGCTATTGGGTGTATTGCAGCAGTTGGTTGAACTAGGCCACACCGTGCTAGTGATCGAGCACAACCTCGACGTCATCAAATCAGCCGACTGGATCGTCGACCTAGGCCCCGAAGGCGGCGCAGCAGGCGGGCAGATCGTCGCTGTAGGCACCCCCGAAGAAATCGCCCAGTGCGAAGCGAGCCACACTGGGCAATGGTTGCAGGAAGTATTGGGCGACACGAACTAGCTGCGTCGGGTGCTATCAGAAGATCAACATAATTGGGAGCATGGACATGTCGAGAGATAGTGATTCTTCAGACAATCTCGTTGTTTGTTTTGAACATCGGGTCAAGCTAGAAGTTAGCCGCTTATGTCGAGAGTTTAACGACTTTAAAATGCTCTATGTCGATTCTAAAAACTTTGACTTGACAAAAGAAGTCGCAGAAGACTTCTTCATTTCGCATCGTGAATTATTGAGTGATGATATTTGCGCCAGTATATGCCGTCTCATGGACCCTGCACAAACGGGGAAATATGAGAACATGTCATTCGGATATCTGACAAAAAACAAGAACGATTCAGGACTCAACAAGGCACTTGCGGCGATTGAAGAGCAGGTCAAGCCATTTAGGAAACATCGAGACAAGCGGATTGCTCATGCCGATTTAGAAACTCATGAGGCTTATTTATCAAATCATACTGGTTTTCTCCCCAAAATTTCCCTCGAGCGAGTTGAGAAAGTCTTGACCGACATGTCGGCTCTGATAGACAAGATGAACGATCTCCGCGGAAGTACTGAGACCTCTCACAAGGACGCCGCAAGTAACTTGGGCACCGCGAAAGAATTGCTAGATTATCTTCGTCGTGGGACTTCCTAATTAACGCGGATAGCTCAGACAACCGGCGGTTGTCAGGATCGGTCCAACCATGCCAGTTTTTGGCCTTCGTGACTACCCTAACGGGCTATTCGCATCGCTCAAAGACAGTCGCGATGCCCTGGCCGATGCCGATGCACATGGTGGCTAGGCCGAGATTGGCGTCGGAGGCTAGCATTGCATGAATGAGGGTCGTTGAGATTCTTGCGCCGCTGGCACCGAGGGGATGGCCGATGGCGATCGATCCGCCTCGGACGTTGACCTTGGATTCGTCGAGGCGGAGCATTTTGATGCAGGCGAGTGATTGGGCGGCGAAGGCTTCGTTGAGTTCGATCAGGTCGATGTCTGCGAGTTCGACGCCGGCCCGTTTGAGGGCCTTCTTGGTCGCAGGGACGGGGCCGGTTCCCATGACGGCGGGGTCGACGCCTGCTACTGCTGTGGAGCGAATTCGCACCAAGGGCTTTAGGCCGAGCGACTTGGCTTTTTCTTCGCTCATCATCAGCATCGCTGCGGCACCATCGTTGAGCGGCGAACTATTGCCAGCGGTGACTGTGCCCATGCCTGGCATAAAGGCGGGGCGAAGCGCGCCGAGTGCTTCTAAGCTGCTGTCAGCACGGATACATTGGTCGGTGGTGACCAGGGTGCGGTCGCCGAGTTCGTCGTGTCCCCAGGTCGGGATGATTTCATCCTTGAAGGCACCGGCTTCGGTAGCAGCGGCCGCTTTTAGGTGGCTGTTGAGCGAAAATTTGTCTTGCGTCTCGCGATCGATGCCTTGCGATTGGGCCAAGAACTCGGCGGTGAAGCCCATGTGCATGGCGCCCTTGCTGGTGACGTGGAACAGCTTGGGGTTGAAGTCGATGCTGGCATCCATCGGAATATGGTGCATGTGCTCCAGGCCGCCAACGATTTGCACATCTTCGCCCCCGGCAACAATCGAGTGGCTGGCTTGATTGAGCGCTTGTAGGCTACTTCCGCAGAGGCGGTTGATCGTGGCTCCGCCGGTGGTCGAAGGCAAACCGGCAAGCAACGAAACGATACGGGCTACGTTGAAGCCCTGCTCTTTTTGCTGCTGGGTATTGCCCAGAACAACATCTTGAATTTCGGCGGGATCGATTCCTGTGCGCTCGACCAGTGCCTTGATGACGTTGGCTGCTAGATCGTCGGAACGAACGTCCCGATAGATGCCTTTTCCAGGATTGGCTCGACCGATGGGAGTCCGGCAGCAATCAACAACAACAGCAGAATTCATGATAGTCGTCCGACAATTGGTTTTTTGGTTGGGTCACAGACCTAGGTCGAAATGGGCGGGGCTAGGTCTAGTTGCAAAGGGTGTGGTACGTATTAGTCGTAAAACTTGCGATTTGATTTGGCGTGTTCCAAAAGCGACTCGGTAGGTTCGTACCGCTTGCCGAGGGCTGCGTAGGGCTTGAGTTGTTCGACGATCTTGGCGGCACCTATCGAGTCGGCCCAGAAAAGCAGGCCGCCTTTGAATGGTGGGAAACCGATGCCGTAGATCAGGCCCAGGTCGACATCACGGGGATCGGAAACGATGTTGTCTTCCAACAGGCGGGTCGCTTCGAGCAGCATGGGCAGGAAGAGACGATCGGCAATGTTGACGTCGGCTGAGGCTTTGCCCGACTGACATTTGGAAATGATTTGTTGAACTTCGTCGCTAGGTACGGGTTTCTGACGGCCTCGGCGATCGGTGGGATAATCGAAGAACCCTTTGCCGTTCTTTTTGCCTAGGCGTTCGGCTTCGACCATGGCAGGCAAAATTTTGGCGGGTATCACCCGATCGGGGAAGGCTCGTTCCATGACTCCGCCCGCATGAAAGGCAACGTCGAGGCCGACGGTGTCGTACAACGTGACTGGGCCCAT
Organism: Planctomycetota bacterium; assembly: GCA_013152205.1. Lineage (GTDB taxonomy): Bacteria > Planctomycetota > Planctomycetia > Pirellulales > Lacipirellulaceae > Bythopirellula. Next base: position 76,173 of record JAADGV010000009.1, read on the forward strand.
GGGTAAACCGAAGCCGGTAGCGGCTCGATCGATGGCTTTGATCGAGGCTCCTTCTTCCAAGAGCAGTAACGCTTCGTTCATGTACGGCAGCAATATGCGATTAACGACAAAGCCGGGGCCATCGTTGACGATGATCGGAGACTTGCCGATTCGCTTGGAGTAGGCCACGGCAGTCGCGATGGTTTCGTCGCTGGTTTGCTCGCCGCGGATGACTTCGACCAGCGGCATGCGGCGGACGGGATTGAAAAAGTGCAGGCCGCAGAAACGCTCGGGATGCTTGAGCCCCTTGGCCAAATCGGTGATTGGGATGGTCGAGGTGTTTGAGCAAAGGATCGCGTTTTCGCCGAGCTTTGGTTCGAGTCGTTTGTAGAGTTCTCGCTTGGCATCGGCATTTTCGTAGATGGCTTCGACAACAATGTCGGCCGAGGCCAGTTCATCCGTATTGGTTGTACCGTTTAGAAACGGAATGTAGTCGAGTGCTTTCTTTGCATCGGGCCCACGTGTTTTTTTGTCGAAGCTAACTTCGGAGATGATACCTTGGACACCGCGGGCGACTGCCTCGGTGGTGACATCGCCCAGGGCGACGGGGATGCGGCGTTTGACGTTGGCGGCCGCGATGCCCTGCCCCATAATGCCGGCGCCTATTACGGTGGCGGATTTGATTTCGCGAGGTGTTACACCCTTGGGACCAGCAATTTTTTTGTTGCGATCGCTGAGAAAGAAGACATTAAGCAGCGAGCGATTGACCGAACCGCCGAAAAGCTTTGCAAATGCCTCGGCCTCTAGTTGGAGGGCCGTTTCGATGTCGGTGCCGGCAGCCTCGAGCATGACCTCAAGAGCGGCCAGCGGGGCTGGATAGTTGCCCTTGGTTTGGCCTTGGATAAAGGCACCTGCGGTGGCACCGAGGAAACCGAGTTCGGTTTCGCTGATGGAAATGGGGCCTGACCATTGCTCGCGATCTTTGAGGTATTGCTCGGATTGCTGTTCGGAGCGAACCAAGGCGATGGCCGATTCGAGTAGACGGTCGGCAGGAGCGATTTCTGCGAGGCCCAACGCCAAAGCGGCCTCGGCATCGACGGGGTCGCCGCTGCTGATAATCTCGATCGCGTTGCTTAAGCCAATGATGCGAGGAATTCGAGCGGTGCCACCCCAGCCTGGGATGATACCGAGCTTTACTTCGGGGAAGGAGTAGCTAGTTTTGGGGTCACGGGCCATAATGCGGCGATCGCACCAGATCGCTATCTCGGCACCACCACCAACGCAAATGCCACGAATGGCTGCCACGGTGACAAAGGGAAACTTTGAAAGTCGGCCAAAGATTTCGTGGCCGTTTTTGCTCATCTTGATGGTTTCGTCGGCAGAGCAGTCGATATTGGTGACAAACTCGCGGACATCGGCGCCGGCAAAAAAGTTATTGGGTTTGTTGGAGCGAAGAATAAGCCCCGCAAGATCGCTGCGATTTTCTAGCTCTCGGAGGTGGCGATCTAAATCTTTGAGTACGGGCTGCGAGAGGATATTGACGCTTTTGTCAGGGTCGTCGAATGTGAGGACCGCGATATCTTCGGCGGGAAATTCGAGCGAGATAATGGAAGGATTGTCGGACATCGGAAACCGCTCGCAATGGTGTGGCAGGTGTCGTTTCGTCGGCTCAGGATAACACTGGCCGATTACGTACAAGAACAGTAAGGTGCATTCTATGACAGACGCGCATGAAATCACAGGTGGTGTTTTAGCTACTGGTGAAAAAAAATCAGTTGGTGGTTGGGTGTTTCCCGTATTGCTGCTAGTCGTATTGGGGGTGGCCGCTTGGTTTGGGAAACGGGAACCCGCGAGTAAGGTGGTTACCGAAAAAGGGACGCTGACGGTAGCCGCATGGACGCCATCGCCAAGGGCGGAAGGCGAGACCGTGGGACTAACGATCGATTTCGGCAATGGGGCCAGTAAACGATTTGAAGCCCTGCCGTGGCGAGAAGGAATGACCCTTGAACAGTTGATGGCCGAGGCAGCGGAATTCCGGCCGGGAATTGCGTTTACTCAAAAAGGGTCTGGAAAGCTGGGTTTTTTGACATCGCTCGAAGGTTTGGAGAATCAGGGGGGGGATGGCCGAAACTGGCAATATCGGGTGAATGGTAAACACGGAAAAATGAGTTTCTGCTTGCAGCCACTAGAAGTTGGCGACCAAGTCTTGTGGGGCTTCACGTTTGCGGAGTAAGATGGCGGTTCCGCGAAACTGCTGGAAGCCGCAGGATATTCACGGAGGTTTAAGAGAGACCCTAAAAGGATAAATGCCATGAACCGAGACACTTTGCGTGAGTTGGCCGTTTTTGCACTTCTGCTGGCCTTTGGCGTGTTGGGTCGTTGGGCGCAACCTACCTGGAACTTTACCCCCGTGATGGCGGTCACGGCCCTAGGCGGCTATTATTTCCGGCAAAATATCGCGGCCATCCTGTTGCCGATGGGCATCCTGGCTGTTTCCGACGTCCTGCTACCTACGCACGACAACTGGGCGGTGCTTATTAGCGTGCATGTGATGATGGTGATTCCGCTGCTGCTAGGCCGATTGGCTCGGAATACCGAAGGCTGGAAGAGCGCAATGTGCTGGGGTATCTGCGGCGTGGTGCCAGCTACCGCCTTTTTTGTGGTAACCAACTTTGCTGTCTGGGCGTTTAAGTCGACCTACGAGCATTCGCTCGCCGGATTGGCCGCTTGCTACGCGGCAGGCGTACCCTTCTATAAAGCCATGCTCGCTGGCGACCTGTTTTACCTAACTGTGTTGCTTGCCTGTTTGGTGATCGCTCGGGCGGCTTCGCCACAGCCTTTGCTGGCTGTTTTAGAGGGACGTCCCTCCAAAATCTGAACCACCACTGCCCAATGACACCCAGCCCATATTTGTAGTTTTACCTATGAGTCCTGGCTATGAAGCACTTCGTTTTGGCGGTGATTGTTTGGGCCGTCTGTGTTGGTGCGGTGGTTCCGTCTTCTTGGGTTTCGGCGTGTGCGGCGGAAAGCAATTTTTTAATTGGCTGCGGCAGCGCCGACATCACAGGCCCTGCTGCCGGTTTTCCGCTGGTGGGGTTCGTTAAGGAAGGCCGCTACTCCAAGGGGATCCATCTCCGGCAGCGAGCGAGAGCATTTGTCGTCGCTGAACCCGATGGAGGAAAGCACCTCGCTTTCGTTTGTGCCGAACTTAGCTGGATAAACGCGGAAATCTATCGGCAAGTTCTTGAGCGGTTGCAGGGCCGATATCAAGATTTGTACGCCCCAGAGAACGTCATTCTCAGCGCGACGCACACACACAGCGGTGCGGGGGGCTTCTGGCGTTATGGGGCCGATGGGCCACTGGGAAAAGGCTTTTTTCACGAGTACGAAGAGGCCATTGTGGCTGGGATTGTGTCTGCGATCGACGCGGCCCACCAGCAGCTTCAGCCGGGCCGAATTCTAGTTGCCCGGGGTGATGTCGAGGATGGGGGTGCCCAGCGATCGAGCGTCGCCTATCGGAACAATCCGCCGGAAGAACGTGCCCTCTATCGAACCGATACCGATACCGAAATGACGTTGCTGAAATTTGTCGGCAAATCGGGTGAGAAAGAATTGGGGGCGTTCAATTGGTTTGCCGTCCATCCGACGTCGATGACCTTCGACAATTACCTCATCTCGGGCGATAGCAAAGGTTACGCCGCGTTGACGTTTGAGCGCAGGAAAGGTGTTACGTACGGCAAGCAAAACGAGTTTGTCGCGGCCTTTGCTCAAAGCAATTGTGGTGACGTGACTGGCAATCTCAATCTCAACAACACCGGCCCGGGCAAAGACGAATTCGAGAGTACCCGGATTATCGGACAGCGGCAATTCGATGTCGCTTGGCAGCTCTACAACGATGCCTCCGAAGAACTAGTCGGGTCGATCGACGTGCGACATGTGACCATCGATTTTTCAAACTTGACCGTTGAGCATGAGTTCACTCAGGCGGGCACCGTGACGACCGCAGCAGCAGCCTACGGCTACTCGTTTGCGGCTGGGTCGACTGAAGATGGCGGTGGACACCCACTGTTCCGAGAGGGAATGAAAGAGCGAAACATAGCGATTGACCTTTTTGCGAATCAATTGTTTCCCGACTTCCGCCCCGACGACCGCTTACGGGAACTCCAGAAGCCGAAGGTGATTCTCTTTGCTCCCGGGGCGTCGAAAAAAGCTACCGGGCTGAGTCATTTGCTTCCGCTCGCCATTTGTCGCATCGGTCAACTGGTGTTGGTGGTTGGCCCGGCGGAGTTCACCACGATGGCAGGCCGGAGGATTCGCCGCTCGGTGCAAGAGGCGTTGGGCGATACAGCCAAATACATTGTCATCGCAGGTTACTCAAACGACTACGCCGGCTACGTTGGCACGCGCGAAGAGTATGAGATGCAGCAGTACGAAGGTGGCCATACCTTGTTCGGCCCCTGGACGCTGGCCGGCTATCAGCAGGAATACGTGAAGCTGGCACGGGCGATGGCCAGCGGCGCGGCCCCCGACCAAGAACAACAACACGAAAACCCTCAGCCGGTGGTCAAGCGGCGATCGATTTTCGTCGGGCCAGATGTTCCTCCGGAGGGTTCGGCTTTTGGAGAAGTTGCCTCGCAGCCCAAACCTTCCTATCTCAAGGGCCAGCGATTGGAGGTCGCGTTTTGGACGGGGCACCCGAGGAATTCTTTTCAAACGGGCGGAAACTACTTCACCGTCGAGCGGCAGGCGAAAGATGGCTGGGTGGCGGTTGCTACGGATGCCGATTGGGAAACCCGCTGCCGCTGGCAGCCTAGCCGCGACGCTTCTCAACCTTGTCAAATCATCATTGCCTGGCACATACCCGATGGTGCCGAGTCGGGGGAGTACCGGATAGTCCATCACGGGCGGTATCGCTTAGAAGCGGATGCTAAGCCGCAAGCGTTTGATGGAACCACACGGCTGTTTCGTGTTGAGTGATTGCAACTTGGCGGCGCGTAGATTACCAATCAACAACCACCGGCAAGGCTGGTGGATTAACTAGGATTTAGGAGCGCCACGCTAGCGTTTGCGACTCGCCGTTCCAGGGGTGTTTGTCGTCGGTCGTACGAGTGGTGAGCGTGATGCCGGTGGCTGTTAGGTGGGCGATGGTCCAGCCGGTGGTCGACTGCTCTGGGTAGGCAACGTAGGACGTTGCTGGCATGTTGAGGATGTGGATTCCTTTGTGCTTGGCGATGGTGCGGTCGTGGATGTGGCCGTGGATGTATGCTTTGACGTGCCGGCGCTTGGCAAAGATGTCCCAAACTTCGTTGGAGTCGAGCAGTCCGCCCGGGAAATGAATCTGATCTCCACCAAACTGCGGGTTGTGATGCGCCATAACGATCGCAGGTTTTTCGGCATGGGCGTCAAGGGCTTTCGCCAGCCAGGCTCGCTGCTCCGGTCCGATGGTGCCCGGAGTGACCATGGTTTCTTTTAGCGAGTCGAGCAGGAAGAAGTTGGCAAACTTTGTTTTCACCAAGGAGATGTGCCGCGATTCGACCGGTGGCGCCGAGGGGCGTTCTTCCTTCAGCACGTCATAAAATGCTTCGCGATTATCGTGGTTGCCAAGCGTCAGGTGAAGGTCGATGTTTGCCTCGCGTAGTGGAGCGAGTAGTTTTGCGAGATGGCGATAGTCACCCGGCTGACCGTCTTTGAGGGCGAGGTCGCCATTGATCAACACACAGGCGGGTTTGCGATCGAGCCCCACTAGCTCGCCGACGACCTGGCGAAGATGGCTCGGGATCGGCGAGTCGGGCGGATGCTTTTCGCCAATGTGCGTGTCGTTCAACAGGTAGACAAGGTCGCTTTCGACCTCACGGCCGAATGCTTCCGCCGAGCAAGTAACGAGGCCGGCTCCTACGGTGAGTAGGAACTGTCGTCGGTTCTGAGCGGGTAGATGGATTGGCATGGCAGGAAAAGGGGAAAGGGGGTTAGGGGCTGGGGGGGAGAGTAATTCTAGTGCAAATTTTGAAACACTGCGACTGATTGACATGCTTTGACGGCGGCGAAATACGATTTCACGATACGGAAAATCTTGAACTACCCTAGAAAATCAGGGTACTCCCCCGAAAATCGTTGTCTTGGGGAGTTGGCGGTTTAGGCGTACAATGGTTGGTTCGCGCTTTCGGGCGCATTATTGATTTTTCTCGATTCCATTGATCTTAGACCTCGATTGCACGGACGTATGCCCGCTTCAGATATCACGATTAAAGGCGCTCGCGAGCACAATCTCTGCGACGTCGATCTTGTTTTGCCGCGAAATAAGCTGATCTGCCTGACCGGTGTGTCGGGGAGCGGCAAGAGTTCGTTGGCGTTCGACACGTTGTATGCCGAGGGGCAGCGGCGGTATGTCGAGAGTCTGTCGACGTTTGCCCGACAGTTTTTGGGTCAAATGCCCAAGCCGGATGTGGATCATATCAGCGGGCTGAGCCCTTCGATTTCGATCGCTCAGAAATCGGCTGGCAGCAATCCGCGTTCGACGGTCGGCACGATTACCGAAATTTATGATTTCCTACGCGTTCTCTATGCAAGAGTGGGCCAAGGGCATTGCTCTCAATGCAGCCGTCCGATCACGGCTCAGTCGCGCGAGCAGATTGTTGCGCGAATTTTGGGTCAGCCGGCGAAAACTAAGTTTGCGCTGCTTGCGCCGATTGTTCGTCAGCAGAAGGGCGAGTTCCGCGATTTGTGCGACGATCTGTTGAAGCAAGGTTTTGTACGTGCGCGGGTCGATGGTGAAATCGTGCAGTTGACGGACGACTTGTTGCTCGATCGTCAAATGCGGCACGATATCGAAGTGGTGGTCGACCGATTGGTGAATGGGCCGAGCATTCGTAGCCGACTTGCCGAGGCGGTTGAGTTGGCGCTGAAGGTTGGGCAAGGAAATATTATCGTTGCGGTGGATCACGGTGATGCGGTCGCGACCGAAGATGAAGAAACAAGAACACGCCAACAGCGAAAGAGGGGCATCGAAGGCGACGTAGTTCTTTCGGCCGATTATGCCTGCAACCATTGTGGGCTGAGCTTTCAGCCGCCATCGCCGCAGTTATTTAGTTTTAATAGTCCGCAAGGGATGTGTTATGAGTGCGACGGCTTGGGGCAGATGTTTAGCTTCGATCCGACGAAGCTTGTTACCTCGCCCGAGAAGTCGGTGGCGCAGGGATGCATCGAACTGATTGGCAAGTGGAAGGACTTGGGGCGTTGGAAGCGACATATCTATAAGGGAGTTGCCGAGAGCATCGAGCGGAAGCAGGAGTTGGCTGCAGGAACGCTTTCGGAAACGCCTTGGGCGGAGTTGTCGACCGAGCATCAGTATCTTTGGTTGTGGGGGGCAGGCGAGGAACACATCACGTACACCTGGCGAGCCGGGAAGAACTCGCAGAAGTATGGCGGTACGTTCGATGGGCTGATTCCTGAGCTGCTGGAGAAATATCGCGGGGCGAAGAGTAAGTCGCTGATTGCCAAACTCGAAAAATTTATGAATGTGATCGGCTGCCCCGACTGTTTAGGGCAACGCCTTAACCCGCAGTCGCGGGCGGTGCGTCTGACGACTGCTCATAAGGGTTTTGCGGAGCAGCCGGAGCTTACTTTGCCGGAGGTGAGTGAGTTGCCGATCGACGAGGCGGCTGAATTTTTCAGCAAGCTGGTACTCGACAAGACGGGGCAGAAGATTGCCTCGGAAGTTTTGAAGGAGATTCGCGGGCGGCTCGGTTTTTTGATCAATGTGGGGCTGGAGTATCTTTCGCTGCATCGGACGGCACCGACCCTCTCGGGCGGCGAGACGCAACGGATTCGATTGGCGGGGCAAATCGGCTGTGGGCTGGTGGGGGTGCTTTATATTCTCGACGAGCCTTCGATTGGTTTGCATCCGCGTGATAACGATCGGCTGCTCGCCACGCTCGAACGACTGCGAGATCAGGGCAACACGGTCGTAGTGGTCGAGCACGACGAAGACACGATGCGTGCTGCCGACGAGATTATCGACTTTGGCCCGGGGCCTGGGGTGCGCGGTGGCGAGGTGGTTGCGCATGGCAACCTCGAAAAGATCATGAAGTCGAAAAGGAGCGTGACCGGGGCGTTTTTGTCGGGCCGGCGGAAGATCGAAGTGCCAAAGAAGCGGAGAGTGTGGAAGGGAGGGCAAACAGCTTCGGGTAATGACGAAATCCGAATGACGAATGACGAATTCCCAACGCTTCGCTTGGTGGGTGCGCGTCACAACAATCTAAAGAACATTGACATCGAGATCCCGTTGGGGACGTTTGTTTGTCTGACCGGGGCGAGCGGTAGTGGGAAGAGTTCGATTTTCTCGGACATCTTGGTCGAGTCGCTACGGCGCGATCTTAATGGGGGCAAAGGGTCGCCGGGCGATCATGATCGCATCGAGGGGCTTGAGCATCTGGATAAGATGATTGCGATCGACCAGTCGCCGATCGGTCGGACGCCTCGCTCGAATCCGGCGACGTATATTAAGGTGTTCGACGAGATCCGCAGTCTTTATGCTCTGCTGCCCGAGTCGAAACGGCGTGGCTACAAGCCAGGGCGGTTTAGTTTTAATGTTGCCGGCGGTCGGTGCGAAGCTTGCAGTGGCAACGGCTCGAACAAGCTGGAGATGGATTTTCTGGCGGACGTTTGGATTACTTGCAATGTGTGCCAGGGGCACCGTTTTAATCACGAGTCGCTGCAAGTTCAGTACAAAGGCAAGTCGATCGCTGAAGTGCTAGAGATGGACGTTCAGCAGGCGCTCGAGCACTTCGAGAACATTCCGAAAATCAAGCAGAAGCTAGAAACACTACATGCGGTCGGACTGGACTACATGAAGCTAGGGCAGCCTTCGCCAACGCTTTCGGGCGGCGAGGCACAACGCATCAAGTTGGCACGAGAGCTGGTTAAAAAGTCGACGGGCAAGACGCTTTATATGCTCGACGAGCCGACCACCGGATTGCATTTTGCCGATATCGAGTTGCTGCTGAAGGTGCTGCACGATTTTGTTGATGCGGGGAATACGGTGCTTGTGGTCGAGCATAATCTGGACGTGGTGAAAACGGCGGATTGGATTATCGATGTTGGGCCCGGGGGGGGGAAGTTTGGTGGCGAGGTGGTGGCGACAGGTACGCCGGAAGGAATTGTTGAAGGAATTCGCAATTCGCAATCCGAATTCGTTTCTCATACGGCGATTGCTTTGGCCCCGCATTTGAATGAGAACGGCGGGGCGCGAGCACAGGCGGTTGCCGACAAGGCTAAGGGGAAGCGTCCGCAGGTGAAGCCGGCGACGCATATCGTTGTCGAAGGTGCTGAGGAGCACAATTTGCGGAATGTTAGCGTAAAGATTCCGCGGGATGAGTTCACCGTTTTCTGCGGACCGAGCGGTAGCGGAAAAAGTTCGTTGGCGATGGATACGATCTATGCCGAGGGACAGCGCCGGTATGTTGAGAGCTTGAGTTCTTATGCCCGACAGTTTATCGGGCAGTTGCAGAAGCCTCGAGTGGAGTCGATCGAAGGGCTTTCGCCAGCGATCGCCATCGAACAGCGGACGACAGGGCATTCGCCGCGCTCGACCGTGGGCACGGTGACCGAGATTTATGATTATTTTCGCATCCTGTTATCACGGCTCGGCCAGATGCACTGCCCAGATTGCGATGTGCCGGTGGGTACGCAATCGGCAGACGAGGTGATCGATGCGATTCTCGATTTGCCGGAGGGAACCAAGCTTTATCTGATGGCTCCGGTCGAACTTGCGGCGGGTCAGCGTTACGAAGATCTTTGGCAGATGTTGAATACGAACGGTTATGTTCGGGCGCGAGTCGATAATCAGACGTATGAATTGAACGCCATGCCGACGGTTGATCGTCGTCGCAAGCACAAGGTGGAGGTGATCGTCGATCGAGTAACGATTCGCAAATCGGGCCGGGCACGCTTGGCCGATAGTGTGGAAAATGCGTTGGCGCTGGGTCGCGGTGTGTGCCATACGGCGATCGCGAATACCAAAGTGCCCGAAAAGCGTTGGGAAACGAAGGTGCATAGCCAACACTTGGTGTGCAGCGATTGTGGGCGGAGTTTCGAGCCGCTTTCGCCGCACCATTTTTCGTTTAACAGTACGCTAGGCTGGTGCTCGGCGTGCGAGGGCTTGGGCAGCGAAGTCGGAGCCGATCCGGCGGCTTTCTTACGAGGCACGCAGTTGACGCTAGCCGAAGGCGCGGTGTTGGCTTGGCCGGGCGTCGAGCAGCCGATGTTTGGACCGATGCTGACGGCACTTTCTGAGTATACCGGTTTGCCGACGGATGTACCGTTCGATCAGCTTTCGCCCCGGCATCGTCGCGTGGTGCTGTACGGGACTGGTGAGGAATGGATTGAGGTAAAGCCGAAAGCGGAAAGGGGAAAGCGGAAAAAAGCGAAAACTCTCGGCTTTCCACTTTTCACTTTCCGCTTTCAATACAAAGGTCTCTACCCGGCTTTGGAGGAGGCTGCGCGGCTTTCGCCTCGGCTGCGTGCTCGGTTGGATCATTTGGTGGACGAGATCGAATGTAGCGAATGTGGTGGGAGTCGGTTGCGGGATGATGCGTCGGCGGTGCGTTTTGCAGGGCGAACGATCGGCGAGTATTGCCGCCTGCCGTTGGGCGAATTGTTGAAAGAAGTGAAGAAGTGGAAGCTCGGGGCAGCCGAGCGCAAAGTGGCCGGCGATCTGGCTCGGGAGATCATCAACCGGCTGACGTTTTTGGTCGATGTGGGATTGGAGTATCTGACCGTCGGTCGATCGGCACCCACTTTGTCTGGCGGCGAGTCGCAACGGATTCGTTTGGCAAGCCAAGTGGGCAGCGGGCTGTGCGGGGTACTTTATGTGCTCGACGAACCAACGATCGGTTTGCATCCTCGCGACAATACCCGACTGATTGCAGCGTTGCATAAGCTCCGCGACTTGGGCAACACGCTATTGGTGGTGGAACACGATCGCGATGTGGTGGAGAGCGCGGATGGCTTGCTCGATTTCGGTCCGGCTGCGGGGCGACTCGGTGGCGAGATTGTTGCCCGGGGCACGCCTGCGGAGGTAGCGAAACGTCGCAAAAGCGTAACCGGTCCGTATTTGTCGGGCAAAAAGGCGATTGGAGTGCCGAAGAACAGACGAATGCAGAGTTCGGATTGCGGATTGCGGAATAAGAAGAAGAACTCAGGCTCAAAAAAATCCGCATTCCGAACTCCGAATTCCGAATTTCCAATGCTTCGCATCCTCGGTGCTCGGCATCACAACCTGAAGAATATCGATGTTCAATTTCCGCTAGGGACGTTGACGGCTGTGACGGGGGTGTCGGGTAGCGGAAAAAGTTCGTTGGTGCAGGACATTCTTTACAACCAGTTAGCTCGATCGTTGCATCGGGCTAGTACGAACCCGGGGGCGCACGATCGACTGGTGGGCGTCGAAAATATTGACAAGGTGATTCGCGTCGATCAGCGAGCGTTGGGCAACACGCCAACTTCGAACCCGGCAACCTATACCGGCGTGTTTGAACTGATTCGGCAGTTGTTTGGCCAGTTGCCCGAGGCGAAGTTGCGGGGCTATTCGGCTCGCCGGTTCAGCTTCAACGTGCCAGGCGGGCGTTGCGACGCCTGCGATGGTGCGGGGCAGCTTTGCATCGAGATGCACTTTTTACCGGATGTTTGGGTCGACTGCGATACTTGCCATGGCAAACGGTACAGCCCCGAAACGCTAGAGGTGCGCTACCGTGGGCGGTCGATTGCTGATGTGCTGGGAATCTCGTGCAGCGAAGCGTTGGAGTTGTTTGAGAATATCCCAAAAATCCGCCGCATCTTACAGACGTTGTGCGACGTTGGGCTTGGGTACGTGTCGCTTGGCCAGAGTGCAGCAACGCTTTCGGGCGGCGAGGCGCAGCGGGTAAAACTGGCTTCGGAGTTGGCTCGACCGGATACCGGAAAAACGCTCTACATTCTTGACGAGCCAACCACCGGTTTGCACTTCGACGACATCGCCAAGCTGCTTGATGTGTTGCATCGATTGGTCGACTTGGGCAACACGGTGGTGGTGATCGAACATAACCTGGACGTTATCAAGCAGGCCGACTGGGTCATCGACATTGGCCCCGAAGCGGGCAGCGGCGGTGGAGAAGTGGTGGCGACGGGGACGCCGGAGGAAGTGGTGGCGCAAAAGCGGAAAGCGGAAAGCGGAAAGCAGGTTGCTTCTCATACGGCCGCTGCGCTTGCTCCAGTGCTTGAGGCTGGGCCGTATGTGAAGCGGCAGCGGTTCGATTTTGCGGCAGCGGACGCTAAACAAGAGGGCGACCTTGATATCAACGACCTGGGCAGTAGCGTGAAGATGCCTTGGGAAATTGACGGTCGCCGGTGGCATACGCGGGATCGAGTGAGTCGGGCTGGCCAGCCGTGTCGTTGGGATGGCAAGATTTTGGATACCATCGAGCGGCGGATTCAAGAGATGGGCCAGTTCAGTCCGACCAACTGGAACACGCGTACCATCGTCGAGGTAGCGGCGGAGAAGAAGGGCGATGGTTGGTTTTTTCACGCGATCACCGGCGAGCCTTGGCTGGTCAAGTTGAAGTTTCGCACGGCGAAAAATACGTTTCAACGCGATCAGTTGATGACCGACCTAGATTTCAAACCGCTGAACGATCTTCCAGAGATCGAAGCCTACGGCAACACTTCGCGGGTGAAGTGCAAAAATCTGCGCGGGCCGTGGCAGGAAGTGCAGATTGCTGCCTATGGTTGGGAAGAAATCGATACGCCGGCGTTCTGGACGTTTCTGGAAAAAGCAGTTGCCGGTTTCCGCAAGTTTACGGAGCGAGTAGAAAAAAATCCCGAAGATGTGATGCCTTGGAAAGTGTTGGGCCGTAAGTGGCATCTTGCCCGAAAGGGTTTTCCGCCAGGCAAGAAGCCTGTCTGGTCGGGCGAAATTTTAGAAGAGCTGCTAGAGCGGCTCAGCGATATTAGCCGCGGGCAACTTTTGTGGAACAATCAGCAAGTGGTTCACATTATGGTTCCCGAGCAGCGTGAGCCTTGGGCTTCGGTTTACACCAAGCGTTTAGCGGGTATCGATGTAGTGCTGAACGGCCCTGCTGGTGTTTTTGCGACGGGACGAATTGCTGAACTGGCTTCGCAACGGGCAATTGCGAACGATGGAAATGACCGCGACCAAGTCAAATTCCGTTTTGTGACCCCCGAAGACTTGATACAAGGCGACCTGGACGCCTTTTTGGCCGAACATTTACAGGCAGTACGCGGCGAGTCGTCGTCGTTTGCGGCTGGGTGATCCTGCCGTGCCTGTGAAAAAAGCCGTGGGGCTGGCGAAATTGCAAGCCCCACGACCGGTTAAGATTCAGCGTCGATCCTTCGGCTCTATTTTTCGTCCGAGGCTTCCGCCGCTGTTTTTGCTTCCTTAGCAGCAGCTTCGGATTTCTTCAGAGATGCTTCCAGCGCTGCAATTTTGCTGTTTGCTGCCGTAAGCTGCTTTTGCACTTTTGCTACTTTGCCATTGGTCGCGTCCAAAGCCTTCTTCGCCTCGGCCCCGGCGCTAGTCATTTTGGCTTTGGCATCGTCAACCGCCTTCGTTGCCTTGGTCAACGCCGCCGCTCCTTCTTTTTTCGCATTTACTAAAGCCGCTTCCGCAGCTGCCTTCGCCTTTTGGGTAGTTTCCTCGAACTTTGCAGCCGCAGCTTTCGCCGCCTCGACCCCTTGTTTCAATGCTGCATTCTCGGACAGTAGCTTTTCTGCTTTTTCACTTGCCTCGGCGAATTGCTTTTGAATCTCTGTTTTCTCACTCTTCAGTGCTTCGACCAACTCTTGCTGGTTATCACAACCGACACTCGCAAGCATGATGAGAAAAACCGGCAGTAGACGAACAACATTCGTAGCGCGCATTGGTACTACTCCTACTCAGAAACGTGCTTAAAAACACGAAAGGCCGGTGATGGCAGGATCGCCAATTACGTTGACGACACACCAGCCAGAATACGAGCATTATCTCCACCGCACAGGGCTCTGTAAACCGGGTAGCCCGCAGGGTATTGTTTTTCGCAACAGCGCTTGCTAAAAAACTCGAAGTAACGCTTCAGTCGAATGAAGCGGAAACCAAATTGGTAGAGATTTCAAACTGAAAAGAAAGGAGCCCGCGAATCACGCAGCGCTGCCTCAAGCCGCAACCAAATAGGTAAGAATTTCTCGCATAAGCGATAAGTCGCAAAGAAAACAAGAAAGAAGGAAAGGATCGTCTCGCAGAGGCGCAGAGACAGCAGAGAAAACCGGACTGTTGTAGCTCTGCCGTCTCAGCGCCTCTGCGAGATCGAAGAAACGAGTTCATCGAGAACAATAGAAGTCATTCGCGTGATTCGCGGGCCTTATTGAGTTATGCGCTAGGAAAGCGACGATGCACACATCAATGTTATGCCGGCGTTTTTACTTTGATTAGGGATTTTCTCGCAGGGGCGTTAAGTCGCAAAAAAAACAACACAAAAAAGGCCGGCAGTGCGATACGCATTTGCCGGCCTTTTTTGTGCTGCTTCCAAGCCACCTGAACTGCTTATTCTGTGCCTTCCTCGCCCTCTTCCACTTTCTTCTTTTTCTTCTTCATCACGAGCTTACGTACGCGAACCTTTGGCAGCCCTAGAGGCGAATCGCCCTCTTGCCAGCGGTCGGTTTCCTTGAGCTTCTCAAGCCGCTCTCCGCGAGTTAGTACACTCCGGTTTCCTGCTCCGCCACGACGTATTTTTAAGCTTTTGTCGATTGTCATCTAGTCCACTCCCCATTTTGGGCATGGGTATTGTCTGTTTGTGTGAAAATAACCGAATCACCCAATATACAGAGGATAGCCCTGGGCTGCAATGCTCGCAAAAACGAGGGTAGTGGGGCAGTTTTAGCCAGGCGGGGGCCCCCTGAGTTCTGCTGCAAGTCCGAAACGGGTGAAATAACCGGGCTAGCATCGTCGAGATTTATTCGATAAGAGTGGTCTGGAAACCGCTTTTAGTTTAACCCCTGCCCCCTATTGTGCCGAGTAATTTGATTGTGCCGTCTGAGTATTTTGAGTATCTTGAGGTGGTACGCTTATGGCACTGGGTATCTAGCATGTTTTACCGTAACCACAACTTGAAGCGAGCGATTGGCCTTTTGGGAGTCGCCCTTGCTCTGTTGTCTGGTATCCAGCAGGGCCACTCTTTCTGTTTTCGTGCCGGTAGTAGCTCCCCTTTGGCGACAGCCGAGGCGGCTGGTAGCTTGGTCGACGTTTGTAACTGTTGCTCTCGCACGTGTAACGAAAGACAAAAAAAATACTTTTCGTCTACTGAGGGTGGGAATGATGCCAGCCAAGACGATTCCAGTCCCTGCCCGGCGACTTGCTGGTGCCATCAGTCGCTAGTACCTTTGGGTTTGCCAACAGGTGCGCCTGAGCCTGTGGATCTTTTAGCCCAAAGCTTGGGCCAATTTCACCTGCCCATGGCAGCGTCCGCAGGCTGCGAACAAGGTTCGCTGTATGATTTGGAAACGACGTTCGACGCATCGATTGGATCTTCGACGTTGCGATGCGCCAAGCTCTGCCGCTTCCTGATCTAATCCCTCTTTCTACAAGCCCTCTGCTTGCGTAGTCCGAACCCTATTGGAATGTGGCTGCTTGCCACTCCAACATTTGTGGCTCTTGCTGCGCCCCCGCCGTAGTTTATTTGTTATCCCCAACCAAGGAAGAGAAGGAGAAGACAATTATGCGCATGAAATACTGGGCGATCGTTGCGCCCTTACTAGTATTTGCTGCTGAACCGACCTCTGTCGCAGAAGCGGCAACACCCCAGGCACGCAATCAGCAGGTGCAAATTTTTGCCGAGGAAATGTGCTGTAAAGGATGTGCCAAAAAAGTGGCGGGGCGGCTTTACGCTGCTCGTGGTGTGAAGACCGTGAAGGTCGACCTGAAAAAGAAAACAGTTACCGTCTCTTTGCCGCAACCCAATGCTGCCATGCTTGGCAAGTTGTGGCAAGCGGTCGAGCAAGGCGAAGGCGGTCCGACGAAGCTAGTTACCACAGAAGCGACCTATACGCTCACTCCAGCTAGCGCAACGCAGGCAAAGCAGTCGGTGTTTACGATCGCGATCGACAACCTCCATTGCAAAGGATGTGCGAAAAAGATTGCTGCTCAGCTTTACGCACTCAAGGGCGTCACCAAAGTGAGCGCCGATATGCAAAAAGAGACGCTGGTTGTCAAGACGAGCCCCCAAGCCAAGGTTTCGCCTTGGCGAATTATCAATGCGGTCGCGCAAGCCAACGAGCGACCGCTCGCAGTTTCCGGTCCCCATGGCAAGTTGGCGATTGAGTGGGCGAATCCGCGAGCCACCAAAAATCATCAACAAGCCCAGCAGACGAATCAAAGAGGAATCCAAAGATGAAAAACGAAATTTTAACGGCAACGTTATCGATAGCCACGCTCGCGATCATCGCCGGATGTGGAACAGCGCCAGCGTCGACTCCGCAGCAATCAGAAGCTACGGCGAACCCCGCTGCTAATGTTGACGCAAGCCTGTACAAGCTAGCGGAAGAACCCGACGGGGCGATTGGAGTGATCATGGCCCGAGAATCGGCTGAAGACGGGGCCCCGCTAATACTTGTGGGTCGCATTGGCGGATCGGCTAATCCCTGGATAGAGGGCCGAGCGGCCTTCATGCTGTTGGATGCCTCGATGTCGGTTGTTGCCGAAGGCGATGCTTCAGACGAGGGCGAAGACGAGATCTGCATGGGCGACTGTTGTGCCACAGAACGGCTCGATTGTACGACGCTTGTAAAAGTCGTTGATTCGCAGGGGAAGATTGTGCCGGTCGATTCTCGCAAACTGCTGGGACTCAAAGAATCTGACATGGTTGTTGTCGAAGGAACGGCTAAGAAAGACGATAGCGGAAATTTTGTGATGCTCGCTAGGGGCATTTACGTTCGGAAGTAACTTTAGTGGTTTGCGGCCTTGTGCTGCGTTGCAGCACGGCTGTGGGAGAATAACGAAATGCTTGGTCAACGACTTTTGCCCTGGGACTATGGTGTGCGGAATTTGTTTCGTCGCCCCTCACGTAGCGTGCTGACGCTTGGCGGACTCACCATTGTGGTGCTGCTGGTGCTGGTTGTGGTTGGATTTATCCGTGGGCTGGAAAAATCGCTTGCAGCTACGGGCAATCCGAATGTCGTGTTGGTTTACGCACTTTCGTCCGCGGCGGATGTCGAGAATTCGTCGATCGCGGGACGAACCCCTGCCCTGTTGGCGGCAAGCGTCGATGGCGTTCGCAGTCAGTATGGCGTGGAATATGTTTCGCCCGAGCTGTACCTTGGCACACGGATTTCGACCGCCAACATGGAAGAACCTGGCATGGGTTTGGTCCGCGGAGTAACGACGGCCGCACCGTTGGTACGCAGTCAGGTGCAGCTTGCCGAAGGCACTTGGCCGCAGGCAGGCGAGGTGATGGTCGGTCGCCTGGCACATTCAAAATTGGGAGCGAGCGAAGAAGACCTTGCGCTGGGCCAACAGATAACCTTCGATGGTCATAGCTGGACGATCAGTGGGCGATTTACTGCGGCCGGCTCGGCATTCGAGTCGGAAATTTGGGCACCGCTGGCCGATCTGCAAACCGCGCTCAAACGGCAAGATCTTAGCTTGGTCGCAGTCGGCATGGATTCGCCCGATCGGGTTGCTGATGTCGACATGTTCTGTCGTGAACGAGTCGACCTGGAATTGAAGGCGGTCTCTGAAAGCGGTTACTACGCAGATATGCAGAAGCACTACAAGCCAGTCCGCATGTTGGGATGGGTCGTGGTGGCCTTGGTCGCTGGCTCGGGGATTTTTGCTGGGCTCAACACGATGTATGGAGCTGTCGTGGGTAGGGCACGCGAGTTGGCCACCCTTCAGGCACTCGGATTTCGCCGTCGTGCGATCATGCTGACACTCATCCAAGAGGCAACGCTGCTCGCGTGTGCCGGTGCGTTGGTGGCATGCATCGTCGGGCTCACGATGGTCGACGGCGCAGCAATTCGTTTCACCATGGGCGCCTTTATGCTGAAAGTCGACAGCGTTGGTATTTCGGTTGCTTGCGGGGTTGCAATTTTGTTGGGTGTTGTCGGGGCGATTCCTCCGGCGTTGAAGGCGATGCGGCTTCCGGTGGCTGAAGCGATTAAATCAATTTAGGAAAAACCGTGCGATGCGTGGCAGCAGCCGTGTTGCCACGCAACACAAGGAACTATAAACATCATGTCGAACAAAAATTCACAACTTGACCTCAGCCAGTTGGCTGTTGATCGAGGCCAGCCCGCGAAGGCGAAAGCAAAGATCAAGCGATCTTGGCTGACGCGATATATTTTGCCTGGGGGCATTCTGGTCGGCTTTTTGAGCCTATTTGGGTGGGCCGCTCGTGATAGCTTTTTGCCGGCTCAGTCGATTACGATCACGCCCGTGGTGGTGAGTCGTGCGGAGATCCAGCGAGAAGGCACGCCGCTTTTTCAGGCGGCAGGGTGGATTGAGCCTCGACCAACGCCGGTGATGGCCTCGGCGCTGTCACCCGGTGTTATCCTCGACATGCTAGTGATCGAAGGGCAACACGTCGAAAAAGGCGAGCCCGTTGCGACGCTCATTGATACCGATGCCAAGTTGGCTCTTGCTCAGGCGAAGGCGAAACATACGTTGCAACAGGCCGAAGTCGACCGTGCGGCAGCGACTTTGACAGCAGCTAAAACCAACCTTGCCAAGCCGGTCAACCTACAAGCCTCGCTCGCCGATGCAGGTGCAATACTTGCTGAAACACAGCTTGCTCTCGGCAATCTTCCATACGCGCTCGATGCCGCCCAAACGAAACAAAAACTGGCTGCGGAGAATGTTCGGCGCAAAGTGCTTGCTGGCGATGCGATTACCGGGAGAATCTTGCGAGAAGCGCGTGCGGAATTGGCCACTGCGACCAATGCAGTGAACGAGCTGACTGCCCGCAAGCCGACGCTCTCGCTGCAACTGAAATCGCTTCAACAAAAGTGGGATGTCTCGGCTGAGAAGCTCAAGCTCCTGACCGAGGAGACTCGTGCCGCAGCAGAAGCCGAGGCGAATTTTACCGTGGCCAAGGCAAAATCGGAGCAGACGCGGCTTGAGGTTGAAGTGGCTGAGCTTCGCCTAGAGCGAATGATTGTGCGATCGCCGATTACCGGGTGTGTGTTGAGCCTCGACGCACGCCCCGGCCAGAGTCTTACAGGCATCAACCCTCATTCAGCACAAGGTTCGAGCGCTGTGGTTAGCCTGTACGATCCGCACCGACTGCAAGTTCGGGTCGACGTGCGACTAGAGGATGTGCCCCAAGTGCAGATCGGTCAGCCAGCGCTTATCGAGACGGCTGCCTTGTCGAAACCAATCGACGGAGTGGTTATCTCAGTGACAACCCTGGCAGACATTCAGAAAAATACGCTCCAAGTAAAGGTCGCAGTCAGCGATCCGCCCGAGGTAATCAAGCCAGAAATGCTCGGAAAGGTGACGTTCCTTGCACCGCCTTCTCCGGTTGTCGTAGACGAACAAGGCGATTCGCCCTTGCGGCTGTTTGTCCCCGAATCGCTTGTGGTGTCGTCCGAGGGTGGAACAAGCGTTTGGGTAGCAAACCTTACAGAAAACCTTGCGAAACGAAAACACGTAGAAGTAGGCCGTGGTGCGACAGACAATGGCCTAGTCGAGATTACCAGCGGACTTCAGCCAACCGACAAGCTAATTGTCGCCGGTCGAGAGTCGGTCGCCGAAGGCTCGCGAGTGCGTGTTGCCGGTGAGATGAGAAACCATGAATAGGAAAAGGATGTCGTCTAGATTGTTTGTTTAGACAAGTCAGTCCCTATGATTCCTCCTTTGGTTTGAGTAATTCGTGGTTACAAAGAAGGAACCACGAATAGCACGAATCACACGAATCACACGAATAAGTAAAGAAATAGCAAGAAACGAATCATGGCCGAGATTGTTTACAAAGATGAGTCCTATGCCATCATCGGGGCTTGTTTTGAAGTTTACAACGAAATGGGAAGCGGATTCGTTGAACCCGTTTATCAGGAGTGCCTTGAAATCGAGTTGAGTAATCAAAAAATTCCATTCTTGCCGCAATCTTCGCTTGAACTTCGATACAAAGAAAAGATTTTGAAGCAGACCTACAAGCCTGATTTTATTTGCCACGAAAAAATCATTGTAGAAATCAAAGCTATGTCCGATTTGATGGACGACCACCGAGCCCAAGTTCACAACTACCTCAAGGCTACCTCCTTTCGCCTTGGGTTGCTTGTCAACTTTGGCCAGAACCCCAAACTCCAATACGAACGCATTGTCAAATAAGTTTTCCGATTTTTCATTCGTGCTATTCGTGTAATTCGTGGTTACTGAGAAAGAACCTCGAATAGTACGAATCCGAAAGGAACTCCAAAATGTCGCTAGTCGAAGTTATGAATGTTACCAAAGAATACGCCAACGGCGAGGAGTCGATCCGTCCGCTCGACGGGGTGAGTCTGACGGTTGAAGAAGGCGATTTCCTTTCGCTGATGGGTGCTAGCGGCTCGGGAAAGAGTACGCTGTTGAACCTGATCGCTGGAATCGACCTGGTCACCTCCGGCGAAATCGTCGTGGCTGATACCGACATCACGAAGCTCTCTCGCGGGAAATTGGCCGACTGGCGCGCTCGCCACATTGGCTATATCTTTCAGACACATAATCTCATTCCAGTGCTTACGGCCTACGAAAATGTCGAGCTGCCGTTGTTACTGCTGCCCATGTCGGGAGCCGAACGTCGGAAGCGGGTTGAGATTGCCATGGAGGCGGTCGACCTCACTTCGCGTGCTTCGCATTACCCACGGCAAATGTCAGGTGGTCAAGAGCAGCGGGTCGGCATCGCGCGTGCGATCGTCGCCAATCCCACTTTGGTGGTTGCCGATGAACCGACCGGGAGCCTCGACGACGAAACCACCGAGCAGATTCTACTACTTTTGGAACGTGTGAACAACGAACTTGGCATGACCCTGTTGATGGTCACCCACGATGCCGATGCGGGCCAACGGGCCAAACGGAAAATTCGCCTCGAACGGGGTCGGCTTATGGAAAACGGCCAAGAACTCCAAACCGCGAAATTAAGGACTGCGTAATCATGTTGAAATTCGTTCCCTACGTGCTGAAAAGTCTCTGGCGACATCGGGCCCGTACCTTGCTCACGGTGAGTGGCACGGCGGTCGCGCTTTTGGTGTTTTGTTTCATCGGAGCGGTGCAGCAAGGGCTGCTTGCGCTAACCTCGGACGAGGATTCTGGACGTACGCTGATCGTCTTTCAAGAAAACCGTTTCTGCCCGCAGAGCAGCCGGATGCCGCAGGACTACGAGCGAACGATCTCAAAAATGCCTGGTGTGAAAGATGTCATTCCGATCAAAGTGTTTACGAACAACTGCCGTGCAAGCCTCGACGCGATTGTGTTTCAAGGTATGCCCGCCGAAAAACTAAAGGCTTGGCGCGACATCGATCTTCAATCGGGCGACATGGCGTCTTTTGCAAGCCAAGACGATGCGGCGCTGGTCGGCATCGACGTGGCCACCCGACGGGGGTTGAGTGTAGGCGATAAATTTACCATTGGGGACGTGTCGGTCGTCGTGCGAGGTGTCTTTCAGTCGGCGACGGCTGCGGAGAACAATCTTATTTTCACGCAGCTCGACTTCCTGCAACGGGCACGCGGAGCAAACGACGTTGGTACGGTCACACAACTAGAAGTTCATCTGAACGAGACGGCCGACCCGGATGCTTTGGCAAAACAAATCGACGACGAATTTCGCACCGGCCCGGTGGGAACCACCACTCGCACCAAGGGGATGTTTCAGGCCGATACCCTGGCCGATCTGGCGGAACTCATCGGATTTGTCCATTGGCTAGGCTATGCGTGTGTTGGCTTAGTGCTATCACTTGTAGCAACGACCACGGTGATGTCTGTACAGGATCGAATCAAAGAACATGCCGTGCTCCAAACACTGGGGTTGCGCCCGTTGCGTGTTTTTAATCTGGTAATTATCGAAAGCTTTCTGTTGAGCACGCTTGGCGGAATTTTGGGGGTAGTGGGAAGCTCCCTACTGCTTTCTTCGACAGGCATGTCGATTGCAGCCGAGGGAGTAACGATTGCATTTGAGCCGTCGCTAGCATTGGCTGTTCAGGGCATTGTTGTGGCAGTCGTCGTGGGGTTGCTAGCAGGGCTTGCGCCTGGGTGGCATGCTTCTCAAACTGAAATAGTGTCCGCTTTAAGACATGCTTAGCGGTCTGTAACTGGTGAAGCCGAACGTAGAGGTCCGATAAGTAATAGCAGGAGGTCAAGGATGACCATGAAGACAATATATAGTGTGGTAGTGTTGCTCGTGATGGCAGGGTGCGCTTCTGGACTTCAGAAGGGCAATTCAGTGGCGGTGTTGGCCAAAAAACCGCCTGCGATTGATGCTGCTCCGACAGCGACCATCGCGCGGGTTGACTACGAAGAAAACTCGGCGCCCGATGAGAAAACAGCAACCGAGTTGAGCCAACCGCAATCGATTGCAGAAGTTCCGGCGAATGCTGCCGAGGTGGCTGTGCCTCGACCGCTTCCCTCCCCCGAGGGTCTGACGATGGAAGTGCTTGAGCAGATGGCACTTGCCAATAGCCCAGCGATTTCTCAGGTAGCCGCACGAGTTCGCGCCTTGCAAGGCTTGCGTTTACAGGTCGGCCTGCCGCCGAATCCGAGCGTGGGCTATGTTGCTAGCGAAGTTGGCAACGAAGGCGCCGCAGGCCAGCAGGGTGGATTTGTTGGTCAAACTTTCATTACCGCTGGAAAACTTCAGAAAAACCGGGCGATCATTACTGCGGACATCAATCGTGCTGAGCAGCAGCTTGCGGCGATGCACCGTCGCGTGCAGACTGACCTTCGAAAGGGCTACTATTCTGCCTTGCTGGCTCAACGCCGCGTGCAACTTGCCGAAAAATTAGTTCGTGTTACCACCGATGCGGCGACGGCTTCGAAGTCGCTCTACGATGCCGAAGAGATTCCGATGGCCGGATTGTTGCAAACCGAGGTGCAGCAACAAAACGCTCAGGTACTCTTACGGACGGCACAAAATGGCCTCTCGCAATCTTGGCGACGGTTATCAACAATCGTCGGTGGAGAGGAACTATCCGTCCAACCACTCGTAGGCGACGTGAGCCAACTGCCCGAATCGCTTGATTGGCAGAATCAACTCGCGCGACTCCAATCCGAAAGTCCCGAGATCGCTGCGGCAATGGCCAGCATCGAACGGGCCCGTCGCGCACTTAGTCGGGCAAGCGTCGAAGCGGTCCCCAACATCAATGCCCAGTTGAGTGTGCAATACGACGATGCCACGGACGACACAATTTCTGGCGTCCAGATTGGCATACCGCTGCCGCTGTGGAACCGTAATCAAGGCGGGATTCGGCAGGCACAGGCGGAAGTCTCTCGGGCGATTCGCAACGTCAAGCGTGTTGAGCTTCGCCTGAACCAGCGCCTGGCTGATTCTTTCCTTCAGTACTCCGATGCCCACGTCACCGCGACAACCTATGCAACCGACATCCTACCCCGCGCCAAACGGACGTTCGACCTTGTGCAGCAAGGGTACGCCCAGGGAGAAGTTGGCTACCTCGATCTATTGATCGCTCAGCAAACATTCTCTCAAACCAACCTTGCCTATCTGGATGCACTCGGTTCGCTTTGGCAAAGCTTCGTGCAAATCGACGGTCTGTTGCTTGATGAGAGCCTTGCCCAACAGCCAAACTAAGAGATACATCAGTCCGTCAATTCAGAACCGCCTCAAGCCCCTTCGTGGCTCAGTTGGTCGCGTACCAATTCGTCAAGCAGTACGTCGTTCAAGGCGAAGCGGAAATCTTTTGTGTTATCAATCGAGTTGGTTGAAGAGAAGACCGAATCGGTGGCGTCGGGGCTACTGAAAGGCAAGTTCACGTTGAACGATTCGGTAGAAAAATCTGGACGCAATGCCTCTTCGCCGGCAAGCAGGGTTGTGCTCAGCCTCTCGAAAGTAGCTAGTCGTCCCTGAAAAAGTCACCTAGCGTTACGATATAGGGATAGAGCTTGCTCTGGTAGCTGGTAAGATTTGCAAGGTATTGATGCATGA
>JAADGV010000013.1 GCA_013152205.1 Planctomycetota bacterium
GGAAAACAGCCGTGCTGGACGAGGCCTTAGTCCAGTCCGTCTGCGCCGCCCCCTACATCAATCGCGCTACTTCAGATTAGAATGCGTATAAATTGCATGTCCAATCATCCAAAAACCTTTGCTTGTTGCGCAAATTTGAACCGTTAGTAGCAGAGAGAAGGCAATCAGCGAGATCGGGTTGCGTGCTCTAGATCGGGCAACCTTGCTAGTGGCCACCAGGAAGAGTCGAGCAATTCGCTCATGCTCAATTCTAAGCGGTCGCGTTTTCTATCGATGGCACGATTCAACTTGGCCGTCAATTTGGGGCCTTTCAGTTCGTGTTCGATGACGCGTCGCAGGCCGTTGCTCAACTCCTTAACGAGCGGGCCTTTGGCATTGCTGATTCGACGCAAGTGAAAATTCGACAAGGCAAGGTGTGAGTTGGTAACTCGGGGATCGATTGTCACGCTCGGCAAGCCATCCACAAAACGCAGCTGAGCGCCTACTTCGCAGTCAAGCGACAACTCCATTTCGGTGTCGCCGGTGATCTCGACCGCAATCAGATGAACGCCATACTGATAGACCTTAGCTCGTATCCAGGTATCAAGTTTGGCATTGATAACCAGCGTGAATGAGAAGCGACCATCGTCGACCGGCCGCAGATTGTCGATACGAACGGCGAATTTCTCTTCTGGATTAACGAGTTTAACTCGGTAATGCTTCCAAACGCCGTGCTTGACCGCTTTCTTGCGACGTTTAATCTTCAAACCTTTGTTGTGCAAACCCACCGTGAGGTTCTTTCTCTTTCCCCAATCTTTCTTCTTGTCGTACTCAACGGGGATGGCGCTCTCGATGAGCTTGGCGAACGTCGTGGCCAAATCGTGGCTTGTCGTGCTCACTTCAGCAGTTTGCGAAGAGGTCGGTTGCGAAGCACTCCGATTTTGTTCGGCTTGCAGGCGAGAGGCTGCTAAAGTCAAACAGCAAGCGATAGCCAACAGCGCGCTGACAAATCGTATACGAATACTTTGACCGATAAATTTATTCACAGATAAGCCCAAAGGGCCAGGAGAACGGCAAAGTCACAGATTCCGTCGTAGCCGTTCTACGGAAGTAACATAACCCTAGTTCGTGTAGCTATAGAAAAAGAACCTGCCCCGGGCTCGAAAGCCCAAGACAGGTCCTCAGAGGGGGATCATTTCTGTTCGCGATTAGCGAACGAAGCTTGCACTAACCACCTTGCGAGGTTGGGCGATCCGAGCATTGGGATCGGCCGCTGGCGCGGGGGGGATCGGAGCAGCTTCTTCAGTTGGCTCAGCAGCTACTGGAGCGGCATCGCTACCGGAGTCGCATCCACCACCACAGCAACTGTCGCCACCGCAGCAGCTATCGTTACCACAGCAGTCGTCGGCTACGCCACAGCTTGCTTCGCAGCAGCTGTCGCCACCGCAGCAACCATCGTTACCACAGCAACTGTCGCCACCACAGCAGTCGTCGGCCACGCCACAGCTAGCTTCGCAGCAACGATGCTTGCGTTGGAACAGCTTGCTCAAGAAGCACGAACGCTTCTTGCAGCAGCGGTTCGAGGCAACACCACAGCTTGCTTCGCAGCAGCTATCGCCACCGCAGCAACCATCGTTACCACAGCAGTCGTCGGCTACGCCACAGCTTGCTTCGCAGCAGTTGTCGCCACAGCAACTGTCGCCACCACAGCAGCCATCAGCTGCGCCGCAACTAGCTTCGCAGCAGCTTCGATTCTTGCGCTGGAACAGCTTGCTCAAGAAGCATGAGCGCCTCTTGCAACAGCGGTTCGAGGCAACACCACAGCTTGCTTCGCAGCAGCTATCGCCACCGCAGCAACCATCGTTACCACAGCAGTCGTCAGAAATACCGCAAGACTTTTCACAACAACTTTGCGGTACGCAGCTGTCGCATCCAGAACCACATCCAAGCATCGCGTCTAACAAACCATAGCCGTAACTCTGGCTTGAAAGACCAACACCTATGATGAGCGCTCCCAAAATTTTCCACTTCATCGAATAACGTCTCCTATTCCTTTGGGGACGACAGTACGAACGGACCAATCGGTGTTCGGCATAGCGAATCACCACACCCTCCCTGGGTTGGTCGAGATGACTTGTGTATGGGCGTTACGCCCGGTGGGATTTGGGTAGGTGGGGGGGGCGACCCGGTAGGGTCGAGGGTCATGGGGTTCGTTTCATCCGTGTGTCCCCACAGTCAGGCGTCAGCACCAGTCGAGCCAATCCATGACTCGATTCAAATCAGGCCGGTTTGCCGACGCACTAAACAGTGGTTTGTCGCATTCCGACTTTTCAGCCCTCTTGCAACATGAGGAACTATCGGCCCCTTGCGCACAGGCCCTTGAGCATCCAGAAGCAATTTTCAGCAAGTGGTTTAAGACTATCATTAGGTAAGATTTGCGGCCCACGTAGGGTAGTGCGCTCGTTCTGGTTGTAGCCCACAGAATCTAGCCCCGCCGATCGTGGCAAAACTCTCTAGGATCTGCTATTATAGGCGAATCGTGAATATTGTAGTCCGTGGTGTCCGGGCGGCCCGAGACGGACCGGCAACCACACCGCATTCGGCAAACCTCGCCTAGCCGTCAAACTCCACGCAGTCGGGTGCTTGGCATCGCTACTCGCGACCCTACCGATGTGAACCCGCCTTAGTTTTTTGCTCGACGATGTCCAAAGCCGAGCGGACGAGATTCCCCTTTCTACTTGAGGTTGCAATCCCATGAGTCGCACCTTGGTCCAACTCACAGCCTTTGTACTTTGCTGGGCACTGTCGCTGGTGGCTGGTCGTCTGACGCTTGCCGACGAAGGCGGAACCGATTGGCCCAACTGGCGCGGCCCACAGCAAAACCGCACCTCCACCGAACGAGGGCTTGTCGACCGTTGGGATCCCCAAGGAGGCCCTGGCAGCAACCTGATCTGGAAGAACGACGAGTTGGGCGGACGCTCGACGCCGATTGTCATGCAAGGTCGGCTCTACACCATCGTGCGAGATCAACCTAGTACGCCGACCGAAGGAGCGAAAGTTGTTTGCGTCGATGCCGCGACTGGCGAGAAGCTCTGGCAACACCGGTTTAACGTCTACTTGACCGACGTACCCGATACCCGCGTGGGTTGGTCTTCCTGTGTTGGCGACCCCAAAACGGGCCGCGTCTATGCTCTGAGCGTCAGTGGCTACTTCTGCTGTTTGGAAGGCGAGACAGGAAAAGTCGTCTGGCAGCGTAGTCTCCACGAAGAATTTGGTCTGCTAAGCACCTTCGGCGGTCGGACTCATAGCCCCTTGGTCTTCGAAAATCAGGTAATCATCAGTGCCATCATCATCGGCTGGGGCGATTCGCCACAATGGGGCCTCCTCGCCAAGCCGGCCCACCGTTTCTTGGCGTTTGATAAATCGACGGGCGACCTACGCTGGCTCAAAGGCACGAGAATCGCGCCCTACGATACCACCTACAGCACTCCGACCATCACAACGCTCGGCGGCCAAGCTGCCATGGTCTTTAGCTCGGGCGATGGGTCGGTTTGGGCGCTGCAGCCACGTACGGGGGAACGAATCTGGCACTATCCCATCTCGGGAAAACGTGGCGTGAATATCTCGCCGCTCGTCGTGGGCAACACCGTCTACGCTTCGCAAAGCGAAGAGAATATGGTCGGGAACACCATGGGATCGCTGGTTTCGCTGGATGGCACGCAGACAGGCGATCTAACCGGCAAGGAAAATTGGCAGCAATTTCAAGTCATGGTTGGTAAAAGCTCGCCAATCATGGTCGACGGTAAACTGTGGGTCGTCGACGATCGGGCCAAGCTCTTGATCTACGACCCGCTGACGGGCGAACGCATTGCTCGCAAAGCACTCGGCACCGCGATGCGAAGCACGCCCCTTTACGCCGATGGCAAAGTTTACCTCTGCACAAACAATGGCCGTTGGTACGTGCTTCAGCCCACCGAGACCGGCGTCAAGGTTTTACACAAGCTCCGCTTAGCAGGCGAAGCGAGCGATGGCTCGCCGATTGTATCGCAGGGTCGTATTTACCTCCCCACTTCAAGTGCGATTTACTGCCTCGGCAATCCTGAACAAAAACCCAGCAGCGACCCCATGCCAGCAGCACCCGCCGAATCGCCTGTTAGCGATGATCCAACTCCCACACTGGTCCAGTTGGTTCCGTACGATACCATGTTGAAGCCAAACGAGAGCCAAGCCTACCAAGTGCGGCTCTACAACAGCCGGGGGCAGTTTTTGCGAGAAGTCCCCGCTCAAGACGTCGAATTTGAAGTCCAGGGTCAGGGCCAAATCTCGCCACAAGATAGCATCTATCACGCCCCAAAAACAAACGAACATCAAACCGCCTTGGTCGTCGCCAAAGTGGGTGAGCTAGAAGGTGCCGCGCGACTGCGAATCATTCCACCGTTGCCTTGGAGTTTCGATTTCAACCATGCCGAGAAGGTGCCCCTTACCTGGGTTGGCGGTCGAGTACGTTACGTGATACGTGAACAAGACGGTGAGAAAATTGCGGTCAAACGCAGCGTACTGCCAACACCCCGCAATCCCAATAACAAGCTCGGCACGCGTAGCCGAATGTGGATGGGGCCTACCGACATGGCCAACTACACGGTGCAGGTTGATTTCGCTCTGACCAAATCGGACGAGAGCGGCAAGATGCCCGACTTTGGGGTGATCAATAGCCGGTACACGATGACCGCGCGGTCTTCCAACAAGCAGTTGCGTATCTATAGCTGGAGTCCGAACGATTATCGTGCCTACGCGGTGGTTGACTTCGATCCGAAACCGAGCCAATGGTACACAATGAAGCTACGGGTCAAGCCGGCAGGCGACAAAATGTCTGTGCGCGGCAAACTTTGGGTACGCGGCCAAGCGGAGCCTGAGGCCTGGACCATCGAAATGATCGACGATTCGCCTAACCTGACCGGTAGCCCTGGCCTATACGGCAATGCCCAAGAAGCCGAAATTTTTCTCGACAATCTCTCGGTTTACGAAAACAAGTAACATCAAACCGAACGCAGGCCGAGGGAATGCATTCCTTGGCATTGAAGCCAAAACCTCGCGTTAAGTTGATTAAGGAAGCAATATGAAAAATAAACTGCGATACCTTTGTTTGCTATGTGCCGCTGCCCTCGGTTGGTGGACAGCGGTCGGTTTAGAATATGTGGCTGGCGAGGCGGCGAAAAAAAATTCGCAGCCCGAACTCACCATCGACTGGTCGCAATGGGGCGGCGATTCGAAGCGCAACAACACGCCGGTTGGATATCAGATCCCTACGCAATGGAACATTGGCAGCTTCGACTATCGCACCGGCGAATGGGACTCCAGCAAAGCGGAGAACATCAAGTGGGTTGCGCGGCTTGGTTCGCAAACCTATGGCAACGCTGTTGTGGCGGATGGCAAAATCTACGTCGGCACCAACAACAGCGGCGGTTGGCTGAAACGCTATCCGGCCAAGGTCGACCTGGGCTGCCTGCTCTGCTTCAATGTCGAAGATGGCAAATTTCTCTGGCAGCATAGCAGCGAAAAGCTGCCCTCAGGCCGAGTCCACGATTGGCCCCTGCAAGGCATTTGCTGTGCGCCACTGGTCGAAGACGATCGACTTTGGTTCGTCACCAGCCGCGGCGAAGTCCGCTGCCTCGATACGAATGGCTTTTACGACGGCGTCGACAATGGCAACGA
This sequence comes from Planctomycetota bacterium, assembly GCA_013152205.1. GTDB lineage: Bacteria > Planctomycetota > Planctomycetia > Pirellulales > Lacipirellulaceae > Bythopirellula. The sequence goes on from JAADGV010000013.1 coordinate 5,692, forward strand.
AAAAGGAGAGCAGCTTCGAATTGTTGACATAACACCAACCACTCTTGTAGACAGTGGAAAAGTGGACAAGGAAGACAAGCCTATCATGGTGAAACTATTGCCACTGGTTATGGAAGGTCTAAAGCAAGAAAAAATTATCGCTCACTTTCGTGAATTATTAGCCGAGAGAGGTGAACCGACTACAGAGTCAATAGCCATAACATCTCCCGTTGCCGATAAACAGTGGCTTCTTACCGCGAAGTTCAATGGCGTTGAGCGCGACTTGACAGCAAATCTCAACGAAGGAGTTCTCTCGATCTATAAAACATCAAGCATTGCGGATAAAGACGAAGCCGACGTCGTTTGGGTATTCGACATGATGAAAGAGCTGGGCATCTCGCAGCACAACATGTGCAGTTGCTCGGTGACCTCGGCAGGCGATATTTTGCTTGTGAATACTTCCAACGGTGTGGATGTCGAACACAACTACATTCCTGCCCCCAATGCGCCTAGCTTTTTTGCCATGGATAAGAATACCGGCAAAGTACTGTGGACCGACAGCTCGCCTGGGCTAAACATTTTGCATGGCCAATGGTCGTCGCCTGCTTACGCCGTATTGGGTGGCCAGCCGCAAGTTATCTTTGCCGGAGGCGATGGCTGGGTTTATAGCTTTGATCCTGCCGGGCAAGCCCCCGCCGAAAAAGGGGCCCTCGGCAAATCAAAGCTGCTCTGGAAATTCGACGCCAACCCGAAAACATCGGTCTGGGAATTGGGCGGACGTGGCACGCGAAACAATATCATCGCAACGCCCGTGATTCATCAGGAGCGTGTGTTCGTTGCTGTGGGGCAAGACCCCGAGCATGGCGAAGGCGTTGGGCATCTTTGGTGTCTCGATCCAACAAAACGCGGAGATGTCAGCCCCGACTTGGCTTTCAACGCCACGGCTCCAAAAACGCAGATTGCTCCCAAACGAATTCAGTCCGTTGTGCCGGAAGAAGGAGACCTCACCCGCCCAAATCCAAACTCGGCAGCGATTTGGCACTACAGCGAGTTCGATCAAAACACCGATGGCGAGATCGACTTCGAAGAAACCATGCACCGTAGCTGTGGAACGGTCACGATTCGCGACAACGTGCTCTATATCGCCGACTTTAGCGGGCTGTTCCACTGCCTCGATGCAGAGACTGGCGCAGTCAACTGGACCTACGACATGCTAGCCGCTGCCTGGGGTTCGCCGTTGATCGTCGAAGACAAAGTCTATATCGGCGACGAGGATGGCGAAGTTGCCATCTTCCGACATTCCAGTGATCGAGAGATTGCCATGCAAGAGGTCGACGGCGAATGGGAACCGCACTACGGCACCCGAGACATGGGCAACAGCGTGTACAGCACCCCGATTGTCTCAAATAATGTACTTTACATCAGCAACCGCACGCACCTGTTCGCCATTGTTGAGGATAAGAAACAATGACCAAACATGTTCTTGACGTCGGCAATTGTGGGCCAGATTTCGCTTCGATCAAAAGTTTTTTCACCAGCAACTTCGACTGCGAAGTCGCGCAAACGCATGGTCTCGAAGATACACTCATCGAGCTACGCAAGGGTGACTTCGCACTGGTCACAGTCAACCGCAAGCTCGACCGCGACTACTCGGATGGCATTGAAATCATCAAAGCCATCAAAGCCGACGCCCAGTTGAGCAATGTCCCGGTAATGCTGGTGACCAATTTTGCCGAGCATCAAGAGGCCGCCAAAGCGGTTGGTGCAGAACAGGGTTTCGGAAAGCTAGAACTCAACAATGAAACAGCCAAGAGGTTAGCGCCGATCTTAGAGTAGCCCAGCAAATGGAGTCGCCAAAAAAGCCGTGATGCTACGCATCGCCGGGGTGCAGCAAAACCAGTTCAACCCTCAATAGCTTCTTTAACCGGCTGAACAAAGTGAGGCGGCTTGCCACCTTTGCTGAGATCGAGGGCCTTTTTTTCGGCCAATTTGCGCTCGTTGAACTCAAAGAGAGCAACTCGCTTGAGGGATTGGCTGAAGACTCCCCAATAGGCCTTGAGACGAATCTCTTTGACCGCTCGAGCGCGAGACTTTTTCTTGGCGGCTGCCTTCTTCTTCTTAGGCTCCGCTTCCTTTGCAGCCGCCTTCTTGGTGGCTGCTTTCTTGGTAGTAGCAGCCTTTTTGGCGGGGGCCGCTTTTTTCGTGGTGGCAGCCTTTTTGGCAGGAGCCTTCTTTTTCGCGGTCTTTTTTGCCATGAATAGAATCGGGAGAAAGGGCCCAGCTAGAGAGGGGGGTGAGGTTGAATTACAGGGCCACATCGTACCCTATCTCGTCAGCCATGGCTAGCACCACATTCCTATTTTCGCCTCTACGGAGGTGCAGGAGGGCATCTAGGGGTTCCGTAGTGGGTGGATCTGCGGCAAATGCTAGAGCTTTACTCCAATGCGCTTGGCCCGTAGCGTGAGGGCCGGCCGGAAATAGACCATCGGCCGAAGTTCCCGCGATCGCGACTTTCGTGCGGCCCGATCTCGAGCCCATAAAAAAGTGCTATTCACCAACCGCTCGGGCAATTTTCTCAATTGTACTTGGAGTACGACTTTGTCAATAAAGGCAAAATCCGACTTCGTGAAGGCCCTCAGCCCAACCCGCAACTGATCTCGGAGGCTTAGCTGACGCCCCTGATTGCCCGTGGGATTGCTCGATTGCTGAGCTATCGACGGCTGCGTCAGCATTCCAAGGGCTGCCGTGGAAAGAAACACCAGCCCTGCCAAAGTCCAGTTCGAGCCGCGTAGGCGTTGCCGCAAATACTTTGTTTGCTTGACCATAACGATTCTCAACGCAATTTTGTTGGCAAGAGCGAAACTCCTCGCGCCCAGACGAGAAGAGAGTAGCCGTTTCTTGGGGGCAATTTGTAGCTGCCTATCGCGGCTCGGGCAAGGGCATTCAACGTGAAGCGGCAGAAATTGCCGATGGCTATCACTACATCGCAAGGCAAACCGGCACAGGGTTTGCTCTCCAAAAAATCCGCCCACCTCCCCTATTCCGCGAAGTACAATTACCGTGTAAGGTCTCGCCTTCGGTAGCCGCTTCGACTGGAGCCAGCGGCTGACAAAAGCCGATGAGATATTTTGCCAACAGCAAAGACTGCTGCCCCTGGGTAGCAGGATAAGGAGTCAAACTTCACGGTTATAATTCCGTCGGGAGGACCAAATTTTTGGATTGGCCCGAGTCGATACCATGGCAGCGCGTAGCGCTGTCCGACGCGCGTCATTCTTCCAGCGACTCCACACCGTCGCAATTCGACCGGAAGTTTGTTTTACAGGCTTTTGCACCTATGTCGATCCAGGCGCCTTGCTCCGGCATGGTATCTGAATCGTGAGATGTAGAGGCCGTAAGAAAAAAAGGTCGTGGTCCCGAAACGGGTCGCGGCCTTTTTTTGTTTCGCACTAACTCTGTAGGCTTCGTAGCTCTTCAATGGTTCGACACTGCATCGCTATCCAATTTTCGATGCTACTGCGCGTTGGGAAATTGAAGAAGATTGCCACCAACAGCAACGCTACCATGGCAAGGCTGATTGCCTGACCTTCGAGCATATTGGCGATCACGTTAAAAAAAGCGGCTCCTTCGAGGATAGCTACGCCTACGATCAGTCGCACCTGATACATTGCTACCAACAGGCCAACTTCTCCTGTCTCAGCGGGCGGCATCTGGTTTTTCATTTGGGGCAAGTTGCCTGCCAGAAAGTTCTTGCGAGTATTCGCATCCATCAGGCGTGGCACAACCGTTGCCGATAGTAGCGCCACGATGCCAAACGCCGCCGCCACATAGGTGATCAGCGGCTGGAAATCTTTGTCCTGCTGACCGTCATCTTGAAACAACAGCATCACCACGCCGGCAAAAACCAAAACCCCGGTGGCCATCGCAACGGTGATGATCTGGAGCATTAAAGTCACCTTGTTCACATATTCACGTTGAGGCTCATCAAGCATCGTTTTTGGCTCCTAGTGCGAGGAGAAGGGCGTATTGCGGTGGTAACAACATAGCGTCATTCCTATTCTCGATAACAGCCAGATTGGTAGCATTGTGCTGGAAAAACAACCCTCGGTTAACCAATATCATCGGCTCCCAGGCGAATCAGCCATTAGTGCGTGTCGCACGGACGTATTCCAGTCACCGTACTGGCATTCTAGCCTCAAACCGTGTTCGGAGCGGAACACCCGTGTGGGACTTGCTCTATTACACTCGCCAACTAACCACGAGAAAATCCATCGTGCAGAAAAAATCCCGCCGCCGAGTTCTCTTTGTCACAGCCGCTCTCGGGTTCGTATTGCTCTACTGGCTGGCCGTTCGTTGGGCGTACCCTCCGTTCACCCCGCCTGTGCTGCCCGTGCCCAATGGCTATGACGAACTGCTGCAAGCAGCCAAAATGCTGGCACCACGCACGGGGTTTTATCGCGAAATGGACGAGAAGAAACTTGCCACCATCGTCGAGCAGAACAAACCGGCGTTGGCTCTGGCCCGCGAAGCTTTGCAGAAAGAATGCGTGGTGTCGATCAACTGGTCGGCGAATCGCGCCTGGTTTAACAACGTACACATGGAGCGCGCCGGGAAGCTGAAAGGGCTAGCGCATGCGTTTGCGGCAGCGGCTCGTCAGGCGAAAAACAATGGCCAAATGGGCGAAGCGGTTCGATGTGGCATGGATGCGCTCCAACTGGCCCAGGCCACCGCCCCGGGAGGATTGATGATTGACCGCATGGTGGCTGGGGGAGTGCATTACACGGCCATGTATTCTCTGCGCGACCAGGTCGAGCAACTCTCGCGAGACGAGTGTCTTCAACTCCAGAAAAAGCTGCAAGCTTCGCCGTTGCAACTAGACCCGCTGGATGAAGTTTTCCGTCGTGAGGAAGTTTTTTTTCGCCAAATCAATGGCCGACTACAAACCTTGATGATGACCGGAGTACTCCGCTCCCAGCGTCAGCAGACACTGACGGCAATACAAGAGTCCGACAAACTACACGTCGCTCTCGACACGCTGCTGCAAACACATCTCGCCCTGCGTGCTTTTCATCTCGACAAAAAGCACTTTCCTGAAAAACTTGACGAGCTGGTGCCCGACTACTTGGATGAAGTGCCGCTGGATAGCTTTACTGGCAAACCGATGATTTATCGCCCGCAAGCCGATGGCTATCTGCTCTATAGCGTGGGCCGCAACGGGGTCGACGACCAGGGTGTAGAAACCACGACTGGCCTGAAGGGCGATTTGCTATTGGAAGTCATCGACTGATTCTGCTAGCGATGCCTGCTGTTTCGATCTTGTCGAATCGCACGAGGTTTCGCTACAGTCCACGCCCAGCCGCGACGCCACGCGTCGCAC
>JAADGV010000117.1 GCA_013152205.1 Planctomycetota bacterium
TCAGGTTACCTCCTCGTGAGTGAAGGACTTTAGTCCGAAGCTCACGAAATTTCCGAACCTACCGGCTTCTAGCCGGTAGTAGTTGAGTTTTTCTTGCAAAGACGAAATGGCACAAAGAATGGGGCTTGTGGCCTGTTGGGTTGCGAACAGATTGGAGCACTGAGGGCGCAGCGCGGCCTTTGGCCGCAAACAAAAAAAAGGAACCGCTAATCAGCGCTAATACACGCTAATAGGTGAGAACAGGCGAAAAACAGGTTTGAAATTAGCGGTTTCTTCTTACCGAAAAGTGCGTCTAGAAAGCAAGCTTTTACGGGTTTGTTTTGCAGCGAGGCGTGGCCGCAATCAAAAAGTGGCATTTCCGGCCAGGATGGTTGGGCTATGGGGAATTAAACATTGGTCGTGTTGCGAGCATTCTACAATCTGTTGTTGTTTGGGTGGGCGATCGGTTAGAATGGTGGTGTAGCGCATTGGTAATCGGTTACGAAAAAATCGTGGGTGCGTTTTGCTGGATCGCAGTAGCCCACATGCTGGACAAGTAGAATTTCGGAGAGGCTTATGTCTACCGCAAAAGAAGAGATGACCGATATCATCACGCGACAGCCTGAGGACAGTAGTTTCGACGAGATCCTCAGGGAACTTGCCTTTGCTTGCATTGTGCAGCGGGGGCTGGAGGATTCTGACGCTGGTCGAACCGTCTCGGACGATGAGATCGCAAGGAATATCGACTCGTGGCGAAAATAATCTGGACAAACGAGGCCGCTTCGCGGCTTGAGGACATCCACGACTACATCGCCTCGGAAAATCCTTCTGCAGCGCACAAGGTGGTTTGCGGAATCTACGAAAAGATTCAATTACTACGCTCGCATCCCCGGTTGGGACAACGCTACGAGCCGATCACGGACCGCGAGGTTCGCGAAGTTCTTTATGGCCACTATCGAATCGCCTATCTGGTCAAGTCGGAGCAGCACATTGAGATCCTCGGCATCTTCCATGGCGCTATGGACATTAAACGCTATCTGAATTGAGAGGGTGAGTCGTAGCGTGCGTACAGCGACCACGTAGCGCACGGTTTGCGGTTACTTGAAATGCAGCGATGCGTTCCGCTGGCGCTGCACGCATCCTACCAACTTACCAATGTACCTTTGCCCGCACAGCGGACCCTACCGGCATTTTCGGCCAGGATGGCCGGGCTATGGGGTATGTCGCCGGCGGGTGTGGCGTGTGAGCAAGCCGGTGATCATGCCGAGGGTTAGAAGTATACCGCTGGTGGGCTCGGGGATGCTGCCGATGACGAGGTTGTCGATGGCGCCTGAGCCATCAATGGCGATCGTGAGTGTTTCGACCAGGGTCGGATCGAAGAGGGGATCTTCGGTGGCGGTGGCGTCCCCGCCGATGCCCTCGCCGTTTTGCGGAAGTAGCGTGGTCAAATCGAGTGTGTCGTATCCGATGGGTGCAATTGACACGTCGTTGGTCCATTTTGAGGGGACGTCGTAGATACGGGAGTTGCCGCTGGTATCGGTGAGAGTGAGTTGGACTGTAACTCCGCCGTTAATGTCGACCAGATCGATGGATAGCAGTTCAGCCGGGGTGATAAAGTTGAAAATAAACGAGCCGCGATCGTTGAAGTTGGCTTCGTCGTTGGGCGTGTTAAAGATACCCGGCGTCGTTTGCGTTGGAAAAGCATTGTTTTGGAAGATGAGTATGTTCCCGAGATTGACTAGGAGGTCGGAATCGCCACCGCTTGAGTTGGGGCCGGGGTCGGTGGAATCGAAGATAGCGGGGCCAAGGTGCCCAGCGCCGCCCCCATCCACGGTGGAGGTGATGGTGAAGAGATTGCCAAACTCGGTGTCGATGGCTTGGCCGTTGACTAGCGGAGTGGCGTCGTCGTCTTCCGTAGAAAAGTCAACTGTGTAAGGAAAAACGACAGCTGCGGAAACATGAGCTGTTGCGAACAATGTCGCGCAAATCAAAGTTGTGAACCGGATCATTAGCGTGCCCCTGACTTTTTGTTGGTGTCTATTGTTGGTGTCTGCTGGCCGTTGCAGCGATTGCCGATACCCGCTTAGGGCTCGCGGCAGGTCGCTGGAACGTCGATTCTAGTCAGGTTGTTGGGGGTGCTGCAAATGTTTGGTAAGGAAATATAGGAAAGATAGCTAAAAATCCTACATTCCACCCTTTAGAGGGGCTGCGAGCTGCCTTCTCGTTATACAATGCGTCGATTAGGGATTGCTTTGGCTGTTGCGGTAGGGGTTACCGGGCCAAGAGGGCCCAGCTATGTGCGGGGAGATTTTTTAATATGAAACGTTGGTTGCTTGGGATATTAGCTTGTTTGGCAATGGTCGTTGGTACGTCTATGGCGGGTACTGCCGCGGAAGCTGGCAAGCGGGTGCTGTTTATTGCTGGGGCACGGAGTCATGGGTATGGGGCGCATGAGCACTATGCGGGCAGCCGGTTGTTGGCTCAGACGATAAAAGAGTCGGGCGTGGATGTGCAGGTGGAGGTGGTGAAGGGTTGGCCGCAGGATGCGAAGTTGATTGAAGAGGCGGATTCGATTGTTATTTATTGCGACGGGGGCGAACGTCATCCGGCGCTGAAGCATGTCGAGCAGGTGCAAGCGCAGATCGATCGGGGGGCGGGGTTTGTTTGCCTTCACTATGCGGTGGAGGTGCCCAAGGGCGAGCCGAACAAGCTGTTTCTCGGCTGGCTGGGCGGTGTGTTTGAGCCCGACTGGTCGGTGAATCCGCATTGGACGGCGAATTTTTCTAATTTCCCGAAGCATGAAATCACACGCGGCGTAGAACCATTTTCGATGAATGACGAATGGTATTTCCACATGCGTTTTCAGCCGAAGATGCAGGGCGTGACGCCGATTCTTTCGAACGTGCCGCCTGCTTCGACGATGGTGCGGCGCGATGGGCCGCATAGTGGGAACCCTGATGTTCGCAAGGCGGTGGCGGCAGGCGAGCCGCAGCATGTGGCTTGGGCTTATGAGCGGCCGGACGGGGGGCGATCGTTTGGATTTACTGGCGGGCACTATCATTGGAACTGGGGACGCGAGCCGTTCCGCCGACTGGTCGCTAATGCGATTTTGTGGACGGCGAAGGTCGAGGTTCCCGGCGAAGGGGTGGGAACCAAGCCGTTGGCGATGGCTGAGCTGGAAGAGAATCAGGACGAGCCGAAGGCCGGTGATTATGATGCCGAGGCGATTCGTAAGCGGTTTAAGTTAGACGAGTAGCGTTTCAATCGGCTGCGTCTTTGTGAGTCGAGATTTTAGCCGGACCGCCACGCCTTTGGTTGGGGCTAGTTACTGGGCGCTAGTTGCTAGGGCTTTGCCAGGCTATTTGGGTAGCTTTCGCTCGACGAGTTCTTTTTCCCATTCGTCCATTAGGGGCCAATCGATTGCGCAGGTGCCGAAATCGGCCATGTGTAGGTAGCCTTCTAGCCGTTTGATGGTGCTGGAGATCAGTGCATCGTCTTTGCGAAAGATGGGGCCGTGACTGGGGAGTAGCCATTCGACGTCACTGTCGAGAATGCGTTTTAGCGAAGTGAGAAAGTCGGGGATGCTGCTGCCGTGATGGGCGTCGATGGCTCCGACGCAGCCATCGCGAAAGATGTTGTCGCCTGAGAAGAGCAGATTGCCCATTCGGAGCGAGAGTTGCCCAGCGGTGTGGCCGGGTGTGTGCCAGACTTCGAGTTCTAGATTTCCGACCTTGATGATATCGCCGTCTACGACCTGGTTTTCGACAACGACCTCAGGCATTTCGAGGTAGATGTCTTGAGCCGTGATTTCGGCAAAGGTTGCTACCTTGTCGCCCGATTCGAGATGGCGCGCCGTCAGAGGATGGCTGGTGACCGTGGTTTTGAGAATGTGTTTGGCTTTGGCTAACCCCTGGATGTGGTCGACGTCGGCGTGCGAAGCGATGAGGGTGGCACACTTGGTGAAGGGGAAATCCATCTGACGGATCAGCTCGATGCAATCGTCGACGGCGTCTTCGTAGCCGATGTCGAAGAGGGTCCACTGGTGATCGTCGTAGATCAGATACGCGCTGCAGGTAAATCGCCGCTGCGCTTGGTGGTTGAGTTCAATTACATGAGGGAATAGAGGAGCGCGCTGGAGCATCGTTGTCTGTCGGGAATAGCAGGTGAGGAGTTTGGTTGAATCGGCGCCTACCGTGAAAATTTGAGTTGCGAATGACGATTGCCGGCGGGCGCCCTGTTGGGGGATTCTAAGGCGGAAAGGGGAAAGCCGAAAGGGGGAGGGGGTGGCGAGAATCGGTCTCAACTAGGTTGGTGACAGCAGGGATTAGAGGATGGCTTCGAGTCCTTTTCGGTAGGTTGGATAAGCGAGGGGCAGGTTGAAGGTGCGGCTCATTTTTTCGTTGCGAACGCGTTTGTCGGAGCGTGCGCGAGCGGCGGCGGGCGATGCGGGGTCGGGGTCGACAAATGTTGGCTCTGGTGCTGCGATGCGTTGGGCAACTTCGCGGTAGTAGTTTCTTCGGACGACGGGGTGGCCGTCGGTGGTGCAGAAAATGTGTGGCGAGGTGGTTGGATTTTGTTTGGCGAGCCAATGATCGGCAGCGAGGGTTATGCGAGCAGCATCGTCGACGTGGATGAGGTTGAGCCAACCCTGGCTTGGGGCTGCGATTGGTTGGCCGGCGCGTAGCGCATCCAAATAGGGAATTCGCCCAGGTCCGTAGAGGCCGCCTAGCCGGAGAATGGCCGAGCGTTGGCCGAGGGGGTGTGAGGCGAGTTGTTGCTCGGCAGCGAGCGAGGCTCGGCCGCCATCGCGCTGTGGATTGGGCGGAGTGTTTTCGTCGACCCAGTTGCCGCCTGCCGGGCCGAAGACGCCGGTGGTGCTGATGTAAATGAATTGTTTTACGCTCGCAGGCAGCGCGGCGAGTACGTTTTTCATGCCCCCAGAGTAGACGTCAGCGATGGTGGTGTCTGATGTGCGGTCGAAGCCGACGGTGAACAGCACCGTCTCTGCTTTGGGAAGATTGCCGAGCGTGTGAGGTTGGGTGACGTCTGCCACGATCGCGTGGTAGCCGAGTTGGGTGAGTTCGCTGGCGCGATCGTTAGAACGTGTGACAACCGACACGGTGGCGCCTTCGTCTTGCCAGAGTTTGGCGACACGTTTGCCTAGGTAGCCGTAGCCGAAGAGGAGGTTCATTTGAAAGCGGAAAGCGGAAAGCGGAAAGTGGGGGGTTAGTGTCGTTCGAGAAATAATTGTCTGATTTGCAGAGCAAGGACGGGATTTTTCAATAGTTATTTTTCAATTGCCATTTGTCATTGGAGAAAGGAAAGATGTGAGGGAAACAGATGGCCAATGACAAATGAAAAATAACTAATGACAAATGCTTTGGCCCCAACTCCTAGGGCGACACTGATTTCTCGAATGTTCCTTAGTCGATGCTGCCGGGGGTTTCTTGGCTTTTGGCGCCGGATTCTAGGTAGGCGGTTAGCATGATTTGGGCGGCTAGTTGGTCGATTCTTGCTTTGCGACGTTTTTTGGTGAGGTTGGCTTCGCCCAAGATAGCTTCGGCTTGGGCTGAGGTGAAACGTTCGTCGTAATAATCGACCGGCACGCCGGTGAGTTGGCCGAGCCAATCGCCGAATTCGCGTGCTTCGCGCGACTTTTGACTCTCGTGACCATCAAGATGGACCGGTAGGCCGACGACAAAGCGTTTGAGATGCTCTGCCGAGGCAAGCTCGACAAAGTACTTGGAATCGAGATCGACATTGCGGCGTGTGTAGGTTTCGTAAGGTCCGGCGATGCCGAGTTCTAAATCGCCCAAGGCGATACCGATGCGTACCGTGCCGTAGTCGATACCAGCAATGCGGCCTCTCTGTTGTTCTGTCACGATGGTGATTTCTTGAATTGGTGGAAGTGGTTGTTTGGTTTATGGTAACCGTTCACGGCCTAACAGCAAACAGTTTCACGCAAAGGCGCTAAGTCGCAAAGAAAACAAGAAAAGGGGTGGTCTTTGCGAGACCAATTTACCTTTCGAAGCCGTGCGTGAGAGCTTGAGAGGCTAGATTTCCCCATTCTTTGCGTCTTCGCGCCTTTGCGTGAGATATTCTTCCTGTCCGTCAACTTGTGAACGGCTACGGTTTATGTTGTTGCCGTTTTTGAATTTTTGGGGAGGCTTTTGCTAAGTGGCTGCAACCCCATGGCTTTGTCAATTGTGTTCTAGGAGCAACTCTAAATAACTTCGGCGTTCGACTTTGGCGAGGCCCAACTCGGTGGCGAGTGTTGCGATGGTTTGACGGGCGGGGTCGAGGGCCTGCTCGCCTTCGGCTACGATTTCTAATTCAACGAAGCTGCCGAGGCCCTCGATGTTGTCGACGGCGATCTCGACAGATTGGCCCTCTTGCTCAAGGCAATAGGTTTGTCGGACTTTGGAGACGTCGGCGACGCGTCGAAATCCCAAAGCTTCGAGTAGCTGGCCGGCCTGTTCGGCACCTTGTTGGCCGGCGGCGATGGCTAGTTCGATTTCTTGGCGTGTTTTGGTTGTGGCATCGATTTTGGGGCCTTTGTAGGTGACGACATTTTCCTCGCCGACGCGGCGAATACGCAGGGCCTCGTCGGTCGCGGCAAAGTCGCGCACTGGGTGGGCGTAGTAGGTATCGACTTGGGTTACCGTGTCGCGCGGCGAGATGTCGCGGTCGGCCATGGCGCGATGGATCGACTCGGTGTCGGCGACTCGAAATTTTTGCTCGACTTCGTAACGCATAATCGGCGTCGGTGACGCCTCCTACGAAAAAGATAGAAGTTCAGATATTTTCAGCGACCAGTTCATTGAACCACGACGGCACGACGAGCACAACGACATGCTGGTCAACAACTCAAATTGAAAAGAAAGGAGCCCGCGAATCACGCGAATAGACGCGAAAAAACGCATTTTCAGAATATTCGGCTTTCGTCTTACGTTGGTATGAGGAGATCGAAAGTGATGGAATTCATTCGCGTTTTTTCGCGTGATTCGCGGGCAAAATTCTGCCAGCGATTTCGGTTTGAGCAGCAGCATCATGTCGTCGTGTTCGTCGTGCCGTTGTGGTTAAACCTAACGCTACTGCATTAGGGTCAGCGGTCGATCAGGTAGGCGGATTCGTTGAATGTTTGGCCTGGCTTGATGCGCTGGGCGACTTGTTGGGCGTCGAGTGCGAATTGTGGGCTGATTTCTATTTTTATGTTGTCCGTGATTTCTGCGCCTGCGGCAAGCAGCCAGCGGCGGTGTTGGGCTAGCATCATTTGTTGGACGTACTCGGCGGTGTCTTTTTCTGCGCCGGGGGCGTTTTTCAGCGGTGCGAAGCAGTCTTGCTCGGCGTACTCGACCACAATCGGGTGTTTGGCGGTTGGTAGGAGATCGAAAATGAATTTCTCGAACTTTAACGCGTTCGGTTCTTCTGGGCGAACGAGCGTTCCCTCGGTCGTGATATGGGGGACTTTTTTGTGTGCGATATGAAACGGCAAAGCATCCGTTGTGTGGAGCGAGCGCCGGAGTAGCTCCAGGTCGAAGATATGGATCGCAATGCTCCCGGCCCAGAATTTTAGTTCTCCCTGGTCGTCTCGCAACTCGGCAACATCGTCGGGCAAGTCGCTGTATTCGATGACGTGTTGTCGACCGTCGATGGTGGCGAAGTTGCCGAGCTTGTCGTTAGGCGACTGTTTTGCGATGGCTAGGGAGGTGAGTTCCGAGTTAGCCAACAGGTGAAAGCCGATCAGTTCGGGGTCGCAAATAGGCACCAAGGGGTTGTCGACTTGTAAATAGAACAGGTGGCGGACTGCTCGGCTGCGAATCTGGTCGATGGCTCCGCTCGATGCCAAAGCGGCCACGGTGCCGCCGTGGCCATCGGGGCTTAGGAAGAGGCTGTCTTTGGCCGCAAGCAATAGGTGGCCGGTTTCGATATCGACAGCCGGCATCGTGCCTTGGCAAAAAACGAGTAGGTCGGACTCGGGCAAGCCGAAGCGGTTGTTCTGCTTTAGAAATTCGAGGGTATCGTCGTGCGTGGCTGGGCTCGTCATCAGATACAACGGAATGTTGACGTTGTATCGGCGCGAGGCAGCGAGGATTTTTTCGATATGAACTTGCAGCAGTGTTGCCGAGGAGAGAGGGCCGATTGGATAGGTGCTTTTGGGGTGGTCGTACCCGAGGCGGGTTCCTTGTCCTCCTGCGGTGAGCAGCACGCCGACCTCGCCTGCCCGTAATGCTTCGACGCCTCGCGTGCGAGCTGCTTGAGACGAAATTCCCAACTGGCCACCCTGTTTACGTTCGGCCAGACGAATGGCCTGGGGTGGTGAAGCTCGGCGAGATAGGTCGGCCCAATCGGGCTGGTCGACTTTGCCCCGGAATAAGGAATCGATCAATGGCAGATCGAGTCGATCGATCTGCTGGGCAAGCTGAGTCTTGCCTTGGTCCGACAGTTCGTCCCAAAAGTGCAGCAGGTGCTGCTGGCCATGTGGCTTGAGTTTTGCCAGCAAAGCTTGTTTATCTGGAGAGGCAGAAGTCATTTAATTTAGAAGATCCACTGCTGTACCCAGGCGTAGGTGAGCAAGCATAGTAGTGGGAATGCGACGAAAATCACGCCGTAGGTGAAGAGAGAGGTCCAGATGTGGCGGGGCCAACGAGCCATGATTTTGCCTGTGAATTGTCGTTTGCCTGAAAACCGGCGGGAAAGCGGTCATTATCGCCCAGGTAGGGGTTGAAAACTAGTGCTTTGTCAGAGCTTAATTTTGGGGTTAGCCGCGGCCGAATCTGAAAAAACCGCGGCTTCCGCCCGCGGCTACTACAGAATCAGCGACTTTGCAGTCGTCCTGGCTGGTCCTTGCTGACGGTTGATGGGGACGGTCCCGATTGGGTATACTGCCGCGTTTGAGGGGCTCGGCTGGCAGCGTGGGCGTTGTCTCTCTTGAATCACACTCTGCAAAACTCATCAGGAGACACTTTCGTGGCATCTGGAAAATATCTCTTTACCAGCGAAGCGGTCAGCATGGGCCATCCGGACAAACTGGCTGACCAGATTTCTGATGGCGTTCTGGACGCTTTGTTCGCCCAAGACCCCAATAGCCGCGTGGCTTGCGAGACGATGGTCACCACGGGCGTTGTTGTGGTTGCTGGCGAAATTACGACGGAAGCGACCGTCGACATGCAGAGCATTGTCCGCAACGTGATACGCGAAGTTGGCTATACAGACGCCAACATGGGCATCAGTGCCGACCACTGTGCTGTGCTGATCGCGATCGACGAGCAAAGCGCCGATATCGCAATGGGTGTCGACGGCGATGCTGCTAAAGGCAAAGACGTGGGGGCTGGCGACCAAGGCCTGATGTTTGGCTACGCCTGTAACGATACGCCCGAACTGATGCCGCTGCCGATTGCGTTGTCGCACCGCATCCTCAACCGACTCACCGAAGCTCGCCAAAAGGGTGAAGTCGATTGGCTCCGCCCTGACAGCAAAAGCCAGGTGACGGTGGAGTTTGACGGCAACACGCCGATCCGAATCGATACGGTGGTTGTTTCGACTCAGCATAGCCCCGAGGTTACGAACGAAGAGATTCACGAATTCGTTATCGAAAAAATTATCAAGCCTGAGCTTCCCTCGGGTTTGGCTGGCGGCGACATCACTTATCACATCAACCCGACTGGGCGATTTGTGGTAGGTGGCCCTCACGGCGACTGCGGGCTGACGGGTCGTAAGATTATTGTTGATACCTATGGCGGTTGGGGTCGGCATGGTGGTGGTGCTTTCAGTGGCAAAGATCCCACCAAGGTTGACCGTAGCGCGGCCTACATGGCCCGGTACGTTGCAAAAAATATCGTGGCTGCCGAGTTGGCTGACCGTTGCGAAGTGCAACTTGCCTACGCGATTGGTGTTTCTGAGCCGGTGAGTATTCGCATCGACACCGAAGGCACTGGCCGCGTGGATGATGCTCGGATTTGTGAGGTAGTGCGGGAGATTTTCCCACTCACGCCTGCCGGCATTATCGAGCATCTGCAATTGCGGCGGCCCATCTTCCGCAAGACCGCGGCTGGCGGCCATTTTGGTCGCAGCGAGCCTGAGTTCACTTGGGAAAAGACGGATATGGCTGCGAAGCTTATCGAGGCGATCGGCGAGACGGCCTCGGCGTAGGTTTGTTTTGCCCGCGAATTACGCGGATTGGCGAGAATAAATTTAGGCCGAGGGGTTGCAACCCCTCGGCCTTTTTTGGGTTTGCACTAACCCGGATTGCTCGCCAGGATTTTAACACCAAGGACACGAAGGACCCAACGCAGCAAAGCCGTAACCAAATATCTCGCAAAGATTGTCCGTTAGACGTCAAGCGGAATTTAGAGTGGGATCGAAAATAGTTTGATTTTTCAGTACGCCGTAGATGATTTGGAC
>JAADGV010000123.1 GCA_013152205.1 Planctomycetota bacterium
ATTTGCCAGCTTTCGGAACCAAAGGAATCAAAACTTGGCAAATTATAGCGCCCGCGAACAAATTATGCACCCGCTATTTGTAGCACGTCGAAGATTTGGCAGGGACGACTATGTACAAGAGAATCGCTCAAAAACAAAATCCTCCACCTCGTTAGACTGGCTGTGCTCCCTCTTCGATTTTACCAGATACCCGAAGAAATGTACTGCTAAATCCAACACCCAAGACGGCTTGCTCAGCTCGCTGGCGCCGAACCTTTGCTGCCGTTCGGTGGTTTTCCTGAAGCAGCATCTCGCTTCGCTTGCCGATCTTTCCAGACTTGCTCGATCATTTCGCCGCCAACCAAGCCGTACAGCCGAGGACGGGGCGGGACCAGTGAGGTGTCGACATCCTCGTAGCTGAGGGTCGGTTCGCCAGATTTGTCGATGGTCGCAATCGTCGTTTTAAGCCATTTTTCGTTCTTGGCCTCAAACGCATCGCACCAAGATTCGGCCTGACGGTGACGTTCGGCCGGATCATCTGACTCAACGCCTGGCATCATGAAGTCGGGCTTGAAATGGGCGCCACGGCATTCATCGCGAGCCAAAGCACCCATCAAAAGTGCCTTGGCCAATGGGAACATGTCGCGAAGCGCCTTGGTAAACACCACGTTTTGGTTGGTCCAGTTACCCGTGTCCGAGAGCGAACAACGCTCGACCCGTTCACACAATTCGCTCACCTTCTCGATGGCGGCGGTGAGTTGATCGTTCTTGCGAACCACCGTTGCCGCTTTGGTCATCACGTCGCCCAACTCTTGATGGATGAGGTAAGGGTTTTCGCGACCGCCATCTCGCTTGAGCAATTCGCTATGGTCAAGCTGTTGAATGGCTCGTTGCCCTCGCAGCAGGGTTTCGTATTTTTCGTCGTGTGCCGAGTCTTTGAGCGACGCCAGCATGTTCTCGACGCCAGGAGCCACAAACAAACCGCTAAAGATGCAGCTAAGCAGCGAGTTCGCCCCCAGGCGGTTGCCTCCATGGTACTGATAATCGCATTCGCCAATCGCATACAGGCCCGGGATGTTGGTCTGTTGGTTGCGAGGCGAGCCGGCAACCAAGCCACCTTCGGCGGTCCGCTCGTAATCGGCCCACATTCCACCCATCGAATAGTGAACTGCCGGGAAAATCTTCATCGGTTCATCACGCGGGTCGACGCCTTGGAACTTTTCGTAAATGTTAAGAATCCCGCCCAACTTTCGGTTTAGCTCTTCTCGCGGGATGTGCGTAAGGTCGAGATACACACATTGCCGATCCGCGTCGACACTGAGACCTTCGTTCACACAAACATTGAAAATTTCGCGAGTGGCAATATCGCGGGGAACCAGATTGCCATACTTCGGGTACCGCTCTTCGAGGAAAAAGTAACGATCTGAGGCGGGGATATCCCCAGGCGCACGGGCATCATGCGGTTTGCGAGGCACCCAAACGCGGCCACCTTCGCCACGGGCCGATTCGCTCATCAGCCGCAATTTATCCGCACCAGGAATAGCCGTCGGATGGACCTGAATAAACTCGCCATTCGCATACTTCACGCCAGCCCGCACACACCGGCTAGCCGCGCTGCCCGTACAGGTCATCGACATGGTGCTACGGCCATAAATGAGGCCACAACCGCCGGTCGCAAGAAGCACGGCATCGGCAGGGAATTCGCGAATTTCCATGGTGACAAGATTCTGTGCGATCGCGCCACGACAACGCCCCTCGTCGTCGACCACCGGGCTGAGAAAATCCCAGCCTTCGTACATTTCAACACGGCCCTCGCCCTGCCAGCGGCGAACCTGCTCGTCCAAAGCGTATAACAACTGTTGGCCGGTGGTCGCTCCAGCAAAGGCAGTACGTTTGTAGAGCGTGCCACCAAAACGACGCTGATCTCGAAAGCCTTCGGGAGTGCGGTTGAAGGGAACACCAAGCCGATCCATCAGGTCGATGATCCGAGGAGCCCAGTCGGCCATTTCCTTCACGGGTGGTTGGTGCTGCAAAAAGTCGCCGCCATAGACGGTGTCGTCGAGATGGAGGTACTCGCTATCGCCTTGCTGCCGCGTCATTTCGTTGACGCTGTTGATCCCACCTTGAGCACAGACACTATGAGAACGCTTCACCGGAGTGAGGCTCATGCAGTCGACGGCGATGCCCAGTTCGGCCAACTTCATCGTGGCAGCCAAGCCCGCGAGTCCACCCCCAACGACCAATACCCGTTGTTTAGCCATGCTCTTAATCTGCTTTCCTACTTAATAAATCGACGAACACAAAACGGCAACGCCAACAGCCTGCCAACAAGTCTGCGGGGCCGGTTCCCTATTTGGCATTCTCTTCCTCAGCCGCTTCCGGCGGCTTCGAACGTTTGTGCTCGTTGGGCGAAAGCTCGCCGGACTCCACTTTATGATGATACATTTTCCCTTCGACTTGCACGGCTTCCTGCAAACCTTCGCCCTGCCCCACATTTCGCATACCGAAGAGTGCCCCAACACTTACGAAGGCCAACAAGGCCCCAAACAAGCCACAGATAACCGAGGCACGACCCTGTGCCGCTGGACTCGTCCAAACGCCCCAGGTGATGCCCATCGTCCAAATGCCGTTGGCCATGTGATATACGCAAGACAAAACGCCGACGAGGTAGAAGGCGACCCACACATAGCTTTGCAAAGCAAGGCCGGCGGTCGAAGCGGCATTAAACGCCCTGAATTGGGCACCACCTAGCGGATGGACCACGTTCTCAAGCCAGACATCGGCATGAAACCAACCGTGCATGTGAAAGACATGCACCATGATAAACAGAAACGCGATCATGCCGGTCGCTCGCTGCAACACATAGCGATAATTCGCAGCATACCGATAGTGATTACTATTCGGCATTCCGCCCGCAACTATCACCATGCCGATAATTGCGTGAAACAAGATCGGAATAAATATCCCTACCCATTCGACAAGGGGCAACAACGAGCCCAAACTGTGAATGGTGTAGACATTCTTTTGAAAAGCGGCTGGACTCTCTAATACGCTCGCATTGGCGACCAAGTGGACAACCATAAAGGCGCCAACCGGGATTAAACCCGAAAGCGAATGTAGGCGGCGAATAAGAAAGTCGTGGCGTGCCAAAAACGACTGCGGCGAGCTATCCACGCTGGCGATTCCCAATACGTTGAAGGGTGAAAAACCGAAATAAGAGGCCATCCAGGTCTCTCGCGACTTTACGCCCGTTCAGTATAGAGGAGCACCGAAGACTGACAAGCGGCCCTCCCTCGCAATCAGAGCCATGACTTTGCGATCGGCCTACTTCTCAAGCTCTCGAACATGCGCTTCCTGCTGCTCTGCCAAAGACTCATGCCCCAAGGCTCGTAATGCTAATGCAGCTCCACGATGGTATTTGGCAATCTCGCTGTCGTACAGAATCGCCATATCGTAGGAATCAAGGGCCTTTTGATATTCCTCTCGCCTGAGATGAGCTACCCCACGCTTGAAATAGTGTTCGGGCTGGGTCGGCTCGTGGCGGATTGCCTCGTTGAAATTGTCGACCGCTTTGCTGAATTCGCCCAGTTGCATGTAGGCTAAACCGCGATTCATATAAGCCAAGGCAAAATTCGGACTCTTGGCAACCGCGTCGCCATAGCTCTCGATCGCTTTGCGGTATTCTCCTTCTTGGGCATAGCTATAGCCCAACCAAAGGTGCGGCAGCGGATCTTCAAACTGAATGGACGCGGCATCCTCGAAATCGGGGCGAGCAAGACTGTCTTGGCCTTGATAATGCCAGCAAATGCCACGCTTCAAGTAGGCATTCGCAATATACGAGCCTTCGCGACCCCCAGGAATCAACTGAATCGCTTCGGTAAGTGCCTTGATCGACTCGCCGTAGCGTTTCTGCATTCGCAACGCTTGGCCCTGACGATAGTAGGCGAATCCCGCCTCGGGCATCTGGTCGGGAAACTCTTCCAACACCTTCTCGGTGTCCCCAATCACGGCTTCATACAGCTCCTCACGACGCGCTGGCGTTGTGTCATCCTGAGTCGAGAGGCGTAATCGTATTCTTGCTAGTTCCAGATAGCCAGTTGCATATAACGGCGGATCGTTGCTTTTTTCCGGCTCATAGGCAGCAATCGCCTGTTGAAACGCAGAAATAGCCTCGTCGTATTCCTCTTCGTTCAAATGCACACGAGCAAGTGTATCGAAGGTCTCGTACGCAGTTGGATCGAGCTCCGAAGATTTCAACAAATCGGCAATGGCCTCCTCCTGTTCGCCCAACACGGCATGCGCCCTCGCGCGATTTCTGAATGCATCGGCATTGGTAGGGTCGAGTTCGATCGCTTTGTCCAGAAGCCGCATCGCCGTGGTAACGTCTTCGGTATTGTTCACCAGCAGATCGCCCAAATCGGCGGAAATTTCTGGATCGTTGCGGTCGATATCAATAGCGTTGTTGAAACTGGCAAACGCCGAGTTGACGTCCCCAATCTCGCGAAAGCAAACGCCTTGGCCATAGTGTGCTCGGGCCAGTTGATCGTCGATCAACAAGGCTCCCATATAGCTTTGCTGAGCGCTGCCGTAGTCTTCCATTCCACGGAGTGCATCGCCGCGCCCAATCAGGGCTTCAACATCGGCTTCGTCGATCTCCACGGCCTGCGAGAAAGCAACCAGGGCAGCTTCCCAGTTTTCCTGCTCAAGCTGCTCAAGCCCCGTTTGATAGGCGGCGGCTGCTTCAGGAACTCGCTCCTGCTGCGCATAGGCCGACGCGAACATTGCCACAAAGAAAACGAACGTAACGGCAGTGCCCAGATATCGCATGGAAAGTCTCATTGAAAACACCTCTAAATCAACGATTGCACGAAATGCTTGTCGGACAAGGCCCGTTTTACGGCTGCGCGTACATCAGACCACGACACACCCGGCGCCAAAGGCCGACAACCCTGTCTGAACGTACCACGGTAGACTTACCCACGCCGACGAATCGACCCGGTACCAGAGCTTTTTCCGGGCAAAGCGAACGATTAGTCCAACCAAGCGTGTCGTAGCGAAAATGCGTGCATTAGCGATGGCGGCCACGCCATAACGGTCCGTAAAACACATCCGACCCAAACATCAAACCGTCTGCCGCTAGCGCGTTTCGGCTGGCTTCTCGTCACGAGTGGATGCGACCGCTTCGCGGCTATGAGCAGCAGACGTGCGGTTGAATTCGACCACAAATGCCGCAGCGTCTTCGCTGGTAAACTCACGGTTGATCGTGCGCTTAAATTCCCGGAATTCGTAGATATGAACCACATGGTCCGTAGGCGGGCCTTCCGGCTTGGGCGGCTCTTCTTCGGCCTTCTCCTCAGGTTTCTTCTCCTCAGGTTCATCGACGGCTGCATCGCTGCTGGCGCTCTCAGCTTCTTCCTGAGGCTTCGGCCCACGCTTGCCGCCTCGTCGACCTCGACGCTTTGGTTTCGCGGGCTCCTGCTCTTCAGGCTCTTCGACCGACTTTTCTGCGGCCTCTGATTTGCCCCCGTCGTCTGTATCCAAACCCTCGTCCTCGTCTTCATCGACGAAGTCAAAATCTTGGCCAAACAGGTCGTCATCGTCGTCGTCAACAGGCATGAGAAAACCAGAAAAAAAGAGGCTGGATAGACGTCTGGCGCTGGACACCTCAAGTGGCGCTAGAGCAATACGTTTAGGAACTCACCAGTATCGACGCCGCTCGCCGAGACGTCAACCGGCCACACTAGCCCCAGGGCCTACTGCAGCCGAAAGCGGAAGCTGCGGTTGAGCCCGAAAAACGCTAACGAGCCGCCATTTTGCTCCGGGCAGCTTCGATTCCCGCTTGTAGGATAGCGTCAGACTCATCGCCCAGTTCGGCAATCCCGGCATCGATCGGTCGGGCAACCGTATGCACATTCACGTCCGGCTCGACGCCATGACGGCTAATCGGGGTTCCGTTGGGCGAGAAAAACTTCGCCGTGGTCAGCCGAATGCCCGCTCCGGCATAGCCGAGCGGAAAGATACCCTGCACCGAACCTTTGCCGAACGAGGTGTTGCCGACGATAATGCCACGATTATTGTCTTTAATCGCCCCGGCAAATATTTCGCTCGCACTGGCACTGTCTTCATCGATCAGCACAACCAGGGGCACTCGCCAAGTACCACCGTAGTGGGCCTGGTAGTTGAAGTCTTCTTGGGCACTGCGACCGCGGGTAGAGACGATGCTCCCCTGGGTCAGAAACTTGTCTGCCACCTCAACCGAAGAGGTCAGCAAGCCGCCCGGGTTGCCCCGCAGGTCGAGAATCAGCGATCGCATGCCTTTGCGGTGCAGATCCCACAGGGCCGCTTCGAGATCGCGACTGGTGGTTTTCTGGAAGGTTGGAATCCGAAGATAAGCGATGCCAAAATCTTTGTCGACAATTTTCACGTCTTCCATACTCGGAACTTCGACGTGCTCGCGACGCACATTGATCACTCGCGGCTGTTTGCCGGGCGAATAGGCGGTCACACGCACCCAACTGCCTTCGGCCCCCGTCAGCATCGAGGCGGCCTCGTCGGTCGACAGTTCTGACGTGCTTTTGCCGTCCACAGCAACAATACGGTCTCGGGCAAGAATACCAGCTCGCTCAGCAGGGCTGCCAGGAATGACATGGACAATCAGCAAGGCACCATCTTCAGCCTTCAACTCGACGCCCAAACCAACAAAGTTTCCTTCGATCTGCGAATAGACTTCTCGCAGTTGGTCGGCGGTAAGATAGGCCGAATAGTCGTCCAGGCCGTTCGCAGCAGCAGCCACGAATTCCAAAACCGTTGCCGTCGGGGCTAAGCCGATCTGGGCTTCCGCACGCTTGGCCACATCGCCGGCCAGAGTCACCACGTCACGAGAGCTACTCAAAGGCCGGCTGCTTAACATGCGAGCGATGTCTTGTCGCAATTGAGAAATCTGGCTTGCAGAAGCCTGCAAGCGGTTCACGCTGGTGAATTCGCGCTCTTGCAAGGCAATATCCAATGCCCTAACACCACGCTGACCAAGCTCTTGCCAAACGGGGACCTTCACATAGTGCGTGCTGGTCTTTTGAAGCAACTCCGAAAAGAGCGTCAAGGTTTGCTGACGGTCCAACGCCGTAATCGATTGGCGGAAGCTGCGATCGTGGTAGCGGCGATCAAAGCTGTAATGCAGCTTGGCAAGCTCATGGCGCTGCTGCAATTGGCTGTTGTCCCGATGCTCACGCAGGGCGTCTTCGTAGTGGCTGAGCGCCTCGCCCCATCGCTTGTTGCTTTCTAGCCGCAAGCCTCTTTCTAAAACGGTGCCCAGCGAAAAAGCCGGCTGCGCCTCGGGCACAATCGTCACGGGCTCGGCGAAGGCCGGACTCTGGGCGAGGGTTGGCGCCGAAAAAAAACAGCCCAAGGCGGCCAAGGCCAAAAACGGCCAAGCCTGTCGAATTGCGACAAGGCTCGGTCTGGGGCACTTTGTGAAGACCCGATTCTGCATTAGTTGCTCGTTCCGTGTGTGGGGAGATCACGTCGTCATTGCGGGGTGCTGACACACCTTCGGCGAACTGTGGCCACACGTCCGACATCTCGATTGCCAGCGTGGGTGCGCACTGGGAGCAAAATGGGTCGATTTCGCTGCCCAGACGAGTATAGATCATAGATCTGCGCGGGTCAAAATTCTGCGAACGCCTTTCACAACACTTTCGAGAAAGCTGACCTGTGCGACCGTCAAATCCCTTGCCGCAATCCCTTTTGGACCACGGGTCGCAAGTCTCGCAGCAAAATCACGGCTTGGTCCGTTTTTTCCGACCGAACCGATCATCCTGCTAGTGCGGCATTTTCGCCTGAGCCGTTACGCTCGAGCAAGCCGACGCGATTGAGTAGAGCATCCTGCTGAAAAGACCGGCCCATCATCGATGCCGGCTATTGACGCCCCTTCTACGTAGTGTCCAACTTCGTGGTTCAATCCTTTTTTCGCCCACCCAACTGGCCCGTTCCCTACGAGCCGGCAAAGTGCTATTTTAACCCGCTTCGCCCACCCCTCACCCAAACTCCCCCCCCGATCTACGATGACCACCTCTCCCCCCATTCAACGCGCGCTCGTCAGTGTCAGCGATAAAACCGGCCTACTCGAATTCGCCCGAGCGCTGGTCGAGGCCAACGTCGAAATCTACAGCACAGGCGGCACCCGGCGGCACCTCGAAGAAGCCGACATCCCGGTCCGCGACGTTGCCGACTACACGGGCTTCCCCGAAATGATGGCGGGCCGCGTAAAAACGCTCCACCCAAAAATTCACGGCGGTATCCTCTGCCGGCATGACAACCCCGAAGACATGACGGCGCTTGCCGATCACGGCATCCTTTCTTTCGAACTCGTAGTCGTAAACCTCTACCCCTTCGAGCAAACCGTGGCCCGCGAGGGCGTCACTCTCGAAGAAGCGATCGAGCAAATCGACATCGGTGGGCCCTCGATGGTCCGCTCGGCTGCCAAGAATCATGCCTTTGTCACCTTGGCTACCGATCCCGCACAGTACCCTCGGATCGTCGAACAACTGCAAGCCGAAGGCCACACCTCGCTCGAGTTGCGACGCGAATTGGCCGGTGCCGCCTTTGCCCGAACCGCGGCTTACGATGCCGCCATTGCCGCCTATTTCGCCCAACAAGCTCCCGCCGACAACACCGGCTTCGCGCCGAGCGTCAGCTTGCCCCTCGAACGCCGCGCGACGTTGCGCTACGGCGAAAATCCCCATCAGGCCGCTGCCGTTTACGCCATACCCAATGCGGCAGACCATAGCTTGGTCAATGCCGAGCAGCTCAACGGCAAAGAACTGTCGTACAACAACCTGCTCGACCTTGATGCCGCACTCGCCGTGGCCCGTTCGTTGCCTCAGCCGGGCGTTGTCGTGCTAAAACACAGCAACCCTTGCGGCGCCGCGACCGGAGCCACCTTGGCCGCTGCGGTCGAACAGGCCTGGGCAGGTGACCCGGTTAGCGCGTTCGGATCGGTTTTAGGCGTCAATGTGCCGGTCGACGGCCCGATGGCGGAATTTTTGGCCGAGCCGGGCCGGTTTGTCGAGGCGATCGTTGCCCCCGACTTCACGCCCGAGGCCTTAGAAGTCCTCACTACCAAGCCCAAGTGGAAAGCCAACGTCCGGCTACTTCGAGTTGGCCAAGTTTCGACCGGCAGCGGGGCCTACCAATACCGGCAAATCGATGGCGGCATGTTATGCCAAGCAGCCGACGATTTGGCCGACGACCCGACTAACTGGAAAGTCGTCACCGAGGCACAACCGTCCGACCAACGGCAAGCCGACTTGGCGTTTGCCTGGGCAGCCTGCCGACATGTCAAATCCAACGCCATTGTACTGGCCCAAGGCGGGGCTTTGGTTGGAGTCGGCGCAGGGCAGATGAGCCGCGTCGATTCGGTCGAGATTGCCATCCGCAAAGCAGGCGACCGGGCCCAACAGGCGGTCTTAGCCTCCGACGCCTTCTTTCCGTTCGACGACTCGATCCACCGCGCAGCCGAGGCAGGCATCGTCGCCATCATCCAGCCCGGCGGATCACGACGCGACGACGAAGTCGTCGCCGCCTGCAACCAGCACGGTCTCTCAATGACCTTCACCGCGACACGCCACTTCCGACACTAAGGGAAAACTCCAGGCTAGGCGTGACGTGGGCAAAGCCGCAACCAAGCAAGTAATACTTGACAGGATAGCAGGATAAACCAGATGCGAGACATCCCCCTATCACAAAAGTTGATTGAAAGAACACTAATCGGCGCTAATCTTCACTCATCAGATTATCGCCGATTAGCGAAGATTAGTGTTCCACTCAAATTGACAACTGTTGCAATTCCTTTGCGCCTTTGCGAGAGCCCTATTTTAATGGCCTAAGCAGCCAAATTTTTTTGCTTGTTTCGTAAAGTTGAATCGTTAGTAACACGAAGGTTCGCTATTCGTTTTTCTTTGTGTTGCTTGGTGATCTTTGTGGTTTCACTCCCATTGCTACTGCTGATGGCTGAAGTGTTACACACGTTCTTAGTTCAACTTCCGCACTTTTTTTTGCCCGCGAAAGGGCGAAAAATTACGCGAAAACAAGAGTTTTACATTCATTTCAAACAAACAACTGTGGCAAACAATGAAATCAATTTGGTTGCATGGGACCCCATTTTTTATTTTTTCGCGTACTTTCGCGTGTTTCGCGGGCTATCTCGCCCATCGGAAAAGTGCAAAACTCGAACTAATACGCATTCTAATCTGAAGTAGCGCGCATTCTATTTGGCCCTCCCATCTTTCCCATTATATTATCGTAATTCTCCTAGCCTTGGAGT
>JAADGV010000122.1 GCA_013152205.1 Planctomycetota bacterium
GCAGGTCTTACATAAAACCACACTCGACGACATCGAAGCCATGTACATGCACTGCGGCTACGACGGAACATAAAAAAGTAAGTTGCTCTAGTGCTGGTATTGCAGTATAAGGCGGGTTAGTTATGGCACGAATTGCTGAGGCCCATTGAGATGGGAAAGAATTGAGTTCGGAAAGAGGCACGCCTGCCTCTGGATCGTGTGTCGGCCTGGCTACAAGACCGACTCGTAGAAGTGAAGCCTCTAGGAGAAATCGTCTTCAGCTTTTTCCGCTTCGCCGGGTTTTTTCCAACTGTCGACAACCGAGTTAATCTTGCCTTCAAGGTTTTTGACGGCTTCCGTGACATTGAGGTCGACGTTTTTTTTGTCGGCGGCGGCTGCCAATACGGGAGCAAGTGGTGTGAGTAGGCTCGTTATTTGCGCTTTACCTGCATCGGGCAGGCCCGCTTTGAGGGACATTCCTCCGCGGCCAATCGACTTCAGTCTTGAAGCAAGCCGTGCTCGCTGAAAAACAGGTTCGATCAGACGGTTTCGCGATATTCCGCCGCCTCGACCCATCTTTATTTCTTCATACTCGAGAGCCAGTCGAGCTTCGTCGCTGACGACCTGCTTCATCAAGTTTCCAAGGGCTGTGACTGTCGCAGCACCATCGATTCCCTCGGAACCTTGGTAGCTAACACGGGCAAGCAACGACGCGATGCAGCAGCGGTCTTCAAAATTCATGTTGTCGTCGTTGATCATTTTCGTCATCGCAGCATGAACTTGAGGATTAGCTTTTTTTGCATGTTGGCGGGTCAGCACTCGGGCGGCCTGACATTTCATCCAATGATGCACTTCGAGGGCGACGTCGGTGGGGGGTTCTTCTTGGGCGATCAATTTCAAAGCGGCTTGGGTTAGCTTTCCTGCATGCTCTTGGGCAACACCACAATGGGCGTGTCGCTCCAGCCCCACCCAGGCACCGAGTTTCAGCGAGGCGGGAACTTTTACGTCCTTGAAACTATCGGTCTCGATTAGCTCGATCAGCGACTTGGTGGCAGCAGAGAGTGGCACGGGAGGGGCCAATCTAGTTTCCTGTTTTTCGTCGAGCGCGCCGAGGATTAGAACCGCGTTGTATCGCACTGCGGGATGACAGTCGGCACGCGAGATACTATGCATCGCCTTCTGCGTCAGTTCCGTAACCTGCTTTTGCGCAGCAGGTACTTTGGCGCCGCGGATTTCACGCAACAGGGAATCACGTGCTTTGCCTAATCGGCCCAAAGACTCTGGGGCATGGGCAGTCATCAAAGGAAAGTAAAATTGCCCGTAATACTGGTCGATAGCCTGCTTATTTGCTTGGTAACTGGCCGCATCGCGAAAGGCCGATTTGGCTTTCGTTCGTAATTGTTTGGCTGCTCCGCCGGTTATTTTGGGAGGGATCGTTTTGTACTGCTGGGCACTTGCCGGTTGGGCGAGCGCAACGACAAAACACAAGGCAAGACAGCCACACCATCGGTGGCGCAATAACCTACTTCGGGGAATTGTTGCGAACATTGCCTCTGTTCCTTTTATTATCTTGTCCGCTAGGAGCCTTCTCTGCCGAGCGAGTTGGGCCGCTGGGGCCGCACTCTGCATTGTACGCATCCAGGCTGAGCGATGCGAGAAAATCAGGCCGCAGCCCACCGCCCTCAAATCCTGCCGTGGTAATGGCTTGAGGACACTAAACCCTTTTATTTTACCCTACTCAGCAGGCCGCTCTCATGTCAAGCTGGCGAAGCTTGATAGGCTGTTTTGCGTACGAACATTCCGATTATAAGGGTCAACGGCTCGATGACACTACTGTATTACGATCCTCGGTTCTTGGATCATCACACAGGAGACCACCCCGAGTGCCCTGGGCGGCTTCAGCAGATCGTTAGCCAACTTGCGGCTAATGGGCTAGATCGGCGCTGTTGCCAGCCAGAGTGGGAGCCAATCCGCCGCACTCAATTGCTGGGGGTTCACTTCGAGGAGCAAATCGCACATCTAGAGGGGATAGCCCAGCAAGGGGGAGGCCAGGCGGATTCAGTCACAGTTGTTTCCGAGGTTTCGGTGGACATTGCCAAGCTGGCGGCGGGAGCCGTCTGCAATGCCGTGGGCCGGGTGCTGAAGGGTGAAGATTCAAAAGCCCTCTGTCTAGTACGACCGCCGGGCCACCATGCGTTGGCCGAGCGAGCGATGGGATTTTGCTTGTTCAATAACATTGCCCTGGGGGCTCGCGCGGCGTTAGATCAAGGGGTCGAGCGGGTATTGATTGTTGACTGGGATGTTCATCACGGGAACGGTACCCAGGCAATTTTTTACAACGACCCACGGGTAGCATTCTTTTCAGCCCATCGTTGGCCCTTTTACCCAGGGACGGGGGCAGAAGACGAAACGGGTACGGGGGATGGTCTGGGAGCAACGCGGAATGTGCCTGTCGAGTTTGGCACCTCGCGCAAAGTTTACCAAGAGTTAGTGCGGCGGGAGCTAGAAGACTTTGCCGCGAGAATCAAACCCGAGTTGGTACTGATAAGTGCCGGGTTCGATGCCCATCGAAGCGACCCGATTGGTTCGCTCGGCTTAGAGGTAGAAGATTTTATCTGGTTGAGTCAACTGACCCTCGAAATCGCGGAAACGTATGCTGCGGGGCGTTTGGTCAGCACGCTAGAGGGTGGCTACAACCCGACGGCCTTGGCCGAATCGGTCGCCGTACATCTCGAGGCGTTGCTCGCGGCAGATCCCTAGTGCTTTGGCATTGCCGTTGTGTTACTCGTCAGCATAGACACGCGTGTTGACTTCTTTGGTAATTGGCTGCTGAAGATCGTCCGATTGGATCATCACACGAACACGTTGATCGCCTGGGCGTGTGCCCTGAGCTTGGATTCGGAACGTCGCCTCGCCCTTCGGTGCCAGTTGAGGCAGGGGAGAGAAAATGATTCGGTCGTCCTGGACGGTGTGCTGAGAATCTCCTTGGCCCGAGAGGGCACGAAGACCTGGCGGCATGATTGCCACGATTTGCACGTTGGTAGCAGTTTTCGAGCCTTGATTCGCAACGACGATTTCGTAGGTGGTTTTTCCGCCAACTTCGATGAGGCCTTCGCTATCGCTTACTTCAAAGGTTAATGCCGTGATGCCTTCGACCTGAACGCGTTTGTCGGTACGATCCTCCAAACCCTGGCTTGCCGAGGTGGAAACCTGAAGTATCTGTTCGCCAGCCTCGATCGGCAAAGCGGTTAGCTCGACCACGCCACGTTCGTTCGCAGGCAATTCAGCCAGACTCCACTGCACGGTGTGGGTTGCGGAATCGTATTCACCCATATTGTCTGCCCCTACAAATTGTAGGCCCTTGGACAATTTAGTGGTTAGCTGGATGTCTCTTGCTGTGGCGGTGCCGGGATTGTTGATGCTGACACGGTAAGTTGCCGGACGCTCTAGGTAACGACGTTTCGGTCCTTCGACACTGACCTTCAATTCGGGGGCGAGTACTTCAAACTCGCACTTGGCTTCAACCCGCAGGTTAGCGTCGGCTCGGGCAGTCATTACGTTGGTGATTTTCCCGGCTTGCTCGGCGGTGAGGATCAGCTCCATCCGCCGTGTTTCACCAGCTTGGAGTGTGCCGATCTCAAACTCAAGGGCGGGGCCTGCTTCGTGGCTCACTCCCGCCGGGATAGTTTCTAACAACATCACGCCGGTAGCATCGCCGCTACCCGGATTCGATAATTCGATTTGTACTAAGTGTTGCTTTCCAGCAAGCACTTGAGGTTTCGTCGTAAGACGCAACGCAAGTTGTGGACGAGTGCAGAGAGCTTTGGCCGAGGCTTGAGCGGCGAGAGTCACCGTCGCAACACTCCCGATTTCACGTTCTTCTGTGGGAAGCAACTCCATTTCGACAAGTCGCTCTTCGCCCACCGAGAGCGAGCCTAAGTCCCAGACGAGTTGCGAGCCAGAGACTGTCGCCTGGGGGGCGGTGCCGACAAGCTCAGTGCCAAGCGGTATTTCATCGCGGATCTGAACATTCTGTGCCGTTCGCTGCCCCGTGTTGCGAACACGAATCGCAAAGGTACAGCGGCGGCCAACTTGGATTTCGGGGGGGACCAGTTTTTGAATCGAGATCGAGGCGCTTTGCATGCCTTCGAGAAGCTGCTCGCCAGGGCGACCTGTGCCAGGTTGGGTTGTGATACCCGGAGTGGGCGTAATGTCAGTCGGGCCAAGATCGGCTTGGGCAACTGGTGGAACGACGGCCGCGGCGGCTAGCGGCGTAGCCATAGGTATTTGTGTTGCAGCGAGAGGTGCAGCTTGTCGTGGGGCTGGAATCGGAGGGGCGGACTCAATACCGAATGCTGGTGCCGGTCGTCGGCTTGGCTCGTTGGCAGAAAAATCGGCGGATGGTGGTTCAGCGAGTGTGGGTTCAGCCGCTTGGTAGCGTCCGTTGTCGCTCGAAGCAAAGTTCTTTGGAGGCGAGGCGAGGGTTGGCTCCGAGGTGCTTGGCGGAGCGACTCCGGGAGCTTGTGCAAATGCCGCTCGAGCGTCAAAGTCGCCAGCGACCTGCTCGGAAGTCTGCCCACTGGCTCGGAGTGGGTTGGATTCGGGCTCTTGTCCTCGAGTGACGTCGTCGCTTGCCGCCACAAAAGTGGCTTCTTTCTGAGGAGTCTCCTCGGGGGCTGGTGGCGAAACCGGCTCGTCTTGTATTGCTGTGGCTCGTGGAGCTGTGGCGTAGCGACTGCCCAACGGCGAGGGAGTCGAGCGAGCAACCATTTCTGAAATCTTAGCGACAGCTGGGGGCTCGGCGGTGGCGTTAGTATTTTCGGCCACGGTGGGCGGAAGCTCGGGAGCTGCCGAAAATGGTTGTGTCGAGGTTGTCGCGGTGAGCGAGTAGCGGCCAGCCTTGGCATCCGTTGCCGTTTCTTTAGCAAGGGAGCTTGCCTCTTTGCCTGCTGTCGAGGCAAAGAGGTTTTTGAGCTGATCGGTTGCCGAATGGGCTTCTTCCCGATCACTCTGCGATTTTTCGGTTTCGGCAAAAGAGTCGTTTGTGTCCGACGAGTTGCCTAGGAAATGGTAAACACCCCAGCCGCCTCCAGCAACAACTGCCAAGGCCAAGCCCACCGGGGCTGTAAAGCGTAGAAAAAACGAGCGTGGCTTACGAGCAGGCACTTTAACTTCCATTGGGAAACCCCGACTAAGTCTTGATTTGCTAACATTTCGGTCGCGATGAAAAAATCGACGGGGTTATGTAGCAAATCGCGAACCGGGGGCAAAGGTCACTCGTAGTGCTATCGATGCTAGCGGAAAGAAATCGAAACTCAGTAGTTTCAAAATTTGGGATGCCAAACAACACATAGCGGCCAAATACCCCAGGCAAAAGTGCTTTTTACGCCGAAGGCGTTACACATCGTAGCCCAGGGTCGCGAACCTTTGTGAGCGCACCCTGGGTTGGAGTGCTAGAGAAACTCAACCCTGAAAGAGGTTGTACAACCGAAGAATTGCCAAGAAAACGCGGCACTTCAATTTGTGGAACCCTTTCAGGTGCGATAGCCCAGGACTTTCGGACAGCGACGGGGCAAGATTTCTACGCCCAGATGCCGTACCGTTCTTCCCTCTAATCACCACGGCAATAAGAGAGCGTCAGCAGCACGTAGCCGGTAACCAGACTGGGGTCGCCTTCAAGCCAACGCTCGTTTTCGTTGAGCCAACTGCCATTTTCAAGCTGTCGCGAGACGATTTCGTCGATCAGTTCCTGTCGCCAATCGTGGGCGACGCCTTCTTTGTCGACGATGCTCTCCTCGCCAATCGCATCAAGCGCTTTGGCAAAGGTGTGGTAGTAGTAGAAAAGCCCGCTGGTGCCCATGCCAGGGTTTTCGTGGACCGTGTAGTTTTTGCTAGCCCAGGTGAAGGCGGCTTTCACGCGAGGGTCGTCGGGGCCGACCCCTGCATAAATCATGCTTTTCAAGCCGGCGTAGGTCATCGATCCGTAGCTGCGAAGACCGCCACTTGCGGTTTCTCCCGCTTGGCTCGTGCCGCCTGCTGCCACGGTGTAGTAGAAACCGCCGTCCGGGTTGGCGGCAGCAAACTTGGTGTCGTTATGCTCGGTTTCCAGATTTTGACAGCGAGAGACAAAGACCAACGCACGTTGAATCGCCGGGTCGTCGGCGCCTCGGCCGAGCGAGTTGAGGGCATCGATCAGAAAAGTGGTATTCGACATATCAGGCCGATTGTGCTTGCCGTAGCCCGCCCCGCCAAAACTGGTACTCGAACGATCGTGGCCTTCGTCGCCGTCCCATTGAATGCCTTTGACAAACGATTCGGCCTTGGCGAGCAGGTCGCTGTAGCGGCCATCACGATTGGCTGTTTGAAAGCAGAGAATGGCTAGGCAAGTTTCGTAATTGCGATAGCGACTGCCCTTTTGATAGATACCACCATCACGGCGAATATTTTTTTCGAGGTACGCCAGCGAGTTGGCAATCATCGGGTCTTGGGGCGAGCGGCCGTGGCGCATTAGCGCGGTGGTCACCAACGACGTAACCCCTGTGCCTGCGTGGCTACTGTAAGACCCATCTTCAGCGCGGGTGGTAGCAAGAAAATTGATGGCTCGCTCAACCGAAGACGCCAAACTAGTTTTCCCGTCGGCAGCCCGAACCGAGGGGCCGATGGACAAAGTTGCCGCGAGTAGGCCAAAGAACGCGAGCAAGACCGTAAGTTTTTTGTGCGATGCCATTCTTTTATCTGCCCTTACGTTCATCGATTGCCATGCGTGGCTTGCATTTCTTAGTCGACGGCCATCCAAGCCAGAAATAAAATCCAAGCTCCAAGCAAAACCCCGGCGGAGATCAGTTGCCAGCGGCTTTTGTTGAGTGGCAACGTTGCTTTCGGGTTGTCACGGCTTCGACTCGCGTTTGCTTGGCGAGCAACCGGCTCGCTGCTGCCGGCCTTTGGGGTCGACATTAGGATCGACGCTCCTCACTCGAATCGGGACGCGAAAATTGGAAGTTGTGTTGAAAGCCCTCGTCAAAATCATAAACGTCTTCGAAATCTTCGCGGCGATCTTGAGGGGTCTTACGCATTTGCTCGATTTCGATGAGATTGAAAACTATCTCTCCGAAGTCGCCCGTGGAACCTATTCCCCAATGGTTCAACACACTTTTGGCCATGTAGCCGTATTGATCGTGGGCATATACTCGCATGGCCTCGCAAAGCTCTTGGCCCGAGACGTGGCGTTCGGGTTCGTCTTGGTCGTCGTCGACCTCTTCGTCGACAAACTCGGTGCCCATCCCCATTTTTTCCTGGGCATGGCGCAGCGCCTCGAAGACAAACACATAGGCATCGAAGTGATACCGTTCGTCGCGACGTAGTAACTCGGCAATTGGATGGTCGGGGTCAAGCATTGCAAGCTGAGGTGAATATCAAGGATATTTATGAGGACGCGGACAAGTGAGCAGGTCACCCTCCACCTATATTCTACCCTTTGTCAGAGGATGCGTCTTTGCTAGGGGAGGAATTTTCTGCTTCTGAGGGGCTGTTTTGCTGATTTTTCTGCGAAGATTCGGGCAAATTGTCCGGGCGTTTTTGTTTTGAATCGCGTCGCCCCCCCCCGCCTTTCTTCAGAACGGTAAGGACATCCGACCCCTGAACCACAAAACGCCGGGAGTCTTCGCCCTCGACCAGTAGCTGAGAGGCCAAGATTTCCAGGGCCAGCACGCGCCCTTTGCCATTGCTGGTGAGAATCTCCGATCCAATGGGTGGGAGATCTTTTTTTAGCTCTTGGTAGGTATCGTACTCGTATCGAAGGCAGCACTTTAGCCGGCCACAACGGCCAGAAATTTTGCTGGGGTCGAGTGTCGCTTTTTGCAACTTCGCCATCCGCATCGAGACAGGCGGCATTTCTGACAGGTGGGTATTGCAGCAGACCGGTTTGCCACAATCGCCATAGTCGGCTAGCAGCTTGGCCTCGTCTCGTACCCCGATCTGCCGCATCTCGATACGAGTTTGGAACTCCTTGGCCAGATCTTTTACGAGCTGACGGAAGTCAACTCGATCTTCGGCCAGGTAGTAGACAATTACCCGCTCGCCACCATAAAGGTGTTCGACATCGACAAGCTTCATATCTAAGCGAAGTTCGTCGATCTGCGCCTTACAGATTTCGTGTTCTTTTTGTTGCTGTTCCAACAGACGCCGCAGTTCGCCAGCATCGTCGTCGTTTTGCTCGCGAAGAATCTGCCCATGCTTAGGGCTGTCCATGCTAGCAACGATATGCTCGGTTGCTTCGCACAGCACCTCGCCCAGCTCTAATCCGCGATTCGTGCGGGCGATAACCGGCAGGCCGCGCGCATAGGTATCGCTGCCACGGGTGGAAAACACACCGAGCTGCCGCATCACACCATGTCGAACAACGTATTTTGGCATCGAAACTACTAAGAGGATTGGAATCGACGAGGTCGTTAATTTCACTAGCAAGGCAGTATACCGCGCCCACGGCCTCAGGAGTAGACGAAGCATTCTTACCCACAGACGACCCAGACCACCGGGGCTATTGTTGCTCTTGGCCCGGATGGTAGCTGCGCACCGCGTCGCGGACAACGTGTTGTTTTTTGAAGAGTTCAGGCTTCATTTTACGTTGTGTCACGAGAGTAGCTTGGTCGGAGAAATGAGGCGACGCCGGGTTGCCGTTGGTACCGAAAGGAACAAGGCTGGCTCCGCGGACGCCCTCGGGAGAGAATTCATAGGCAGCTAGGTAGGAGGTTCCGACCAACCCATAACGTTTGCGTTGTTTGATAATCCAAGGGATATCCAGGCTGGGCGAATAGTACTGGGTGAAGATCACGCCCATCGGACCATGGCCACCTAGCGAAGGGATGCTGGGGCCTTCGTCGTTGAAACGCGCATCGGCCAAGTCGGCCGTGCGGGGGCGTCTTTGGGTACGATACAGTTCGCCATACGGTACTTGCCATTTGCCATGCATGGTTAGCAACCGGTCGGCAGCCCGTGCAAGTGCTGCCAGTTGTTCAGGCGGCTTGTCGACGTACTTCTCTCGCATTTGTTCACCCGGATAGCCCCGCCCGTAGAGCTGATCGTACCACGCATGGCATAAGGTAGCAGCCGTCGAATCGGCGGTAATTTTTGCATCCCAAGCCAGTAGATGTTCGAGATAGGGGCGGACCCGGGCGGCTAGCGTAGGGTCGTTTTGTTCGAGTTCTTGAAATTTCTGGGCAAACTTGGGCAGCTCTTGCCTTGCCCAATAGACTTCGGTATCGAAGGCGGCTTGTTGCCATTGCTCGAAGCTGATGTTATTCAAGGTACGCAGAATTTCGAGCGAACGCAGAGCACGGCGTCTGTATTGGTCAGCATCACCAATCATGTAGGACGGAAAATCTTCGAGACGAGGGTTATCGCCATCGGTGGTAATGAGCGGTGTGGAATTGCAGTTTTGCAGAAAGCCGGCAGCAGGGTTTAGCACTTGGGGCATTTCGTCGAGCGAATGGAAACCAAGCCATTCGGTGGCGGGGTTGTTACCCTCGACCGGTTGAGACCAGTCGAAATCCGGGTTGCGACGAGGGACGCGGCCTGTGTAGATGAATTGCAGGTTGCCATCGCAATCGGCATACAAGACGTTCATGTACAGAATCTGCATCATGGCCAATGCGTTGCGAAACTCGGCTAGGTTCTGGGCTTTGACCATTTGGATTGATTGCCGCATGGGGATGATCTCGAAAAGCCCTGAAATGTTGGCCGCCAGCATGGTTTTATCGTCTTCCCGTTGGACAATCGGGCCATGGTGGGTTTTGCGAAATTCGAACTCGCGTTTTTCCATGTTGCGAGGTTTGCGTACCAGAATGGTTTCTTTCCAAGCTTCTGCAGTGCGCCAGCCGCCATCGTATTCGTAAGCGAGTGGATTGTCGGGGTGGGTAAAACGAATCCGCCAAGTATCAGCGATGTCGGGTTCGTTGGTTACCAGAGTCCAGCCAAGACGCTCGTTGTGCCCCATCGCAGGCATGGGGCACCCGTAGAAGCCGGCGCCAATGAAGTTCCAAGCTTGGCCATTGGGACCGCCGTTGCTTTGAAGATGGACCTCCATCAATTGCGCAAAACCAAACCAAGGCACATGCGGATTGGACAGCAACATGGGATGACCCGACTTAGTGCGCTGGCCGCTGATGGCCCAACCGTTGGAACCCGTGGCGGTCCAAATCTGAGGATTACGCCGAGGGAAATAGTCAGGGGAAAGCCCCGTGAAGCGATAGCTTAGTTCCAATGCCACATGGCGACAGTAAGCCAGAACGTGCCACGGCTGAAACTTGTGGATCAGTCGCGGGCGAACCGTGGGATGCGTTTCCAGATACAGGTTAATGCCAGCTACAAAGGCGGCGTAGAGTCGCTGCGACTCTTTGTCGAGCGCAGCAAAGTCGCGCTGGCTGCGGGGCACGATCTCGAAAGCTCGGTTCAA
This sequence comes from Planctomycetota bacterium, assembly GCA_013152205.1. Classification (GTDB taxonomy): domain Bacteria; phylum Planctomycetota; class Planctomycetia; order Pirellulales; family Lacipirellulaceae; genus Bythopirellula. The sequence goes on from JAADGV010000122.1 coordinate 10,430, forward strand.
AAGATCGGAGTTTAATCCCTTGGGGCCATGGACTTCTGAGTAACGACCAAGGGCAAGGATATAGACATCCTCGACCTGCCAAAAATAGTCTTCGGCCTGGGCGTAGCCATATCCAAAGACGACGCTTTGGTCGGTTTGTCCAAAAATGTGAGGCACCCCATAAGCATCGCGGTGGATCGTTACTTGGCTGGCAAGTTTGTTAGCATCAACGAGCGCAATCGCGGGTGTTTCTTGAGCGTACGAAAGAAATGGACTGCTCAATGCGGCAAAAGTGCCGACGAGGCCAATGGCGAGCGCGTGTCCGGGTCGATAGAAAATAGAAGAGAGCGACATGCTTACCGTTGACGCGACGTGGTAAAAGTGGGGGGGCAGACTGGGGCACGTATTCTACACACAAAATCCGCGACTCGCGCACCACGAGAATTGCAAAATCGCAGGTTCTTTTCTAGCCGCAGGCGGAAGCCGCGGTTGAGTCTGAAAAAACCGCGGCTAGCATGACTTTGCCGTCCGATTGACCCCGTACATAAAAAAGCCCTGCCATGATGGCAGGGCTCGATAGTGGAAGTATTAGTCAAGGAATGTCTACGCGCGTTGTCGCCGAAACCCTAGTGTGGACATACCAAAAATCCCGAGGATGAGCGCCAACGACGAAGGTTCTGGAACCAACGACGCGACAATCAACACCGGCTGGATTTCGATATATAAGCTGCCATTGCTGATATCGGTCTGAACCGTAGGCCTACTCAAGATCGTGTTTGCTTGTGCGACGGTGAGTGCCGTGGTGTTTGGTCCTGGATAACCGACGACAGGATTCAAAAGGTTGTCTTGGCTGGAATTATTGCCAACGTGCCCCAGCGCAAGATTGTGCGCTAGTTCGTGTCCTAAGAGTTCCGCACCGCTGGAGCCGCTTGCATAGCCTGATTCGACAACAAAATCGTTGCCCGGCAGGCTGCCACAGCCGACGATTCCCGTGTTAAAGCCACTGCACCAATCCACCGTGTCAACAAAATAGACGTTGTGCGCAAGCGGAGGAGGAGCGAGGCTAAACAGCGAAGACAGCTTGGCCGAGGTGTTGATGTTGAGCAAATTCGGATCGACGTAGGTAACCGTAGGCAAATAACGTATGTCGATGGGGTTCAAGCCAAACGAGGCTTGCCCGAAGATCGCGTCCATCTCTACTTCTTTGGTCGAGACAAAGGCAGCGTCAGCCAAAGTATCCGCAAAGCCAACGCCAAAAAACAGAACGAGAATAGCAAAAGCGTGAGAACGCCAAATGTGAATAGAACGCCCCCGTCCACTGCAGCATGCGCGCAGCGGTACAGGTACGCCGAATTGTGTCATAGTCACGAGCACCTTCCTCTCAGTATCAAAACAGCGGCTATTTTTCCGCGACTGCCCCAATCGCAGTCCAGACCTCAGCTTAAACCGCGATGCCGTGGGTTGCAAACGTTTGGTCGAAAAAGGCAATAGAAATTGCCAGTTTGGTGGCGAAAGCAGCGTTTTCGCCAGTATAACTGCGAAAACCTGTAGTAAGACGTGTGAAAAGGTGCGGCCTGGGGGGAAATCACACAGTTGGCCGGACAAGCGTGCGACCGAAGGTTTTACCAGCGAGCATCGCTTTGGCCGTTTTAGAAACTTCACGAAGCGTCACGGTTTGAGTGAAATTTGCGAGTGACTCGATTCGCCATTCGTTTGCGAGACGACGCCACATTTCTAGCCGTACTTCGCGAGGACACTGGGCGGAGTCGATGCCAACAAGGGCAACACCGCGGAGGATAAACGGGTAGACCGTCAGCGGTAGTTTGTGGCCGGCAGCCATGCCACAGGCGGCGACACAGCCCCGATGGTTGGTGCTGCGAAGGATCGTCGAGAGTGGATTGCCGCCGACGGTATCCACGGCTGCTGTCCAACGAGACACTAGAAGTGACTTGCCGCTGGTATCGTCTACCTCGTCGCGAGCAAGAACTTGCCGAGCGCCAAGTTGCCTGAGAAAATCGGCTTGCTCGGGCTTGCCTGTGACGGCAGAGACTTGGTAACCGAGCTTGGCCAAAATCGCCACTGAGATAGAACCGACACCGCCCGTGGCCCCGGTGACGACGACTTCGCCCTCGTCAGGCCGAATGCCGTGATGTTGGATAGCCGCCACACATTGCGCCGCGGTAAAGCCAGCCGTGCCGTAGGTCATCGCCTCGTCGAGCGTTAACCCCTTGGGGAGAGCAACAACCCAGTCGGCAGGCACTCGGACAAATGCCGAGTAGCCTCCCCAGTGGCTAGCGCCCAAGTTGTAGCCGGTAACCAACACCGGATCTCCCGATTGAAAATCGGGGGAGCTGCTCGCGGCCACATGCCCCGCACAATCGATGCCGGGGATATGTGGCAAATTGCGCACAATTCCTGGATTAGCTTGGCAGGCGAGCGCGTCTTTGTAGTTGAGCGACGAACAACTGACTTCGATCAACACATCGCCAGCAGGCAACTCGTCGGTCGAAAGCGACTCGACGTCGCAGGTCACGTTGTCTTGATCGTCGCGTCGGACCATCAAGCATGGAAAGGCCATAGTTATCCTCGCTGCTGTGCAAAAGCGAATGAGATGCGATACTATCAAAGTATCCACCGTCGCAATGTGCGACGTCAAGACATCGATTAAACTATCAGCCGGACCGCCACGCGGTCCAAGGGGCCCCGAAGCCAAGTATGCCTCCGGCTATTGGCCAACCCACAATTTCAGACAACATTGGGTAAACAACATGGCGAGCAAGAAAAAACCTTCCACCGAGCAAGGGAGCCCTACTTCCTCCTTAGTTGAGTTGGAAGAAAAAATTATGTTTCAGCAACGTGCGATCGAAGAGTTAAACGACGTTGTTCTCAAGCAACAGAACGAGCTAGAACGGCTAGGGCGTGAGATCGAGTCGCTACGCTCGGTGACGCACGGCTTGGTCGAGCGTGGAACAGGCGAAGACCTACCTCACGAAAAGCCACCACATTACTGACAGTTAACATCGGAGGAATAGAGGTGAATCCATCCAATTCGGGTAGTTAGGGGTTTTTGCGGGTGATTTAGTGTCAACGCAGTGTCATCAGCCTGCTAGGCATTCTTAACTGGCAATTGATGTAAACTGTTCAGTCATAGCTGTTTGTGGACTATACGCAGGTTTGGCCATCCGATTCCTACAGATTAGAATATGTGGGCCATCCCTTGGGGGACTAACTCCGCCTTGCCATAATCGCCGAAGTTAATGGGGATGCAGCTATCCAATTTTTTCGTAAAGCGACATACGTTGCCGGCTGCATTTCTTCCTCACCGACCATCTATTCGGGGCAGTAGAAAATGATTCAGCAATTTAGCGGGAGCAAAGTTGAAGGAAATTCGCCAGAAATTAGAGTAATGCTAATGCTCGCCAATTCGTTAGATTGCGATGCTTTGTCGATGCTTTATTCCGGGCAACAACAGATCGGATCTATCGAGGCTTCATCGGACATTGATCTTGGGTTGGCAAAGTGCCGTCGGATGATGCCGCACGTACTAGTCATCGACCCGAGCATGGCGTTTGATGTAGTCCAGCGCGCTGCGGAAGCCATCCAACAAAGCTATGTGAGACACACCATTGTTTTGGACAGCCGTTTGCACGAAGGTCGTTTGGCAGCGATACTCAAGATGCCTTCGGTGAGCTACATGACTCGCCAGTCGGGTTTTCTCGCGCTTTTTGCAGCAACGATTCGTGTGGTGACGCGAGGAGAACGTATTTTCGATCCCGTCTGTGCAGATCGCGTGCGTCGCACGCCCCGTGGTTGGCGATTGGAGCAAGCCCATGGCAAGCCTTCGGTAGCAGCGCTAACTTCTCGTGAATTGGATGTAATTAAACTACTGGCTCAGGGGAATTCTGTGCGTGATTGTGCCGAACAATTGCAGTTAGCCGAGAGTACGATCGACAATCACAAATCGCGTCTGATGAGAAAGTTGCAAGTCCACAAAGCGGCTGAGCTTACGAGTGTCGCGATTCGTGATGGGCTGATTTTGGTGTAATTTCCTAAAACCATTTTTGTACCCATGCGATCGCGAGTTCTCCAATAACCGCTGAAAACTCGGGCAATCGAGACCACAGGAGTCTGCTTCTTGCTCCCGCCCCAAAAAAACTCTCTCGCAGTTCAGTGATTCCGTCACGAGTGCTTTGACAACTCTTGCATCCCAATTTTTGTTATGGCAAAGCACTAGGAACATTCTAAAACTGCCTCTAAAATTCATGTTCCGCCAAAGATAGCCGCGACTCCACGAGTCGCCGGACAACACCGGAGCAAGAACACCATGCCCGAAAAAATGTCGCTAGACGAGCATATCGCCTCGCATCGACCCGCTGCCGTTCGCGAACGATTAAGCAGCAACGCATACCAGAGCTACCTGCGCGACTTTGTTTATGGCGCCATTGATGGGGTGGTTACCACCCTGGCTGTGGTGTCGGCAGTGGCAGGAGCCGGTCTCCATACGGGTATCGTGATTATCTTGGGCATTGCCAATTTGCTAGGCGACGGCTTTAGCATGGCAGCGAGCAACTACCTGGGCATCCGGGCCGAGCACCTGCAAAAGCAACGCTTGCGCCGCCGCGAAGAGCAGCACATCGACCGTTACCCCGAGGGCGAGAAGGAAGAAATCCGCGAGATTTTCAGGCAAAAAGGCTTTGCTGGCGAGGACCTTGAGCGTGCGGTCGAGGTAATCACCGGTGACATTAATCAATGGGTTGATACGATGCTGACCGACGAGTTTGGAATCGCCTTAGAAGGCCCTAACCCGATGAAAGCCGCACTGACTACGTTTGCTGCGTTCGTGTTGGTCGGATTTCTTCCCTTAGCGGCGTTTGTGATCGAGTATATTTTTCCTGGAACAATCAATCGTCCGTATGCGTGGAGTGCACTGGTTACCGCAGGAGCATTTTTTGGAATAGGTGCTGCTAAATCGCAGTTTATCGACCATCCCTGGTACAAGGAAGGATTCGTAACCCTGCTAATAGGTGGATCCGCAGCCGCACTGGCGTATGCTGTCGGCGTAATGTTCAGCGGGATCGGCGGCGGTTGAGCCAATAGCCGGGCCGCCACACGGTCCGCATAAACCGGGCCAGAATCGTCTGCCCGCGCCAAAAGCAGAGAAAAGGTTATTTGCCCATGAATAGTGTGTCTGAAAAATCTCCCTCACGTCGAAGAAAAATTTTGCCGCCCGTGGTGTTGCTGGCCGCGATTTTGTTGGAGATCGCACTCGATCGCTGGCTGCCGGTTGCTGATCTTTGGGCGACCTCCGGTCGACTGGCGGGAGGGGCCGTTATCGCGGCGGCACTCGTCGTGAACATTTTCTGCGCACTGGAGTTTCGCCGTCGCAAAACCACGATTATTCCTTTTCGTGAATCGAGTTCTTTGTTAACCGGCGGCCTCTACCGATTTAGCCGCAATCCGATTTACCTGAGCATGGCGGTTTTGCTCATAGGCGTGGCGATTGCCACAGGCAGCGCCTCGCCCTGGCTGGTGCCGCCGTTGTTTATGTGGATCATCACCACACGGTTTATCCAGCACGAAGAAGCAATGCTCACCGCAACCTTTGGCGACGCGTATCGAGCCTACTGCAATCGCGTACGACGGTGGGTATAGTTCGCTATTGTAGCAGCCAAGCGTCATCGGCCTTAGTAAACACGGCTGGCTGGCGCGGTAATCGTTCTAGCGAGAAGGCGCGTAAAAATTCACCGGCTGTCAATTGCCTTCGGGGGGCGAGTCCACACCACTCGGCAAGAAGCCCTAAAATACGCTCGGCAGAGACGCCCTGTTCACGATAGTACGACACCCGAGTATCCCCATGCCGCTTAGCCAACCGACGGCCATCTTCGCCCAAAACGAGCGGCAAGTGGGTGTAGGTTGGCGGCGGGCCCAGGCAAAGCAAGTCGTAGAGCAGCATTTGCCGAGGGGTCGAAGAGAGCAAGTCGTCGCCACGAACGATTTCGCTAATGCCCTGTCGGGCGTCGTCAACAACCACGGCTAGTTGATAGCTTGGCAAACCGAGTTTGGTGCCGACCAAAAAATCGCCGACCGTTTGGGCAACGTCGTACTCTTGCGGCCCAGCAAATTCGTCGACGAACGACGTTTGCCCCGACGGCACCTGCACCCGCCAAGCGACCCCCTCGGCACCAAGCAGCCCGACATCGATCGTTGCATTTGCATCGGGTCGGCAAGTGCCAGGGTAACAAAGCTCGTGCTGGTCGCCATGAGGAGCCGAGAGACTCGCGGCTTGGATTTCTTTACGAGTGCATCGGCAGGGATAAACATGCCGTAGTTCAGCAAGCCGCGCGGTGGCTTCGCGATACGCGGTGAGGTCTTCGCGTTGGTAGTAGGGCCCTTCGTCCCAATTGAGCCCCAGCCAAGCAAGCGTATCGACCATCGCCTCGGCAGCCCCCGCCTTGTGACGCGGCCCGTCGAGGTCTTCAACGCGCAAAACGATTTCCCAACCCTGCTGTCGGGCCAGGGCCCAATTCACCAGAAATGTACGAACGTTGCCGAGGTGCAAAGCACCGGTGGGCGAAGGAGCGAGGCGAGTTCGAGGGGTAGGCATAACGCAAGTATCGGCGTGGCTTTGCTTTAGGGAAAGGCCCTGTTTCGCCGGAGGAGGTTTAAGAGAGTGGCTGTAATAAAATGAATAAAATTCGGAAATATGCACTAAACAAAGCAAGCCACAGCGAACATTTGATGCTTTCCCGTGTCCTAGCTAGATCAAAGTTTCTAGCTTAACTCCCATTGCCTTAGCAAAACGACGCAACATGCCAATCTGTGGATTGCCACTCTTGAGGAACTGCGAGACAGCCTGACGCGCTGACGTGGGCCGGTAGCCCATCTTAGCGCCCAATTCTGCTTGGGTGAGGCCAGACTTATCAAACAGCTTGCGTACTTTGCGCATGCTCGGGTCTTCGGTTCTTTCTTTACCCATACCACTATTCTAAGTTTCTCAAGAATTATGTCAATATCTCATTGACATGCCAATAAGTTGTCTATATCATATAGACAAAGGAAAGGCAGTTATGAATCTCATAGAAGTAGCCAGTTTGACCGAAGATGACGCTATGGCCTATTTAGAGAGCCTGCGCTGGCCTGACGGCCCTGTTTGCCCTCATTGTGGTTCCAGCAATTGCACCCGCATGAATGGCAAGGCTCACCGTAAGGGATGTATCCAGTGTAATAACAGCGAGTGTCGCAAGCAATTTACTGTGAAGGTTGGTTCAATCTTAGAGAGCAGCAAAGTCTCACTGGTAAAGTGGGTACTGGCGTTCCATCTTTTATGTTCGTCGAAAAAGGGGTTTTCGGCACTACAGCTTAAACGCGAGCTAAGTTTGGGCTCCTATCGAACTGCTTGGTTCATGCTGCATCGCATTCGCCATGCGATGGAAACTCAATCGTTCGACAAACCCATGGAAGGCGTTGTCGAAGTCGACGAGACTTACATAGGTGGCAAGCCAAGATATAAGCAAAAGGGGAGAACCGGACGCGGCACTACCAAGCAGCCCGTTATGGCCCTTGTGCAGCGTCAGGGAGAAGTGCGATGCGGTCCTATTCCCAACGTCACCAGCAAGACCTTGATTGGTGCCATTCGCAAGCACGTACAGCCGGACGCCGTAATCGTGACTGACGAACTGCCCGCCTATAAACGACTGACTAACTACTTTGCTGAGCATGAGCACGTCAAGCATTCTCGAAGGCAATACGTTAAGACCCGCGAAGACGGGTTCAAGGTTTTCAGCAACACCGTTGAGAGCTTCTTCGCCTTAATCAAACGTGGTCATTACGGCGTCTATCACAGCATGAGCAAAGCCCACATCCATCGATATTGTGCCGAGTACGGGTTTCGTTGGAATCACCGCATGGTCTCTGATAGCAGTCGCAGAGACGCTGCCATTAGGCGAATCAGCGGAAAACGCTTGAAATACAAAACATCTTCCTAAATCGGCCAAGAATTTGGCGTTACACCATAACTGGATGTCGATACAATCTAAGTAGGCGCACAAGCACCGAAGACCCTGTTTTATATCAGGGCCTCGCATAGTCGAGGGGCCGAGAGGCTAGGGCTTGATGCGCCTTTTTTCATGCGCCGGTTGATGAAACCTGAACCTCCATACCGAGAAGTCTCCCTTATTTTCCCGTGGAGTTTCTTCGGCAAGAGATGCGACGCCGATAGCGTCTGCAATAGACGAGGCAATTTTTATCTTCGGCTTCGCCGCGCCCTTTCTTTCGTGTTTGCCATTTACATGGAAGCCAACAGCCCCGAGCAAGATGTCATTAGCTTGCCCCATTTGAGTCTTCTTAGAGTCCACCGCCTGAACACTCGTTATGCGATTTCTGGTCCAGCCGAATCGACTGCGAAGTCCATTATTCAATGCCCTTTGCAAGTCGACTGGATCAGCTGGAGACTGTGAATCATCAGGAAAAACTGCAAGCGTGTCACCGGGCTCCATCTGCGGCACAAATTTGTGGAGTATCATCTGGTAGAATAACTTGCGATAAAGTTCCTCTGCGCAGCCTTTATTGCGGTTCTTGATGTCTATGTCTCGCCGGTCAAAATAGATAGACGCGAAAACGACAGTCTGTTGCTTAATGCGACTAAGGAGACCGTCGACGAATTCTTGATATCTGTCGTATCGACCGAGAGATACGCGAGTCCATTTCAGTTCGCCTTGAATATCCCAATACGTGCGCCACGATAGCAATAAATCTGCTAAGTGCTTTGCGTCATCGCGTCGGATAAGAAGACCGCCTACACAAGGGTACTTGTCTGGTTTACTGGTACAAGTTTCATCACAGTAACATTGCCACGCCACCATCGCCCAAAACTCCTTTAATGGGCGAACCTCCTGCACTCAATCCGTACCACATCTTGCGGTAAAGAATCCGCTTGACGCCTTTCAGGCAGTCATATAGACTGCTGGTGTTGTATCGGGTTGCGGCCATTGGTTCGCATCCTGCCGTTGTCGTCTCCCGGGCGTCTTCGCAAAACTACCGGGGAATGAAAATACGCAGAAGCCCAGGAGCCATCCAGCTTCTGGGCTTCGTGCATTTAATATATCGCATTTTCTCTGTGGGTGCGAGCGTCCGCTAGAAATGGCCTCAGACCAACCTAAAAACGATTCTTACCAAGACCGCGAAGAGCGAGTCTCTCTCTACCCGCTGAGCCCAGAAGAGGCTCTCAAGCGGGCTCTCAGCACCCAGCCACCCCGCAAAGAAGACGGCGGCAACGGGCAATCTACGCAAGATAAGTAGGGCATTTTCGAGCCTAAGCAAAACTCAATAATATTGCTTTGCTTTGTGCATACTTGTCATAAAATTTATTTCTATTGGTATAATTATCAATTATGTGTAGTAATGTCAGCCCTGATGTTGCATAATCGGAAGGATGAGTGATTTCCAGATTAACGCCTCGTGTCCTTATTGCGACCAGGCAATGACGGTCAGCCGGATGACTTGCCATGCTTGCGAGGTGTCGGTTGAGGCGGCATTTCCGTCTGCCCGACTGGCGAATCTACCGACAGAGCATCAGCGGTTTATCGAGATATTTGTGTTGGCCAGCGGCAGCTTGAAGGAGATGGCCGAGCAGACGAGCGTCTCGTATCCGACGGTGCGGTCGCGGCTCGACAAAGTGATTGCAGCGCTGCGAGATGAGATTGGCAAAACACAACAAACCAAAGGGACGATTCTCGACGCGGTGAGTGAAGGCAAATTATCGGCTGAAGCAGCGGCAAAATTGATCAAGGCGATATGAGAGGGGTGAGAGACGAGGGGGAAGAACCTAAAGGCTAAAAGCTAATCGCATAAAAAAATGACTGAAATAGAACCGAACATTGACGAAACGCTCCCAGAGCACGAACAAGAACTTTTGGACACGGCACTCCAAGAATCGGACCAGTTGTTGGCCCGATCGCTCCACGACGACGAGGTGCGACGCCGCCGAAAACGTCTCATCTGGTTGTCTGTACTTGTGATTGGAGGAGTCGTTATGACCAAGGTTTTGATGGGAATTATGGCAGGTTGGCTGGCCGTTAGTGCGCCAGTTGTTGCCGAGAGCAAGGAAGTAAAAGGGCCTTCCGACCAACAATGGCGCGAACGGTTGCTTGCCGTTCAGGAAGACGACAGCTGGTTTGTTGGCGCTCAAATTGGGATGGAACTGGTGCAAATCCCAGGGGATCGTCCTTACGAGATTCTAGCTTCGAATTGGCCCAAGATCGTCGCCAGCGCCCGGAAGCAGATTCTCAAGGGTTTTACTCCAGGGATGATGGGCAACAAGAAAATTCATCCCCGGTTTTTCGATGTGATGCACCTGGGTATGGCAGACCAGGATGCCGGGGTGCGAAGCTATGCGGCTGTCTACATCAAGAGGCAAGGCTTGCCCAACTTTGAGCATGATGAAAAGGGATATGCCCGGTGGCGAGAGCAGAACAAGGATCGTACTGCGAAGGAGATCGTCAGCAAGAAGTCGACCAATCCAAGCGGACAAGCGGACGATGTTGTCGAGGATGCTGATGCCCTGACGGCGGAAGGTTGGAAACTTTGGCAGGAGCGCAACATGGTTGCCGCCGAAGAAAAGTTCTCTGAGGCGGTAAAGCTTGATCCGGATGCCACGGATGCGTGGAACGGCCTTGGCTGGAGTCGTTTTAACGGCGGGCAAAGCGAACGGGCAGTTGAGGCGTTCGGAAAGTGCGTGGCTCTGGAGCCAAAGCATCCGGCGGCGCTCAACGGGCTGGGGCAAGTTTATCTTATGTGGAAGGACTATGATCGGGCGGAAAAATATCTTTTGCTTGCGGCTCCGCAGGCTCCCGCAGCCCATTATGGGTTGGCAAAGGTGTATCTTCTGCAAGAGAAGTTCAAGAAAGCCCGGCCGTGGGCTGAAAAAATCGCTGCCAGTAACCCGAAAGACGTGGGATCTCAACAGATGTTGGCAGCCGCCAAGGCTGGCAAGTTGGATGATGAATTGCGAAAGTTGATCGAGCCACTCGGCAAACCGAAGCTTCATTCGGCCGACGCAGCGCATGGCTGGCAGATGTTTCAAAGTGGTCGCATGCGCACAGCAGAAAGACTGTTTCGCCGAGTTTTGGAAAACGACAAAGAAAACCTGTCGGCCACCAATGGGCTTGCGTTCTGTTTGCTCAATCAAGGTAAGCATGAGCAGGCGAAGCCGCTGTTTGAGCAGTGTCTTTCTTTGGAAAAAGATGCAGGGGGGCCGATGAATGGCTTGGCTCGCTGTTTGAAGGCCGAGGGGAAAGTCGACGAAGCGATTGCGCTGTGGGAAACGATGACTGAGAAATCTTCTGGTCCCGCGGCGGCAACCACGGGATTGGCTCAGGCGTATCTCGAACGCAAAGAGTATGCCAAGTCGGTGAAGTATTACAAGATTCTTGTTGACTCGGCACCGAACAACAAAGCGTTTCAACGCGGTTTGGCCAACGCTGAAAAGGGGCTCGCGTCCAGTGGAGGGAAATAGACCGACGGCGATTTCCCTTGAAAAATCCTGGGGCGCGACTGTGGCCTGCGTGCCGAGTGAGTGTTTCACGTGCCGTGTCCTGCTCGCTGTGCGGTCGCGCCCCTTTTTCGAATCAGGATGGTTCGGCTATAGGGTTTGGATTTTCTCCGGGGTTAATTCTCGCAGGCTTTCGACCACCAAGTTGGCGTGGGCGAGTTGGTCTCGGGTGGCGGTGCCGGTTAGCGCGATGCTGGTCATGCCGGCGCGGTTGGCGGCTTCGACGCCGGCGGGGGCGTCTTCGACGACTACGCACTGTTCGGGAGCGACGCCGAGACGTTCGGCTGCGATTTGAAAAACTTGGGGGTCGGGTTTTCCTCGGGTGACGTCGCCGCCCGTTACGCGAGCAGCGAATAGGCCTGAACGCCCTAAGCATTCAAGCGTGAGTGCCACATTTTCGGGTGGGCCTGAAGAACCGACGGCTAATTTTAGTTTGGCAGCAGCCAGTGCGTCGATCAATTCTAGCGCACCGTTGATGGCAGAAAATTCCTGCCGAAGTAGGTCGCGATAAAGGGCTTCTTTGCGGTTATCAAGCTCGCGAATCTCGGCGTCGGTGAGCTTGCCATCGTAGAGTTCCGCAATAATATCGCGGCTCGTGCGGCCAAAGGTCGCCCGGAATTCGTCTTCAGTAAATACGACACCCTTTTCGGCCAGCATTTGTAGCCAGCTTTGGAAATGGGCCTGGTAGGAGTCGACAAGCACGCCATCGACATCAAAAATTACTGCGGTATTCGGCACGAATTTAATTTCCTAGTATTACAGCGCAGGGGCAAGTTTACCACAACGACACAACGGACACGACGTGAATCTAACGTGTAACATTGAAGTCGCCCGCTAATCAATTCAAAGAGGACAAATTTTCACAAGAAACAATATCTGTTGCATTTCGGTAGGCTCCGAACCGTGGGAAATACCGGAAACCCAGGCTTCTTTCGTCGTGTTCGTTGTGTCGTCGTGGTTCAACCTTGCGTAGTAGCACCAGTGTAATTGAAAGAATTGACATAGTTGATCTTAATCGGCGCGGTTGTTGTTTGTGTCTGTTGTTTGAGTCAACAGCGATACGACAACCAGCGTTACAAAGCCTAGCGGGATGGTTACGATTCCTGGTTGGCTGAATGGTACTAGGGCGTTCTCGGCAGGTAGGCCGTAGACGTTGGCGAAGGTGTCGGCGCTTAGCAGAATCCAGGCCAGGGAACTGGTCATGCCTACAACGATGGCGGCGATGATTCCTTGTTTGGTGGTCTTTTTCCAGAATAGCAACATCACCAGCGCTGGTAGGTTGGCTGATGCGGCAACGCTGAATGCCCAACCGACCAGATAGCCGACATTGAGCTCTTTGAACAAAATCCCTAAGACGATGGCGATTACTCCGACAACAACCGAGGCGATTTTTGCGATGCGCACCTGCTCGTGGTCGGTGAGTGGCTCGCTGACGAAGCTGGCGACGAGGTCGTGGGCGACTGCTCCGGCGGACGCAAGAATGAGGCCGCTGACGGTTCCCAGCACAGTCGTAAAGGCGATGGCGGAGATGATGGCGAAGAGCAATTCGCTGATGCTGCGGGCCAGCAGGGGGGCGGCCATGTTGGTGTCGGTAACATCCATCGCACCGCTGGTCATCGCACCGAGGCCCATGTAGAGCGTCAGCACATAGAAGAAGCCGATGCAGCCAATGCCAACGATCGTGCTTTTTCGGGCCGCTGCTTGATCTTTCACCGTGTAGTAGCGAATCAAAATGTGCGGCAGCGAGGCCGTGCCGCAAAATAGCGCCAACATGAGCGAAAGAAAATTGAGCTTGTCTTTGAAGTTGTTGCTTCGAATGCCTTTGAATTTCGGATGTTCGCCAGGGCGAAGCACTTGGCTGCCCGGGGTGGGCTTGGGGGTGTAAGTGGTGGTAACGCTTCCGTCTTCGTTTTTGACTTTTTTGGAGGACGTCAGCAGCACTTCGCTTTCTTGCAGGATGCTGAAAAATTCGAGCGGGCCGACGGGGCCTGTTTTTTTGATGCCGCCGGGCAGCTTGCTAATGTGGCCGACTGGCTTGAGGACGGCTTGCCCTTCGCCCGTGCCGCGTGGCAGACCATTGATGAGAGTTTTGCCATCGGGAGTTTTTGTGACGGTTTGCGATTCGAGGGGGCCCTCGTAGACTTCGAATCCACGTTGCAAGATCGACAGGGTAAGGATGGCACAAAAGAAGACCAGCAGTGCGCCTTTGAGGAACTGTACCCAAGTGGTCGAGACCATCCCGGCAGTGACGACGATGAGAATGACCACCGTGCCAACGATTACGACGCCCGCCCAGTGTGGCAGGCCAAGCAACGGGCGGACCAAAACCCCGGCTCCAACCATTTGCGGAATCAGATAAAAAATACTAACCGCCAGCGTGCTGATGCCGGCTGCGACTTTGATTCCCCGTGAATTGAAACGTGAGTTCAGAGCATCGGCAAAGGTGAACTTGCCGAGGCGTTTCATCGGCTCGGCGACAACAAACAGGGCGACCACCCAGCCGGCTAAAAAGCCGATGGAATACAGGAATCCATCGTAGCCGTAAAAGGCGATCATTCCGCAGATGCCAAGGAACGATGCGGCTGAGAGATAATCGCCGGCGAAGGCGACTCCGTTGACGAACCAGGGGATCTGGCCGTGGGCGGCGAAATAGCCTTCCGACGATTTTGCTTTTCCGCCCAAATAAAAGCTGATCCCCAGTGTGATACCGACGAACAGAAAAAAAATACAAACAGCAATCAACGAGGGCGAGTAAATCACTTGTCGCCCTCCGTCGGCTTGGAGAGAAACCCGTAGAGCAATGCGAAAACAAATGCGCTAACGATCAGGCCGAAGCCGTAAAGAATGGCGACGTTGATGCCTGCGAAGGGAGTTGCCTCCATCGTTTCCGGCGAAAAAGTATTGAGCAGCACAAAGCCGCCGTAGAGGAATAAGTAAAGCGTAAAGAGGGTAAGCCCAATACGCGAGATGCCTGATTTCATGAATTCTCCGGTACGAAGAGGCCAATCTACTCAAACTGAAAACAACCAACCACGAATCCTACGAATAGCACGAATAATTAGGGCCTAGTCAGGCCCCCAATCAACCCAATTCAGACGCATCTCGGGAAGGGGATTTTGAGCTAAATCCAAACCCTATTCGTGTAAATTCGCGTCATTCGTGGTTCAATCCTTTTCACTTTGAATAATGTAATATAGTGTTTTGGATAGGATAACCTTAGGAGCGGCTTTGCACCATTGAGGGGGGATGTTTGATTGTTGATTTTTTATTTTTGATTTGGCTAAGCCGCGAGCGGCTGGGTGACGTTATTGGACAAAATTGTGTTGGTTGGTGCTTCTATGACAGTGTTTGGGGGGTTAGTTTTGGCACGAATTGCTGGGAACTCTATTGGGGTGGACAAAAGGTAGCTCGGAATGCGGAAATCGGAGTGCGGAAGGGAATAATATTGTCCATTTGGGCGCGGTAAATGAAGAAATCTGAATGACGAATGACGAAAAAGCTGATTGCTAACGGCTAAAAGCTAACCGCTATTATCCCAGAAGTAGTGGCCCAATTTCAACTGTGAAAATTTGGCCGGGGGTGTTTCTCGCGGAGACAGCAGAGTTTTTTGGGGGGATGACTTGGGTGGCACCGACACTTGTCCGCAATACGATCTGCCACTTATTGGGCGTTGTTCGGACATGTGTCGGCGTGCGCAGCACAAGAGGAGATGGGCTTCGACGCAAATGACCTCCTGTGCTATGGCGGTCATACCGAGAAAGGGCGCCAATCGTTCGACTGCGCCTACTCGCAGGCAATGTCAACTCCGAACGACTGTCGGTGATACCCGCATTAGACGACGCCCGCAGCCTTGATGCCGTCGAGAAAGTCCGACTTTCCACCGTGTGATGGATGCCGCACAATTTCTATTTCCAGGTCGGGAAACAACCGGCCAAGTGTCTTGGCGGACGTGCCGCCAACAGCGATGACCACTTCAGGTGAGAGTATATCAAAAATTAGTTGGATAAATTGTTTGCCAGTGTCAATTTCGGTTGGTTTGGGAGTTCTGTTTGACTGCTGATTGCCTGTATTGTGTGGATGAAATGGGAACACATTCCACATCGCGGGCACAGCAGTACATCCGTCGAGGTAGTTCCATGTGATCGTTGCTGTGGCCTCGGTGATACCACCGGGTATCGAGAGTGATGGCTGAAGCACTTTAATGAATGGGTGCGTATTTTTTGAAAGTACACGCTGGCTTGTGAAGGGAATGCCCGTGAGTGCGCAGCCTTTATGGCCGGGTGCCTCGCCAATCAGGAGGTGACCAGAATAATATGGATACGAACACAGTGTCCTGAGATATGCGGCCAGATTCTGCGAGCACTCCGCCGATGTGTATGGATTCCGGACGGTCGAAGTTGAACCGACACGTTTGAGTTGATTTATCAGTTTGGGGATTTGCTTTGGATTCATCAATCTGCGATTTACGGCATAACTCGTTTTTAGATTGAAACTTCTTCCGTCCGTAGGGTGCGTAAAACGCACCGATGAGCCGGTGTAGGCGTAAACTGCGGTGACGTGAGTGGTGCGTTTCGCTTCGCTGCACACACCCTACTTTTTTTCTACACCACTTGCTGCGGTAAATTTAGGCCTGGGGCTGATAGGGTGGTGGTTTCCATTAGGTATTGGTCGATGGCTCGGGCGGCTCCTCGGCCTTCGTTGATGGCCCAGACGACTAGGCTTTGGCCTCGGCGGCAGTCGCCGGCGGCGAAGACTCCTTCGATGTTGGTGGCGAAGTTGCCATGCTCGGCGGCGAAGGTTTTCCAGTTGCCGCGTGGGTTTTGGGTGTCGAGGCCTAGCATGTCGCCGAGGCTGAGTTCTGGGCCGACAAAGCCGGTGGCGAGGAAGACGAGATCGGCAGGCCAGATTTTTTCGCTGCCTTCGACCTCCGAGAATGGGGGGCCGTTTTCTACGGGCTTCGACCAGTCGACCGCGACGGTCTTGACGCCTTGGATGTGGCCTTTGCCGTCGTCGATGAATTCTTTGGTCAGGATGTTGTATTGACGTGGGTCGTCGCCCAATTTGGCGGCTGTCTCGGCGTGAGAGTAGTCGACCCGATAGATTCGCGGCCATTGGGGCCAAGGGTTGTTGTCGGCACGTTCGGCAGGCGGGGTGTCGAGCAACTCGAAGTTGACAATGCTTGTGGCCCCGTGGCGGAGCGAAGTGCCAATGCAGTCGGCCCCGGTGTCGCCGCCGCCGATGACCACTATGTTTTTGCCTTTGGCCGAGAGGTACTCGCCGTCTGCGTGTTCGCCGGTTTGGATGTTGCCGTCGAGCAGGCTCTTGGTGTTGCGGGTGAGGAAGTCCATCGCTAGATGAATTCCCTCTAGGTCGCGGCCGGGGCAACGGCTTGTGGGATCGAACGGTTTGGTAGCACCGGTGGCCAATAGGAGTGCGTCGTTATCGTCGATCAACTGTTGCGGATCGATGAATTTTATTTTGCAGCCTTGTTCTTGCATGATTTGGGTCATGTGGCCGGGGGCGAAATCTTCTTCTAGGCCAACGTGGGCACCGGTGACAAACTCGACGCCTTCGGCTCGCAAAAGATTCACGCGGCGCTCGACGACGCCTTTGTCGAGCTTCATGTTGGGGATGCCGTACATCAGTAGGCCGCCGACCCGGTCGGCCCGTTCGTAAACGGTAACCGAGTGGCCGACTTTGTTAAGCTGGGCGGCGGCGGCAAGCCCTGCGGGGCCGCTACCGACAATTGCGACGCTGCGGCCTGTCCGCTCGGCGGGCGGTTGGGCGACGATCCAGCCTTCGGCGAAGCCGCGATCGACGATTGCGTTTTCGATGTTCTTGATCGTTACCGCCGGTTCGATGATGCCAAGCACACAGGACCCTTCGCAAGGGGCGGGGCAGGCACGGCCTGTGAATTCAGGAAAATTGTTGGTTTTGTGCAGTCGATCGATCGCGTCGCGCCATCGGCCTTGGTAGACCAAGTCGTTCCACTCAGGGATGAGGTTGTCGACCGGGCAGCCAGTGTTCGATTGGCAAAACGGCACGCCGCAATCCATGCACCGGGCGCCTTGGGTGCGCAGATGGCCCTCGGGCGGATCGGTGTAGATCTCTAGAAAGTCGTTGGCGCGGGAGAGGGGATCGCGATAGGGAACGGTTTCGCGAGTGAATTCTTTGAATCCGGTAGGTTTGCCCATGATATTTGATGTTGCTTAAGTTTAGTTATTGAAATGATCTGTAAAAAGGTTCACGCAAAAAGGCGCTAAGGCGCAAAGAAGAACTGCTATGTCGAGTCTTTTAGGCCATTTACCACGCGTGAGATTCCATTTCGTATTAGTTCTTCGTTGAAGTTGATTAGTAGCCCCAACCTTTTGTCTGTTAGCCGTAAGTAAGTCAGCAACTGTTTTTTGTGTACCGCTGCAATCTGTTCGATCGATTTGATTTCTACAATAACTTTGTCTTCCACTAACAAGTCGAGTCGATAGCCCTCGTCGAAACGAATTCCTTCGTATTCGACAGGTACGCGTACCTGTCGTTCAGTCCGAAGGTTGCGATTCTTTAGTTCATACGCAAGCACTACTTCATAGACAGATTCCAACAGTCCAGGGCCAAGTTTGGTGTGTATTTTGAACGCAGCATCGACAATTTCCTTGGATATGGGATTTTCATGCATACGTCAGTCTTATCTTTCTTTGCGCCTTAGCGCCTTTGCGAGAGATAATCAAACCGCAGCCGGTTGTTGTTGCTGTTTGGCTTTTTGTTCTTCTAGGACTCGTTTGTAGTCGGTTGGCATTACTTTTACGAATTGGGGTAGGGTTTCGTCCCAGCGGTCGAGGAGGTCGGCGGCGACGGTCGACTCGGTGTGGTTTTGGTGTAGCTCGATGAGTTGCTTTAGCTCGGCGACGTCGTCTTCGTCTTCGACCTTTTCAAGCTCAACCATCCCCCGGTTGCAGTTGGCACGTAACTGCTCTTGCGGATCCCAGAGGTAGGCGACTCCGCCACTCATCCCGGCGGCAAAGTTGCGGCCTGTGGGGCCGAGAATCACGACTCGACCGCCGGTCATGTACTCGCAGCCGTGGTCGCCGACGCCTTCGATCACCGTTTGTGCGCCACTGTTGCGGACGGCAAATCGTTCGGCTGCGCAACCTCGGAAGAACGCTTGACCGCCGGTCGCGCCGTAGAGGCAGACGTTGCCGACGAGGATGTTTTCTTCGGGAACAAAGCTGGAGTTCTTGGGGGGGTAAATTACGATTCGCCCGCCGGAAAGCCCCTTGCCGACGTAGTCGTTGGCGTCGCCTACTAATTCGAGCGATACGCCTTGGGCGAGGAACGCACCGAAGCTTTGCCCGGCTGAGCCGTTGAATTTGAATTGGATGGTATCTTCTGGCAAGCACTCTGCACCGTAACGCTTGGCAATTTCGTTGCTTAGGATGGTGCCCACGGTGCGGTTGGTGTTGATAATGGGCAATTCTTCGCGAACCGATTCGCCGTTTTCGAGGGCCGGTTTGGCCAGGTCGAGCAGCTTGGTGATGTCGAGCGAAATATCTAGTCCGTGATCTTGCGATTGTGTGCAGTAAGTGCCTGCGTCGGGGTAGGGTTTTTCGATGGGCGAGAGCAATTCGGTGAGGTCGAGGCCATCGGCCTTCCAGTGTTTGATGGCGGCGTCGGTCACGAGGCAATCCACTCGACCGACCATTTCGTCGATCGTGCGGAAGCCTAGCTCAGCCATAATCTCTCGGGTTTCTTCGGCGACCATGAACAGGTAGTTCACCACATGCTCGGGCTTGCCTTTGAACTTCTTTCGTAGCTCGGGGTCTTGTGTGGCGATGCCGACCGGGCAGGTGTTGAGATGGCACTTTCGCATCATGATGCAGCCCATCGTGATGAGCGGCGCGGTCGAGAAGCCAAATTCCTCGGCACCCAAGAACGCGGCGATTACGACGTCGCGACCCGTTTTCAGGCCCCCGTCGGTTTGCAGCACGACACGGCTGCGCAGATCGTTGAGGACCAGGGTTTGATGCGTTTCGGCGATGCCCAATTCCCACGGTAGGCCGGCGTGTTTGATGCTGGTTAGCGGAGAAGCCCCTGTGCCGCCGCCATCGCCTGCGATCAGGATATGGTCGGCAAAACCTTTGGCGACGCCTGCGGCAATCGTGCCGACGCCGACTTCCGAAACTAGTTTGACGCTGATGCGAGCGCTACGGTTGGCGTTTTTCAGATCGTGGATCAGTTGTTTGAGATCTTCGATCGAGTAGATGTCGTGATGCGGCGGCGGGCTGATTAGACCGACGCCTGGCGTCGAGTGACGGATGCGGGCAATGTTGTCGTCGACTTTGCGACCCGGAAGCTCGCCCCCTTCGCCCGGTTTTGCACCTTGCGAGATTTTGATCTGGAGTTCGTCGGCGTTGGTCAAATAGTTGATCGTCACGCCGAATCGGCCCGAGGCGATTTGCTTGATCGCCGATCGTTTGGAATCGCCGTTCGGCAGCGGGTTGAAACGCTCAGGGTCTTCGCCCCCTTCGCCCGTGTTGCTCTTGCCGCCCAGTCGGTTCATCGCGATGGCGAGTGATTCGTGGGCTTCGGCAGAGATCGAACCGAACGACATGGCCCCTGTGCAGAAGCGTTTGACGATTTCTTTGACGGACATCACCTCATCGAGCGGGATGGAGCCTCCGTTGGCCTCTTTCTTGAAGGTCAGCAAGCCGCGAAGTTGGCAACGGGTTTGGGCATCGAAGTTGATGTGGTCGGAAAACCGTTTGTAGGTTTCTGGGTCGTTGGTGCGAGCGGCAACTTGGATGTCGGCGATGGATTGGGGATCCCACATGTGGCGTTCGCCCTCGGCTCGCCAGTGGAATTCGCCCGGGTTGGGCAGCATGGCCAAACGATTGTTGTCGTGTTTGGGGTAGCCAAGCTCGTGTCGTCGAATTGCTTCTTCGGCCAGGATGTCGAAATTGACGCCTTGGATGCGGCTGGCGGTACCGACGAAGCTAAGTGCGATTACCTCATCGCGAAGCCCGATCGCCTCGAAGATTTGTGCGCCTTTGTAGCTTTGCAATGTGGAGATACCGATTTTGGCCATCACTTTGAGCATGCCCTTAGCAACCCCGGTGCGATATTTGGCTACGAGATCGTGATCTTCGGCGGTGACTGGGTCGAACACTTCGCCATCGACGACGGGGTCGACCGCCGGGTGGTTGCGGCCTTCGCCCGATTCAACATCGGGAATGGTGGCATCGCCCGAGTTGAGCACCCCGTCGCGGCGAGCTTGCCATAGGGCTTCAAATGCCAAATACGGATTGATCGCGTCTGCTCCGTAACCGACAAGCAGGCAGTGGTGATGGACTTCGCGAGCTTCTCCCGTTTCGAGCACGATGCCGATGCGGGTACGCTTGGTCTGTTTTACGAGGTGATGATGCACGGCACCTGAGACGAGCAACGCTGGCAGCGCGATGCGTTCGGCAGAGACCTCGCGGTCGGAAAGTACGACCAGCGAAAAGCCTTGGTCGACCGCTGCCTCGGCTTCGGTGCAAACACGCTTGATCGCCTCGACCATGCCCGACTTGCCGTCGCTACGTGCCCAGGTGGTGTCGAGCGTTTTTGTTTTCCAGCCGCGGTGGTCCATGTGCTTGAGTGCGGCGAGTTGTTCGTTCGAGAGAATCGGATGTGGCAGACGCAGTCGATGGGCGTGCTTGTCAGAGGTTTCCAATAGGTTTTGTTCGGGGCCGATGTAGCACTCGAGCGACATGACGATTTCTTCGCGGATCGAGTCGATGGCCGGGTTGGTGACTTGGGCAAACAACTGGCGGAAGTAATCGTAAAGCATTCTTGGCTTGTCGGAGAGACATGCCAAGCAGGAGTCGTTGCCCATCGAGCCGATGGGGTCTTTTTCGACTTTGATCAACGGCAGAAGCATGAACTGCATGGTTTCGACGGTGAAGCCAAAAGCTTGCATCCGCTGGAGCAGCGTTTGGCTGTCGAAGACGTGGGGCTCTTTGTTCGGCTCTAGTTCGTTGATGTCGATGCGTTGTTCTTGAAGCCATTGGCCGTAGGGGCGGCGCGAGGCGAAGTCTTCTTTGAGTTCTTCGTCGGGGATTAGACGGCCCTGCTCGAAATCGACCAAGAACATCCGGCCCGGCTGGAGGCGGCCTTTTACTTTGACGTTGTCGGCTTGCACGCTGGGCAGCACGCCTGCTTCGCTCGCCATGATGACGCGATCGTCGTGGGTGATGTAATAACGTGAGGGGCGCAAGCCGTTGCGGTCGAGTACGGCACCGATGTATTTGCCATCGGTAAACGCGACCGACGCCGGTCCGTCCCACGGTTCCATCAAGCAGGAGTTGTATTCGTAGAACGCCTTTTTTTCCTTAGACATGGTTTCATGGTTTTGCCATGCCTCGGGGATCATCATCATGACCGACTCTTGCAGCGTGCGGCCGCTCATCAGCAAGAATTCCAACACGTTGTCGTAGGTGCCCGAGTCGCTGCAATCAGGCTCGACCACCGGGAACAGTTTTGGGAGGTCGTCGCCAAAAACTTCGCTGGCGACTACCCCTTCGCGGGCGTGCATCCAGTTTTTGTTGCCGCGGAGGGTGTTGATTTCGCCGTTGTGGCTCATAAATCGGCATGGCTGAGCGCGGTCCCAGGAGGGGAACGTGTTGGTTGAAAACCGGGAATGCACCATCGCCAAATGGCTTGTGAAATCGGGGTCGGCCAAGTCGGGGAAGAACTTGAATAGCTGATCGGTGGTGAGCATGCCCTTGTAGATGATCACCTTGGTCGACAACGAACAGACGTAAAACATCTTGGCTTGGGCGAGCGACTGGTCAGTCCGAAGGCGATGGCTTGCTTGCTTGCGGATGAGGTAGAGTTGTCGTTCAAATTCGTCACCCTTGATCCCCTTGGCTGCGGCGACGATCGGTTGCTCGATGACCGGCTCGGCGGCTTTTGCCGTGGGGCCAATGTCGGCGGCTTGGTGGTCGGTCGGCACGGGGCGCCAGCCGAGGAGTTTTTGGCCCTGTTGGGCAACCAACTCGGCGAAAACGGCTTTGCACTTTTCTCGCTCGGCATCGATTTGCGGCAAGAAAACATTGCCAACTGCAAAGGCGCCCGGCGAGGGGAGGTCGACTCCTAGGTCGGCTTTCACCACTTTTTGCAGAAAGGCATGGGGCAACGCTGTGAGCATGCCTGCGCCGTCGCCCGTGTTGGCTTCGCAGCCGCAGGCACCGCGATGATCCATGTTGCGCAAGATTTCCTCGGCATCGAGAAGAATCTGATGGCTTGGCTCGCCTTTGATGTGGGCGACAAAGCCGACTCCGCAGGAGTCATGCTCGTTGGCCGGGTCGTAGAGACCTTGCTTGGGAGGCAGAGTAAAGCGTTGTAGTTTTTTTTTCATGACTATCTTCCAGGTTTTTGCAATGGCCACCATTGGCCATTCATTCAGGTATCAAATGCGAAGTGGTGAAGGAACTGCGGTGCTACCGTGTTGCCGTTTCACGACCCGGCGCGATGATTTCCTGTGTTTGCGATTTGTTACTAAGTTGTTGAGTAATTGGTTCTTTGTTGCCGGCGAAGTTGTTCTCAGCTTGCAGCAGTTGCACAAACTGTTGGCCGATATGGCAAAGCTGGCGGTCGCGGCGATGGATGATGCCAAGCGGACGCTCTAGCGGTTGGGTGAGCGGGATTTTGGCGAGCGTTGCTGAGGCGATTTCTCGGGCGATCGTAGGTTCGGGGAGGATGCTGATACCTTCGTCGATCTCGATCGCCCGTTTCATGTTTTCGATGTTGTCGAACTCCAAAGCGATGGGCGAATCTACTTTGTTGACCATTAAGGCACGATCGATTTCTGAACGAATGCGCAAGCCTGTTTCGAATGCGATGAAGGGTAAATCGGCCAATTCATTGATATCGAGAGAAGGACGCTTGGCAAATGGATGCTTTGGGTGGCAGACAACGACCAAGGGTTCACGCCGCCAGGCAATGGCGGCAAGTGTTCGCGATTCTTCGGGGTAGCTAACCAAGCCGAGATCGACTTCACCGTTTTCGACCGCCTCGTACACTCGCTCGGGATGTAGGTATTCGAGATGGACGCGGGCACTGGGATACTCGGCGGTGAAACGCTGCATGAACGCGCTCATGTGCGCCAGTCCCACCGAATAGATCGAGGCGACGGTTAAGCGGCTGGCTGTTTCGTCGTGGAGGGTACGGACATCTTCTTCTAGCTGGGCGTATTGGCGGACTAGCTGCAAACAACCTTCGTAGTAGCGGTCGCCTTCGCAAGTGAGTACGAACGGGCGCTTCGAGCGGTCTAGCAGTTGGATGCCCAGTTTTTCTTCGAGTTGGTGGACAACTTGGCTTGCGCTGGATTGCGAAATACTGTTGTCTTTAGCCGCTCGTGAGAAGCTGCGCCGCCGGACGACGTCGCAGAAGATTTTGAGGGATTTCATGTTCATGGTGTTTGGTAATTTCTTTTGTTCGCCGGGAGCGCGCTAATATGCACGGCAAGTCTTGCTAAAGTTGACGTCACGAACCTATTCGCCGACGTCTGCCGTATCCCTACAAAAAAACTGCGGCTGCTGCGGTCGCTCGACCGAAACAGGCAGATTATCCCCAAGTACGAAGCTGGCGGTGGGCAAACAACTCTCAGAGTAGGTAGTTGCGCGTTGAAGCCGCTGTAGTTGCCCCTTGAGCGTTAGTAGCTCGGATACGGGCGCCTATTATCAGCGCCCGCAATACCAGGGTCCGCCAAAATCGAAAATCAGAATAGTAGCTTAGCCTGCTTGCGACCCAATTGTCAACCAGCCGAAATTGGCCGGTCAGGGGCTATTCCATTAGAAATTAGGTGCTTTTTGCAACTTGCAGGGGGCAAAACGTGTCGTTGTAGGGTAACGAAGCCAATTTTTTGGCCATCTGCCGGGCATGGGATATCGCCTCGAAGTGATCCATGCACAATTGGGCTTTGAGAAGTTGCGAGAATCTTTGGCTCGGATTTTCGCCTCAAAGAATCGGATCATAGCCGGGAAAGTAGGTAGGAATTTCTCGCAGAGCCGCAGAGACAGCGGAGAAAACTGATAAGGTTATAGGAAAAGAGAATAACCACAGAGGACGCGGAGTCGCGCAGAGAGCCTGAAAAAATAGTTTATCTCTGTGCTACTCCGTGTCCTCTGTGGTTCAACTTGTTATGGCTTGTTTTGTGCAATGTGGTGACTTTGCAAACCGCCGGCATGGGTTTTATTGATGTATGCGCTAGAAACTTTACTTGCTCCAAGCACTCACTCGCTAAATCCAGCACTCCCGTTGGTCGGCCTGTCGCTTTCCTGGCGCATACCCCAATAGAGCGTGCCGACCTGTCGCGGTATATATTGTAGCAGGCACTGGCAATCGATTATTTACTTAGGAACTCGTGTGGCGAAACGTAAAACTAAATCGAAACTTTCCGACAGCAATCAGCCGACCGAGCTGCGTATTATCGGGGGGCATTTTCGGGGGCGGAAGCTTCTTTACCATGGCGACCCGGTGACGCGGCCGATGAAACATCGTGTGCGGGAGGCCATTTTCAATTTGGTCGGGATCGAAGCCAAAGGCCGCCACGCCATCGATCTGTTTGCTGGTACCGGGGCACTTGGCCTGGAGGCACTCAGTCGCGGGGCGATCAGTGCGACTTTTATCGAGCGACACATTCCTACGTCCCGGGTTGTGGCAGAGAACATTGCGGCGCTGGAAGTAGAAGACCGCACGCAGTTGCTGACCACCAGCGCGTTTTTATGGGGGAAGCGGGATTTGCCCAATGCGGAATTCGGAATGCGGAATTCGGAATTGAGAGCGGACAACGATTCCGCAATCCGCAATCCGCAATCCGCAATCCCATGGCTTGTCTTCAGCAGTCCGCCCTATTCGTTTTTCATTGATAAGGTAGATGAGATGCTGGAGCTGATTGGTGCCGTTAAAGAGCAGGCTCCCGCCGGTAGTATTTTTGTGGTCGAGGCGGACGAACGATTTGATTTTGAGAAGTTGCCGGGCAAGGTGGCGCAAGAAAAGAAAAGCGAGGGTTGGGATGTACGAACCTATCGGCCAGCGGTTGTCGGTGTGTGGCGGAAGTAAATCATTCAAGGAAAGAAAGGCGCCCGCGAATCACCCAGCGCAGCAAAGCAGGTAAAATTTGACAGGATAGCAGGATAAACCAGATGCGAGACCTCTGGTCGATCACAAAAATTGATTGAAAGAACACTGGAGCAGTTCCTTAAATTATGTAGCCACAGAGTTCATAGCGCGGCCTTTGGCCGCAAACAAAAAAAGGGAACCGCTAATCAGCGCT
The DNA here is from genome assembly GCA_013152205.1 of Planctomycetota bacterium. Taxonomy (GTDB): domain Bacteria; phylum Planctomycetota; class Planctomycetia; order Pirellulales; family Lacipirellulaceae; genus Bythopirellula. The sequence continues at coordinate 36,265 of JAADGV010000122.1, forward strand.
AATGCACGCTAATAGGTGAACGAAATGCGAAAAACAGGCATGAGATTAGCGTTTATTAGCGGTTTCCTTCTTTCAAAAAAGCGTGACAAAAAAACAAGTTTTTACGGGTTTGTCTTACAGAGAACACTGAGATAAGGTTACTCGCTTCAGTATTTTCTCTGAGACCTCGGTGTGCTCTGTGGCTATGCTTTATGCTTTTTATAGGAGATGCGCTAATCTTCACTCATCAAATTAGTGCCGATTAGCGAAGATTAGTGTTCCAACTTAGATACTCAAAGTGAAAAGGGTTGAACCACGAATGACGCGAATTTACACGAATAGGGTCGGAATTTAGCTCAAAATCCCCTTCCTGAGATGCGTCTGAGTTGGGTTGATTTAGGGCCTGACTAGGCCCTAAATATTCGTGCTATTCGTATGATTCGTGGTTGGTTGTTTTCACTTTGAGTTAGATAGATAACCGTCATGGGCAGATAGTGGCCTTCTTGCCAGGTCCAAAGTGGGCCCTGGGTGTGCAACACGCCGACTCGCCGGTTGCCGTGCCATTCCCAGCGACGATTGGTCATCAAGTCGAATACTTTTGGGATCGACGTTGAGAGATACAATTGCCATTGGTCGTTGGCATCGAGTTGTACAAAAACGTCGCGTCCCAGCCCCTCGATACCACGGCTTAATGCGGGGGCATTTTCTTCGATTATTTGTTGACGTAGACGATCGGAAATTCTCAGATCGAATCGATCGGCAGGCTGCATGCTGCCGGGGCCAAAGGCGTAGCGAAATTTGCCCCCTTCGATCGCGATCCCCCAAACGTGGCGCGAGAGTCGCGGATTGAAATACTTGTAAACGAAGCCCAACTTGATTTCGCCCTGTGGGACAGTTCTCAACTGCCTGGCGGGCGGGTTCACTCGGTAGACGGAGTTTCGGTCCAGCGCATCTTCTGCTTGCACAAACGCTGGCAAACAGATCAGTATCAACAGTGGGATAAATCGAATCGCTGAACGCACGGCTTTGACTCCGGTTGGGTGTTGTGGTGGACTCTTAATGCAAAGGTGGACGTACTTACAATCCTCAAACTGAAAACAAGAGCGAAATTTCACCACGGAGCCACGGGAGACACGGGAGACACAGAGTATTTTGAATTGAAAGAACGCTGAGTCATATCCCCACTTCAAATTAGGCTAAATGGTTGTTTTCTCAGTGTCCTCCGTGACTCCGTGGTTATTCTCTATTTTACTCTGAGTCACCGTCGCTACTCAGCTTGCTTTGGCAGGTGAACAAATTTGATGGCCGGTAGTTCGACGCTTCCGACCTTTGCTTTTTGAACTTCCAGCGAAAAGCCTTTGCCCTCTTCCAGCACTTGGTAAACCAACTCGCTGCCATCATAAGGGCTTGTTGGCAACTGTCCGCCAAACTTGTCGGCGACGTCTGCCAGCGTAGCGGGGTAACCGTCTGCCGATTGGGCAGCGGATACGGCCATGTTGATACGCAAAACGGCCAGCTCGGCCTCGTGGACTGCAAATAGGGCTGCAATCCGAGCAGGCTCCCAGGCACTGCTGTTCTTGGTTTCGATTAACTTTTGTTGATACTTGAGAGTTACCGCCTCGCCGCATCGGATCGACTCTGGCGATGAGTGCGTTAAGCACAACGCGGATTCTTTGGCCAGATCGAAGTAGACCGAACTCAAATTGTCCATGTAGCTGGTAAACGATTCTTTGCTATCGAAAGCTTCTCGCGGGATCCCTCGTTTCACCGACGCCTCGATGGCGGCCTTTCGCAAGCCCTCGGGGCCGGCTGCCGGTACGTCGGCTTCTAAGACCTCAAGCACCATCTCTGCCCAAGCTCCGTCGGGGTACGCATTTTGTAACGCTTTCATTCGCATCTTCGAGATGTTCGCTTCGGATTGCATCGTCAGGGCCGGCTGCACCATGTCGAGAGACGAGGCCGCAAGTACATCAAACGCATCGGACACAAAGATTGGCTCGGGGCAGTTGGCAGCCCAATGCCCCAGGGCGAAGTAAGCGGTTTCGAGTATTTCTACGCCAGCAAACGCTTCTGCTAGGGTTGTTTGATGGGTCATGTGTCGGCCCATTCGTAGGGTGGCCAGATAGACTTCGGCGGCTTCTTTCCATTGCCCCTCAGATTGGCGTTGCAATCCATGTAGCGTTACCAATCGGGCTAGGTCGACCATCGACTCATTGTGGGGTAAAAGTGCCGATACCATGTAGTGCCGAAGGTCGATTCCAAAATCAGCCACCGACTGATTGGCGCCGACGATGCCGCAACGAATGGCATGTCGCGACTCGATCAAGAGATCGTTGAGTTTGGCAAGTTCGGCGTCGGAGATGTCGGGAGTGACAATTTCCCAGATGGGTTTTCGTAGCACTTCGCGCATCGCTGGGTCAACAGCCGCTAGAAACAGGATTGCACGCTGGTAGTGAATCGCGCCGTTCATCGCGGGACGAGGCATCGGCTGACTCAGATGTTCATGGGCAACGGCCATCGGCGCGCGGGTCGTAACAAGTGTTAACAACAGCATCAAGGCACAAGAAACGAATCGTCGAGGTGTTGAATCGTGATTACCTGTCGATTGCATAGCGATGTTCCAATTTTTTATTCAAAGTAAATTTACGGATTTGATTGGTAACTTTTTGAACTACCAGCCCCAAAGGCCTCGAGCGACTTCAATTCTTGCGGCTTCTCGCGACGTCACTAAGGGTCGCTGGCGTTGCAGGTTGGAAAACGGTTTCGACACGGAACGTTGGGCATAGGGATTCCCTCCGCCGGTCCCGCCATAATAGGAGCGAAGACTTTTACTCACAGGAAGCCCGGACGGCGCAGTTCGGTCGTTCCTGTAAGGATTTCCGGTGAACCCGCCAACATGGCGAGTTGTGCTTGGCAACTGCCGACTGGTTGTTGGTGGCCGCGAGTAGGGGTAACTGCTTCGATACTGCGCCGTTGCCGTTGCCAGTACTCCAAATACTAGTACGCCAAATGCCAGTATCCCAAGAATTCCGATTGCGCCGCCGAAGAGAGTAAATCGGGAGGAACCAGACGAAAAAAACGTGCTCGGGCGAGACATGTCCAACAACCTTCTTCGCGAGTTGCTTCAAAAAATCGACTCAGGCGCAACGTCGGTCGACTCGATAAGCACGGGGTAAATTTGGCTTCGCGTAATTATTTTGCTACAATCCTAGCCTAACTTGGCGTGATAGGACCGTCAAGTTTTGGAGTTCTAGCCGGCAACAATATCCTCCCTTGGCAAATCAAAATGTGTTACCAAACTAACCAACGGCTCCGTCATTTCGTCGCACTGTTTGCAACGGCCTCATTTGCGTATTTAACGGCACAACCGCTACTTGCCGCCTTACCAGCAAAACCCAACGTTCTGGTGATTCTTTGCGACGACCTCGGCTACGGCGACCTGCAATGCTACGGGCATCCTACGATCAAAACGCCCAATCTCGATCGCATGGCGGCTGAGGGCATTCGTTTCACTTCTTGCTACTCCGCCTCCCCCGTTTGTTCGTCGTCGCGGGCCGGTTTGCTCACGGGCAGAACTCCTAGCCGCACGGGTGTGTACGACTGGATACCGGATGGCCACCCGGTCCATCTTCCGGCAAAGGAAATTACGATTGCCACGTTGCTGAAGCGGGCCGGCTATCAAACGGCCCATGTTGGCAAGTGGCATCTCAACGGCATGTTCAATTCTCCGGAGCAACCACAGCCGGGCGATCATGGGTTCGACCACTGGTTTTCTACGCAGAACAACGCATTTCCGTCGCACGAGAATCCCAACAATTTTGTCCGGAATGGCAAAGAGGTTGGCCCCTTAGAAGGTTTCTCATGTCAATTGGTCGCTGGCGAGGCAATTGCCTGGCTTGAATCTCGCAAGGAAGCTCAACCGTTCTTCTTGCAAGTCTGTCTACACGAACCGCACGAACCGGTCGCCTCGCCGCCAGAGCTAGTCGACGAGTATCGGCCTCACGCAAAGAACGACGACCAGGCTCAGTATTTTGCGAATGTCGCGAATGTTGACGCGGCTGTCGGACGCATTCTGGCTTCGCTACACAAATTGAATCTCGACGAAAAAACGCTAGTCATCTTTACTTCGGATAATGGCCCAGAGACGCTGAAACGTCACCGCAACGCTCGACGTAGTTACGGCAGCCCAGGCGAATTGCGAGGCATGAAACTTTGGTTGTACGAGGGAGGGATTCGTGTCGCGGGGTTGATGCGTTGGACGGGGCAGGTGCCGGCAAAACAGGTTGTTGATACGCCCGTTTGTAGCGTCGATCTGCTACCCACGCTTTGTGAGTTGGCCAAAACGCCGGTGCCCGACGACCGTCCGCTGGATGGGACAAGCCTTGTGTCACTCCTACAAGGCGAACCGCTCAAGCGGACCAAGCCACTCTACTGGCACTACTACTGTGCGTTGGGGCAACCCAAAGTGGCCCTGCGTTCAGGCGATTGGATGATTCTTGGTCATCGGATAAGCCCGAATTTGCCAAAGAAGAGCAGAAACGTGACTCCGCTATCGATGCGGGTGATTAAGTCGGCAACCCTAGGCAACTTTGAACTCTACAATCTGGCCAACGACCATCGTCAGCAGGAAGACGTCGGCAAACAGCATGCGAAAAAGCTAGAGACGTTGTCTCGTCAACTCGTTGCTCGCCACCAAGAGGTGCAAGCCGAGGGGCCCCGTTGGGAATTTAATGAGTAACGCGGGCCTATCTCAGGCAATAGGAATTTCTCGCAAAGGCGCTAATACGCATTCTAATCTGAAGTAGCGCGATTGATGTAGGGGGCGGCGCAGACGGACTGGACTAAGGCCTCGTCCAGCACGGCTGTTTTC
>JAADGV010000119.1 GCA_013152205.1 Planctomycetota bacterium
CGGCTGTTGGATTGCCTGTTATGAGATCGCCGGTCGTAATTTTCGAGTCATCTTGTTTGACTGACACGGCGGAAGCGAGCGGAACACTCTCCTGATCAGCAAACAGAAAGGTTTTGAAATTTGCCCCAGCAGTCCATGGGGTTTCATTTGATTGGAAGGCCCCAGCGTCAGGGCCTTGGCCATTGTAACCTGGCTCAAGTCCCGGCACGACCATGCCAAAATGAATCGGCTGGCTCCCTGGCATAAGGCGGAAGTCACCAGCTGCCGAGTTAACGAAAGGGTCGACGCCCGTACCTAGGTTGTTGCTCACGGTACTGCCAACAAAACTGCCTTCATTGGAAAGGTTGTTAATCACAGAGACATTCGTGAAGCCCCCTGGGCCGAAAGTACTCGTAGCTTCCGTCACGTTCCAAAGCGTGTTGTTGACGACCAAGTTATCGGTACTCGGAGTGTTGAGAATGACTCCGAACCGGACGTCGTGGACCACATTGCGCTGGACCGTGTAACCCTCGGTATCGTTATCTAGGTAGATGCCCCCGATCGTGGGATCTCCGCTGCCGCCCAGGTTCGATACTCGCTCGTCAGAGATCACGTTGTTGCTAATCAACGAGTCTCCGGCGTCGACATCGTTTGATTGAAACCCTCCCAGATCCTTTGTGAGAAAACCGAAGCGGGAAACAACATTGTTAGAGAATGTGATATCCGAGCTATTTACCAGATTACTAACGGCGCTGCGTCCTGTGTTGTAAATTGTGTTGCCAGTAATCGTAGCGCCGCCCCCGAAAAAGCTTACAATGCCAGCATTGCTTTCGAAGCCTTTCCAGTTGACGTCGTGAATTATGTTGTTCTCTATCGTAGCGTCGGTCGCTCCCGCAAGCATGACGCCACTTCCCCAAGCGTAGGCGATTTCTGAATTACGCACGGTGTTGTTTATGCCATCTTGGTCCCGAATTCCTGCGATTTCCTGACCGGGGCCATTGGGGAAAGGGGAAGGATAGAGGACTTGGACGCCATCGATTACATTATTGTCGCCCGACATTCTGACGGCTGCGGCTTTAAACTGGAAACCCTCGACGTTGACGTAGTCGCCTTCAATGTCGAGACCGAACGATCGCGTTCGAACCTCAACGTTTTGGCCAGTCGGATCAACATTGCCGGGGGCGTTGAAGTAGAGCTTATTGTCTGACGGAGTGTGAACCCACTGCCTGTCTGAAACTAGTGCTTTGACACCTCCGGTGATATAAAAGGGGGTGTCATTCTCGGAAGCTTGCGGCAACGCTGAGTAGTTTAGAGTGCTTCCCGTCTGGCTGTCGATGTTTGAAGTATATTCCCGCCACTGAGCGCCAGGGATGGCCGTTAGCTTGTAGTCCTTCCAATAGTCGTTGACGGGCGTGATGTTGGCCGTGTCGGTGAGGCTCGAGGCGTTGCCCGACGTGGCGTTGTTGAAATCTGCGACTAGCGGGTTTTTTTGCCCGGCAGCGGGATAACGAGCTTCGCTCACCAGTTCACCGTTAAAGAACATTTGGGTGGGCAAACCGGCCATCGAAGCCTGGTAGATATTCCCCTGGTCCGGCGACCAACTGCCGTTAAATTCGTCCAACCCAGTGATCGTGACCCGTTCACCTTGATAAGGCTTGAAGGTGATCGGAGAGGCCGCGGTGCCGCTCGCTGCCACCGTTACAGTCTCGCGGTAGGTTCCACCGCGGACAAAAACGGTATCGCCAGCATCGGCGATATCACTCGCTTTTTGGATGGTCCGAAATGGCTGAGCCAGTGTACCAGGGCCGGTGTCTGAACCGCTATTGGACACGTAATAACCTGTGGCGACGTGGGCAGGAGTGTAGTTGACCGTTAACACCGGTGCGGCAAACTCCGTGGACTCGAGCGTTCCGTAGGATCCGCCTTGCGTGCCAGAGGTTCCAAATTGACGATAGACATACGCACCGCTTACCTTCGTACCATTCGCCCAATCCGTAACACGCGAATTTGCCAAAGGCCAAGTGATCGTGTTCAAGCCTGCATTAACGCCGGTACCGTATTGTGAGCCGCCTCCACCCATATTCCCTCCTGGAGTACTGTTAGGTCCGCCAGGTATAGAGGAAATGATGTCTCCCCCCGAACCGTCCCATCCGCTAGCTCCAATGAAGGGATTGTTGTAGGTCGCTTCGTCAGCGACCCAAGAGGTTCCAGGCTGAGCGATGTAGACAAAAGGATTCCCAAAAGGGGCAGCTGCTGGGGTGATCGTCAATGTGGCATTGTTGATCGTTGCCGTCTGAAGTACGGCGGGAAGCGAAAACATCATAATGCCAACTTTTTGATTCACATTAAGGAACTCAGCCTGCGCATCCAGATCAAAGTTTGCGCTGCTTTGGTTAACATCCACCCAACCATCCGAAGTCGGATTGAGCATGATGACGGCAGCCTCTTCATGTGAAGCCCGTGCATTTGAGGCCATCGCCAACCCTCCACAGACTATCCCAGCCATCGCCAGTATTCGAAAAGATTTGATTCTCATGTGAAAAATCTCCTGTAACAAAAAAACAAAAATTAGCCTCTTCTCAAAGATCTGTGGGTGAAATCGCACGACGATCGCGTTTTCAGCCTATTCTCTCAGCGATTCTTGCCCCTTGGGGCAAACTTTATAATGTGGATATCACATCATGTCCGGGCATCGCCATCCAGTAATAAGATCCCGATTTTTCTGTTTCACACATAAAAAGGAAAACTCAGCGAGGCCTATGGCCGCAACCAACATCCCCCTCTACCACAATGTTTTCTGCAAGCGCATACGCTTGGCAAACCCTGTAGCGGTAACATTACGAGAATGGGGATTTTCGAGGCAATTTTCTTTGCACCACACAAAGAGAAATTGACCGTTACTAGTACGGAGTGGGGGGCAGAGACCCTCATTCATGAAACCGTGTCACACAACAATATGACCATTGCTATCGGCTGGCACTCTGCTCTCATCAGATTGCACCTTGCTATCTGAAAAACGACCTCGATACGACGAACCAGCAGGCCATAACTTAACGCGACGTCTTCTACGCTAATTCTCAAGGCCCCAGAACACGAGGATCACTACCCACTCAGGGACACAATAATTTTGATATTTTTTTGACGTCTAAGCATGGCGGAGCGCCAGGGATCCCTGGTTGCAGAGAATCCCTGGCACAACCATGCTCAGGAAAACCAAACTTAGGCTAGACGCTTCGTAGACGTCGCACGCCAGTCAGGCTAAGCAGACTCATGCCGAGCAACACAAAACTGGAAGGTTCAGGTATGGGAGTGTAGTCGATCGTCAACACCGGTGCGTCGAACGTTGTGGACTCGAGCGTCCCGTAGGATCCACTCTGGGTGCCAGGGGTTCCATATTGTCGAAAAACCATCACGCCGCTTACTCTCGTACCATTTGCCCAGTCTGAAACCCGCCCCGTGTTCAAAGGCCACGTAGTCGCTCCCGTCAGGAATTGCTTGCCGCCACCGCCAATGTTGGCCTCAGTTGGGTGAGTAAGGTTGCCGCCAGCTATGGAAGAGTTTATGTCTCCACCCGCGCCATCCCACCCGGCACCAGATCCGGCAGCAGCAAGACTAGGGTTGTCGAAGGTCGCCTCGTCGGCAATCCAGTCGGTGTCCGGCTGGCCAATATATATGAAGGGTCCGCCAGCACCACCATCAACAGTTGGTGTGACGCTGAACGTGGCGCTGTTGATCGTTGCTGTCTGAAGCACTGCTGGCAACGAAAACCGCATAAGTCCGACTCTTTGGTTTTGATTAAGGATATTTGCCACGGTATCCGCATCAAAGTTCGTGCCACTCTGGGCGACATCTACCCAACCATCCGAAGTCGGATTGAGCGTGATAATGACAGCCCGCGCATCCGAGGCCATCGCCAACCCTCCGCAGGCTATCGCAGCCATCGCCAATATTCGAAAAGATTTAATCCCCATGTCCAAATTCCCCTTTCAAAAAAAGCAAAAAACAAGAAAAAAGATAAGTGCCTCCACCGACCCCAATCACAAATTAAACTTCGCAAGACCATTAAACGCCTTCCTCTCTAAATCCGTGCCATCGGCCAGTAAAGCGACCAAATAAGCATAGAAGCGCGTCCTAACGGCCCTACAATCACTAAATAACTCAACCTGGGTAAAATTGGAGGATATTTCTGCGTTTCCGAACGGAGTTTTTCTTTAGGGCTTAGTGAAGGTTTTTTGCGTATCGGCGCGGCCGAAACAAGAGAGCGGTGGCTGGATAGCCGAAGAATTTGAAAAAAGGGGAAATCGGCGTGTTTTCCCCTCTACTAATCCCTGCTGAACGCTATTAATAGGTGTGACTAGCTACAAATGTCTCTGGTAGGAAGATCGCGGAGTTGCTTTGGGTAAAAACCTTGGCCCTGATACCGGTAAGAAAGCTCGCGCAGAAGATGCGATTAATGCGCGGTTTGTGCCGCTATTTACCGCTCACTCTCGGCGCATTCATGGTTTTATTTCAATGTTGCTTCCTAGTGGGGCAGACGTAGATGATGTTTTTCAGGAGACAGGCAGGGTGCTGTGGGAGAAATTCGATCAATTTGAAGAGGGAACAAATTTTTTTGCTTGGGCATCGAGCATCGCCCGCTTTCAGACTCTCGCTTTTCTTCAACGAAATAGGCGATCTCGGATTAAGTTCAGTACAGAATTCATCCAGACCGTCTCAGAGCAAGTATTAGAAGATGCCGATGTCCTGGAAGAGAAGCACCGAGCGTTGGCCGAGTGTGTAGAAAAATTAAAACCCCGTGACCATGAATTGATTCAACTCCGTTACAGTCCCAATGCCACCACGAAGAGTGTTGCCAAACAGGTCGGTCGTCCCGTCGGTGGTCTTTATAAGGCACTCAATCGCATCGAAAATGTTTTGCTCGACTGCGTCCGACTGACGCTTCGACGCGAGTAATACAAACGGAAAACTACTTTTACGATAATGACTACGAAAAACCGCGACGACAATCTGGATGAGTTGCTTTGTGCATTGCGTGACGAAGAAATCACGACGGAGCAAATAACGCAACTGGAGCAACTGGTACTCTCTGACGAGGAAGCCCGAAAGCTTTACGTCGAGGTGACCAACATGCGCAGTAGTTTGCGCTGGGCAAATTCGAATCGCTCAAAACCGGCCGACGATGCCCCCTCTCCTCCCGCTTCCTCTCCTGTCTTGGGGCTCTTGGGTGAAAGTGTTCAGCAGATTGGCGGCTTTATGCCCTCTCCTCGCTTGTTTACTATGCTGACGCTCGGGGTAACCTCCGCTGCGGCTTTGTTGGCTTGGGTGTTGCTTGTAGGCCAGCAGAACCCTCAAGGGAAAAGAATCACAGGTCCGCCGGTGATCGTCGCAAAACTTACACGTACCGTCGATTGCGAATGGGAGATGCCTTTCCGAGAGGTCGAGTTGCCGAAGGGGCAAGTCCTTTCCCTCGGAGCAGGATTGGCTGAGATTGCCCTCAACGGAGGTGCAAGAGTGTTTATTGAGGGCCCCGTTGAATTGGAATTGTTATCGGAAGATGCTGTGTCACTCATTCGAGGCAGATTGACTGCCAAGGTGACTGAAGAGGCGATTGGGTTTGAAGTGGTAACCCCTGGTACAACTGTCGTCGACCTGGGAACCGAGTTTGGTGTTTACGTCGAACCGTCTAAGCTCAGCACCGTAACCGTATTTCGCGGGGCAATCGATGTGAAGCTTCAGGAAGATCTTCAGCCGAAACCTGTGGTAAGAAAATTCATGGCCGAGGAGTCGGTTCAAGTCGATGCCTTAGGGCGTCTCGTAAAAGAAATGGGATCGTCAGACCGATTTATCGAGTCGTTGCCGTCGGAAATGGAGTTGAAAACACTTTTTAAGGCAGATATTACGATCGACGAAACGACCCCTTTGGAACCGGGGTTTGAAGCGTTTGTGGTCTCCAAAGAAGGGCAGCACGATGGCATGCCCGTCAGACGTACGTCCGCGACACGCTCGTTTGGCAAGATCAAAGTAACACTCGAAGGCGTAGGTACTTCTTTATTTCCTCGCAACCGTGACCCTCGCAACGACAACTACCTTCCCCGTGATGATGGTTTCCACCAGTCCTACCTCTTGCAAGATCTTGTCTTTGCTGGTGTTGGCGACGGCGTCGAAACTGCCGGCATGGATATTCTTATCGAATCACTCACCCCCTCTCAAAAATATGTCCTTACCATTTGGTCCTCGGATGTCGGTAGCGAGGGAACCCGAGTTTCCGATTGGTCGGCCAATGGTACGCCGATCAAAAACAACTACGCTTTTTCCTATGAAGTGTTCCCCAGTTCCGATCGTGACCGAAGGTTCAGTTTTCTTACCACAGCCGACGCCTCGGGCAAGATTCGTATCGAAGGCCGGCGAGACACCAGCAGCTACATTAGCCGGTTTGGGAAACAACCGGCCGTTTTTCTTAACGGCCTGCAGCTCAGGGAGGTTATTCCACCCCCTATGGAAAAGCTATCTCAAAACCATGTGAAAACACCGCGAGTATTGTAGGTTTTTGAGGTCTCCAAGCAGGCTTAATAGAGTCCTAGACTGCGAGATTCTCCTGCCCAGCGTTTCGTAATAAATGTGGTAACAAAAATTAGGAGTAAGTACTGAATGGGTCATTCTCTTTTGTGGACATGGGGTTTTCTTGCCCTCTTAATTTCTCTGTTTCTTTGCAACGGCACCTCAGTCGTTGCCGAAGAGAAAGCTCTGCCTTTACTACTGCAAGAGGATTTCGAACAAGGCTTTGGGCGTTGGCAAACGACGGATGTCGACAAACCGTTCTGGGAAATTAAACAGCAGAATGGCTCGGGCGGAACAAATCAAGTCTTGCGAGTCCTTGGACCGAGCACCTATCAACCGCCGCATCGCAGCCCTCCAAGCATTGCATTGTTGAAGGACGTCTTGGTATCAGATTTCGTTCTCCGCTTGAAATTGCAGAGCACCAATACCACCGCAGGCCCACACCGAGATTTGTGCCTATTCTGGGGATACCAAGATCCGGCCCATTTCTACTACGTCCATCTTGGCGAGAAAACTGACTCTGCCTCTTGCCAGATATTCATTGTCAATGAGTCTCCAAGAACCCCGATTACGGTAGACAAAGCCACCGGTACTCCTTGGACTAATAGCTGGCACGAGGCAAAGATTATTCGCTCGGTTTCCACGGGGCAAATTGAAGTTTATTTTGACAACATGAAAAAACCTTTAATGACCGCTAGCGACACCACTTTTTCCTGGGGGCAAATCGGAATAGGCACATTCGATGACCATGGAAACTTCGACGATATTGAGCTCTGGGCTGTAAGGCGATCGGCAGGTGAGGACTTACCAGACTAAAAAGGACAATGGGGCTCGTGCTTTCCTGTGATCCTGTCGTCCTCTAGTCCCACTTACCTACGAAACAAGATGGTAAATTCTTATCTGCTCTCGTCTAACTTTACGAAAGCATTTGTGATGGCGAATCGTGAATTGAGTTCGCACTATTCGCTTGACGATTCCACCATCAGACAATTCTCCAAAGATGGTTTTGTTCGGCTGGAGAATGTCTTGAGCCCTGAAACGCTTACCGATTATACGCCAGACATTAGTCGACTTGTGGAGGAGAAAAATCCGAACAAAGGCAGGGCCTTGGAAGAACGGTCGCTCTATAACCAAGCATTTATCCAGGTAGGGAATTTGTGGACCGAGTGTGAGCATGTCCGGGAACTCACTTCCAGCACACGCTTGGCTAACATTGCTGCTCAACTAATGGATACAAGGGGTGTGCGGTTGTGGCACGACCAGGCGCTCTACAAGGAGCCCTCAGGGGGTTTTACACCGTGGCATGTAGATCAATACTACTGGCCTATGGCTAGCTCTTTGTCCATAACCGCTTGGATTCCGTTACAACCGGTGCCGCTAGAAATGGGGCCGCTTTGCTTTGGGAAAGGGAGCCATTGAAAGCGTATCGGTCGCGATTTAGAAATCAGTGCAGAAAGCGAGAAGCAAATTAGTGAGGCTCTTCAGAAACAAAAAATAATCGAAGTCCAGGAGCCCTATGCACTAGGAGATGTAAGTTTCCATCTTGGCTGGACTCTCCACCGGGCGGGTCCGAACACAACCACCACGCCGCGAAATGTTTTTACGGTTATCTACATGGATGTCGACATGCAGCTTGCAGAACCAAAAAACAAACATCAACGGGCCGACTGGGAATCGTGGACGCCAGGTACCCAAATCGGCCAAATTATGGACGATTCGCTCAACCCGATTTTGTACTGCGAAGACTGAGATACGACGACTCCTTCGTGCTACTTTTTTTGCTGCCGAAAACGATTTCGATAAGCCCTTGGGGTGATGCCAGTCGCCTTGCTGAATCGCTTGGCAAAGTGGCTCTGATCGGAAAACCCACACTTTACGGCGATCTGGGCCATGCTTTCCGAGCCCTCGGTCAATTGGCCCCGCGCATATTGAACTCGCAGCGACAAAATATATTCTGTCGGTGACATCCGCAGCAGTTCGCGAAACCGACGATTGAAATGCGTCGTGGAGAGGCCGGCCAGGGCCGCCATCTCGGGCATTCGTATCTTCTCGGTAAAATGCCGATCGATGTGCCGTATCCCTGGCAGCAGCTCGCGAAAATAGGAGTACTGATCCTTGGGCGTTCTGATGGGATACATGACACCGACGATGCCTACCACTTCATCGTCTCCTGCAAACAAGGGCGTCTTACTCGATACATACCAGTGGGGTTTTTTCTGGAAGCAAGGGACAAGCCAAACTTGGTTGGGTATCAGTCGTCGGTCGTCCATGACGCGTCGGTCTTCAGCAATGTAGGCCTCGGCGAGGGCGGGCGGGTGGAAATCGCGATCGGTCTTGCCAAGCATCTCGGTCTCTTCGATCGCACCATGGTTAGCGAGCATCGCGGCGTTGACTTTTACAAATTGGCTCAAGCGGTTTTTCACATAAAGACAAATTCCAGGCAGGTACTCAAACAGGTCGAGTACCTCGCGCCCCCTGGGGACGAGATCGAAGAGCTCCCGCTGACAAGATATTTTGGTCGAGTTTTTCACGATGGTCAAATTATACCAAAACGCCGACCTGCCTTACAAGACGATTGGATCGGAAGCGTGGTAAACTTGCGTAGAAGACGTCCTGCTCATCGGCCTGTCTGATGGGGTTCTATCCGATTTCGTAAGCCCAAGTGAGGATATCTCGTATGACCTTGCAATCCATTTTCCCCAAGCCATCCAGCACATCTGTTACTCGCCGCCGGTTTCTTCGCGATTCGGCTTCGGCGATTGCTGTGCCCTATGTTGTCTCTTCGAGTTCGCTGGGGTTGGCCGGTATGGTGGCTCCGAGTGAGCGTATTACTCTTGGATTGATTGGATGCGGTATTCATGGCGCAGGTGCAGGGCAAGACGTCAAAAAATATGGTGCTGGCTGGAACCTCAACCAGATATTTCGCAACGAGGATTCGCAGGTCATCGCCGTTTGCGACGTCGATCAGAGCCGCGTCGAAATGGGCAAGAAAAAAGTCGATGACCACTATCGCAAAACGCTTGGTCAAGGCTATCAAGGATGCACAGCCTATGGAGATTTCCGCGAGTTGATTCGGCAAGATGGAATTGATGCGGTAGCCATTTGCACACCAGACCACTGGCATGTCATTCCAGCGATCATGGCGGCAAAAACAGGTAAAGATATTATCTGCGAAAAACCGCTGACCCTGTTCGTCGAAGAAGGGCGTTTGCTGTGCAACGTGGTTGCCGAGAAAGAACGAGTGTTTCAGACCGCCTCAGAAAATCGGTCGATTGATACCTACATCAAGATCTGCGAACTCGTACGCAACGGTCGCATCGGAACGCTCCAGCATATCAAAGTGTTTCTCCCTGTCGGAAATCGAGGACGTGGTGGGAATTTTGACCAACGCGACGAGATGCCGGTACCGGAGGGTTTTAACTATGAAATGTGGCAGGGGCAGGCACCTGTTCGCCCGTATGTTCCAGCACGGACTCACGGCAGCTTTCGCTGGTGCTGGGATTACTCCGGAGGGGTCCTGACCGACTGGGGTGCGCATTTAATCGATCTTGCCCAGT
>JAADGV010000086.1 GCA_013152205.1 Planctomycetota bacterium
CGATTTTTTGTGTTTGCGCTTGTGCTCGGCTTGCGGACGCTTTGAGAAAACTTTACGCTTGGCCATCCTTGGCTCTCCTGCGTGGGGTGATGTCTTGCTTAGAACCAAAACACCATCGCGGAGAGCCGAGTTTTTGCTAATACCAATTGAGGCTTAAATTGAAAAATCCCCTAAAGTGCAGTAAGTGAGAAAACTTCAACGAAGCCCAAATGCTTGGCAAGATTTGCGGCACGTAGAGCATGCGATATGGCGCAGCTCGGCAGTTACGCATCAATGTGCCGTTAGTCACCAATCCAAGCGATTGCAGTTGTTATTTTCCATTGTTCAAAGCAGAAGAATCATTGGGTACAGCAAATCGCACAAAGACGTTTGTCGGCGATTGTTCGCAGTCGATCGTGTACTTGGAAGGTTCGTCGAAGGTGAATCGACGTTGGACAAGTTCTCCTTCCGATTCAAAGCCGTGCGTCACCACAACGGTTTGCTTTTCTGCAACCTCCTGCCGAAGGGAGTGTAGGTTGACGCGAATTGCGTTGAGTCCTGGATCGCCCGTATAGCGAACTTTTATCGACTCTGCAGGTGGGTCGAACACCACCTCTTTGTCGACGGCGTAGTGCCAGTGATTGTTCCAATCCGGAACTTTGGCAGAGTAAAGTAGCTTCCAGTTATCTGAGTCGTTGACGGCATACCAAATTTCATTTTTCGTTTTCAAAGCGTCTGCTCCTCGATGGGTGGCAAAATACCCACCTAGACTTGCCCATTTGATCTTGCGTCCAGCAGGAGCCATAAATTGCAGCTCAGCGTCTCCTCGAACTCGCTGCTTGACTCGATCTGGGTCGTAGTTTTGCGGCTCGCGTGTCCAATAGTGTTTCATCTCCTCGCGGTTAGCCATGTTCGGGGTTTGCATCCAGGGAAGAGTCGGCAAATCGTGTTTATCACCCGTTTTATAGCTCAGGTGATTGATGCCCTTTTTTAATCGCGGCAACGAAGCGGGAGCAACCTGTGTCCAGGTTTGAATGCGAATCGTTTCGAGTGCTGACGCGTGCGCCTTGCCCGACAAGACAAATTTGATCAGGTACTGGTAACGCTCACGTAGATGAGAAGTCAGGTCAAGAATCGTTTCCTTGTCTCCGGACACCGATACCGTTGGCTGCCACGTACGCCCAAAATCAACCGAAATGGAGACCTGTACGTCTCCTCGCGACCGAAAGGTGACCACCGACGCCTCTCGGTCGTCTTCGCGGGATTGGTAGTCGCCGACTTTGGGTACGATCACATAGGGTGAAAGCACTTCAAAAAGCACTTCTCCCTGTCCGTCAGCATTCAGCGCTACGCCTTTTTCGGTAAGCGTGACGTTGGTGTGATCGAAGACTCCGTCATTAAAGTCATCGACTCCTTTGCGGAGAACCGGCCGATAGTCAAATAGCCCATTACCATGAGTCCAGATACTGAAATTCGGATGATTGCTCTTTGCCCCGAACGGTTTACGTTCGAGTAATTTTACCCAGTAATCACCGTGGACATCACGCTTTTGGTGAGACCATCGTCCGCCCTGCGGCTGCCACCACCGTGTCAAAGACTCACCTTTTCGTAGCCGGAAGTCCATCGTCGCGCTGTGCGTAGACCAGTCATAAAGATGTTCAACGGGTTCAGCACCATAGTTGTTCGCATAGACCGACAGGTCGGGGTCGTCAGGAAAGAACGGCAAAACCTTTTTGGAAGGCAGCGTCCACAATTCGGGTTGCTCAATTACTTCATCCACACTGGCAACAGTCGTACCATCTTTGTCGAAAAGGATACCGCGAAGGTCAACGTCAAAGTAATGCCAATCGTCGTCATACCAGACTTCCGTCACGCAATGGTTCGGTCCCGGAAGTCGAATCGCGCGCGCATTCTCAAATCCGACGTGCTTGAAAATGCCTGCGGTCGTCGGTCCAAACGCCCCGCAGTAACCGTAGCCGTAGGAATTCAGCATCTTGATCGGATTGAGAATGATGTTGTGTTGGTTATCGCGGCGATCCTGCCCCTCGCGAACCGGATTATAATGGAAAACGCCGGTGTCCTTGTCGCACAGGTATTCCCAGATCGCGATCGCCCGCTCTTGGCCTTGCTTGTCCTTCCAAGCAGAGAAGTTTGCAAAGGTCTCCATTGAGGTCGTATCGGCGACGTGTTCGGAAAGTACCCACGGCGAGTACACATCTGCTTGAGAAAGCTCAGTACGCATCTGCATACCTGCCAAGACGACAAGTAGCGAGAGGAACGAATATTTTTTCATGTTACCATAGCTCCGTAAACTAAATGAATTCCTTAAACTAAATGATTTCTTTGCGTGCACTGCACTTGCAAACTTTTCGACATGTCCCAAAACGGTTTGGTTGTTCAGAATTCTCGGCCGCTGGATACCTCCAGGGCAGTTCTGAGGTAGGCCCAAAAGCGTTGAAAGTCACTCTTCCCAAGCAGGCAAAGAAACGGTTGTGCGATAATTCGAGTCGTTGTATTCAGGATTACGCCGTGGTGCATAGACGCGATCTCCGGAGTGAGGACGATCCTGCGTATAAATCCAAACCTGCTCTTTATCCCACAAGACAATTTCGTCGCGTGCATCACCAGTGAGATTCTGCACGGTAGCGCACAGATCTGGGTGGCCATCGTCTGGGAACATGACAACACGGCGGAGGTGCCCGTCGAGCATTCCCCCTTCGCGAACGTTCCCCGAAAGTAGAATCAACTCGGTACCATCCCCACGCCAGTTGACCGGCACAAATGGGCTGCCGACGTGGATCGGCTCAACCTGCAGCAAGATATTTCCGCGATAGTCCAGGAGGGTGATGATTCCAGGATTTTTCCAATAGTTGATACAAGCATACTGAAGACCTTCGATATCACTCCGTAGCTTAGCCACCAAGGCGGTTTGCGTGTGCCCCAAACGGTGATGCTGACGCACAATACCGCGACTGTCGAACAGCGAAAAACCCTCATCGCTTCCACTGTAGTAGGCGTAAGGAGGTGCATTGGGATCTTCGCTGAAGTTGCCGTAAGCAACACCATCGGCATGATCTTGGAACTCCTCATCCCGGCTCCACAACTGCTTTCCGGTATGGTCCCACATCGAGTACCCGATCATGATTTTGTCGCGTTGTGTTTCCTTGTCATGAAACGGATAGGGGAAGTGCCCGAGCATTCCTTGCCCCGTAAATTTTTGGTTCAGCTGGTTGTCAAATACCCAAAACAATCGGTAACGATCCTTAATTAAAATCTCTTGTCGTCCACTCCCCGAAAGCCCTTTCCCGGAGAGATTAAAAAACGAGATCGAATCGCCAAGATTTCGTTCATGGGGCCGTGTCTTGATTTCATAACGTCTTTGGGCAAAGTCTTCGGGCACTTTGGGCATCCAGGCTGAGTTTTTTAACTCGCCGGTCTGGCCATCGAGGATCTGGATTTTGAAATCTTTGACGAGTACCACTTCGTTGCGTCCATCACCATCGATATCGTGGATTTGAAACGGACAATCGCTGGTCAATAAGCCATTTTTTGGGTTGGGGCGACCTATTTGCCAAAGGACTTCCCCTTCTAGCGTTACAGCAGTCAGGCAACTGATTTCGACAAAATTTGCTCCCTCTCCCTTGGGCATGTTCTGGCAGAACAGCATATCAGCTTTGCCGTCACCGTTGAGGTCGCCAAAGCGAACATTACGACCGCAGCCAAATTGGGGCGTCTTAAATTTCTTCCAAAATTTTGGCTTTGGGTTGGCGTTGCGAAGGCTTGTTAGATTAGCTTCTCGGTCAGCAATTGCCTTGTCGATCGTCGCCTTAGTACTTGCGGTTGTGTAGGTGTGAAAATCTTGGAAGCGTGCGGGGACGTTGGCTGTGACTCCTACTTTCCCTTGCAATAAACTGTCGTCTTCGGCAGTGAGTACGAGCGTGTCATCGATAAAGGCATGGATTTTCGAACCCGTGACTTCAACTTTCAGGCGGTAGTATCGATTCGTATCGTATTCGAAACTGACGGAAGCTAGTACCTTGAAATTTGCGACACGAAACGACTGCTCCAAAGGTAATCGCAAACGTAGCTGGGCTTCGTTACCATTTTGCAAGCAGAAAAGGTAATGGTGACGATTGGTTTTGTAGCGAAACACAATTCCAGCCATATCATCATGAGACAGCGGTCTGACAGATGCTTCCACCGTATAGTCAGTCCATTCCGGATCGCCGGTAATGAATAGAGGACTAAACAGTTCTGTCGCCATTCGTAGAGCATCTGGCGCGAGCCTCTGTTCAAGATAGGTTTTGTCGCCTTCGTCGCCCACTAACCAAGAATCGAGATAACCAATTGCGTTGGCCCAAGGTTCTAGCGGCACGCCACGGTGGGCAAAGTAATGATACTCCTGAATTGCAGGAGTTACCCCGCTCACAGGCTCAGAAAGCAGGCCGGGCGGGAAGTGCGAAAAATCGTCGTGAATCAAGTCCACCGTTTCGCCGGCAGCAGGCTGTCCGCAGAAGCAGCTACCGAGCAAGAAAAGAGTAAGAATTATTTGCCGCGTCATGTGTGGTAATCCTTGCGTTTGGAGTTTTCTTTTCTGGATCCTCTGTAGTTTCAGCGAGCAAGAAGCTCAGCCACACAGTAGATCAAAAAAGCGATGTGCGATTTCCCCCGATTGTTCCTGTCTTGCTAGTGTAAGGAAAATTTTGCCCCATTTCACGAAGGAGACTCTATGACAACTCCATTGTCTAATTGCCTACTCAGCACAGCACCATTGTGATAGTGTACCGTTAGTTCGCTAGAGCCTTAGCATGTGAAGCCTAGCTGGCCCACTTGAACAACTGAGCCAATGTCGGCGCATGGTAAATCGGAAAGGAAAATGCCGTGAGAAACGTCTGGTCCATTCCAGCCCCATACCAAGAGATCCGAGTATCGAAACGTCCGTATCAAGAAGCTATGGAAATTTACTTGAACGTATTTAAAAAGCTGTAGGCTGGAGATAAAGAGTCCAGTGGATACAATTGATCAGGCATGTATCTCTTTGAATCATTTGGAGCTTAAATTTCATGTTGACCAAGTACACGTTTACCTTCCGATACTTGACGACTTTGCTGTTGGTGATTGCCCTAGGAAGTGGTCGCGCCCTTTGCTTAGCGGACGAAGGGGGCTTAGCGGACGAAGAGGCGAAGGCCGATACCGAACAACCCAACATTGTCATCATTTTCATGGACGACATGGGCTATGCCGATATTGGACCGTTTGGTGCAAAAGGTTATCAGACGCCTCATTTGGAGCGTATGGCACAGGAAGGCCGCAAATTTACCGATTTCCATGCGGCAACAGCAGTCTGTTCAGCGTCGCGAGCTGCTCTACTGACAGGTTGTTATCCTGAGCGCGTGAGTATCTTGGGAGCGTTGGGGCCCAGTGCGACACATGGACTTCATCCCAGCGAAATCACCCTGGCCGAACTTTGCCAGCAGCGTGGGTATGCAACGGCCATTTTTGGGAAATGGCATCTGGGCCACCATCGTCCCTTCTTGCCCCTGCAACACGGGTTTGATGAGTATTTTGGCCTGCCTTATTCCAACGATATGTGGCCCCATCATCCGGCTGTCGCCCACTTGCCAATGGTCGAACGCCTGAAACGATGGCCCCACCTGCCTCTCATTGAAGGGAATGAAATTATCCATGCCGAGATGACTGGCGAAGATCAAGCTCAGCTTACGACCCAATACACTCATCGGGCGGTGCAGTTTATCGAGCAAAACAAAGATCGGCCCTTTTTCCTTTACGTCCCCCACTCAATGGTCCATGTGCCGTTGTACGTCTCTGAGAAGTTCAAGGGCAAAAGCGAGCAAGGTCTGTTTGGAGATGTGATGATGGAAATTGATTGGTCGGTGGGGCAGATTCTCGCCACATTAGACAAACATCATTTGTCGCGGCAGACTTTGGTGGTATTCACTTCCGACAATGGACCGTGGCTCAATTATGGAGATCATGCAGGATCGGCCGCACCACTGCGCGAAGGGAAAGGGACCATGTTCGAAGGTGGGTATCGCGAACCTTGCCTGATGCGATGGCCGGGAAAGATTCCTGCAGGCACGACTTGCGATGAGCTGGCTACCACTATGGACTTGCTCCCCACGGTAGCTCAGTTGATTGACGCTCCGCTGCCCACGGAACGCATTATCGATGGGAAAGATATACGCCCACTGATGTTCGGCGACGCAAACATTCGTAGCCCTCATGAATTGTTTTGTTGCTACTATGGGGGCCAACTACAGGCCGTGCGGGATCGGCGCTGGAAGCTGCATTTTCCACATACCTTTCGGACGCTTGCTGGCAAACCAGGCGGGAAGGACGGTATACCCGTGGACTATTCTCAAGGAAAAATTGGGGTGGAACTGTTTGATTTGAAGCACGATGTGGGAGAAACCACCAATGTTGCCGATCAGCATCCCGAGATAGTTGCGCGGTTGGAAAAATTGGCCTCGTTAGCAAGGGTTGATTTAGGAGATCAGTTGACCGGACAAATGGGTGAAAACGTGCGACCTGCTGGCAAGTTAGATGCGGAAATAAATCCCTAATCGGATGGCTTTGGGACGTGCAGTAAACAACAAAGACCGAACCAGAAAAGAAATAGATTCGGCGCGAAACCGCCCCACTTGCATCCGGCATATAACCTCCAGATAGCCAATAAAGACGAATAGGGTCGATATGATGACCATATCGTCTAATGGGCTTTTGCAGGTGTTCGAGCTAGCCAGATTAGCGGTCTCCTGCCTGAATTAAACATTGTCAGAGTTAGACTACGTTTGAGGAGTTGATAAACTTCAAAGTGATTCCTTGGAATCTTCCAATTCAAAGCGAACGACCCTTGTATCTCTTTCCAGTCCGGTGCGAACAGTGAGCGGAATGTAGAGTTCTGGTCGACGCGACTGGATCCAGCGTGATCCTGTGCATCGCTCTCGCAAAGAGGGATCCAAGTTGGCTAGAACCATGTCGTCTTCAGCACGGCAGGTCTCGGCGAGGATGCGCCCGTATGGGTCGAGAATCATCGCGTTTCCTGTTCGCACTTCGTCATCGTCTGGTCCAACTCCGTTGCTAAAAACCAGAAACAGTCCGTTGTCATGGGCCCGAGCAGGCAGCCAACGCATCAGCCAACCCCGGCCTTTGTCGCCACAGATCTCTGCTTCGATTGCTTGCGGATTTTCATGTCGTTCATCCCACACGTGCCGGTCGATAACGCCCATTGCAAACGGACTTGCCGAGTTGCAACCTCCGGTTTGATGGGGTGCTAACAAGATCTCAGCGCCTGCCAATGCAGTTGCCCTGACGTTTTCAACGATGTTATTGTCATAGCAAATCAACAGCCCCAGACGACATCCGTGCGGCGAGTCGAACACCGTGAATTCATCCCCCGAAGAGAGGTGTTCGCTAATAAAACAATGCAGTTTTCGGTGACGGGCCATCGAGCCATCAGACATCGCCACGACTTGCGTGTTGTAGAGACGACCATCGTCAGCGATTTCGACCAAACCGGCGCAGATAGTCATGTTGGTCGACACGGCCAGTTCTTGGAGTGCCTGTGATGCTGGACCGTCAAACACCGGTTCGGCAAGTTTCACCAATTCCTCACGAGACAACTTGCGCAAGTGCCAATAACCCGAAATGCAACATTCCGGGAAAAGAATTAACTCAACGTCTTGCTTCGCAGCTTTGTGAACAAAGTGACGAATCGTCTCGAGATTGGCAGCCTTATCGCCGGGGACATGTTGGAATTGTACGGAAGCGACGCGTAGAGGTTTCATGGACTCATCCTATCTAGTAACGGTTGGAGCAATATTGGCCCTGCTTGAATTAAAGGCGTGTTGCCCGTGGTTCGAGGTCGACCAGTTCGGCAACTCGGACGGGCTTGCCGCTTTCGATGCTCTTCCTTGCCGCGATACCTACCATGATTGACATGACGCCATCGCGCAGGCCGGCGACGCGTCGATACGGGTCGGCAGCGTCAGGTTCTTGAAACAGTTTGTTTTGCAGCCTCTTGTCCCCACCTCCATGGCCGCCTCTTTCGAAGGGGACATGGACCGTCTCATGTTCTTTCCACAGAGGATGCACGATGATCGGCTTTGAATCGACAATCTCTCCACCGGCCTGATTCATTTCCAAGTCGTGCAATTCCTCCTGACTTAACGATTCCTTTCCATGATAAGGAATGTCCAGCGCAGCTTCGATGCGGCCTTCGGTACCATTGAACGCGGCTCGCCAGCCCTCGAAGGGAGAATAGGTCGTTAACGAATAATTAAGCGTCACCTTGTTTTTGTACTTCACTTGAGCAGACATCTTGTCGTAGATATTAATCTCTTTCCTGAACAAACAATTGTCCCGGATGTAACCATCGTACTTTTCGTTGTTGACATAGAGATCCATGTCTCTCTTTTCTTTTGTGATGTCCCAGTAGTATTCACAGTTTTTCGTATGGGCGCAATCTCTACAGTTGTTGCCACGAAACGGTCCAGCGCTTCCGTAATGCTCCAGGGATCCATAGGCGAAGACTTCCTCAGGGTCAGAATCGAGCCACCAATTGAGTAAATCAAAATGGTGGGTTGCCTTGTGAACCCAAAGCGTGCCACCCTTATGTCTGAGGCCGTGCCATCTTCGGAAATACGAAGCTCCATGATGCGTATTCAAATACCAATGAAAATCAACCGAAGTAACCTTGCCAATCGCACCCTCGCTCAACAGTTGCTTCACTTTCGTGGTGTACGGACTCCAGCGATAATTGAATCCCACAATCACATTCTTCCTCGACTTGCGCTCCGCATCGATAATTTGCTGGCATTTCTGTTCGTCCGTAGTTAGCGGCTTTTCGGTCAGCACGTCGTAATCTAGCTCCAAGCTTCGGATAATGTACTTATGGTGCGTATTGTCCGTTGTGGTAACGATCACTAAATCCGGTTTTGTCTCATTCACCATTTTGTCGAAATCGGTGTACGTTTCACAGTCGACGCCCATGAATTTCTTGGCGTACTCCAACCTGCCCGGATTGATGTCGCAAAGCCCTACAAATTCGACAAGGTCGGGATAAGTCTCGAGGAGATCCTTACCCCAAAAAGAAGTACCTCGAACTCCCGTTCCTACCATCACTAGCTTCAGTTTCCGGCCCTTTACGGTGTTGCCAAAAGAAGTTGAGGATAGTGCGGCACCAGCAGCCATCATGGAGAGGGCGGCAACAAAAGACCTTCTTGAAGGGTCATTTTTCATAGTAAAAATCTCCAGGGGTATTGGACGCTGTCATTCAGCGTAGTTGTTTTTTAACATTCCGGTCATCCCAGTTGGGGAGGGGAACGGTGGTGCGATAGTTCTATCAACCTCCGCAGATCGTGTTCTTTGCATGACCAACAGGCAACCTAGCATCATAAGTAAATAGCTATTTGGCTCGGGCACCACATTTCCTGCGGAGATCCCGCCTACTCCGCTGCCATATTGGTCTAGCCAATCGGTGAGATGAGTTGCATTGTAGATACCACCAAAACCTTGTTGCCACTTCAAGAAGTCGGCGCCATCGACATCGTTGTCGTTGTCAAAATCGCCGGTATGCGTCTCCGGACCACACGGAGCGCCGGTCATGGGTCCGATATAGCTTGATGCGATGACCAAATTATCTATGTACATCTGGATGTCAGTATCTGGTGTACCTAGCCCACCGTGGTACACATTTAGCCACACCTCCTCAATCTTGAGATCGTCGACCGTGCGCCAATTCCAGTCGGTCTCCCGGTACGCAAGGCGGCCATCAATCCACGTTTCGAGTATTCCATCGTTCAATCCTGGGGTATTCAATACCAGACGCTGTTCAACGCTGTACCAACGATCCTTCTCCAAGAACCCTAGCAAGCCGTCCTGCCACACGAACTCGTTGCCGTACTGGCCTTCCATATCGGCGTGGTAGACATAGTTTCCGATTGGGACGCGATCTTCTAGCGGGTTGCCAGCGGGAATCGTGGTGCGGAACATGCCGCGGGCAGACCATCCGTTTGTGCCATCCGACTTTCGCCCGCCCCACCCGGCCGCGCCATAGCGGCCGGCCATCCCCGGTAGCTTCCCGCCCGCCTTCTCCAGGGTTCCAGTTGTCGTCAAAACGCGCGTAGTAGCGGAAGAACACCTCCGTGGGCTCTGCGCCGATCTGCTCTGAGAAGTCGTATTGTACGTTCATGCCATAATGTTCCCCGGCGGGGATCGTCACACGCAGAGCGGAGTTACCGATCGGCTCGAAACCAGGGCTGGAAGTAACGCGCTGCAACGTCGATCCATTCGTGTTGCCCTTGTAGTTCGAGCCCCAATCGGCACTCTCAAAATCGGTATACACATACACATCGGGATGTGCCCCGATCCCAGCATCACCTTGGAACCCCTGTGCCAAGCCCTGGACGACCGGGGCCACTCCCCCCGGATCGTTGAACACTCGAAACACTCCGACGTCCATCGAAGAGCTTCCAAACTCGGCGAAACTGAAGAGCCGAAACGTAGCATTCGTCACACTCGCCCCCTCGGGAATTACAGACAAGTCGAAACGGGACAAAATACTGTTACTATTACTTTTGATACGGAAGGTCGGAGCATCCCCCGGGCTTCCAAAGGAGCTGCTTCTGAGGCCTGTGTCTGTTATCGGAGGAAGCACGAAGGTCCCCGCGTCAGTGACAACATTCAAACTGGGCCGCTCCCCTGGAACCGGGTGCTCTCGACTGTAGAAATCGAACGGGCCGGAACCACTGACCTGGCGAAGATAAAACCCCTGGTTCGGTGCCCCAGCCCTCCACTCATCTACCAGACTGGTCACATCCCAACTCTGAAAACCGGGAGTATCGTCATCGATCAGTGTGGATGTCGCGTAGGCCGAACTGCCCTGCGCAACCCCGGCACTATCCCGCCAATCACCCATGTAGTTGTCCCAAGTTAGCCCTGCGGCTCGATTGTAAAAGTCGCGAGTAGCGCCATCA
>JAADGV010000098.1 GCA_013152205.1 Planctomycetota bacterium
TCAGGTTACCTCCTCGTGAGTGAAGGACTTTAGTCCGAAGCTCACGAAATTTCCGAACCTACCGGCTTCTAGCCGGTAGTAGTTGAGTTACTCAAAGCGAAAACGCGGGCTCCTTTCTTTTCAGTTTGAGTTATTTTTCCGGACGGCCCCCTATTGTATTGCAAAAAACAGGTTCTCCCATGAACACGACCCCATATCTAAGCAAACTAGTGTCCCTGCTCCGCAGAGTCCCGGTAACGTCGAGCATAGCGGTCGCGGCAATAATAGTCGCCGTTTTTCCATCTCTCGCCAATTTATTGCAGTACGACCGCGCCGCAATCGAGGGCGGCGAATTCTGGCGGCTGGCTACCTGTTACCTTACCCACTGGAACGCCGACCACCTTACCTGGGACTTGCTAATGTTCCTCGTTTTGGGCGGAGCGTGCGAAATTCGCAATCCTTTGCGAATGCGAACCAGTCTGCTCGCTGGAATTGTTGCGGTGTCGGCTCTCGTCTACCTCGCATTCCCTGACATTACCACCTACCGTGGACTCTCGGGTTTGGATACCGCAATGTTTACGCTACTGGCAACCGGATTGCTTTGCGAAGCTTGGCGCGAAAGAAATACCCTACAAACCCTTGCGACCGGGGGTCTGTTGCTCGCGCTCAGTGCAAAAACAGTCTACGAGGCGGTTACCGGGCAAACGCTCTTCGTCGACCAGCAGGCTGCCGACTTTGTCCCTCTAGTTTACGACCACATCGCCGGTGCCGCCGTCGGGGTTGCCGCTTCGTTTCTCAAACCCAGCACGTTAGAGCGACTTTCTAATTTACACACTCCCAATCGAAAGCCGTTAGCGGTGGCGGCCACGCCATTACGAACCGCGAAAACAGCCCGCTACCGAAAAAAATAAAACGCACGGCAGCTTACTTCCCTCGTAGCCCAATTCGCTGTCGCAACGATTCGTCCCTCATCCGATTCTGCATCCACTCGCGATTCTCTAAATACCAGCGAACCGTCTGTTCCAGACTTGTCTGAAAATCGCTCTCAGGGCGCCAACCCAACTGCCGTATCTTTGTTGCGTCGACCGCATACCGTCGATCATGGCCCGGTCGATCTTCTACAAAATCAATCAGCTCCCGACAGGGAGTGCTTGGCAGATCAGTAACTATCCGTTCGAGGGTATCGCAAATCGCGTAAACGATTTCTTTGTTCGTCAGCTCGCAGTTGCCGCCGAGGTTGTAAGCCTCGCCAACCTTTCCCTGCGAAAGGACAAGTCGCAGTGCCTGGCAATGATCTTCGACAAAGAGCCAATCACGCACATTCAATCCATCCCCATAAATGGGAATACGATCGCCTGCCAAGGCATTGAAAATCACCATCGGCACAAGTTTTTCTGGCAATTGTCGCGGGCCATAGTTGTTCGAGCAACTGGCGATGATCGTAGGCAAACCGTAAGTGCGAAAATACGCTCGCACAAAATGGTCTGCCGCCGCTTTGGAAGCCGCATAGGGCGAATTTGGCTGATAGGGCGACGACTCTGTGAACTTACCCTCCGCGCCAAGCGAACCATAAACCTCGTCCGTCGAAATATGCAGGAACCGAAACCGATCACGCTCGCCAGCATCAAGAGACTGCCAATAGCGGAGAGTCGACTCCAACAACCGATTCGTACCCACAACATTCGTTTGCACAAAAACATCAGGCGAGTCGATGGAACGGTCGACATGGCTCTCCGCAGCAAAGTTGACAATAGCACTCGGCTTATGCTTGGCAAGCAACGCATCGACAAGCTGCGAATCGCCAATATCCCCTTCGACAAAGTCCAGCCGAGAATCGTCTTTGACCGACGCAAGATTTTCTAAGCTACCGGCATAGGTCAGTTTGTCGAGGACCACAACCGGCAACGACTCCCCCTCAAGCCACTTCAACACGAAGCAACTACCAATAAAACCCGCGCCGCCGGTTATTAAGATGGATGACATGTTTGAGGAGGATTAAGAATTTTGTAAGACTTCAGGCGAATGAAGCAGAATAGAACGCAGATTCAGCCGATTGTCGCAGATTACAAAATGATTATGGTCAAATGTCTGTTTCGACCCATAGCCATATGACTTCGACAATCGCTTCTCTTTGTAATCTGTGAAAATCCGTCTGATCTGTGTTCATCCGCGTTCTATTACTTCAGCTATACGAAGTCTTACCGTTTTCAAAATATTTATCCAGACCGGATAAACGGCTTTGGAGATCATGAAACCCCAGGACGCGCAGCTTGGCTGTGGAAAGCAACACATTTGGCGTGGTCTGACACCAAAATTGTTCTTCTCAGCGATCGATCTCACCCATCACGATATCGAGCGAACCGACTACGGCGGGGACGTCGGCTATTAGGCAGCCGGTGCATAGCGCGGAGGTTATCCATAGGTTGCTGAAACAACTGCTTCGGGCGCGTGCCCGCCACGGGATTGCGCTGCCATCGCTCACTAGATAAAAACCCATCTGGCCGCGTGGTGCTTCGGTCTCTAGATAGACTTCGCCCTTGGGGAGCTTTTGGGTTAGCTTCATGGGTTCGCCGTAGCTGCCGCTTGTTGTGCGGTAGCGGTCGATTCCTTGGCGTACGAGGTCGATCGATTGCATGACCTCCAGCATCCGCACATAAAAACGGTGCCAACAGTCGCCCAACACGGCTTCTTGTGGTATCGATGGGTAATCATGGTCGTTGGGATAATGACCATTCTTTTCAGCAATCACCTCGAAAGCGTAGCCTTCGTACATCGCCGTATAGATTTCCTCGCCATCGCGCCGTAAATCGTGGTCGACGCCACTGCCGCGCAGCACAGGGCCACTGGTCCCGTAGTCGATTGCCATCTCGGGAGACATGATCCCGATGCCAGCCGTTCGTTTGACAAAGACGGCATTGGTTGTCAGCAGCACATGATATTCTTGGATAATCGGCAGTAGCTGATCGAGAAACTTCTCGCACGTATCTAACCAGCCGGTTGGCAAATCGGCCGTCGCGCCGCCCACTGTCAGGTAGCTGTAGGTCAGCCGCGCGCCACAGACTTCTTCAAACAGATCTAAAATCTTTTCACGCTCGCGGAACGCATAGAGAAACGGGCTGAATGTTCCCAGGTCGAGCCCGTAGGTGCCCATCGCGACCAAGTGGCTGGCGATGCGTCCTAGCTCGGCGATGATCACTCGAAGATGCCGACCACGCTCGGGTGGTTCGTACTTCAACAGTTTTTCGACTGTCAGAGCCCACCCCAGATTCATGTTCATGCCAGCCAGATAATCCATCCGGTCGGTATACGGAATCCACTGACGAGGAGTCAGATTCTCGCCAATTTTTTCGGCGCTGCGGTGCAGATATCCAATATGTGGAGTGACTTCCGAGACGATTTCGCCGTCGGTCCGCAGCACGAGCCTTAGCACCCCGTGGGTACTTGGATGCTGGGGGCCCATGTTGATCAGCATTTCGTCCGTGCGGACATCAAATTCAATGACACGCGGATCGTCGACAGTTGTACTCATACGAATCTCAATTTCCAGGTCTCAAAACTTGTTCGTCAGTTGATTTATCTGCCGCGAATGCCGTGGTACTCAAGCGGCATCTCGTAGTCTTTCCGCAGCGGGTGCCCCACCCAATCTTCCGGGCACAAAACCCGCTTGAGGTTGGGGTGGCCGGTGAAGTGGATGCCAAACAGGTCGTAAACCTCGCGTTCGTGCCAATCGGCGGTCGTCCAAATGCCAGCCACCGAATCGATTTCGGGCAAGGTTTTTTCTTGATCGTCCCGCCACCTCGGCAGCAACACTTTCAGCACCAAGCTGTGTTTATGCTGCATGCTAAACAGGTGATAAACAATCTCGATGTGTGGCTCCCAATCGGCCTTCGCCGCCTTCTTTTCGTCGGTGTGCAGGTAGTCGACCGCGGTGACGCCATTTAAGTAGTCGAAAGCCAAACTCGGTTCGTCGCGCAGGTGCGTACAAACCTCAAGGATTCCCTCGGGCGATACTTCGATCCAGGGATCGATATTCTCCAGGTTAGCACCGGTGATTTTGTCACCAAAATTTTGCTTCAACTGGTCGACGAAAGTTTGTCCGCTCATAACCGACTTTTTATTTCAAGAAGAATGGAGAACTAACTAAGAAGTAACAAAAACTATTTACACAGACAAAACGGAACCTGTGGGGCGCGGGCTTTCGACGCTGCCAGGGGGCGAGCGTTCGACCACTTCGCCTTGCTGGCTTTTGACGGTGCGTACCCAATCAAGATCCCCGCGTCGCCAAACATAAGCAAAGCCGACGAGCAGCACGGCAAAGAAAACGGCGATGTCTGCAAACGAGGTCAACGCGATTTTTTGGGCTGTCTCTTGAAGGGTTGTTTGAATTGCCACCGGGTCTTCCAGCAGGCCTTCGAACTGCCCAGCCGGGTTGGTGACGCCTAACTCTTGCAAACGCTCCGTTGCAGCAGCAGACAACACCGAGGGGCTGGCAGCGTCGCCCAGGTCGGCTGTCACCGCTGCTATGGGCATATCTGGCGAGGTCAGTTGAACCGACTTACCGAACACCGTTGCCCAGGGAAAGAAAAACGCAATTTCGACATCGAAGATGATAAACAGCAAGGCGACTACATAAAATCGCAGGTCGAACTGCACAAAGCTGGAACCAATCACCGGTTCGCCACACTCGTAAACTTCCAATTTCTCTTCATTCGGAAGTTTGGGCCGCACCAATCTGCCAACCAGCAAGTTTACGAATAAAAACAACGCAGCCACACCGGCAAACAAAGCCAAGTAAGCCACTATTGCAGTTGGCGTCGCCATAAGAAGATGCCTTGTATTGATCTGCTAGTAAGTACGCAGGAATGGAAAAGAAAAAACGATTGCTACGAATTCGGGCCGCCATGGACAGGCTCGGTAATCACTTTCGCCTGGGCCACCGCAGTTGGGTTCAATGTCGATCGCCCCCAAGCCACATCGAGCGGCAATCGCGCAAAATCTACGATGCAGCCATCGCGACTAAAACAACTCAAGTCGTGCGTGGCTCCCATGAAAATGCTATCCACAGGGCAGGGCTCAACGCACAAAGCACAAAACATGCACTTGCTGTAATCGATCGCATACCCAGTAATCTTAAAACCTTTGCTCCCCTCAACTCGCTCTTTACCAATGTAGATACAGTCCACAGGGCAAGCTTTAGCGCATAGGTCGCAGGAAATACAGGTCGTCAAATCGAATCGATGGAAACCCCGATAACGGGCCGAAACGGGCACGGGGAGTTCAGGGTACTCAAAGTGTTCGGTAAAAGTTTTTCGCTCTGGCCGATAGGTTTTAAACCATGTACGCAGCGTTATCCACAAACCGTGGACTACCGTGTACACAGCTTCGAAAACATTTCCCAGCCATGGAAAGACTCGCTTGAGCCAGCGGATCATCTTAAAGTCCGGTCCTCTTTCTCGACCAAGGTATCTATGGTCGATGGTTGTCATTGCAATCTACTTTTGAGCGGGCACCTTGCCCCTGTACCGAACCTTCGCAAGGGGCCTCTCGCCCCCCGATAGCATAGCGGTACAAACCTTGGATTATAGGATGCCTAAGACTCGCCGCAACCGCCGTTGCACCTTTAACTTGCGAACATTTTTTCCGGACCCCTACGTCTCATTACAAGCGTTTCATTTCATCAGTGCAGCCTACAAAATCGCGTGAAGTGCCAAAGGCAGGGGATTGCAACCGCAGGGGCTTTCAAAGCACGTCGACATGACGCGGCATTTCTTGTCTTGCTTTCGCGCAAGGTTCGCACCTACGCGATCACGATTCGCAGTTTTCCCAGCAGCTTTCTAGATAATCACGGATTACACAGATTGAGATTTGGCCCCTAGTGACCCCGATATTTCCTTGGGAAAGGTAAAATCCTTATAACTCATCCCAAATTACCAATTTTCTAATAACGGGCGAGTTGCGGCAGGCCGTCCCGTTGGTTCTACGGGTACAAAAATACAGGATATCCGCCTAACCTGTTTCACAATAAAGGATTACAGCAACGCAAGATGGTCTAATTACGTCAATAAGTCGACCTGGGCAGGGGGGTAGTTTGGTGACACCAGCACAAATAGTGTACCAATCTCACAAACTCTGGTGAAAAATCCGGTGCTGAGCCTGCTCCGCTCGCTTGACTCTGCACTTTCACCACGTAGAGTGGAATGAGAGGCGTCGTGTGATGCCCCGTTGCTCGCCCCTATCTAACGGTAGTAAAACAGTTTAGATAGGCTTGTGGGCATAGGTTTGGAGGCCGGCACCGGTTAAGGGGAGTGACTGGCCTACGTG
This sequence comes from Planctomycetota bacterium, assembly GCA_013152205.1. Lineage (GTDB taxonomy): Bacteria > Planctomycetota > Planctomycetia > Pirellulales > Lacipirellulaceae > Bythopirellula. Next base: position 6,301 of record JAADGV010000098.1, read on the forward strand.
TGCGAAGGAATCGATCCATGCTGGTACTGTCTCGAAAAAAGAATGAAAGTATTGTCATCAACGATGACATCACGATTGTCGTCGTAGAAATCCGTGGCGATAAGGTTAGGCTCGGCATCGAAGCTCCCAAAGAGGTGCCCGTCCACCGCAACGAAGTCTACGAGGCTATTCGTCGCAACCAACAGGCTGCCGCCGAACAGTCATGCGAGCCAGACCCGAGTAGTACGCCCGAGTAGCTCGCTACGGGCTAACAGCTATCTCGTGTGTGTTTTCTTCCTGTTCTACCTCAATAGCCCCAAGAACGCTCGCCAAACCGGGCACTCTACGGCTGGTAAATTGGCGATTTGCGGCAGGAGCACTTGACGTTTGCCGTCAGTTGTCGTAACTCTATAGGCCCGCAAACGGTTCTGTCAGCCGACAGTCGTTTGCTCCCGGCTGTCTAGATACCTTACAAGCTAGCTGATATTCGGGGGCCCCTTCGTCTAGCGGTCTAGGACTCCGGCCTTTCACGCCGGCAACACGGGTTCAAGTCCCGTAGGGGTCATTTTTCTCTTCTTCTCCTCGCGATCGGCGTCGTCCGTACTGGCATTGGCCTGATTTCGTTTCTGAGAGGTATCGCGTTTACGCCTTTGAGGGGCAGGCCTTGAGTGAGGATAGGTCGGTCTGGGGCTATCTGGGCGAGACGTATTTGGCTTAAAAATGTGTCGACAACAGGTCTGCTATCGTCGCAGCTTGGGTGGCTCGAGTGTATAGAGACGTAGGTTGTAAGCGCTCGGTGGCAAGAAATCAGGAGGGGATTGCAAAGTCACTGTGGGAGGCGTCTCAGACGCCGATCATGAGTCAAAACAAGCACTTTCGGCGTCGGGAGACGCCTCCCACAATCACAGATCGTCGACTTTGCAATCGTCCTGGGCAAGAAATACAATGGGCGTCGAAGTGTGGCTCGATGTTGCGAGTGTAAAGGTCTTCAGCAAGGGATTCGAAGGCCACATGGAAAATAGCGGGGGTGACAAAGAAAATCCCAGGCCTATTGAGATATGCGACAGGAAAGCGACAGGCCGACCAACGGGAATACCGGATTTAGCGAGTGAATTTAGCGAGTGAATACTGAGGCCAAGTAAAGTTCCTGATGCACACATCAATAAATACTGAAAGACATAATCTGAGGGTGGTCATTCCGGTGCTGTGCCTTTACTCTATTCGTTGCGGGATGCCTCCATAGGTGATTGCACAAATTTTTTTGGAACACACTGATGACTAAAATTTTGATGCCGATTGGCGACGCGACTGAAGCACTAGATACGTTTTATCCTTACTTCCGACTGCAAGAAGAAGGTTGGGAGGTTGTGGTCGCTGGCCCCGATGCCCGACTTTATCATACCGTGCTGCACGAGATCCCGCCCCATGCCAATGTGCCGTGGGATATTACGCAAGAGCGGTCGGGATACCATATCGAGGCGACCGTAGCATTTCGAGATATGAAGGCAGAAGACTACGCAGGGATGTTTGTTTCGGGAGGGCGAGCGCCTGAATACATTCGTTACGACCAAGATTTATTGCGGGTAGTGCGTGAGATTTCAGCGGCACAGAAGCCAATCGCTTGCGTGTGCCACGGGGTCGAGATTCTCACGGCGGCAGGAGTAATTGAGGGAAAAACGGTAACCACGGTTGCGAAGTGTGCGATGGATGCTGAGCAAGGCAAAGCGAAGTATGTCGACAAAGAGCTAGTCGTCGATGGCTCGTTGGTGACCGCAAGAGTGTGGCATGACAATGCTCCGTTGATGCGGACTTTTGTGGAGATGCTCAAGGCAGCCGGGTGCTAATGAAGGTCGTGTCACAGGGGCACCGAGGGCACGGCGCATCGCTTCAACGCGGGTTGGCTATTTCTCGGAAGCGTTCTAAGGTTGTCGAACTGACGTGGTGTTCAATACCTTCTGCATCAATGGCAGCAGTCGCCTCATCGACTCCAATCGCCAGTAGAAATCGGTACACAATCATGTGGCGATCTCGGCATTTGGCAGCGAGTCGCTTGCCTTTAGGCGTCATCTTTATCGGTTGATAGGGTTCGGTTACGACCAATCCCTCGTCTTGAAGCCTTTTGACAATTCGATGAACCGTCACATGGCTGACCGCGAATCGCTTGGCAAGATCCGTCACGCGGCATCTTTTTTGACTCTCCAGAATGTCCGCGACCGCTTCCACATAGTCTTCCGCCGTCTCAGTCGCATGATCGCACCGAGTCCGCTGATGCGGCTCAGATTTCCCCGCTGTTTCTGTCACAGAACTCTCCTGCATCTCCAAGTGGTATGAACCATTCCTAAAGGAGATCATACTGGGTTGACACAGTTGTAGCAAACGCTACAATTTCGACCATTGACTTGTAGCCTATGCTACAAACGGAGTTTTTTCCCAGACGTCAGACAATCCAGTGCGCAAACGAGAGCTGCTTGAAGTGGCAATTGTAGTAGGCAAAGAGCTGGGCGTTGGGCGTGAAAATTAGTATTCGACATCGGAAGAAGGGCAAGCGTCGTCGTCTGGCCTAATATCGGAGCAGGCAAGAACAGATTGCTCAAATCAATGATGGACCTGAATCTATGAGTGGCTTCCGTCGAACCCGGATCGAGGACTACCTAATCGCCGTTGAGCAGATTTGCGTTGAAGGCGATTCCGAGAGAGCAACCACAGGCCCTATTGCCCGTCTACTGGGTATTTCCAACGGCACTGCCAGCAGTATGCTCAAACAGCTTGCGGAGAATAGCCTGCTGGATCATCTGCCATACGAAGGTGTCAGACTGACCAATGCTGGCAAGCAACGGGCCAGACGTGTTCTGCGGCGGCAGCGGCTGATCGAATTGTTCTTAGTCCGAACCCTCAGCATCGCATGGAAAAGTTTGGCCGATGAAGCATGGGAACTTGAGCCGGCTACGTCCGAGCAACTTATTAAAATGATCGATGCGTTTTTAGACTACCCAGAGTTCGACCCACTAGGCAACCCAATTCCTCGCGAGGACGGAACACTTCCTGAGAGCGATTCCATACCCCCCTCAACCGGCGACTAGCGTAATTTTTCAATTGACGCGTACGGCAGCCGGGCGCCCCAAGTGGCAGGCGTTTGCGGTGGCGGCCACGCTACTGCATCGCGAGAAAAGGTAAAACGCTTCAGACCGGCTCCGTAGAAAACGTCAGTAGAATAAAAGAATCATGACGTTGTGAGTCAGGGCCATCAATCGCAAATCGCGGCATTGGCTGTGGTAGGTGATGGCTCGCACATGGGAGTCTTGTCTCGCGTGACAGTGATTCGATTCCGAATCATATCCCGCATCAGCAAGGATCGTGGTGAGTTGGACCCGTGTCAGCGCATCGTCTAGAAGCGATTTGAACTCCGCTACATCTGGCTTGGGGCCGCGACGCGTGTCAAACGCCAAGATAGAGTGCGACTCGACATCACAGATCACGCCTAACTTGGGAAAGCGATGGTAAACCATGGTTTTCCAAGGCCCAGACACGCTTGCCCGGCGACGCACGAAGTAGCTGCTGGCCGCAGTGCATTCCATGCCGGTGGAATCGATGGCCGCCAACGGCACACGTTGGCGACGCCCCAGTTGCTTGCGGACCGTGGCATCCAGTAACTTTTTTGCCTGGGCGCTGAGTAGTAAACGTTTGGCTGCTTTTTGCAACGTGGTGTAATGCGGCACCTGTTTCAAGCCGAGGATCTTTTGCAGCGAGGAGCAGTCTTGCAACTGGCCCGTCACACCTCGATAATCCGTCTTGAGAAAGTTTTTCAACACCAAACAAGCGAACAGCTGGTGCTGGGTGAATTTCTTCGGACTACAACGATGCGAATAGGCTGGAAACGCCTGTCTGGCGACATCCAAAGCGACTCGCAATACAGCCGCCGGAGACTTGCTGGTAATGGACATGCAGTCGTGTACGCAAGAATGCACAACCGTGTTTAGCTATCACCGGAAAGTTTTCTACAGAGCCTAAGACGCCCTATTGGTTGCCCTGTTTGAGCGAATTAAGGTAAGAAAAAAGGTCGCTGACTTCTTCGTCTTTGAACGAATCTAGCAAACCGTCTGGCATAACCGAAACTGATAGAAAGCCGGCACTCTCGATGTCTGACTTCGAAATTCGCTTATCGGCGGTGTCGGGTTGTCTCAAGACTACGGCAGAGTCATCTTGAGAAACCAGCATTCCTTGTGCGATTTGGCCGGAAACAGTAATGGCGCGATACATTCGGTAGCCGCCTTCCATTGCTGCACTTGGGGTCAGGATGTTACGCAGCAGCGTTTCGGTTCCCGACAGCCCGATACCATCCAACGGAGGACCGATGTTGCCGCCTTTGCCGCCTTGCTGATGACAGACAAGACAGCTCTTCGTAAAGAGGGCTTTACCAGCCTTTAGGTTGCCGGGCCTCTCGGCAAGTTGCCGGTATTTTGCAAACAGTTCTGCCTGTAGTTTCGCTTGTTTCGCAGTGATCAACTTTGGGACGTCGAGCGTTGGCTGGACACGGGCCTTTCCACTAAGTTGTCCCCAATCCGGCCCCTTGAGGTAGTGGACAAGCCCGTCTGGGTTGGCTTCGCCGACGAAACTGCGGTCGAAGTTGTCTCGAATTTGCTGAGGCGTACGCGCGACATTCCAGATGCGAAACTCGGTTAGCGAGCCCTTGGTTCCTTCGCTCGAAGGTGTTGTTTGGCCGATTCTTAGATTTGAAAAATCGGCTACATCCCCCCGTGTACTTTCGGCTGATAGTTCGCCATTGATGTAGATGCGAAATCTACCTTCGGTGTCTCGCGTGACCGCCAGATGAGTCCATGTGCCAGCCACAATTTTTTTCTTTGCGATTACGATATTCTTATGAGATAAACACCATACACGAAACATTTCGTCGTAGAAATTCATGTCTAAGACGTTCGGACGTCCTAGAATCCCATCCGCCGAACTAATACGACCTTGGAGTCGCACCCAAGTCTCAACCGTAAACGCCCCAGATAGGGTGATCGGCTTCTCGACAGAATCTGCGTTGCCCCCCGAAAGTTGCAGGACTCGCTGAACTTGCCCAGCAACGCTGCTCCAAAGATTCTTAGCGTCTTCATTGTCGGGCAAAATCGCAATGATCGTTTCCAGGATCGCTGGAGAGAGATCGCCTGCGGGTATGTCCTCTCCGTCGACTGCTGCCAGCAGCGCGAGCGCGCCGTTTCGACTTGTGGCCATGCGTGCGATGGCAGGTTTCCTTTGCTCGAAGTTTAGTTCACGCAATAGGCCCCCCAGCGTGGCCGACGCATCCGACGAAGGCGAATCAGCCAACGCAGCAAGCGCGGCGTCGCGAACTGCTTGCGACTCTCCGTTCGATGTCACCACCTTGGCGAGCGTTTCAAACTCCGAGGAACCAAGTTCTCGCAGTGCTCGTAAGGCAGCAAGTTTGAACGCCTGCGTCGTCTCGGGTGAACTGGCGAAATTGGCAATGCTGGGGTCGAGCTTTTTCAACTGAAAGGCACCAGCAACCCGCAACGCCAACTCTCTTGCCTGATCGGAATCCGCCTGTTTCCACAATGCCTGCGTCGCAGATTCGATGGCGGGGCGAAGTGACGTCGTGTCGAGGCTTGGCCTTAAAGTGAGCAAGGTTTGCAAAGTTGAGTCGCGTGATTTGGGGCTTTCCAGTAGCTGAACCAAAGCCACCGAAACTTTAGGCTCGTCGAAATGGTTCGCAAGCGTCTTGATTTCCTCCAGTGTGAGCGGTCGTTTCAACTCCCCCATAAGTCGTGCAAGCCCAATTGCCGACTGACGCCCACCGAGAGAAAGCGTTGCAAGAACACGATTCTCAAGTGGCAACTCCATGCCATCTGCTGAATTCAAAAAGTCGCCCACTGTTTCGCTGTTCTGCTCCATTGCCCAGCGAGCAAGGTAGCGCTCGAATTCTCGATCGTAAGACGCCCACAAATCTCCATGTAACGGAGCTTTGCCGAGGCGAAGTATCAAGGCAACCACCGCTGGGTCGGAAGCTGGCACACGTCGTAAAGCATCACCCAACGCAGCGCGGACTTTGGGAGACGGGTCTTCGACCAGTGCGCTGGCCACAGCGAGGAATTCGCTGCTGGGGCGTGGCTGAGAGGCGGCAATCCGTATGGCTTCGTGACGGAAATGCGCATTTTTCTCTTTAGAAAGTAATTCGAGAAGTGAGGTCGGGACGGTCGTCAATCCTTCGAGTGCCCACAACGCTCCCAGACGCTTGTCGGCCGTAAGGCTCTTGTCTTCAATAGTTTCCTTCAGCTTTGGCGCTAGTTCATCTGCCCGTCGGTCGATGATTTCCTGCCATGCCATATCGGCGGTGCGGGCATTTGGCGATCCTAGATGCGCGATCAGATCAGCCGAAGCCAACTCGCTCAGTTTAGGCGGTGCCGCGCGTAGCTGGCTCTTATGCCGGACTCGCCAGATGCGTCCACGTGTTTTGTCGCGTTCGGGATGATTTCGTGGGACTTCGTTGTGCGAGATGATCTTGTTGTACCAATCGGTAATGTAGAGGCAGCCATCTGGGCCGAACTGAACTGCGACTGGCCGAAACTTTGGGTCTTCTGAGGTGAGGAAGTCCGGTAACTTTTCGTACCGGTATCGTTCGCCCTGGGGAGTTGCGCGAATGACCTGGATGCGACTGGTAATGGGATTGGCGACGTAGAAGAGCTTCGGCGCACTGGGTTCCGTATTCTTCCGTCCCCACGGCGACGGCCAACCATCGAGGTCGTCAGCAAGTGTCAAGCCGCTGAGGCCTGTGCCGCCCATTTGCGGCGGAGAGATTGTAGGCGGCATCAGTGGTTGATACGGTCGCAGCCTGTCCTTTGAACCGGTCGCGTAGTAGCCGCCAGGCTCAAACGGAATGATCGGATATCCGATGTCGTTGGCTTCTTGAATCCAAGTCTCGCCTTCACGCGAAATAGTGAGACCCCAAATATTGTTTGGCCCAGACGTGAGTGCTTCGAAGCCAGAGCCATCGTGTCGAAAACGGCCCAGCTTGCAGTGTTTGAATGCAATTTCTTTTTTCCCATCCGCAAAAGCCTCACCATTCGGTCGTCGGACTTTAGAAGTATTGAACAACCCTTGAGCGGTCAAAATCCAGCCACCGGGCGCCCTTGTGAATTGATGAGGAAAGAGGTGCGAATCTTGAGTACCAAATCCGGTAAGAATTACTTCGTGCTTGTCCGATTTGCCGTCGCCGTTTGTGTCGCGATAGAAGCGAATGTCGTTCCCGTACTGGACGTAGACGCCCTCCTGGTAGGGGAGTATGCCTAACGGCATGACGAGGCCCTCGGCAAAGACTCGCGGCTGTGATACCTGTTTACCGAAGGGTTGGTCAAACACTAGCACCTTATCGCGGCCGCCACTTGCGAACAACTGCCGAGACGCCTCCTCGTTTTCGTTCGCATCCACAGGATATTCAAGCGCCGTCATTGTCCACATGCGTCCCCGAGTGTCGAAGGCGATCGCGACGAATTTCCCGATGCCGTCTGCTTCGGACGCGACAAGCTCGACCTCGAAACCCTCTGGTACGCTAAATCCCTTTAACTCCTCGGCTGGCGAACGAGGTGCCGATTGAATGCTCATCTGGGCGGCAACTTTGTTCTTCGTAGTTTTTGACGAAGATCGAGATTCACGAAGCTTTTTCCATGTCGGCGCATTTCGAGTCGGTGGCAGCCGTTCGATGGTCACCTCTTTGACTTGCACCAAAGCCTTGCCGCCGCTGTGTACTTGAATCCCAATGTGCCCGTCGAGCGGGATGGCGCCATCCCGCTCGATATAGTCAATCGCCGGCACGCCGTTGATCCATGAACGAATCCGTGTTCCTTCGGCACGAATACGGTAGACGTTCCAATCGTCTTTACGAATGGCTTGATTAATCGCGTTCAGGTCAGCAGCCTGGCTGATGACTTTATTTCGTCGCGATTCGTCGTACATTTTCCCCCACCAACCGTCTCCCGCATCTACTTGATAGCCAACCATCTCGGAGCCTTTGGAGGCTCGAACACTACGGATTTGAATACCAGAATTGATAAAACCACCTGCGCCGCGGATGCGAATCTTCAGTATCAATTCAAAATTTTGAAACGACTCCTTGGTTGAAGCGAACGTATTGTGGGGAACGTCGTCGCTGAGCGAGCCGCCCGTGAGTGCGCCATCGGCAACGGTCCACCATTGTCGATCGTCGTAGAGTACTTCCCACCCATCAAGCGACCGACCGTCAAAGAGGGATTCCGGTTTGTCTTGCGCAACTGCGGATGATCCAAGCATTGCCAAAGCAACAACGACCATCGCCAACCTAATTGCTGCTAAGTCACAACTAAAACAAGGCAAATCGTAGTATTTTTTTTGTTGCATCATTCGAGCTAACTTTCCGGTTATGGTGCGGCTATGCTTTCGTGTAAATCACACAACATTAAAATCGAAAACAATCACGCGTTCTAAACAGGGGACGACAACTTCCTTGACCCGTTCATGCACCGGGTGTGGCAGATAGCGGTCTCTTGCTTCGGGGCTCTCAAACGTCATGATAAATCCATGTGTGAACCCGTCGTTGAGCCCCTCGGCGCTGTCGTAAGGGCCATGAATCATTTCAAGCAACCCTGGGATTTTTCCGACCATGGCTTGCATCTCGCCAAAGCAGGTCTCAACTTGTGCGGGAGTAACGGTTTCTTTGAATTGAAAGAAACCAAAGTGTTTTACTGCTGGCATAATTTTTCCTTTGCGGATAAGCGTTATTTAATGGTGTTTGTATCTCGTATCCATGCAATTCAGGTTCGCAAGTTCTCCAACAGTGCCTCCGCACACGCTATTGCAAAGGGCCGCGCGTTGATCTCGCAATCCATCGACCGGACTTCGACGCCGTCTCGTAGTGTGCTCGTGAGCGCATCAAAGAGTGCCGAGTCTGCTTGGGGGTCGTAAAACGGTTGCCCTTCGGCGCTGATAACGCTGATCGCCTGGCGAGGGAGGAGCACGGTGACTGGGGCCGTATAAGCGTTGATCTTTTGGGCAAGTACGCGGCCAAGTTCGCGGCATTCCTCGGGCGATGTCCGCATCAAAGTGACTTGCGGATTGTGGACATAAAACTTTCGGTGGGCGAAATTTTCGGGGATAGATTCACGCTCGCCAAAGTTGACCATGTCTAGGCAGCCGGGCACTACGATCGCCGGTACCCCCGCCTTGCCGGCAGCGTCTAACCGCCCCGGCCCAGCAGATAGCACACCGCCGACGAGTTCATCAGCCCATTCGGTCGTTGTGATGTCTAGCACCCCGGCAACCAAGCCGCTTTCAATTAACGATTCCATAGCGCGACCACCAGTTCCCGTTGCGTGAAAAATCAGCACTTCGTAGCCCGCTTGTTCAAGCACCGGTATCGCCGCGTTCACACAATCGGTAGTGTTGCCAAACATACTGGCAATGATCAATGGCCGGTCGTCGCTCGATGCGACCGTTGCTTCGACCATGCCACAAATGGCACCGGCTGCCCTCTGGAAAATCATCTTGGAAATACGATTGAGCCCCGCCACGTCGACAATGCTTGGCATCATCGTGATGTCTTTGGTTCCAACGTAATGAGCCGTGTTTCCGCTGGCGAGCGTCGAGACGATCAATTTAGGAAAACCGATCGGGAGAATTCGCATTGCCGCAGACGCAATTGCGGTGCCGCCGCCACCTCCTAAAGAAATCACCCCGTCAATGCGTCCTTCGCCAAGGAGTTGCTCCAATAGTTTTGGGGCTGCTTGGGACATCGCCGATACGCATTCGCCGCGATCTGCGCGTGCCATGAGCTGTGGCAACGCGACCCCACCAGCCGAAGCGATTTCCTCGCGACTGATATCTGGCTTGACCTGCGGAGCAGCAGCGGTGCCAACATCAATCAGCAACGGTTTATGCCCATGCTCGCGAATGAGATCGGCAACAAATGCGTGCTCATGTCCTTTGGTGTCAAGTGTTCCCAAAACAGCAATGGTTGCCATCTGGTCTCTCCCCGATCTTTGCCATGAAGGATTACAATTTTCGCTGCAATGGAATTTGCTTGAACTTTTTCGTCAGCTCCATCAACGACCCCTCGAATGCTAGTCGCTCCAGGCTCGAGGCACCGACAAAACCGACCGCATCGGTGTGTTCGTTGATATAGGCTGCATCCTCAGGCGTCGCGATAGGGCCACCATGAGACAAACAGATCACATCTTTCCGACAGGCGATCGCAGCCGACGCGATTTCTTGCGTTCGGCGAGCGGCTTCTTCCAGCGAGCAAGCCGCATCCGTCACACCGATCGAGCCACCAATGGTCGTTCCCACATGTGCGATTACCACATCTGCGCCAACTTCAGCCATTGCGATTGCTTCCTCAGCGTTCCCGACATACACAATGGTGAAAAGGTCCATCTTGCGAGCCAGCGCGATGGTCTCAACTTCCTTCTGCACACCCATGCCGGTCTCTTCGAGGATCTGTCGAAATGCCCCATCGACAATGCTGTGCGTTGGAAAATTGTTTACGCCCGAGAATCCCATCTCCTTAACCTTCAGAAGCCAATGCCACATTCGACGCCGTGGGTCGGTCGCATGGACACCACAAATCACGGGCGTCTCTTCGACGACCGGAAGTACCTCGAACTCGCCGATCTCCATGGCCACAGCATTGGCATCACAATAGGCCATGAGCCCCGCCGTGGAGCCATGTCCCGACATACGAAAGCGGCCTGAATTGTAGATGATAATCAGGTCAACGCCACCTTTTTCAAGGAACTTGGCGCTGATCCCAGTACCAGCCCCGGCCGCAATGATCGGTTCGCCCCGATCTAGCACCGCGCGCAGACGCTCGACAACTTCAGTTCGCGTATAAGGATTTCCAACCCCGGTCCAAGGATTTGGCATGGCACACTTCCTCTCTTTTGGCAATTCTAGTGTGTATCACGGTTATGAGTTCCGATGTTTCCGGCCCAGAGGGCCGGACTATATAGCCCCACCGTTTCGGTGGGCGAAATGTTCCAGTTATAATTACTCAATTCACAATTCTCACAAAGCAAGCTTCACACTCACATATTTTGCGTTCGAGCGACTGGTATGTCCATAAAGCACATCCACGAAAATATACGTGAAAAGCACATTCTGGGGGCCAGCACTCGGTCAGTCGTCGTGCGTGCGGACGACTCGGATAGCCGCAACTGGCTTGCAGGCTCGCCTATTTGCAGCGACTTGACCGACTACCGCATCTCGCATTGTGGCATCATGGTTGCTTTCCCTCCGTTTGAAATCGTGCGAGTCAATCTGTCGGGGACCTTCTTCTTTGGATGTATCGAAGGCGAGGGGCAGGTTCTTATCGATGGCGAATGGCGAACCGTTAGCGCTGGGCAGGCATGTGTTCAGCCTCCCTTCATTCCTAATGCATTGAAGGCACGAGGGCGAAAGGCCTGGAAGTTTTGTTGGGTTCGTTACCAGGGATCGCCGAATACGCAGCCGTTGGTATCGCTTTATGCCCCAGCAATTGGCAAGTTCGACACCAGCCCGCTACAATCTGCCATCGAAGGTTTGTACGCCGAAGCTTCCGAGGCGGCATCGCATCATGTACTGCGAAAATGGACTGACCTCGTTCACAGCTATGCACTCTCGTTCGCCCAACCGTTTCGAGGGGATGGACGCCTGTTAAAAGTTTGGCAAATCGTAGAAAACCGATTGAACGAAGAGTGGTCGTTGGAAAGGCTAGCGCAGATTGCCTGTATTAGCAAAGAGCATTTGCGGCGACTCTGTTCGAGCTCACTCGGACGGACCCCAACTCAGCACCTGACGTTTCTTCGTATGCGATACGCTGCCGAGCTGTTGGCAACCACCGATCAAAAGATTGCACAAATCGCCCAGGAGGTTGGGTACGCAAACCAGTTCACGTTCTCAGATGCTTTCCAACGATGGCTCGGCTGCCGACCTTCAGCCTATCGCGGACGAGGCGAGTGACGTCTGTCGCTCGCACGAACCGACCTTAAGGTCAGCCGAAAGAAACCGGCCTCGCAACATGCAATCGAAATCGCAGGCTGAATTCGTCTAGGCCTGGAAAGAGCTACCGCAACCACAGCTTTTGACGGCGTTCGGATTGTCGAAGGTGAAGCCCCGTTTTTCGATGCCTTCGTAGAAGTCGACTGTGGTGCCGTCGAGGTAGAGAGCACTCTTTTTGTCGACGACCACAGGCACCCCGTGGTATTCGTATTTGGCGTCGACTTTTTCGTCAAAGTTTTTGTCGAAACCGAGCGAATAGCTAAATCCACTGCAACCGCCGCCAGCGACCCCTACTCGGAGAACCGTGCCTTCTTCGAGCTTCTGGTCTTCAAAAATACGTTTTACTTCGCTGGCTGCTTTTTCGGTTAAGAGAACGCTCATCTTGTGAATCCTTGATTCGACAGGGGAAGTCGGTACGCTGCCCCGACGGGGGCGATCAACGCGATACTTAGATTATAGCAAAAAGTTTGCGAAGGAAAGCCGAACTGACGGGTTGCACTAGTTTGAGCCTAATTTTCGCAGGTTTTTGATGCCTGTGGCGATGGCTTCGATGGCCAGATCGATGTCAGACTCGGTGTTGAAACGGCCCAGGCCGACCCGAAGGCTGCTGCGAGCCAAGTCCTCCGTCATTCCCAAAGCCAACAAAACATGGCTGGGGCCGGTGTCGGTCGAGGCGCAGGTGGCTCCCGAACTGATTGCCAGATTGTCGATCGCCATCAACAGGGCTTCGCCGTCGACGTCGCCCAAAGCGAAATCAAGATTCCCCGGGAGGCGAAGTGGCCGGTTTTGGGCATCGAGTTCGTCCAACGCAGGTCCGCAGAGGCTAAGGTTTTCGAGACGATCGCAGAGTCCGCTCCAGAGTCGCGAGCGTAAGGTGGCTAGACGTTCTGACTCGGCGGGCAAGTCGGCTAGGCAAAGTTCCAACGCTTTCGCCAAGCCGACGATTCCCGGGACGTTGAGCGTGCCGCTGCGGCGTCCTTGTTGTTGGCCTCCGCCTGTGATTTGTGGTTCGAGCCGAACTATTGGATCTCGACGCCGAACATAGAGCGCGCCGATCCCCTTGGGGCCGTATATTTTGTGCGCGGTGAAACTGAGCAAGTCGACGTTTAGTTCGTTGATGTCGACCGGTATCTTGCCAACTGCTTGGGCAGCGTCGCAGTGGAGCAATACGCCGTGGCGGCGGCAGATACTAGCGATCTCGGCAAGGGGTTGAATAATTCCAATTTCGTTGTTGGCCAACATGACGCTAACCAACGCGGTGTCGTCTCGGATCGCGTCTTCAACTTTTTGAGGGTCGAGCCAACCGGCGCGAGGGCTGCGGTAAGACTCGACTTCTAGCAAGCTGACTTGGTAGTCGTGTTGTGCGAGACGATGCAACGGTTCGAGGACCGATTTGTGTTCGGTTTGGACACTAATGAGATGGTTGCCGCGACGACGACGTCGTAGGGCAACTCCACGAATAGCAAGATTGTTGCTTTCGGTGGCACCGCTGGTGAAGACAATTTCTTGCGAGTCGGCCCCCAAGGCAGAGGCGATCGAAAGGCGAGCCTGTTCGACAGCCAAATTGGCGGCTTCGCCGTAGGAGTGGCCGCCGCTGCCCGGGTTGCCGAAATCTTCGGTGAAATAGGGCAGCATAGCGTCGACGACGCGTGGGTCGACGCGAGTGGTGGCGTGGTTGTCGAGGTAGATGGGTGGGTGGTTCATGTGGTTCGCAGTTCACTGAAGCAAGACGCCCCAAAACGGGACGCTCTACCGCCTTCAGGTTACCGCCTGCAGCCTCCGACCTCAACCAAACAACGCTTTGACGGCGATTTGCGACCAGCTTTCGAATTCGTCGAGTTGCTGGAGAAGTTCGTCGATGGGCAAGAAACCGGCCCTGAGGATTTCTTCTTCGCGGGGGTGGACGTTAGGGCGTTCGACGTCAAAAAGGTGGACCACGCCAAGGTGAACTTCTCCGACAGGGGTTTCGTCGTCGTTGATCAGGCCAACGAGTTTTTCAGTGTGAGGTGTCTCGATGACAACTTCTTCGTCCAGTTCTCGCAGCAAACCTTCTCGATAGACGTCGCGAGTGGTGCCAGCCGCCGCATCTACGGTGGAGATGTGTCCTCCGATGCCAACGCTACGCTTGGCGTGCAGTCGGGCTTCGCCTTGGCCCCCGCCACGGGTGTATTGAAATAGTCGAGCAACGCCGTTGGCATCGGTGTAGCGAAAGAGTACGTAGGGGATAAGCTGTTTGTAGCTGGGGTCTTGCTCCATCTCGCTACGGGGGCGATAGCTGAGCGACTCGCTTTCGAACAGGGCGGGCAGGTATTTGTCGACGTCCGATGAGAAACCCTGGAAGTGTCCAATCGCGTGAAATTCACTCGTGGGAATCACTAGCACATGCTCTTCTGTTGCGGTCGACATCGCGAATCCTTTCGAAGGTAGGTTGAAAACGTGCCGCAATTATAGGCCCACACGCAGCCTGCCACCAGCGGTCAGCCAAGACAAATATTCGTGAGTAGATCCCCCAGCCGGACCGCCACGCGGTCCACGGAGCCAGAGGGCAAGCGTACTCCCAGAACTAATCAACAATCTGCAAACGCATCTCCTCGCTATTGGCCCGTAATTCCGGGGCATACATGGCAGAAACCCGAGTAGGCAGAGCGCTAAATTTGCCAGGGATTTCTGCGCGAAGCCGATAGGAAACGCTGTGCTGGCCACGGGCAAGCCTTGCGACAAAGAGACTCACACGGTTGTCACGAAGTTCGACGTAGGCACCCAACTCGTTGCCGTTATAGCCGCTACGGACGTCGACCGGCTCGAAGCCAGCAGCTTTCATGTCGTCCAGCAAGATGTATTCGTAGTCGTTTTTGCTATCGAGAAGGAGTTCCACCTCGACAAGATCGCCGCTTTTTAGTTCAGCAAGGCTCAGTAGCGGATGTCGCTTATATTTTTCGACTTGTTGATCGACAATTTGCCCACGGCTGCCGGGGACGATTTCACGTTTTTCTGCGGGGGTGAGCTTGAAGTAGCGGCGCTCGACTTTTAGTTCGAGTCCAGCAGCGGTGATGTGGTCTTCCAAAGTAAAATTGGTGAGATAACCGTTGTAGTAGAGTGGCGAGTCGCCTTGCTTGCGGAGTTCGATGATGTGTTGGCCCGCGGCAAGTTGTTCGCCCTTGAGTACCAGCTTGTTGTCGAACGTAAAAAGGTTGTCGCGGTTGATAGTCACTTGCTTGTGCCGTTGGCCATCAATCCAAACTTCGACGGTAAGATCGGGTTGATCTTCGCCGCTAGCTTTCAGGAAATCGGCGAAGGCTTCGACCACAAGGGCCGTATCGCGAGTGCTGTTCCAATAGGTCGCGTGCTTGCGATTGTTGAGCAGATATTTGACGAGCCGCGGAGCGACTTCGCTTTTCGGGTCGGTGGCGGCCAGCAGTTTTAGGTAGTAGGCGTGGGCTTCGTACTCGCTGCCGTACCAGTGCCACCAGTGGCTGTTGGGTAGATTGAGCCAGGCGGTTTGATTTTCGTCGTCTTGCTCGACGTATTGGCCGAGGTTTCGCATGACCATGGCTAGGCGCTCGCTGTCGCCTTGGTGGTGTAGGGCTAGGCCGAAGGTGGCTAAGCCGTAAACGGCTAGTTTGGTGCGGTCGCGGTAAACGTAATCTCGCATCTGCTCGTCAAAGTGGTTTGCCTCGGCCAATACCATGTAAACAAGGGCGTCGAGGTTGTCGGCATACGGTTTGTTGGGTTGCTTCGGGTTGCCATCGGAATCTTTGACTTGCCAGTTATCAAGCAAGCGAATTTGCTTGGCTTGGTAGTTTTTTAGCCAAGTGGTGCCGCGTTCGAGAACACTGGGGACGATCGCCGCGCCGTTTTCTTTGGCAATAAGAAGGCCATGAACAACTACCGCGGTGGTATGGGCGTAGCTGCGCTCGCCGTAGCCGCTGAACCAACCCCAACCGCCGTCGGAGAGTTGCATTTCAGTGAGGCGATTGACGCCTGCCTTGACGATTTTCTCTAGCTCGGCTTGGTCGAAGACGGGGTTGTTCTTAAAACGCTTCCAATCGGTTGCCCGCTGCCCGTCGTCGCCGATTTCTTGGGCGTTGAGATTTGTGCGTTTTTCTTGAATCGCGGCGAGGTCGACGCCCATACGTTCGAGCGTACGCTGGGTGACGACTGCTGGCAAAAACCGGTTGAGCGTTTGCTCGGTGCAGCCGTAGGGGTAAGCAATGAGATAGGGTAGGGCGTCGACCATCGCGCCGGCTAGCGTGGGCGTGTAGCGAATTTCGAGACGGGTTTGCTCGGGGCGACGCTCCTCGGGGACGTTGATCGTGAACTTGCCAAGCGATTGGTCGGGGCGTAGCGAACCGGAGTACGAATCCGTTTTGAGCATGCCATGTACGTAAACCGGAAACGTCATCTGCATGGCGTCCGACTCTTGGTCGGTGAGAGCGCTCATGCGGACGGTTGCCGAGCCTTCGCGGACCGCTTTCACTCGCCAATCGACCCGTTGCTCGCCCCCCGGTTCGATCGAGACGGTTTTTTCAAGCTCCTCTGGGCCTTCCAGCGTATCGCCTTCCAGCGTAAGTTGAACGCGCACCTCTTTGGCGGTGGGCAAATAGTTGTGTACGTTGGCCGAGAGAACCACTTCGTCGCGTTCGACAAAGAAACGGGGGGCTTGCAGACGGACGACGATGTTCTTGCGAGTGACGATCTCGGCAGAGCCTTCGCCGACGCGGGTGCCGTGGCCCATGCCCCAGACGCGCACTTTCCAGGCGGTGAGGTTTTCAGGCATGTCGAGTTTTACTTCGGCGATACCCTCGGCATTGGTTAGTATCGAGCCAACCCAAAGAGCCGTGTCGGCGAAGTTTTCACGGATGGTGGGTTGGGCGAGTTCGGTGGCTTCGCCACTGCTGGAGGCAGATCCGTCAGATACTGAAGCACCTTCGCTTATTTCCATTGCTGGGGCTAAACCGCCCACGCCTCCCCCCATGCCTCCGCCGAACGACTTTTGTTTGAGTCCACTTGAGCGTCTGATTGATGAGGAATCGACACTCTCACTTCTAGACTGTCGGATTTCATCAACGACCGTATCGCCAAAAATGCCGAGGTGGCGCATATGGGATAGGTTGGGTTTTACGAGCGGTGCGAAAGATAGTTGCAGGTTGTTTGCGCCCTGGGATTGATGCGAGCGGCGCCATTTCCAGAAGAATTCGCGAATGTCTGCCACATTGCTGCCGCCAGCGATGTAGTCGAGCGCTTTGTCGTAGATCGACAGCGCTAGCGAGCCGACAAAGGGTTTGCCCTCCGCGTCGGTAAGCTTGACAAGAATCTTCGTCGCTTGACCCGGGAGATAGGCATCGGCTGAGGGGACCACCTCGACGTTGAGAACCCGCTTTGCCGGTGGGACAAATAGCTCGCGCGTTACGGTGTGAACTTGCCCGTGGTGGACGGTGACAGCCTCGATAAAAAAGTTGGGCGTGTCTTTGGCGGTGATCTCAACATCAACCGTGGCCGTTTTTCCTTTGAGTTTTACCAGTTGGGGCGGGAGGTAAATTCCGTTGCTGGGGCGGAGGAAAAGTAAGACGGCTGCGCCGGCACGATTGGTGTTGATCTGGACCGATGCGGTATCGCCGGGCTGATATTCGCGGCGGTCGGGAATGATCTCGAGATCGTTGTAGCGAAAACCGGCACCATCGAAGCCCGCTCCGGCGACGGTAAGGATCAGACCTCCTTCGAAGGTGTGGTCGGCGTCGTCGGTCAACTCGTAAGAGACCCGATAGCGGCCTGGCTCAGAAGCTTTGATCTGGAGTTTTGCCTGACCTGTGTCCGCAGTGGCAAGCTCCCAACTACCGACCTCGGTTTCGACCGACTTGCCATCTTCGTACTGAATTTTTAGCAGGCGGAGTGTGCCGCTGCCAACGACCGGCTTGCCATCGAGAGTACGGGCGGCTGCGCCAAGCGAAATGGTGTCGCCAGCGCGGTAGTGCCCCCGATTTGCCCAGACGTAAACCTGAAACGGTTTGCGAGCGACCAACACTCGACCATTGCCGACGATCGTGCGGCGAGACTGATCAACCACTTCGGCTTGGATCTGGTAGCGGTGATCTTGATCGGGATGAAACTGTTTGGCCAGCGACGTGTCGATTTCAACCTCAACCGTGCCATCGGGACCAATCTCCACTTCGCGCTCGGCAACCACTTCGGGCTGGGTAGGGGCTCGCCAGAACCACCAGGGGCTAGGGCCGCGACAGCCCCAACGGTTCCAGCCAGGGTACCAACCGTAGTCTTCAGCAAACCACCAATAGCCGGGGCCGTAGAGCCAATCCCAGGGCATCTGCGGATACCAATGTTGCGTGTGCGTGGTTCGGAGGACTTTGTATTTGACCGTGGCTTTGGTGACAGGCTCGCCGAAGTAGTATTTGGCGGTGATCGTGGCGGTAATCGTTTCGCCCAAGGTGACGGGTTCGCTGGGGGCGTCGACGGTGACCTCAAATTCAGGCTTTTTGTACTCTTCGACACGGAACGTGCCGCCGCCGTGGTTAACGACGTTGATGCGATATTGGCCAAGCGTAGCCTCGGCGGGCAGTTCCCAACTGCCTTCCAGGCCACCGTAAGCGTCGGCGACGACCTGGGTGCTATAAACCTTTTCGTTTTTTGGATCACGGATTTCGAGCTGGAACGACTGGCCCGCGTATTGCGATTCGTCGGCCAGATCGTAGCGGGCGTGGCGGACCCAAAACTTGAACTGAACGGTTTGTTTGGGTCGATAGACCGGGCGGTCGGTGATCGAGAAGACTTTTACCTGCTTGTAAAGGGCGTCGTGGTAGTCGCCATACCAGAAACGGCGGAATCCTGAATATGCCAGCCGGCCTTGCTCGGTGGTGGCGATGGCGAGCCACCGGTAGCCGCTGTGTTTTTTGGCAGGTAGTACTACGAGCCCGTTGGCGTCGGTGTGCTCGGCAAAGTTCTTTGTGCGGAGGCGGTATTTGTTTTTTCCCATATTTTTTCCCATATATTGTCGCCGAAAGCCGAAGAACTCGACGTTGCATTTGGGGATGGGGCGCCCCGTGACGGCGTCGGCCACGTAGTAGAGCGATTTGTAGTCGAGCGGCTTTTGGATGATGACCGTGTCGCTGAGCCAGATGACGATGCTGGTGGTGTTGCCGTCGGCCATGGTGGAGGTGAGCAGATAGGCGCCCGATTTTTGCAGCGGCGTGGTGACCGTAATGCGTCGGTCGAAATGCTTCTCGAGCGGCTCCAGGTCAAGGCTCCAACGGGCGACTTCTTCGCCGAGGTATTTGGTTTGGTTTTTGGTGACTAGCCGATAGCCAAGATTCTCGACTTGGGCTTGTTTCCAATCGATTTTTTTTGGGATCGAGGAAAGATAGGCTTTGACGTCGCCGAGCAGCTCGCGGACTTTGATTCGATGGGCAACGAAATCGACGCGTCGACCATTGCGGTAGCGGAAGTCGACCGTCGCGCCGGTGCCGGCGGGTTGCTTCATGGTGTTCTCGAAGCGGCCCCAGTTGTCGACGATTTGGGCGAGGCGTTTCTTGGCCTCATAGACGTCTTTTTTTGCGAGTTGACGCCAGAATTCGGCGGCACGGGGGTATTGGCGGCGGTTTTCGAATGTCTGCGCAAGAGTCTGAGCGGCGGTGCCCCATTCACCGCTAGCTTTTTCTTGAGCCGCGTTTTCTAGCACCTGCTGGCGTAGCTTGATGTGATTGTGCTCGTCGGGCAGCGAAAACCGTTTAATGCCGGTGGCCAGCCGAGCGATGGTTTCGTCTTCGCCGAGGGTATGCAGCGCAAAGGTGCCGGTGTCTGCGGGGTTCTCAGACTCGGTCTGGCGGCCAAACCACCAGCCGTAGTTGGCGAGGGTTCCGACACCGAATTGCGATTGTAGGAATTGCGCACGAACTAGCTGTTGATCGTAGAGACGCCCAGGCTGCCACTCAACCGATTTGTCGAGCACCCAACGCCAACGCTCGCCATCGTTTTGAGCTTCCTTCCAAGACGCGGGGACGTCATAGAATATCGGTTGACCCTCGGCGTCGACAGGGGCGCCTTGAGTTTGTCTGGAGTGGTAACCCCAGCCGAGTTCGTAATCGGGGAGTTCCGCGAGCGAGGTGAGGGTTTGCAGCCGCCACGCTTGGCCATAGCCGCGGCCTCGCACAAGGGTGGTCGCGAAGGCATCGAGAAATTCGCCGGCGTCAGCGGATTGCTGTTCGTCGGCCCGTTGTTCAAGTAGGTGAAATGCTTGCAGATAAAGTTGCAATGAGCGAACCCGGTCGCGGCGGGTGGCGTGCATCACTTTGCCGCCGCCCCGATGTTGCCCCCGTTTGAACTGGCCAGCGATTTCGTAGCCGGAATGTTGCTGTTCAAAGTAACTACGGGCCACGGCAGCGACAACTTGCCACTGCTTTGAATATCGCTTGGCGACGGACTCGCGGAACTCGTCCATTTTGTCGAGTTGGTCCAATCGTTCGTAGCACTCTAAAGCACGTTGGTAGCTAGCAACTAGCTCTCTCGTGGCGATGTCGCCCTCGGGGGCTGCCTTCTGACCGAGGAGAATCTTGCGATAGGCCGTGAGGGCCTCTTGGTAGTTGCCATCCTCGATGAGTTTGTCAGCCTGTTTTGGGCTGATTGGCGGCGTGGCTAGGGCAATCACGCTGGTGATGAGCAGCCCGACGAGTGTGATTGCAAGAATCGAGGCTGTTGGTACGGTTCGTTTTTTCATGAAAGTGCCACTTCTAGAATGATCGGGCTTCTGTTCCAAGGTTTGTTAGCCAACAGTGTTTTACGCGAGTTGAGCGGGCTAGGTCCACCCAATTTGTCGAAACGCGAATTTTGGCCTTCTCAAGCGTTATGACGAGCGAAGGGTCGAGAAAGTTCCCCGGGTTTCTGCGATTGCCCCGGAAATGTTGCTTTTTTGCAACATCGAAGTATCAAATTTTGCCGAAGTTCTACCGTCTTCTGCGTGTAGGGAAAGTAGACTTGCGAAACTAGGTTTGGCCGACTTTTTGGCTGATCTCCGGCGATCTGTAAGATCGCGGTTGCTGTTCCCTCCGACTCTGATACTTCTATGGCTATTGCTCCTGATTATTCGGTTCGAACTCATCGTTCGCTGGTTGATGTCTCGTACCGCCTGCTCGACGCGGCAGCTATCCTTTGCTCGACGTTAGTCGCAACTCGCTACACCGATCAAGAGCATCTTGAAAATTTGGCGGTTGTGGGGGCAACCACGCTGTTGGTTCATACCGTAGCTATCGAGGTGAGCGGTTTGTACCGCAACTGGCGAGGCGCGCGGCTTGGGACCGAACTATGGTGTGTACTGATCAACTGGCTGTACACGGCTCCAGCGGTGTTGGGGATAGGTCTTCTTACCCGTTTTAATGCAGAGTTTAGCTACCAAACCAAGATGGTTTGGCTGGTGCTGACGCCCATGGCGATGGTTAGCGGTCGGGTCGTGTTGCGGTCTGCGCTAAGAAGCTTGCGTCGACGTGGATTCAATACACGTAGCTTTGCCATTTGCGGCATCAATCAATTAGGCCTGCAATTGGCAGAGAATATTCAAGCTTCTCCGGAGCTTGGCTTGACATTAGCCGGATTTTTTGATGATCGCCCGGCCTCACGCTTGAAGGACGTCAGTGCAGAAAAATGCCCGTGTGTGGGGACGTTGAAAAAATTGGTTGCCATGGCCAAGCGTGGCGAAGTCGACATGATATTCATCACGTTTCCGATGCGCGCCGAAAAACGGATTCGCGATTACCTCGACCAACTGGGCGATACGACGGCCTCGGTCTATATTGTGCCCGACTTTTTTGTCTTTCAGATGTTGCACGCACGGTGGAATCAGATCAATGGCTTGCCTATTGTGAGCGTGTTCGAAACGCCGATTTCTGGAATCGACGGAGTTCTGAAACGCGGTTTCGATATCGTCGTTGCGTCTCTGATGCTACTGATCCTGGCCGTGCCGATGGCAATTATTGCGTTGCTAGTAAAGTACGCATCGCCAGGGCCCGTGTTTTTCAGACAGAAACGTTATGGCCTGGTGGGCGGGGAAATTTTGGTTTGGAAATTCCGCTCGATGCGATGCTGTGACAATGGAACAGAAGTAAAACAAGCATCGCAGGATGACGATCGAGTGACCCCGATTGGACGATTTCTTCGGAAGGCGTCTCTGGATGAGTTGCCGCAATTGTTTAATGTCGTGGGCGGTAGCATGTCTTTAGTGGGGCCACGTCCACATGCGAGTGCCCACAACGAGCAGTATCGAAGTCTAATCGACGGATACATGCTGCGTCACAAGGTAAAACCGGGCATTACGGGGCTAGCGCAAGTCAACGGTTGGCGCGGAGAGACCGAGACGCTCGAAAAAATGGAACGGCGAATTGAGTTCGACCATCGCTACATACGCGAATGGTCGTTGTGGATGGACGTAAAGATCCTACTCCAAACCGTTGCCGTCGTACTGAAACAAGAGAACGCCTACTGAGAATTCCTGTAGGAGACGTCTCTGTCGTCGATTGCGCGGTACTCTCGTTCGGCTTGCAGGTCTGTTATACTCTTGGCAACCACTTCGTGTTGTCAGGAGTTTTTTTATGCGATCGATCTGCTTGGCTTTAGCTGCGGCTTTGTTTTTGTCTTTGCCTGCGCGAGCAGAGGTCGTCTGGCCTCAGTTTCGCGGGCCTGATGGCCAGGGGCATGTAGATGCTGTCGGCGTGCCGTTGCATTGGGGCGAGGGCAAGAACATTGTCTGGAAATCGCCCGTGGAAGGGTTGGGCTGGTCGTCGCCGGTGGTGGCTGATGGCAAGATTTGGTTGACGACGGCAATCCCCTCGTATGTCAGCGAAGAAGAACGGGCGGCGAAGGTCGAAGGCATGTCGATGGCAAGCACCCTGGCCGTTGCCCGCGAGGTCTCGTTATGGGCACTGTCGTTCGATTTAGAGTCAGGCAAGCAGTTGCAAAAAATCAAACTGTTCGAGGTCGATTCACCACAAGCAATTCACTCGCTCAATAGTTTTGCCTCGCCAACTTCCGTGCTTGCCGAAGGACGATTGTTTTGCCATTTCGGGGCGTTTGGGACAGCTTGTGTCGATACGACAACCGGAAGAATTATCTGGAAGCGGGAGTTGTCGATTGAACACGGAGTCGGCCCGGGTAGCTCGCCCGTGCTGTTCGAGGACTTGTTGATTATCCCTTGCGACGGGACCGACCAGCAATACGTAGTGGCTGTGAGTACGGCTAATGGCGAAACCGTTTGGAAAACCGATCGCCCACCCCTGCGGACCGAGGTAGGCGATTATCAAAAAGCGTTTTGTACACCGCTAATCATTGAAGTTGGCGGCCAGAAACAAGTGGTGATTCCCGGTGCCCAGTGGTTTGTGGCCTACGACCCGCGTACAGGTGAAGAAGTTTGGCGAGTGGATCATGGCCGCGGGTTTTCAAATGTGCCTCGCCCCGTGTATGACGGCGAGCGATTGTATCTCTGCACAGGCTTTGTACGTGGCCAACTCTGGGCGGTGCGGCCTGACGGGGCAGGAGATATCACCGAGACCCACGTCGTTTGGAAACGCACAAAGCAGATACCGATGATGGCCTCGCCGATCGTGGTGGACGGGCGTGTGCATGTGGTAAGCGATGGCGGGGTGGCAACGTGTTTCGATGCAGCAACGGGCGAAGAGATCTGGCGCAAACGGATGGGAGGCAAGTACTCGGCTTCGCCGTTGTTTGTCGAGGGACGGATTTACTTTTGCAATCATGACGGCCGCACGACCGTGCTTGCCCCAGGCGACGAGTATCGGGAGTTGGCACAGAACGACTTAGACGGCCAGTTGATGGCTTCGCCCGTGGTGGTGGAGGGCGATCTGCTGTTGCGCACTGATACGTATCTTTATCGTATTAGCGAAAACCGCTGAGTGTTTCAGGCCAAGATGGCCTGGCTAGATAGCCCCACCGTCCCGGTGGAGGAAAATGGCCCCATCGTCTCGAGGGAAGCAAAGAATTTCTGGTAATTCGCTTCATTTCCTGGGAAGCTGATGGCTGGCCGGTGTTTTCTCTACCGGAACCAGTTGCTAGGAGCCCCGTTGTCAGGAACATAGTTGTGGAACAACCCGTGGACGCGCGTCTGATTGGTGACCTGCTCGACAGCCACGGCGCGGCGTTGGAACTCTACGCATCTGGGTGGACAAACAGCCCGGAAGACTGCGTGCAAGAGTCGCTCGTCGAACTGGCGAGGCGGCTTCAGCCGCCGGAGCACACGGTCGCATGGCTCTACCACGTAGTCCGAAACCGGGCCAAGAACGCTGGCCGAGCCGACCGTCGCCGAGTGCGCCACGAGCAGATCGCGGCCCAATTGGCGGGCGAGCGAAACCAGCAAACGATCAGCGACATTGAAAGATTAGCGCTGCCCGAGGCCTTGGAGGCGATGTCCGCCGAGGATCGCGAACTGGTGGTATTGCGAATTTGGAGTGGGCTGACTTGGCAAGAGATTGCCGAAGTGAGCCAAACGTCGTCGAGTGGTGCGCAGCGGCGATATGCCGCGGCACTCAAACAGTTGCGTCATTTTTTGGAGCCGTCATGTCTACCGAAAATAGTTTGCCGTCGGAGTTAGCCGCCTTTGAATCGCGGCTTCGGAAACAGTCGCTCGATCGTGGCGAGATCGATCGAGATGAGTTGATGTACCAAGCCGGCTGGGCTGCGGCCGAGGCGACGCGGAAGATGCGTTGGCTCTGGCCAACAACCTCGGGCGTGTTGGCCGCCTCGGTGCTGATGCTGGCCACGTTTTTGGTAAACAGCCCAGCAGAACCGCCGGCGACTACTGTCGCAGAAGTTGCCCCACCGAAGGTCGAAGTCACGGTGCCTGCACAAGTCGACGAAACACCGATCGTCAGCCATCCGACGCGCTACCCCTCGCGATGGGCCCAGCCACGATGGACACAGCGGTCGCCCTTCCTGGCGATGCGCGACCGGGCGTTACGCATAGAATTCGACGAACCGACTTCTTTTGCCGGGCCCGTTTCTTTTGTCGAGATCGACGACGACTATGCCCCAAAAGCCGTTACCGCAAGAGAACTGATGCAAGAGTTTTTAGGAGAAACCTCATGAAAACGCCCGTTTGGCACTTTGCCAGTAGTATCGCCGTTTTGGTTTTGTTGTCGCCCAGCTTGATGGCCGAAGTCCGTGTGGTTGAAGATTTTGGCGAGGAGAATGGTCATACGCTTTACAAAATGACCGTGACGCCGGCTGCGGAGCCGACCCCGGCGCTCAAGCACCGGTTGCAGCTTCGGGCCCATGAACTCAAACCGGGCAACGCTGCCACGTATTACTTACGAGTTAACGCTGAAAATTGGTTGAGTGGCGCCTGGAAAGGTGTGCGGAAAGAGTTTGGCGAAGCGGTTGATGAGTGGTACGGCATTGATTTCCCTTTGAGCGAACTACCGCTCGACAAAGTACGCAAAGCAGCGTCCAGGTTTAACGGTATTGTTTCGTATTTCATCGCACCGGCGTCCTATAGGCTAGATTGTGACTGGGGATACAATCTAATGGAGTTGCGAGGCTCGGATGTCTATGCGCTTCCCCTGCCAGGAGTTCAACAATCGAGATCAATCTCTCGAATGCTTGCGCTGCGGACCAGGCTGGCTATTGCCGAGGGTCGTTACGACGACGCAATCGACCACATGAGAATGAACTATCGGCTGGCACGCAACGTGGGCAAAGCGCCGATATTCGTTTGCAGCCTCGTGGGTATCGCTGAAGCGGGTGTGGCAAGCCAGACAGTCCTTGACCTCATCGCTGCCCCAGACTCGCCGAATCTGTATTGGGCACTCACCGAGCTGCCTCGTCCACTGGTCGACATGCGTGAGGCGATTCGACTAGAGATGTCGATAGGTAAAAGGATCTTTTCGTCTCTGACAGATGTTGAGTCTACCGAACATTCTCCAGAGGAATGGGCTCGGCTGATTGCGGACGAGTTGGAGGAAGCGGACGAGTTGGAGGAATACGAGTCGTCCTTTACCGGTTCCCTCTTCAAAGGAGTTTCACTTGCCAACCAAGACCTGCTACGCGCCATGGCTACTGCTGGGCTATCGATGCTCGTCTATCCGGACGCGAAACAGCGGCTCATTCAGGCGGGAATGGATGCTGAGCACGTAGAAGGAATTCCGGTGGGACAGGTTGTTTTAATCGATGCGGCACGCGAATATCAGCGGATTGCAGACGAGACTGAGAAGTGGCTGTATATTCCTTATCCGCTTGCGAAAAAACAGATGCGGCGTACTGAAGACGAATTATCCGGCAAGCGCAACCAATTGCAAGGCGGCCTTGGACCAATCATAGCCGACATTTTGCTACCAGCTACTCGTTTTGCTCGCAGGGTCCAGATTCGCTTGGAATGGAAAATGGCTGCCTTGCGGGTGATCGAAGCCCTGCGCATGCACGCCGCAGAGACCGGCAAGTTGCCGGCGTCGCTCGACGAAATCGAAGTGGTGCCTGTGCCGCTGAATCCGATCACTACGAAGCCCTACCTATATCACCTCGACGGCGAGACGGCCGTGCTCGAATTGCCGTTTAGCGACGGCATATCGGGCGTCGCCTATCGATACGAAATCACGTTAGCAGAGCCTTAAACACAATAGCCACGATCTTACAGATCGCCGGAGCGAATTGAGTGTGTCGTTGTCTATATTTTTCCATGAAAGCCTTTGCGAAAAGGGTGTGCTATGAAACTGCTTGCCATCGGGTTGATTTTTTTCGTTGCTCAGGTTGTCGTTGCTGCGGATCATGGCGCGGCACTCAAACCGTACTTGACCGACGACGTCGTTGCAGTTGCTTACCTCGATTTGTCGGCGATCGATGCGCCCGGCGTGTTGACGTGGGCCGAGAAACTTGGCCTTGTCTCTGAAGAGGAACGGGATGAGGCCGAAAAGAGAGTGGAAATTGTTCAGGAACAACTGGGCGAGTTGGTCGATTCCGGCGCAAGCCATCTGTATTTGTTACTCCGAGTCTCCGACGTGTCGCATGGTGGCCCGTCGTGGGTTGTGCCGGTGGGCGAAGGTGGGAGTCCACGTGCGGTGCTAGGGCTGATGGTCGGCGTTTTCAGTGGTGGACCGGGCAGATTGGAAATGGATGCGTTGAAATTGAATGCAGCCACTCAACCGACGTGGCTGCCTAGGTCTTGGGAAGTTGTCGACGGTGCTGTGCTCGGCAGTACGACCAAGGCGCAGCTTGAGCACTTGAAAAACACTCGCCCCAAATCGCCGCGAGATTTGAGCGACGCCTGGGCAGCGCTAGGGCAGGGCGATTGCGGGCTTCTCATCTTTGGCGACGCAGACTCTCGCCGCGTGGTGCGCGAGATGTTTCCGCCGCTGCCTGCGCCGTTTTCCGAGGTCAACGGAAAGCTGCTTGCCGACGGTTTGCTGTGGGGTGGAATTGCGTTAAAACTGCCGCCGCAACCCGATGCGGAGATTGTTGTCGAGACGCGAGACGAACAGATGGCAACCACCGTCGCCCAAGTGATTACCAGCGGGCTGATATTGGCAAAACATTCGCTGCCGATAGAGCAGGAGCTAATCGAAGCCCTAGCCAGCGCTTTTCGTCCGCAAGTCGAGGGTGCTCGCGTTCGCATTGCGCTGGATGAACTCACGAGCAATGTCGACCGGTTGACATCGCTATTGAGTCCGCCGGTTCGCAAGGCACGGCAAGCGGCGTGGCGGAATACGCGGATGAATCAGTTCAAGAACATTGGTTTGGCTTTGCAAAATTACGCCGCTAGCAACAAGGGGACGTTTCCCGCACACGCAAACTACGATGACAACGGAAAACCGTTGCTGAGCTGGCGCGTGCTTATTTTGCCGTACCTGGATCAGAGTGCGTTATACAAGCAGTTTCACCTCGATGAATCGTGGGACAGCGAGCACAACCGAAAGTTGATTGAAAAGATGCCGGCGATTTATGCCGACCCCGATACCGCACTTCGGAAAATCAACGCCAAGGACCAAACCACATTCGTCGTGCCGACCAGCGAGGGGACGGTGTTTGATAGGCCCACGGGAACAATGTTCAAGGAAATCACCGATGGCACGAGCAACACGATCACGTTTGTCGAGGTCGTGCCCGAGCGAGCCGTCGTTTGGACGAAGCCGGAGGATTGGAAAGTCGACCTAGAAGACCCGCTCAATGGCGTAAGACGCGAAGACCGAGATTGGTTTACTACCGCGTGGTGTGATGGCAGTGCACATATAATTTCGAACGAAGTCGAAGCAAAGAAGTTACGAGCGCTGTTGACACGAGCAGGCAGAGAGATCATCGAGTGGCCGTAGCACGCCGTGCATTGCGTGGCAATGCGGCTATTTTATCGTGATGGCAATGCCAATGTGCTTATGCTAAATTACCCGCATGACAGAAAAGCAATTTTTCGATTGGCAGACCTCAGGTGGCACCGACGACGTCATGCGGCTGGTCGACTGCCTGGAGCGGGCTGACATCGCTTGGTGTGCCATTGGCGGCGTGGCCGTGAACCATTGGGCCGAAGAGCCGATGGTTACGCAGGATGTCGACTTTGTAGTAACGACCGATGCAATCGAACGGGCCGTTTCGCTTCTTGAAGACGCTGGGTTTAGCTACGAACGGTTCGACTGGTCGATCAACTTCCAAGGCCACTCGAAGATTAGCATCCAGCTCAGCACCGAGGATTTTTATCGTCAGTTTCCAGCACGAGCTGTGCCGGCCGACGTACATGGCATTTTGCTGCGAGTTGCATCGGTCGAAGATACCTTGAGCGGCAAGATGAAAGCCTGGGCAACACCCGGGCGTAGGCAGAGCAAGCGAATTAAAGACCTTGCTGATATCGCACGGCTTATCGAGGCCCACCCGCATCTTTGGGATCGTCTCAGAGACGACTTAAAGAAGCAACTGCAGCCGCCTGAGGCCAGCCCCTGAGCAAAAAATAACCGCGATCTTACAGATCGCCGGAGCCTCGCAAGACTTACTTCTTGAAGTATTGCGGGTTGTCCGGATCAAAGTCTGCATCGGTAAAGCCATTGTTGATCTTCAAGTTGAGATAGGTATAGGCTTCTTCCAGGGGCAGCTTGCCGCCGGGTACCCTAGGCCAGCCGTAAGCTGCGTAGCGAACGGGCAAGCCGAGTTCGTTGTCGATGAAGATCTCCGCCCGATGGTAGCGGAAGTTGTTACGCTTCGTGGGATGGATGGCAACAATCTGTGTGACAGGTCGTTTGTTCATCACGTTCTGGAATGTGTTCACTTCGCATTCGCCGTATTTAACATCTTGGCTGGCGACGGTGATTAGCTCGCTGGTCAGCTCGCGAATGCCAAGCTTCGTGATGGGGTATTTTTGGCCTTTCATGGCAAGCATGCCGTTGGGATCGAGTGGCACCGCACCGAACTTTCGTTTCCAGCCACAGTCCATGGCAACCATCTTGCCATCAGCATTTGGGTAGAGACATTCGCGGCCTTTGTGGGGCTTAAGAAAGAACATGTAGACCGCGAACGGCTTGTTGCGAACTTTGATGTACGCAATCTCTTCGTCCATCAGCGTGCCGTCGATGCGTTCCTGCTTGCGAAGGATGGCGCTGTAGTCGGCGATGTCGGCGTCGATATTTTTCAGCGCTGAGTGAGCCATCCGAAGGGCTGGCATCAGCGGGTGCTCGCCAGGACGCTGAGTGAGGTCGAATGGCGAACCAGGCGCCGTCGTGGCGATTCTTGCCGCCAGCTTCGGCGTTTGATTGGCATCTTCTTCGTTCGAGACACGAAAGATAGGCTCGACCAGTTGGCTCGCTTGCTGAGCTTGGGCCCAGGAATTTGCCGAGACAATGCTGCTGACCATCACCAGCAAAGCGATGGTGCGTGGGAGGATGAAAAAGGGATTTCTACGCATAATTCTCGAACTCCTGCCTACTGGTGGGGGGCCAGCTTGTTTTTTAACGTCAAGGGTTTCCGAAACAAAAGGCTAGCAAAACAGGCCGACGTGTGAAAAATCACCGCGAAAAGACGCGGTCGTCGACGCTGCTAGCTATTGCAGCGGATTAAATATAAATTATCGTGCAAACGGTGTACCGCGTGGGGGGCGACGTACGCAGCTAGTCTGTACTGCGTGTCCAGTGGGGGATATGTAGCTAGTCACGGTAGGAGAGCCCAATGGTAACTATCGCCGGTCGCAGCAGAAACAATTACAATCTTCTGACTGAACCGGCATCTTAGCCTAGACGATGTATCTTACGCCAAACGCCTGAGCCGCTCCGTGTGAGGCTGGGCACAAAATAGTAACGCAGCTTGTGTTAGCAGGGAATAGGAACTTAAAAACAAATGCAAACCGCTCAACCAGCCATTGTGACAGTTTTGTCGGTCCCTTTCGAGGAAAATTCTTATATCGCTTATTTTCAAGGGCGGAAGGACTGTTTGGTGATTGATCCCGGCTTGGAGCCAGAGAAGATTTCAGCGGCCATCGACGAGCTAGGCCTTTCGCTGGCGGCGATCCTTTGTACGCATGGCCACGCCGATCACATTGCCGGCAACGCGGCCCTGAAAGAGCGTTGGCCCGAGGCGCCCATAATTATTGGCGAGGGTGATGCCATCAAACTGACCGACCCCGTCCAAAATCTGTCAGCCGGTTTCGGGGGGGCTGTGGTAAGCCCCCCAGCCGACCAGACGGTGAACGAGGGGGACGTGATCGAGTTCGCCGGCTTTCGGCTGGAGGTACTCGACACGCCGGGGCATTCGACCGGGCACGTAGTGTTTGTGCTGTCAGAACAAACGCCAGTGCAGGTATTTGGGGGCGATGTGCTATTCGCCGGCAGCATTGGACGAACAGATTTTCCGGACTGCAGTTTCGCAGTTTTGAAACAGTCGATTCACGAGAAGCTGTTTCCACTGGCCGACGAGGCCGTGGTTTGGCCAGGGCACGGACCAACCACAACGATCGGAGACGAAAAGCGAACCAACCCGTTCGTAGGCTTGAACTCACGATTCGAAGGCTAGCCCGCATTTCTCACCAGTTTCGTCGCGAGAGTCCGTAAGTTGTTTGCTGGCCGACGCCGTCCAGCAGGCAACTTACGGATTCGTAGCAGAATACTGGTGAGAAATCCGGGCTAGACGCACCAAAGCATTTTCAGCCCCAAATAGCCGCGACCTTACAGGTCGCAGGAGAAAAAAATGCAGCGGCCCCCTAATGCGAAGAAGCATCCGAATGAGCCCCAGGCGGAATCTTAGCGGTGGCCATGGTGGGCTGAGCTTGTGGCGAGGACTGTTTCTTGGGGTCGGGCTGATGGGCAGGAAATTCAAGTGTGAAGCGACTGCCACGACCAGGCTCGCTGTCGACAATAATTTGGCCACCATGTTCCTCAAGAATCTTACGGCTGACGGGTAACCCCAAGCCAGTGCCGCGGCCACCTTTGTGCGAGACAAAGACGTTGAAAATGGCGTCAATCTCTTCGGGGGCGATGCCGTCCCCGTTGTCTTCGACGACGATTCGGGCCATGTTTTGCGCGGCATCAAATTCGGAGCGAACGCTAACAAGCCCTTCCTCCGCTTCGTCGCAGGCGTCCAGGGCGTTGGTGATGACGTTGAGCAGTGCGCTGTGCATTGCTTCGGGGTCGAACATCAGGGTGGGCATTGTTTCAGCCGGAGCCCAGTGAAGTTTCACACTCAACTCTTCAGCGCGAGATTGCATCAGTTCGATGGCTTCTTCTGCGATACTGTTCAAGTCGGATGGTTTTGGCTCAGGCTCACGCTCTTTGCTGAACGTGAGCATGTCCATCACCAGCGAGGAAATTCGCTCTTGGTTGCGCTCAACAATGTTCCAGCCTTTGCGGATGGTGTCGACCGCAGCGTTAGCAGCTTCGCCATCTGCTTCGTTGTTCGCTCGACCATGATCTCCTAGGCCAAGTTCGATCAAGTAGCTACCCCCGCGCACGCCTTGCAAAATGTTTTTGATATGATGCGAGAGAGAAGCAATGGTTTGACCAACTGCAGCGAGACGCTCGGCCTGCACCATGGCCTTGTAGTACGAAGTATCTTCAACAGCCAATGCGGCCTGATGCGCAATGGCGATCATCAGCCGAAGGTGCTCTTCGTTGAACTGGTCGACCTTTCCTTCGTTCATCAACATGCGCTGCGGCGTGATCGAGGTATCGATGTAGATGACCCCGACGACGTCGTAGCGACCTTGCATCGGAACGCAGATGGCTTCTCGAACGCCCAGCTTGACGATGCTTTTGGCAGGATCCCAACGCTTATCGTCGCGGGCGTCGCTGGTAAGCACGCCTTCGTTGCGTTCGACGACATAGTCGAGGATGGTTTTGCTGATGGTGATTTTTTCTTCGGTCCGAATACCTCGACGATGCCGGCGAACTTTGGGAATCAGTTTCTCTGACTCAATGTCTTTAAGCATGATGCAGCCGCGATCGGCATCAACCCACTCGAAAATCATTTCCATGATCCGTGCCAGCAACTGATCAATGTCCATTGTGTGGCTAACCGCCAAGGCGGTGCGATACATGATCTGCAGATTGCTGCGAGCACGAGCCAGATAGGGGCTGGAGGATTCGTCGGCCTCGGGCAGTAGCCATTCGCTACCTTCGGATTGGCTCAGGGCGGCAACAATACGAGAGCCATCGTTGTTGTGTGCTCGGGGGACGATATCAACTTGGTCGGCGATGTCTTCGTAAGTGTTCTCGAGTACGCCGGTGTAGAGCAGTAGCGATTTACCAAGTTGGATCTGATCGCCGCTGACAAGCTCGCGCTCGGTCGTGGGTTGACCGTTGACGAAAGATCCGTTGGAACTGCTGAGATCGCGCAGAACGTAGCCATCTTCGCGACGAACGAGTTCTGCGTGGGCGCGCGAAATCTCGGTGTCGTGCAGACACACCGAGTTGTTCTGAGTCCGCCCAATGGAATGGATGGATTCTTCCAGTTGGAAACGCGTACCCTGATCGCGCCCCTGTATAACAAAAAGCGAAGCCACTGATCCAGTAATCCCCGAGAAGAGAAAATAGGGAAGGGCGTCCTAGCCAAAGCTTCCCAGCAACTCCTCAATTCTACGGATCAACGAGCCGTAATGGTAGGGTTTGGTGACCAATTGTCCCGTAGGTAAAGGGCTTAAATGCCGCTTTGTGGTTCCGAGTACAACGATTGGGGTGTCGCTGCGGGATGCCGTGCGGCCCAGGACGCGTGAGTCTTCCTGCGAGGGGCTCCGGTCGCAGTCGGCATCGTAGACCACGAGATCGGGCTGCTGACGCTCAAGAATCTCGTTCGCGTGGGTGGCTGCCGAGGCTTCCAGGGTTTCGGTGCCCCGTCGCTTGAGCAAAGTTCGCAGGATTTCACGGGCCTCTGACGAGGAATCGACAATCAGGACACGAGCCTTGGCAGACAATTCGTTGACCTCCTGAGAGCCAAGCAGGCGGACGCTTGGCAACGAGAGCGGTGGGGAATCTGGTGGGAATGGTGTTTGGTGTGGGGCGGGAAAATAGAGATTCAACCCGTCTGTGTCAAATGCGGATTATTGGAGAACGCGAAATTGTCGTTGGCCCCGGGCCGTTCATTTTTTCACAATGCGAAGCATAGTGAATTCACTAGCCCGACGCGCTAGCGAGGGATTTCCCGTAAATTCCCTCGCTAGCGCGTCGGGCTAGTGTTGGATGCACCTTACCTAATTTGAAGAGGTGAACGGCCCCGCCCGGTTGGTCTGTCGCGTAGTCGCCAGTAGAATGGGCAAAACGGGGACTTCGGAAATCTATGCCCGGTTAGTTTTGGCAGTTGAGAAAGGTTGCTTCGATGAGACTTGGTAAAGGCCGATTTGTTGCGCGCGGTGTGCTATTTGGATCGCTGATGGCAATGCTTGCAGTTCTCTTGGCGCCGTTGATGGCGAAAGAGTCAGGCTCGTCCGATGGCCTGTGGATGAAACGGGCGGCACAGTTTCTTGCTTCGGATGAACTGGAAGGTCGTGGGTTGGAAACGCACGGGTTGCGGCGAGCGGCGGAATTTATGCAAGAAGAGTTCCGCTCCGCTGGGCTTGAATTTTTACCCGACACCGAAAATGGATTCCAGACTTTTTCGTATGCCGCGACTTCGAAACTAGGAGAGGGCAATCGATTGGAATTGCACGCAGCGGATGAGACCCCTGTTGCGTTAGAAATAAACAAAGATTTTGTGCCGTTGGCAATGAGCGGGAGCGGTGAGGTCGATTTGCCACTGGTGTTTGTCGGGTACGGCATCAGTGCGCCAGAATTGGAGTACGACGACTACGCTGGCATCGATGTTGAAGGTAAGGCGGTGGTGGTGTTGCGGCACGAACCGGAGCAGGCGAACCCACACAGCAAGTTTGATGGGTTAGAGAATTCTCGCTATGCGCCTCTGAGCACAAAGGTGAGCAATGCCTATCAGCACGGTGCGGCAGCCGTGGTGTTTTGCACAGACCAGTTTGAAATCGATAAACGTACTGCGGAAGCAAAAAAACGCTTGCAGACGGCTCTCGAACAATTGGAAGAAGCACGAAAGCAGGAAGTAACTCCAAAAAAAGACGAGGAGCTTGCGCGTGCCGAAAAACGTGTGGCGCGGTGGAAGAAAAAGTCTGAAGGGGACAACGACCAGTTGTTGGCATTTTCGGCCGGTATGGGGTCAACCCCTCGCGAATTGCCAGTGATTCATTGCCGCCGCGAAGCGATGGGCAAGCTGTTTCAAGCAGCAGGGAAGCCTGATTTGGCAACGCTCGAAACAAACATCGACGTCGGCTTGCAGCCTCAAAGTGTTGAACTAACTGGGTGCCGACTGGTGGGGCAGGTGGCGATTGAACGCGAATTGGTAGACCTGGTTAACGTGATTGGAGTACTGCCTGGCAAGGGGCCTTTGGCGAACGAGACCATCGTCGTGGGCGCCCATTACGATCATCTCGGTCGCGGCGAAATGGGATCGGCTGAGCCAGAGAGCAAGCTGATTCATAACGGGGCCGACGACAATGCTTCGGGGGCGGTGGTATTGGTGGATGTGGCGCGTCGGTTGGCGGCAGAAAACGGCTTATCAAGAAGGCAGATTATCTTTATCGGTTTTTCGGGAGAAGAACGTGGGCTGCTCGGGAGTGCCTATTTTGTACGGAATTCACCGGTGCCGTTGAAGAGTGTAGTGGCGATGGTCAATTTCGATATGGTGGGGCGGCTACGAGAAAACAAACTCATCGCCAGCGGGGCAGATACGGCTACGCAGTTCGAAGGGTGGCTCGAGGAGGTAAACGAATCATACAAATTTGAGCTGGTGAAACAGTCGGGAGGTTATGGACCAAGCGATCATGCGACGTTTTATGCGAAAGAGATACCCGTGGTGCATTTCTTTACAGGCGCTCACGACGACTATCATCGCCCGACGGATGATTTCCATTTGTTGAATCTTGACGGGATGGAGCGAATAAGCCGATTCGCTGCGCAGTGGATTACCAAGCTAGCGACCGTTGATGAGAAGATTGAGTACCAACTGGTCGAGCAGCCCAGGCAAGCGACGGCGAAACGAGATCCGCGACCCTACTTCGGAAGCATCCCCGACTTCGGGAAAGTCGACGAGGGCTATGCAATCTCTGGCGTCTCGGCAAATAGCCCCGCTGCCGAGGCCGGATTGCAGGGAGGCGATGCGATAATCAAGCTCGGGGCACATAAAATAGGGAATTTAGAGGATTTCGATAACGCACTGAGGAAGTTTGAGGCGGGAGATCGAGTGCCGATTGTGTTCCTGCGGGAAAAGGAGCGAATCGATTCGGAAGTGGTACTCGACCCGCCCCGCTAGAAAAAACCTTGTTTTCAGCTGTTTTGTTGGTTGCTAGCGGTAATTTCCATCGGCCAAAGAAATGCTCTTTACGGTGCCGAGGGTTCTCGACACAATACGCCCCGCAATTTACCCGCCGCCCCACCCCCGCATGTGTATCGGGCGTTCCCCTTTAACGTTCGGGGCGGTTCCAAATCGTTCGGTCAAGGATGACCCCATTCAGCAAGGAGTGCTGACGTGAGAACTTTGCTTCTTTCTACCCTCGTATCGGTCGCTTTCGCGTCGATTGCTACCCCCACCGTTGCTCAACAATCGACTGGCGCTGGTCCTAGTGCGAATGCTTCTCGCTATGGCATTGCTGTCGTGGATGTAAGCTACATCTTCAAAGAATTTCAACAGTTCCGGACAGCGATGGATGGAATGAAAAAAGAGATGGAGGCCGCCGAAGGCCAACTAAAGGCCGAGCGTGACGCAGTACAAGCAAAAGAAGAGCAGCGTAAGCAATACAAACCGGGCTCGCCTGAAGACAAACAGTTGGATGAAGAGATTGCTCGCGCAAAAGCAGACTTCAATCTCAAAGCCGGACGCATTCGCAAAGACTTTTTAGAGCGAGAGGCGAAGGTTTACTATCAGACTTATATGCAAGTCAGCAATGCCGTGCAGCACTACGCTCAGCAGCACAACATTGGTTTAGTGATTCGGTTCAATGGCGATCCGGTCGACCCTAACCGGCGTGAGTCGGTCTTGCAGGCGATCAACAAGCCGGTTGTGGCTCAGAACAACATCGACATCACGCCCGACGTGTTGGCCTTGTTGAATCGAGGTGGAACTGAAACGGATGCTGCTCCAGCCTCCGCTGCTCGTGCCGGCGCTACACAGCGTCGCTAGTCGGAAACACTTGTGGAGCGAGCTTCAGTAAATCTCCTGAAGCTCGCTCCCACGATTTTTTTGGAATTTACTTTCCCTTAGTGCTGTTTACTCATTATGTTGCGTTCTCGACGACAACGTACGATATGCGAGCCCGTTTCGGTCGAAGGATTTGGCTACTGGCGCGGACACGATGTGCGCGTAGAGTTTCGTCCTGCTCCAGCCGGTTCTGGGATCGTGTTTGTGCGAGACGATATTGGCCCTGAGGCGCGGATCGCGGCTCGGGCCGAGTATCGGATCGACGTACCTCGTCGAACAAATTTGCAATTTGAGGGCGTACAAGTTGAGATGGTTGAACATGCGATGGCTGCCCTAGCTGGCTTGCAAATCGATAACTGCGAAGTTGGTGTCGATCAGTCGGAAATGCCGGGTTGCGATGGTTCGTCTTTGGCGTTTGTCGAAGCTTTAGACTCGGTCGGAACCGTT
Source organism: Planctomycetota bacterium (assembly GCA_013152205.1). Lineage (GTDB taxonomy): Bacteria > Planctomycetota > Planctomycetia > Pirellulales > Lacipirellulaceae > Bythopirellula. The sequence goes on from JAADGV010000098.1 coordinate 43,399, forward strand.
GAACAAGATGCCGAAGTGTCTCTGCTAGAAATTACCGAAGTGGTTCGGCTAACCGATGGCGAGGCGTGGGTCGAAGCTCGACCGTCTGCCGAGGGGCAGTATCGAATCGAGTTTGAACTAGATTATCCGTACGACGACGTGATCGGTCGGCAGTCAGTAGCGATGGAAGTAACACCAGAACGATTTCGTCGCGACCTTGCCCCTTGTCGCACTTTTATTTTAGAGCGAGAGGCCGAGGCATTGGTTCAACAAGGACTGGGGAGTCGAGTGACGCCTCAAGATCTGCTGATTTTTTCCGACGAAGGGCCGGTCGATAACGAGCTACGCTTCGAAAACGAATGTGCTCGACACAAAGCATTAGACTTGATCGGTGATTTGGCACTAGCAGGTGGCCAGATCGAGGGACAGATAGTCGCCTATCGCAGCAGCCACAAGCTGAACGCCGCGTTGGCGAGAGAACTAGAAGTAAGATTTTCGTCAGTTGCTCCGCAGGGGCAACTGCTTAAAAGTGTCCAGGCCTAAGGTGGCCAGGGTTTACGTCGATTAGACGGCCAAGAGAACTTGAAAATGGCATCGAGCATAGCAGCAAACGCCTGGGTAGATCCACGAGCTGAGATCGACGAAGAAGTCGAGATTGGGCCGTTTTGTACCATTGGTGCGGGAGCAAAAATCGGGCGAGGCACTCGAATACTGAATAACGTAACCCTGATGGGCGACGTTACTATCGGGTGCGACAACGTGCTGTACCCAAATGTTGTCATCGGAGCCGATCCACAAGATATCAGCTATCGAGGTGGCGATACCAGTGTAGTCATCGGGGATAGCAATACGTTTCGCGAAAACGTAACTGTCAATCGTGCGACAGAAAAAGAAGATGGCGTCACCCGCATTGGCGATCATAACTTCTTGATGGGCAATGCTCACGTGGCGCACGATTGCAATCTAGGAAATCATATTGTCATTGCCAACGGTTCGATGTTGGCGGGGCATGTGCATGTGCATGACTACGCTTCGATTTCCGGCGGTTGTGCGGTTCATCACTTTGTGACGATCGGTAGTTACAGCTTCTTAGCAGGCCTTAGCCGTGCGTTACACGATGTTCCACCCTATATGCTAGTCGAGGGAATCGCAGCCCGACCACGTTGTATCAATATTGTGGCGCTGAAACGCAATGATTTCTCAAACGAAACGATTGACGGACTCGCAGCGACACATCGATTGTTGTATCGCTCGAAAGTCGGGCTCACCCACGCTCGCGAGATTTTGCGTAGCAATGATCAGCTTAATACGGAAGTTGAAAAACTGTTGAACTTTGTCGAAGGCCAACAGGAAGGCAAGCATGGGCGAGGACGTGAAATAAGGAGAGCAGCGTGAGTCGTTTGCGACTGGCCGTTGTTGGCACTGGGCACCTCGGCAGGATTCATGCACGGATAGCTTCTGGGCTAGAAAACGCGCACCTGATTGCGGTAGTCGATTCTCAGGCGACCGCACGCGAACAGGTGGCGGCCGACACCGGTGCTAGGCCCTTGGCCGATTATCGCGATCTATTTGGTGCGGTCGACGCTGCGGTGATCGCAACGCCCACTTCGAGCCATGCCGCCGTAGCAAACGATCTGCTGCGGGGCGGTATCCATCTGCTTGTCGAAAAACCAATTACCACGACGCTGCAAGAGGCAGATGAGATGGTGGCCTTGGCAAATCGCCAACAGCTAGTGCTGCAAGTAGGCCACGTCGAACGATTCAACCCAGCGCTGGTTTCGGTGAGCAGCAAGCTGGATGATCCGAAGTACATCGAAGCCCGACGTTCGAGCACCTACACTTTCCGATCAACGGATGTCGGTGTCGTAATGGATTTGATGATCCATGATATTGATGTCGTATTGAGTTTGGTGCAATCCGAGTTGGTTGGCGTCCAGGCGTTTGGTTTCTCTGTCCTCGGTGGCCAAGAAGACATGGTGAACGCCCAGCTACGGTTTGCCTCGGGATGCGTGGCAAACCTGACCGCTTCCCGCGTGAGCTATACCCCCGAGCGGTCGATGCAGGTATTTACCTCGGAATGCTGTGCAAGCATCGACTTTGCATCGCGTCGGTCGTCGATTGTCGAGCCGACCGCAGAGCTACTGTCACGCGATTTCGATGTCGACGCTTTGTCGGTCGACGAGAAAGAACATCTACGCGAGCACTTATTTACTGATCTACTAGTAAAGCGAGAGTTGCCCGCTGCCGAAACCAATGCCATCGAGCAAGAGCAGCTAGATTTCTGTGCCGCGATTCGTGCTGGCGCTAGCCCTCAAGTAACCGGTACCGATGGACGCAATGCGGTGGCCGTAGCCGAGCAAATACTCGAGCAGGTAGAGTCGCACCAATGGGATGGTGCCACCGGCGCACGTCGCGGAGCTTTTGCTCTACCGCTGCTGCCCACGGTTCTTTCCGAGCCAGACTACTGGTCTGAAGACGATACGGTAGTCCTAAAACGCAAAGCCGGCTGATCGTCGAAGTATTTTTGGCGGCAGGTTGTGCGATTTAGGGCTAACGTCAGTTTGACCAAGGTTTGACCAAGAAGGTACAATGGAGTGGTCACAAAGTTAACCCTCTCTTCTATTGGGTCTTCAAGGAGAAAAGCATGACCTCTCTAGACCGAATTACCAGCGACCCAGCCATAATGAATGGCCAAGCGTGTATTCGTGGAATGCGTTTTACGGTGCAACGTGTCTTAGAGGCGTTGTCGATTTATCCTGATCGGCAGGATTTTTTTCGGGAATACCCAGAGCTTGAAGACGAGGATATCCGTCAAGCATTGGCTTATGCCGCGGGGTAGCGAAGTGAAACCTACCCTCACTATCCCAAATATTCGGCATCAATTTTATCTGAGGTCTGCCCTACCGGAGGCAACCGGCCACCATAGCCCGGCCATCCTGGCCGGGAATACTGGAACACAACCGCACCCTGCACTAAGCCAGATCGCGATCTTCAAAGAAGATCAGCGCAAGCAACATGGCCGCAGTGCAATAGAGCAAGCTATAAAGCAGGGCCGTCCACAGATATGCAGCAGGGACCGTCGAGGCCCCGGCAATGGCCCCCTCAATCTCGAAATGGTCGAGCACCGGGAGCATGACAGAGATCAGGCGACCGATAAATTTGACGAAAACAATTTCGCCAGCAGAAGACTTCACGATCAACGGGCCAAGGTGGCCGAGCACATAGATCGAACCGCAGATGACCAAGTTGGGTATCATCGACAGACGCGTCGAGATGGCAACGCTAATGGCGGCCATGATAACGGCTTCGAAAAAGGCAAGAACCAGACCGGGGACGATGCGGACGACCTCCAGATAGCAAAGTTGCCAATCCGGGGCAACCTTGGCCGATTCGCGCGCGTCGTAAACCACCTTGTAAGAGACGGTCAGCAGAAAAATAACGCCAAGGATGACGAACAGCAGTAGGATCGGCCAAACAATACCGAGAAATTTCCCCAGGATAAACTGCCGCCGGCCAATGGGTTTAGAAAGAACCGTGAGCGCCGTCCGCCCTTCGATTTCGTCAGACACCGAGACGCTGGCGGTCCAGAGGGCAATGATAATGGCAAGAACTTTGATGGTGGTCATGCCCGAGGTTTTGAGCATTTTCACATCTTCGCCAAATGTGTTGTAGGGGATGTAGATGTAGGCCACCAGGGCCGCGACTCCCACGATAGTGAGCAGGATAAACAGTGGTTGAGAAGTCGCTTCTTTTGCCGTAGCGGTGGCGATAATCGAAACACGCGGCGCAAGCCAACGAATCAGAAGGAAAATGAGATAAAGCCCGACAACACTCGCGGCAACGGTCGGCAGGTCGTGTACCTGTGGCATTTCCACATCGGTATTGAAAGTCGCGGTAACGACGGTGGCCAAATCGCTCTCGTTAGAGAAATAGAGCTTCTGGACATTCTCGTCAAATCCTCGGGCCCGATTACTACCAGGGCTCCATTTATACAGTTGGCCGCCCTCGACAATGATTAGCGGTTCAGCAAAACCTTTGTCGGGTTCCACATTAACGGCGATTTCTTGTTCGCTTTCGATCGTGTAGCTGAGCAACTCGTCAGCGCGAAACGCGATCGAGATTTCCTCAGTAGTGCCGGGTTCAATCTTTTGCTCAAGCGAAATGGGGCCTACATACGGTAGCCGTTGGAGCGACGAGACCACCTGCTCAAGTGGCATCAAGGGCGTGGCAAGAACAGCAAGAGCCACGAGTGCCGCCAGGGTGTAGGAAATCGGCAGGAGGATACTTTCGCGAATACTATCCCAAATCGATCGGGCGAGTCGGCGGTTAACCAACGCACAAATTCCCCAAAGAGCCAGGAGTACGAGGATGCCTAGAGTAGCACCGATCGAGAGTAGCCAAAGTGGCGTCAGCCAGATAACGAGATTTGCCATAAGGATATGATAATTACAATGGGTAGTTGGCAGCCAAGAGACAATGCGGCATGCCATCGGTAGGAAACGGTAATACTAATCAATAGCGAATGTCGAAGCGATGGAATTCATGGATTGATGGTCGAGTATCGCACTGGACGCTACGAATCTGGTCGGACATTTGTTCGGCAATCGCCGCGAAAAAGTGGTCTAGTTGTTGCTTGGGGCCTTCGGCAACCACTTCTACCCGACGATCAGGCAGGTTGCGGACGAAGCCCGTCACGTCGAAATCTTGGGCAATTCTGTGTGTGGTATAACGAAAACCGACACCCTGGACGTTGCCTGAGTAGAAAACCTGTCGACGTTGAAAAGTACAGGAATCCACTTGATGATCGTCTTGGGAGCCGGGAAGCGAAAAACCACCGATTCAGCACCAAGTGCCGCTTTTCAGAGTATAACGCAGGCAGATGGCTGCTTCTAGTATGCTAGGTACTGGCTCGCTGGAGTTTATCTTGACCGACGAGGCTTGGTTTCCTAGTCTCCGCAGCCTATGAATAGCCAATTATCACGAATTTTGCTGTCGTTTTCCTGCCTGCTATGCGTGGGCGTTCTCGGAGAGCTTCGCGTTTGTGGTGCGGCTGAGACAGCTACCGGGCTGCTGGTGCTTCGCAATGGCAACGTGATCGAGGGCCGGATAACCCGGCTAGCAGATCACTTCCGGATAGAAGTCGAGCATGGCCAGCTTCAGGTACGCGTAGAACAGGCAGAGATGTTTTGCCTGACGCTTGACGAAGCCTACGAGCGACGACGCGAAATGCGAACCGGTTCGACAGCCGATTCGCATTTGGAGTTGGCTGCATGGTGCTTGCGGCACGATCTGTTGGATCATGCCGCGCGAGAATTGCTAGAAGCACGTACCGTCGATCCGAACCACCGAAAACTGTTGCTGTTCGAGAGACGATTGAACCATGCGATGAAGCAAAAGGCGAAAACGCCTAAGTTGCCTCGGGCTGAAAAAGTTGCTCCCGCGACGCCAGAAGTCGACCTATCAACATTTGAACAAACTCCGCAGTGGGCGAGAGCCTTATTTGTAAGAAAAATTCAACCGATGTTAGTCAAGTCTTGCGCGACTGCCGGTTGCCATCAAGCAGAATCCACGAATCAGTTGCAGCTAAATCGACTTGCCGTTGCGGGGGCTGGGCATCCTGAGACCACCAAGCATAACCTAGTATCTGTTCTAAAGCTGATCGATTTCCAGAAAGCTTCCGAGAGTTCCCTACTCCGTTTAGCCGACACGACGCACGGAGCAGGAGCCTCAAAACCTTTGTTGCCTCATCAGCTCGAGATGTTGCGAGCCTGGGTCGAACAAATGGCGATGCCAGCCCCGGCTAACAATCAAGCTGATCTAGTCGCGAGGGCGAGCCAAAGCTCGGTCGCCCGATTAGGGGATACCTACCGACGGGCTCGTGATATTTCAGCACTGCGGATCAAAACGCAGCAGGCCGATCATGCGCAAACCGACCCATTCGATCCCGGGGCATTCAATCGCCGCCATTCCCCTCGCGTTAGCGGTGGCGGCCACGCCCCTAAGAACCTTCCGGTTTCGGATTCGGAATCCCTTCCAGCGAAGTGATTTCGTCCGCTTCGTTATAAGCAGGCACAATCGTGCCGCCAAAGGCCGAGCCGGCACGCACACCGGACGTCGGGTACGGACCATCGAGCACCGGCGGTAGGTGATCACAGCTACTAGTACACGCGCGGCAGCCACCACTGGCCAAGACCAGCAGAATAGCGCCTACGAGTTTTCGATCCATTGAGGCCCCCCTAAAGGAAATCGAAAAGAGCAAACAGCAGTTCGGTAGAACTGCCTGTTGAATGAGACATACTCGAAATTCTCTATCGACGTTCGCAGCAGCCGTTAGTTAGAGAATTTCCGTAGGGCTTACGCGACCTGGCATTGCTAGCAATGCATCAGGCTTCGTTTGAAGCCGATTGGGGAATGTCGAGAGCCGAGTAGATGCGATTGTCTTCGAGCGAATTGGCTACGAATTGTACGCCATCGAAATCGTGGGTATGGCTATGACCTCCGGGCACTGCGACGGCGTAGGTGCCTGCCGCGATTGCTGCTCGACAGCCAATTTGGCTGTCTTCTAGCACCATTGCTTCTGCTGGCTCGAAGCCGAGCGACTTCGCGGCTAACAGGTAAACGTCTGGGGCCGGTTTGCCGTGAGTGATATTTTCGGAGCTGAAGACGAACGAAAAACGGGGTTCGAGTTGGAATTGGCCCAGCACTCGGGTAACAAACTCGCGGTTGCTGCTGGTCGCGATGGCCTTAGCAATGTTGGCACCCTCTAAAGCATCAAGCAACGCTAGCAAACCGGGCATCGGAGCAAGCCGTTCAGGCAGAAGCCGGTACATGATCTCCGCAGATTCGGCAGAGAGGTCGGCGACCGTGTCGTCGAGCTTATGCCAGTCGATCATGATTTGCAGAGAAATATCAGACTTGCGCCCCATCATTTCATCGAGAAGTTCGGCGGTTAGTTCTTTGCCTCGCCGCGCAAGCACCTCGCGACCGACATCTTGGTAGAGGTCTTCCGTATTAAACATCAGACCATCAAGGTCGAAGACAACCGCTCGAAGCGGGGAGACGGGTTGCGGGAAGTCGCTCATGGGGTTGTTGCTTGGGCAGTGGGTGAGGTTGCATAAATGGTGAACGCTTCGTTGGCAAAAACCACAGGAAGCGAAAGCGGCGGGTATTCGTTGGTCAAAACGTAGTCGATCGCGTACTTTTCGGCCAGTTGCTGAATCCGCTCGGTGCCTTGGCTGGCGAGCGAACGGTAGAGTTGCTGCTCGCCAAATTCGTCGGTGTACCAAAAAACGTCGAAGTAGCGATCACGCCAGCCAAGCAGCGAGTTGGCGTCTTGGGGGATGTCTTTGCGAGTGACGAGATCTTTGCGATGAGCGTACCATTTGAACGAACTGCTGCTACGAGGTACGAGGAACATTGCGTCGGGATCGGTTTTCTCGTAGGCCCATTCACAGGCTTCTTTCCAAGCCAGAGGGTTGCGAAGGCGTCGATCAGTTGGTGGCACGGGCCGATCCCAGCGTGCCATGCTGATGTCGACCAAGTACCACCCGGGGTAAGCAGCTGCGAGCAGTAACGCGAAAATTGCCCACTTCGAATGCGATTGAATCAGCCGATGCACAAACCAAGCAATGGCAAAGCAAACGGCCAAGGGGATGGCCACATCGGCGAGCCGAAACCAGTAGTATTTCAACAGGCTAGCCGCGAGAGCCGGTTGGTTCCAGGTGGCAAGCTCCCAGCTAACGCCAAGCAGGCAGAGAATAAGACTTGCCTCGCCAAAGCGAAATAGGCGTGTCAAGCCACTATCACGAATATCGAGTTCGCTCGTTCCTGCTGCTTGCGAAGTCGCTGGAGATACTGCTCGACGCCGCACAATTCGGAAGGCAGCCCACAAAGCAAAAAAACTAAGCACGAGTTTGCCAAAACGAATTACTTTTCTTAGCAATTCGTCTGAGGGCAACGCAAGCGGAGCGAGGTGATGGGGAAGCCGATCGAAGACGTAGATTTGGTTTGCCTCTGAGCAGACTTCGGCGGGCACATTGGCCGTGAGTTGCAGGCCGGGAACGACGCCTGGCAGTGCGAAAACAGCTCCTAGCACTAGGCTAGGAAGCATCGTCAACAGGCGAGGACGATCGGCGCGAGGCTCGCGCAGCCAAATGTAAAGGGCCGAGATGGTCGACCAGCCGCCCACCAACACATGGAATGCAGACGCCAATCCCAGCAATGGCCAGGCGAGTCGCCAGCGGCCTGCGCATATCGCTGCCAGTCCCCAAAATACTAACGCATAAGCAAAACATTTCCCCTCGACACCGCCGACGACCCATTCGCCCGCGAAGTTGTTTTCAGCGAGCATGGTTACAAACAACGCAGCGGCCAAGACCGAGACAAAAGGGGCACCGACAACGCGGCTGCTGAGACGTTGCCAAGAGATTGCCAACAACAACCAAGCCACGAGTCGACCAATCCAAGCCACCGTAGTCAGCGAAAACAGCTTTGTTAACCAACCAAGGGTCCAATAGAGCATCAGATGGGCGTCAGCGGACTCAAGAAAAAAATCGCCAGCAAGCCAACTGGGGTTCCAATAGTGTTTTGCTTTGGTGAGATAATGCGCTTCGTTGACGTGAGGAGCAGGGTCACCGGCAAGAATGAAAAAAACCGCAAAGATCAGTGCAACCTCCAGCCAACGCCTTCGCCCCATACCTGGGCTGAGACGGCTAACGTCAATTTCACTTTCCGAAGCGGTTTGCATCCAAACAGCCTAAGCGGCGCAAGGTACTTGTGCTAGAGCAGTGCGAAATGGCGAGAACGAGGCCCCTAGCAGGTCGCGAGATTTCGCAGCAAGCCTCGGTTTTCGCTGGACTTTGCATTGCCGAAAGGGGTAGACTAGAGGAAATGAAATACCAAGTTTGTTTTAAGCCCCGTTCCATGAAAGACTTGAAGAAGATTCCTTTCAAGTTTCGACGGCAAATCGTTAAAAAGATCGAAGGAGTGGGAGACAACTTGGCTGGCGACGTCAAGCAACTTACCAACTTTACTCCGGAATATCGCCTGCGAGTTGGCGACTATCGTGTTTTGTTCGAGATAGCGGACGGCACAATTGTTGTGTACCGTGTGCGGCATCGGCGAGAGGCCTATCGCAAATAAGAGGGAAACCATGTTTGAAATTCAGCACCAAATCCTTGAAAAGAACGGCAAGAAAGAATTTGTTGTGCTTCCGTATGAAGAGTTTCTCCGGGTCAGGGACGAGCTTGAGGAATTTGAAGACCTACGACAACTTCGTGAGGCCAAAGAGTTGGAGAAGGATGCGCCCTCTTGCACAATCGAAGATGCCAGAAAGCAGCTCGGTTTAGAGTAGCACTATAGAATAGTTTCCGAGGGGCGCTCTCGCTGCACTTCCTTTTTGGCCAATGGATACTTATATGAGTCCCAGTGATCAGCGCACTGTTTTTTGGGTTTTGCTGATTTTTTTATCTTTTTCACCTTCGCGCACAATTTTGTTTATAATTTGGTGTTCTTGACGAACTATTTTTCCCAGGACGGCTGACAATGGCTGAACGGCATCAGAGCCTTCTCGCTCACGCCCCCAGCTTTGGGAACTCCTCCCGCAACGCCTCGTACAATCCTTGAAAAACGGGGAAGTTACGGTCGTAAACCTTTCGGGCTTTCGCGCTGGGCTTCGCTAGCTCTGCTGTTTTCACGGTTGCCTTACAGGCTTCTTCGATATTCTTAAAATTCCCAGCACCGACGGCGGCCAGTAGGGCGACGCCGTAGGCGGCTCCTTCGTCGGCGACCATGGACGTGACCGGTTTGCCAAAGACGTCAGCTTGCATTTGTCGCCAGAAGGGGCTTTTTGCGCCGCCCCCCGACGCGCGGATTTGTCGTACCGGTACGCCCAGGTCTTGCATGATGCTAAGGCAATCGCGAAGCGAGTACGTAACCCCTTCAAGGATCGAGCGGACCATGTGACCACGAGCATGTTTGAGAGTCAGGCCGATGAAGGCACCGCGAGCGTGTGGGTCGAGATGCGGAGTGCGCTCGCCAGAAAGGTACGGAAGAAATTGAAGGCCTTCGGCGCCAGGTGGCGTCTTAGCAGCTTCAGCGGTTAGCTTGCTAAACGAAACGGTTTTGCCTTTGGCATCGGTGCAGAGGGCGTCTTGGAACCAGCCAAGCGAACCGGCGGCGGTCAACGTGACGCCCATCATGTGCCATTTACCACGCACGGCATGACAGAAAGTATGCAGCCGCCCCTGGGGATCGAACTGCGGCTGGTCGCTGTGGGCAAAGACAACTCCCGAGGTGCCGAGCGAGGTGGATATCAGACCACGCCGGACAATCCCGTTGCCGATCGCCCCCGCAGCACAATCGCCAGCGCCACCCACGACAACGCAATCGGTCGAGAGTCCAAGTTTTTTTGCAACGTCCCGGGTAAGCGTGCCGGTAACTTCTTCCGATTCGTAGCATTGGGCCAACAGGTCGGCGTCGAGTTCCAACTTGCTGAGCAGGCTTTTCGACCACTTCCGTTTCACCACATCCAACAGCAACATGCCGCTGGCATCGCTCACCTCGGTGGCGAATTCTCCCGTAAGCCGCCGTCGGATTTCGTCTTTCGGAAGCAGTACTTTGACTGTCCGCTCGAAGTTTCGCGGTTCGTTGTTCCGCAGCCAAAGAATTTTGGGGGCTGTAAACCCAGTGAGCGCCGGATTGGCGACCATCTTGATAAGTCGCTTGCGTCCACCAGCGCGGCTTTCGATTTCTTCGCATTCGGCCCCAGTACGCTGATCGTTCCAAAGGATAGCCGGTCGGACAACTTTGTTTTGGCGGTCGAGAAATACCGATCCGTGCATTTGCCCCGAGAGTCCGATCGCCGCGACATCCGCCGGCTTGAGCTTGGCTTGTTTAACAACTGCCCGAACAACTTTGACCGTCGCTTTCCACCAATCGTCAGGATCTTGCTCGCTCCAGAGCGGCTTGGGGTGGTGGCAAGGATATCCGGCCGAGGCTTCGGCCAAAATTTTGCCTTTCGCATTGATGGCCAGGGCCTTAGTGCCAGAGGTACCAACATCGATTCCTATGCAAATACTCATTATCTTGGGAATTCTCAGGAAGGTTGATTTCAATGAATGAACGTAGCCAGTGCTTGGTTGGGTGCCACTGCTGGCTTGTCCAGCAGTGTGAAGCGGGTGGCAGATATTCTTGTCGGAGATGCCCCCACAGGCAAAGCCCCAAAAAAGTGGTCACTGCCATCAATGGCGATAACAAGTATAATCCCTTGTTTCCGGCAAACTGCAACTCAAAATTTTTACGACATTCGGGTCTTACTATGCTTCGTACCTTGTGGCTTTGCTTGGTTTGTGCTGCTGTGGCGACGATAGGTTGCAATCAGAAGCCTGCGGCGACGGTTGAATCCCTCGCGAAGACTCCGACAACGCGTGCAGCCGTCAAGCTCAACATCGTCGTGATCGACGACGAAAAGTTGGCCGCTGGCATCAACTTGTTGCGTGGCGAATGGTCGGAGCGAAGCGGCGGCCAGATGGTGCTCAGCGAAATGAGCAGCAAAGAATTGCTCGCGGCCGAATCGGTTTCTGCGGATCTGGTGATCTATCATTCTCGTTATGTCGGGACATTGGTCGATCGACAGTGGCTTCGACCAATTCGCAATTCGTTGCTAAAGAACCCCCAGTTTGACTTTGGCGATCTACTCCCATTGGTGCGGAATCGCACGATGCGTTTTGGGGGAGAGATTTACGCGTTATCGCTGGGCGAGCCGCCGTTGATGTTGTCGTGCCCCTCGGATGCGCTACCGGCGAAAGAGGTACGCCAGTGGCAAGATTTGCCGTTTGGCTTGCCATCTCGTACGCCGGAACTTCAGCAGCGATGGGCAGTCGAGTTACTTGTCCGAGCGGTTTCGTATCTCCCGCCAAATAGTGACATCGCGGTGTTGTTCGATCCCCGATCAATGAAACCTCGAATCGAGAGCCCGCCTTTTGTGAAAGCCCTCGACGAACTACTCGCGGTTTACCGCAGCGATAAGTCTGAGGAAGACGAAAACCAGTTTGGCATCGCGTGGCCCACTTCGCATTCTTACGAGAAGGCAGGGGAGGGGGCTGCCATCGACTTTCTTCCGTTGCCAAAGGCGAGCAAGGTGTATCGTGCAAGTCGAGAGACTTGGGAAGCGAACGACGCCGAGGAGCCAGCGACAATGCTTGGTTTCGCAGGGCGGTCGGTCAGTGTGCTGCGATCTTCGCGCAACTCGGCCTCAGCATTCAAATTGCTCCTATGGCTGGCGAGTGGCGATGCGTCAATTCAGCTTAGCCAGCGTAGTGAGGGAACCATTTGGTTTCGCACCTCGCAGGTCGCAAAAGCCCGAAAGTGGTTGGCTGGCCAAAATGTGGGCGAGGGGGCCACAGCAGCGGTTACCAAGTTGCTCTCGGCAGACAATTGCTTCCTGTTGCCAAGGATTCCGGGGATCGACGACTATTTATTGACGCTCGACCACGAGATCGAGCAAGCCGTATCGTCCGAGAGTTCGGCAGAAGAGGTGCTAGCAAGCGTTGCGGCGAAATGGGAGTCAATTACAGAGCAATTCGACAGGAAGAGACAGCGAAAAGCCTACCGGCAGCATCTAGGGTTTGCCGATTTCGACGAATAAGCAGGTTCAGAGAGCCACAGGGGAACGGCAAAGTCACAAATTCACAAAAAAACCCCGCAACAATTTGAACCACAGAGGTCACAGAGGGCACAGAGAAAATCTATTTTTTAAGGCACTCTGTGCTACTCCGTGTCCTCCGTGGTGATTTTTTTTTCGTAAACTTTGGTCGATCGTACCGACTTTGCAGTTGTCCTGGCCGACACCAGCGGCGGGTTGTCAAATACCAGGGGTTTGGGTAGCCTCAGGGGTTCGTATCAAACCTCCTAACCGCCCGGAAACCCGGGTTTTATTAGCCAAACCCCCAGTTGTTTCCATTGCCATGATCCGTAGCGCTCAGGATGACCAGCGAATCGTGATTACCGGCGTCGGGCTAACGGCCCCCAACGGGGACAATCTGGCCGACTATCGGGCTGCCCTCTTGGCCGGCAAAAGCGGCGTCGAGCCTTACCACATTCGATATGTCGGCGACACACTGGCAGGCGTCTGCCATTTCGACGAGTTGAAGTACCAAAAACGCAAAGAACTCCGCCGCGGGACAAGGGCCGGAAGTGTCGGCGTGTATTGTGCCAACGAAGCGATCAGCGACTCCGGCATCGACTGGTCGGAAGTCGATCCGACGCGGGTTGGTATCTACGTCGGCGTGACCGAGCATGGCAACGTAGAGACCGAGAACGAAATCAACGAGATCAAGGCTTTTGATTACGATACCAAGGTCTGGTCGCATCACCATAACCCGCGAACGGTGGCCAACAATCCGGCCGGCGAAATCACGTTGAACATGGGAGTCACAGGGCCGCACTACACGATCGGCGCTGCTTGTGCCGCCGGCAATGCAGGCATGATCCAAGGCGCCCAAATGCTGCTGCTTGGCGAGTGTGATTTAGCGATTGCAGGTGGGGTGTCAGAGAGCATCCACACCTTTGGCATCTTTGCCGGCTTTGCCAGCCAGGGAGCCTTGGCCGAGCATGACGACCCAACGTCGGCGAGTCGCCCATTCGACCGCGACCGAAATGGAATCGTCGTTTCCGAGGGCGGGTGCCTATTCACTTTAGAGCGATTCAGCGATGCGTCGCAACGTGGGGCCAAGATTTACGGCGAATTGGTTGGCTATGCGATGAACAGCGACGCCAGCGATTTCGTCTTACCGAATCCTAAGCAACAGGCCCGGTGCATGAACATGGCGATTGAGCGCGCCGGGTTGAATACCGACGATATCGACTTAGTTAGTTCGCACGCGACCGCAACTTCCAGCGGCGACATTCAAGAGTGTGATGCGTTGCGCCGGGTATTTGGCGATTCGCGTTCGACGCTGGTGAACAACACCAAAAGTTATATCGGCCATGCCATGGGCGCGGCCGGTTCTTTGGAACTTGCCGGCAATTTGCCGTCGTTCGAGGATGGGGTTTGCCATCCGACGATTAACGTGGACAATCTCGATCCCGAGTGCGAATTACCGGGATTAGTGCTCAACGAGCCACGAGAGAATTCGCCCGTCGAGGTGATCCTGAACAATTCGTTTGGCATGCTGGGCATCAATTCAGCGGTCATTATTAAAAAAGTCTAACTAAGCCGCGGCGAACCTAGCCAACGGCTCAGATGTTAACACGAGGAGTAACAGCAGCATGACGGCAGATGATATCAGAGTAGAAATCCTAGATATTCTAGAGGTGATTGCCCCGGACGAGGATTTGTCGAACATCGACGACGCCGTAAATTTCCGCGACCAGCTCGAGCTAGACAGCATGGATTTCCTCGACATCGTGATGGAACTACGTAAGCGTCATCGGATACAAATCCCTGAAGACGATTACGTGCAGTTGGCCAGCATGAACTCGACAGTCACGTTCCTCGAACCGCTGATGAAAGACATAGTCAAGGCATGAATGACGAATGACGAATGACGAAACCAGCAGCGAATTCGTCATTCGTCATTCGGATTTCGTCATTTTCCCATGTACGACACCATCATTATCGGCGCAGGCATGTCGGGGCTGGCGGCCGGTATTCGCCTGGCCTACTTCGACCAGCGGGTATGCATTCTTGAGCGCCACTATACCATCGGTGGCCTCAACTCCTTCTACCGCATGCGCGGACGCGACTACGATGTCGGACTGCACGCGCTCACCAACATCACGCCCAAAGGCACCAAAAAAGGCCCCCTGGCGAGGTTGCTTAAGCAACTGCGCCTCTCCCGCGACGACCTAAATATCTCCGCCCAACTAGGCTCCGACATCGTCTTCCCCGGCGTGCGATTACGATTTGATAACGATCTAGATCTATTGCGAGCAGAAATCGCCCGAGAGTTCCCCGCTCAGCAAGAGAATTTCGAAAAGCTGATCGCGTCGGTTGTCGAGTACGACGATCTCGACGAAACGCATCAAGCAATCTCCGCACGCCAACGCCTCGCCGAGATGATCCCCGAGCCGATGTTGGTCGAGATGCTTTTTTGCCCATTGATGTTTTATGGGTCGGCTCGCGAACACGACATGGACTGGGGGCAGTTCTCGATCATGTTCCGCAGCATCTTTATGGAAGGCCTCGGAAGACCTTATGCTGGTGTGCGGCTAATCCTGAAGCAATTGGTACGCAAGTTCCGCGGCTTGGGCGGCGAACTAAAACTACGCTCGGGGGTCGATCGTTTGGCCGTCGAAGACGGTCGGGTCGTGGGCGTCGTGCTAGAAAACGGCGAGGTTCTTGAAGGACGTCGCGTACTCTCGTCGGCAGGTTGGCCAGAGACCATGCGGATGTGCGACGACGGCGACCCGGTGACCACCCGTAGTGCTGGTCGGCTAAGCTTTTGCGAGACAATCGCTACCTTGGATGTCCAGCCAAAGGATTTGGGGCACGATCGGGCGATCACATTTTTCAATGATTCCGAAGAATTTACCTGGGAAAAATCGGCCGATCCTTGCGACGTGCGAAGCGGAGTGATTTGCAGCCCGAACAACTTTGCCTACGACGAACCGTTGGCCGAAGGCACCATGCGAATTACTTCGCTAGCCAACTTTGATTACTGGCAAGGGTTGGACGAGCAGCAGTACCAGTTAGAAAAACTGCGTTGGTACGATCGCATTACCGAATCAGCCGTACGATTTGTGCCCGACTATCGAAGTCGAGTGCTAGACACAGACATGTTCACACCCACCACAGTCGTACGCTTCACCGGACACGATAACGGCGCCATCTACGGCACGCCCGAAAAACAATTCGATGGCCGAACGCACCTAGAAAACCTTTTCGTCTGCGGCACCGACCAAGGCTTCGTAGGAATCATCGGCAGCATAGTAAGCGGCATCAGCATGGCCAACCAACACTGTTTGCGTGATTGAAAAAGATTTACCTCTCATCTTTTGCCCTGAAAGGGCAATATACGAAAGCCCAGGGCGCAAGCCCTGGGTTGAAATAAGGCAACGCCAACAAAGCCCTGAAAGGGCGGAATAGGAGAGACCACCGACATGTCTCAATCACTCTCCAACGTTCTATTGCATATTGTTTTCAGCACGAAAAACCGCCAACAGTGGATCGATACCAAGCTAGAACAGGAACTATTCCCCTACATCGCAAAAATCTGTAACGAACTAGATTGCCCCATTCACAAGGTCGGTGGTACGGACGATCACATCCACATCGCTTGCTCGTTGGCAAGAACCGTAGAGATCAGCAAGCTACTGGCAACCATCAAGGCGAATTCCTCTCGGTGGATCAAAAGCAAAGGGTCGCATGTCGAGAATTTTTCCTGGCAGAATGGATATGGTGTCTTCTCTGTGGGGCAATCGCAGTTGGATTCGTTAAAAAAGTACATAGCGGGTCAGCGGGAGCATCACCGGCGTGAAACATTTCAAGATGAATTTCGCAAGTTGCTTTTCAAGTATCAAGTCGACTACGATGAGCGGTACGTTTGGGATTGATTTCAGAGCCTTGGATGCCGCCCTTTCAGGGCTCGGTTTGCCAGTCGATAGAAACCCCAGGGCTTACGCCCTGGGCTGCCATATGCTGGCCTTTCAGGCCTCCGTTGAACCACCACCTTGCCTTCTAGGTCTTTCCGGGAATTGTCATGTGTCCTGAGCCATCATGTCCCCTCGGCTTACCATGCCCCCTCCTAAACCACCCACCTGTGCCCTGAAAGGGCAATATACGAAAGCCCAGGGCGCAAGCCCTGGGTTGGAATAAGGCAACGCCAACAAAGCCCTGAAAGGGCGCCATACCCACCATACCCGGACCATCCTGGTCCGAAACAAGTCTGCCACTTTACCCAAG
This sequence comes from Planctomycetota bacterium, assembly GCA_013152205.1. Lineage (GTDB taxonomy): Bacteria > Planctomycetota > Planctomycetia > Pirellulales > Lacipirellulaceae > Bythopirellula. The sequence goes on from JAADGV010000098.1 coordinate 60,281, forward strand.
GCTGTCTGCTGAGTTATCATCTTGGCTTGATGCCAATTCTCCGGCGACTCGTAGAGTTGCGGCTACTTGATTCCTGACCTCCGACCCCTCACCCTCCCCCCATGCCCCGCGATTTTCTCAAAGACGCCAAAGACGAATACGACGTGGTTGTTATCGGCAGCGGACTCGCTGGCCTGACGTCGGCTAATATGCTCGCTCGTAACGGCCATCGTGTTCTCCTTTTGGAGCAGCACTACAAGCTCGGCGGCATGGCCACCTGGTTCAAACGACCGGGCGGGCACATTTTTGATATTTCGCTGCACGGGTTCCCGTATGGCATGGTGAAGAGCTGTCGCCGGTATTGGACCCAGGAGATTGCCGATTCGATTGTGCAATTGAATCACATCCGATTCGACAATCCGATGTTCTCGCTCACCACGACGTTCAATCGCGAAGACTTTACCAAGCTGCTGATCGAGCAATTCAAAATTGCGCCAGAGGCCGTTGAAGGGTTCTTCGTCAAGTCGCGAAAAATGGATTTTCAAGACGATCAGCAAATGACGACCCGCCAGTTGCTCGACGAGTTTTTCCCAGGCCGCGAAGATGTCATCCGTCTGCTGATGGAGCCGATCACCTACGCCAACGGCAGCACGCTTGAAGATCCGGCGATCAGCTACGGCATTGTGTTTTCAAACTTCATGTCGAAAGGTGTCTTCACATTTCAAGGCGGAACCGATCGGCTTATCCAATTGATGGAGGCTGAACTGAAACACAACGGCGTTGATATCCACATCCGCTGCGACGTCGAAAAAATCCACTGCGATGGTGGCCAAGTGCGATCGGTCGAAGTGAACGGCCGAAAGATCAAAACCCGGGCGGTTGTCTCGAACGCTAATCTCAAGCAAACGATTTTTCGTTTGGTGGGCGAAGAGTATTTTGATCGTCAGTTTGTCGAAGATGCCCAAGCGGTTCGGCTGAACAATTCCAGCACGCAAGTCTACATGGCCCTAAAGCCCGACGACCAGATTGACGAGTCGACCGGCGATTTGCTGTTTAGTTCAACGGCACCGGTCTTTCAGACCGACATGCTGTTGAGCCGCGACATTACCAGCCGAACTTTTTCGTTCTATTACCCTCGCACGCGACCCGAAGGGCAGCCACGCTGTTTGATTGTTTCAAGCACCAATGCCAACTACGACGATTGGGCACACCTGCCCGAAGACGAATATCAGGCGAGCAAAAAAGACTTAGTCGAAACAACGCTCGACGCACTCGACAAATATGTGCCCAATATTCGCCAGCGAATCGACCACGCGGAGGCTTCGACGCCACGCACCTTCGAGCACTACACCAAGCATATAAATGGTGCGAGTTTTGGCACAAAGTTCGAAGGCTTAAAAGTCAGCTTCGACGTGCCGAAGCAGATCGAGGGGCTCTATCACGCCGGTAGCGTGGGCATTATCATGTCGGGCTGGCTAGGAGCGATGAACTACGGCCGCATGGTCGCCGGTGACGTCGACAACCTGCTGATGACCGGCGGCTCGCGCTCAACAGTCGAGACAGCGTCGTAACCAACGAGGTATTGTAAAAAGCGGAAAGCCGGCCCCTTTCCCCCTTCCGATTTCCCCCTTCCGCCTTCCGATTTCTCCTCCGCCATGTCTTTAGAAAAAATCAAAGCCGCCATACCTCATCGTGAACCGTTTTTGTTGATCGACGAGATTATCGAGCAATCGGAAAATCGAATCGTCTGTCGCAAGCGTTTTTCGGGCGACGAATTTTGGTACGAGGGACATTTCCCAAGCTTCCCGATCACGCCGGGAGTGATTATTTGCGAAGCAGCCATGCAGGCAGGAGCCGTGCTGCTGGCCAGCCAGATTGAGTCGCAAGAGGGCTATCTGCCGGTGGCGACTCGTGCCAACAACGTGCAGTTCAAAAGGATGGTACTCCCCGGCGATACGATCGATTTAGAAGTTGAATTGACCGAGCAACTGGCCAAAGCGTTCTTTCTCAAAGCTCGAGTGACCGTCGACGGAAAAGTGGCGACCCGATTCGATTTTGCCTGCACAATGGCCAAGCCCAAGGTATCGTGATGGTCGCCGATTTCTTACAGCTAGAGGGACGCCGCGTGCTGGTGTTTGGCGTCGCAAATCGAAAAAGCGTCGCTTACCACATTGGGCAAGTACTAGAAGAGGCGGGCGTCGAGGTAGTATACGTGGTTCGTAGCGAGCAACGCCGCCAGTCGGTCGCCAAGTTGCTCGGCTCCTCGGCCGTTTTTATTTGTGATGTCGAACACCAAGACCAAATCGATCAGCTCGCGACCGACTTGGCTGCGCAGTACGACGAATTTCACGGCGTCGTCCACTCGATTGCGTTTGGCGACTATTCCGAAGGGCCAAAGCCGTTTCATGAAACCGACCGCTCACAGATGCTACGGGCATTCGATATTTCGTGTTTCTCGCTGGTGGCGATTGCCGATGCACTAAAAAAACTGCTGACGGTCGATGCGTCGGTGGTAACGATTTCGATCTCGACGACACGGATGGCGAGCGAAAATTACGGGTTTATGGGGCCGATCAAGGCCGCCCTCGATTCGAGCTTGGCTTTTTTAGCAAAATCGTTCAGCCGATTTTCGAAAGTCCGCTTCAATGCGGTTGCTCCCGGATTGCTAAAAACGTCGGCTTCTGCGGGGATTCCAGGGTATGTCGATTCCTATCTGTACGCTGAACAGGCGACTTTGCGAGGCCTAGCCGTTCAAACCGAAGAGGTGGCCTCAACAGCCGCCTTCCTGCTAAGCCCCCGATCCAGCGGCATCAATGCCCAACGGCTGGTCGTAGACGCGGGGATGGAAGTCAACTATTTCGACAAACGGCTGATCGACGGGTTTTTGCAGGGCGATCTATGAACGGCTACCCCGCATTTCATCGTGTTACTAACGATTCTAGTTTGTGCAGAGAGCAACAGTTTTGGATGGTTGGACCTGCAAATTAGACTCTCGCAAAGGCGCGAAGGCGCAAAGAACGGGAAATTTAGCCACACAAGCAATTGATCTCGCAGAAACCCTGAGGCAGCAAAGCTACGACATCCCGGTTTTCTCCGCTGTCTCAGCGTCTCTGCGTGACAATCCCTTTTCGTAACACTTCAGCCGAGTGCAGCAGAATAGAACACAGATGAACACTGATTTAGCAGATTGTCGCAGATACAAGACGATTATTGGGCAACCGTCTGTCTCGATCTTTAGCCCCTATGACTTTAACAATCTTCTTTTGTATCCGTGAAAATCCGTCTGATCTGTGTTCATCCGCGTTCTATTACTTCAGATGGCTGAAGTGTTACCCCTTTTCTTACTTTCTTTGCGACTTAGCGCCTTTGCGAGAAAATCCTACTCACTTGGTTGAGCCTGTGGCTGGGTTCCTGGTGCTGAGAAATCCAGGCCAGACTGCCAAATGTCCCAAGAGGCTCCATAGCACCCGGATAGCCGTTTGAAACGGTATCTCTAGTATATTCCTACGCTTATCTCGTTTCTCGATTCTGGTACGATGAGTGCCCTGGTGTTATCCTAGAGGAGAGACGGAGACGCGTTCTCCATAGGTATACGATGACTTATTTAGTGGATTTGTGCCGCCTGAAGAGACTCCACGGCGCAGTTACGAAAAGTTCCTCTTTGAGTCCATCGTTCCGATGGCCTATGCTTAGGTACGCTGACACCTCTCAGCCGCAGAAATTGGTTCCGCGGATGCTTGTCCTTCGGCGTCGATCGCCAACAAAAATTTACTTTTCCTAATGTCAAAAGCAGTGGCCCATAGCTTTCTGGATCTTGTGAAACGAAGTCAGTTGGTCGAAGCAGATCAATTGGATAAGTTCCTCAAGAAGTTCCGCGCGCAGCACGGGGGACTCCCCGAACGCCAAGAGGCGTTGGCCGATGCAATGATCGAGGCCGAACTGCTCACCAGTTGGCAGGCCGAAAAACTGCTGGCCGGAAAGCATCGTGGCTTCATTCTGGGGAAATATAAATTTCTCCGGCAGCTAGGCAAGGGCGGCATGAGCACCGTCTATCTGGCCGAGCACATGTTGATGAAACGCAAAGTTGCGGTGAAGGTGTTGCCGCAGAATCGGGTGGAAGACTCAACCTACCTCGAGCGATTTCGAATCGAAGCCCGAGCAGCAGCAAAGCTTGATGACCCGCATATTGTACGGGCGTTCGACATCGATAACGAAGGGAAGACCCATTACCTAGTGATGGAGTATGTCGAGGGACAAGATCTCCATCTACTAATCAAAGATGTGGGTAGGCTCGACTACAACATGGCTGCCGATTACATCGTACAGGTAGCCCGAGGGTTGGATCACGCTCACGAGATGGGACTCGTCCACCGCGATATCAAACCAGCGAACTGCCTGCTTGATAAGAATGGCGTGGTCAAATTGCTCGATATGGGCTTGGCTCGTTTAGTGGGAGATGAAGCCTCGTTGACGATGGATAACAACGAGAATGTTTTGGGAACAGCCGACTATTTGGCACCCGAGCAGGCGTTGAATAGCCATGAGGCGGACCGGCGGGCTGATATCTACAGCCTGGGCTGCACGCTCTATTTTTTGTTGACGGCGCACCCACCTTTCCCCGAGGGGTCGATCTCCGAGCGTTTGATAAAGCACCAAGTGGAAAAACCGCCCAGTATTTTGATCGAGCGACCGGATGCTCCACCGACGTTGCTGCATATCTGTGATCGAATGATGAGCAAGAAACCGGACGATCGGTATCAAACGGCTGGCGATGTTGCCGTACGATTGACCGAGTGGCTGGCTGATCGCGGGCAAGAGGTTGGCGACAGCAAGAAACGCTCGGATTCGGGGTCGGGAATTGGCAGCGATGTGTTTCGGCGATTTGCAGCATCGATTGGCCGATCAGGCAGCGACTCGGGGAGTTCTGTCCACCGCGATAGTTCGCCTAAGCTATCGGGTTCTTCAAAAAGCGGCTCTCGACCTAAAGTCGAGGAGCAGGATATCGGCTTAGCGCCGCTCGAAGAAGAGGCCGAGCCAGAAGAAGAGACATTCGATTCTTCGGATTCAGATACCGCAGAGGGTTCTCCGGCTGAAATCGGTGAACCCTTGGAAGTGGAGCCACTCAAGTCGCTTGTTGAAGAAACGATCGACAAGAAAGAAAAGGAAGAATCTACTAAAAAACGGTTTGTTACCCAACCGGGCGAGATCAATCCCCTACGACCACCGGGCTACAGCCCGCCGGGGTCAGGCCCCTCGCCGTGGATCTTTGTAGGAATCGGCGCAGGTGTTCTTCTAGTAATTGCAATTCTTGTTCTCACGTTGAACTGAGCAATTAAAAGTCCGCCGTCACCCACTTCAATCACAACCAAAGCCAAGGGGTCGCACCTTCTTGGGACTATCGGTTGCTCGCAACTTCAACGGGCACCGGAAGTTGCCCCAGAACACAGCTTTCCTGCCAGCGAATACCAATCATCTGGCAATTGATCCCCGAGCCGATGCCAAGCATCGCCAAACGATCGTCGGCCTGTAAGTGGCCAGCTTCACAGGCAAGTGCCAGTGTGAGGGGCAGCGCCACTGCCCCGGTGTTCCCGAGCGTTTCAAAAGTAGAGTAGTCTCTGCGCGTGTCGAGATCCAATGCTTCAAAAAGCAGCTTACGGTGGGCGACGCCAACTTGGTGGCAGATCGTCTTATCAATTTTGTCCTGCCGCCAGTTCGTGGCCTCAAGAAACCGACCGAACGTAGCAACCCCCGTGGCAACCCCTTCGTTGAGTAGCTGCTCGCTATCCGTTCGCATGAAATTTTCCAGCCCCTGACTACGGCAGAGGTGGTGTTGATCGGTATGAGCAACAACGCTTGCCGCCGTGAGATGGTTTTTCCTGCGGCTAAGCTCTTCGTCGCAAAGCAAGATGGCCACACTCCCTGAGCCGATGGTCAACGAGGCGATAAAGTATTTGATGTCTTGTCTGGTAAGGCTATGGTCTTCGTTGAGCCGCTGAATTGTGTTCTCAACCAGTTGCCTACCACATTCGGTGCCGACAACTAGGCCTGCGCGAATTTGGCCAAGCTCAATCATATTGGCAATCTGCAACATGCCGGTGAGAATACCAAGGCAGGCGTTCGAGACGTCGTAGATCATGCAGTCGGACGAAAGCCGCAGGCCGTGGTGGACGCCGCAAGCGGTTGCCGGCTCTAAAAAATCTCGACAGACCGAGCCATGAACCAACGCACCAATTTGCTCACGGTCGATGCCGCTAGCCTGAATTGCCTTTTCGCCACTTTCGATGTCGATCGAGCTGGGCGAGGTGCCTGCAGGAAAAAACCGTCGCTCGCGGATACCGCTCATCAACTCCAGCCGCCCATGAGGGAGCCGCAATCGTTGGTACACGGGGGCGAGCCGGTGTTCCAACTCGTCCGTGGTGACGATTTCGTCAGGAAGGGTGTAACCCAGCGATTCGAGACAGACGCGGCGATATTGCATAAGAGTTTTTTTAGGCGATTTGACTGGACAGAAGCATCTCATGCGGAGACAACCGAAGCTCCCACGATACCGGCTACAATGAGGGCCGTAAACGGGGCAACCCAGTTAGCACCGGCGGCCACGCCGAAAAATCCCCCTCAAAACTCCCAACCAACCAAACAAAAAACTCAAATACGCCGGAACAAAACAGGAACCACACCCATGCGGCAAGAAACTATCGAAACCGACCGTAAAGGGCAATTCGTCGATTGGGCAGCGATCGTTTTTGCCCTGGTGCTGCCAACAATCGTCACGTTGCTCTATTTCGTCTGGGCCGAAGGATTTGCTCCCGTAGTGCAGCAGGGTAGCTATGCAATCGGAAAGACGGTGCAGTTTTGTTTCCCTCTGGTTTGGGTTTGTTTGGTATGCAAACGCCGCCCAAAAGTCTGGCCATGGACAGTGCGTGGCATCGGGGTGGGAATTGTTTTTGGCCTAGTCGTAGCAGGAGCAATGTTCGCGCTCTACCACGGCTGGCTGAAGACTTCCGACCTGTATGCCAAGGTGGAAGATGCGGCGAAGCAGAAAGTTACCGGGATGGAACTTGGCCCGGGGATGTATATCGCGGTAGCCGTGTTTTACAGCCTGATCCACTCGCTGCTAGAAGAGTATTACTTTCGCTGGTTTGTGTTCGGCCAATTGAAATTACTCGTGCGATTTTGGCCCGCCGTGCTGATCTCGTCGCTTGGCTTCATGGCCCATCATGTGTTGGTTCTTGGTAAATTCTTTGGCATTGCTTCGCCGACCACTTGGCTGTTTTCGTTGGCGATTGCAATAGGCGGGATGGCTTGGGCTTGGCTCTACGAGCGAAGCGGGTCGTTGCTAGGGCCGTGGGTCAGCCATTTGATTGTGGATGCCGCAATTTTTGCGATAGGCTACGACATCATCCAAAATTTGCCAGCGGGCTAACCAACCCGCCTCCGAACCCACGCGCGTTAGCGTCGATGGCCACGCCGTCCACCCTGAAAAAAGCGAAAACAAACCTCCTCCCTAATACTACTGCGCAAGGTTGAACCACGACGACACAACGAACACGACGAAAGAAGACGGAATTTCAGGTATATTCCACGGTTCGGAGTCTACCAAAATGTGGCAAATGTTGTTTCTTGTGAAAATCGCTCTCATTTTGAATTGCTCCGCAGGCGACTTCAATGTTACATGCTAGCTTCACGTCGTGTCCGTTGTGTCGTTGTGGTTAACTTGACTCTGCGCTGTAGTACTAAGCAACATCCCAAAATATAAATAGCCCCCTAGAAATAGCATGTTGTGCTAGCACCCCCTCTTCCCCCCAAGATGTGCTAATTTCTTGCAGTATTTTTCAGATTCAGGTATCCTGCCCTCTCGACTTGCATCTCACTCCGGTCGCGTGACACGACCAACAGCCAGTAGGAGTATTTTGAGGCCATAAACGATAGGGACATCGATCCGACTAAGCCCCGCAGCCGCGTGGCGCCCTAGGAACAGGGCAGGGGGATTCGTCGGTTCTCGCCTCGTATCAATTTGAAACTAGCTGGTGCCAGGGAAGGCACGCCTTTTTAACACTAAGGCATTGTTGGCTACTGCTTTTCGCAGTGCCCATAGTTTCCTACCTATTTGCTGGTTGATTGATCCAGGGGGTCGCCGCGACTCGCAGAACGCTCCGTGTTCTGCGTAAACGCCGTCCGCTAGTGATCGAGTTCTATCGTTGCAGCTTCGAGTTCTCCAATGGGAATCATTGACGGCGCACACTGTGTGCCGGAAAGGGAGTGCAAACTGATGGCCAAGCCTTTAATTGGGGTGAATGTAGACTTTCGAGCTGCCAGGGGCGATACACCAGCTTATTCTTGTGTCGCTGCCGGTTACTACGACGCAATTCTAGAAGCAGGAGGCCTTCCTGTTTTGTTGCCTCCCTACACGACCGAAGAAGATGTCGACCAGGTGCTTGAGCGCCTAGATGGCGTCTTGCTCGTTGGCGGAGCCGATCTTGATCCGCGTCGTGATGGTTGGATGCTTCATCCAACCGTTCAGATTCAGGACCCTCGCCGCGAGTCGTTCGACCGTTGTGTGGCAAGAAAGGTTGCAGAACGTCGGATTCCGGTCTTTGGCATCGGAGCCGGTATGCAACTGCTGAATGTCACCCAGGGAGGCAATCTGCTGCTGCATATCCCTGAGGATATGCCGACCGCGTTGCCTCACAACGATCCGTTGGACCCGGCTCATCGCCATACGTTGGAGTTGGCCACCGGTTCGCTGATGGAACGTGTCTATGGCGACGGCGAGTTGCGTGTGAACAGCATGCACCACATGGCAGTCGACGAAGTCGCTCCAGGTTTTGCGGTCACAGCACGTTGCCCCGATGGCATCGTCGAGGCCATCGAAAGTACGCAGCCAGATTGGTTCGCGTTGGGAACGCAGTTCCACCCCGAGGCCGAAACCGCCTCGGCGTTGGACGTTAGGATTTTCGAGGAGTTCCTAACCAGCGTCTGCGAATACCACGGAGCAATGCGATTGGTAGCCTAACTAGGCTCCCTGCTAAAGAATCCCGCAAGGATTGCTTGTACAACACGAGCAAACCGACCCAAGACCTGACGTTAGCACAAGAGCTAACGTCAGGTCTTTTTCTTGTGAGCTGCTTGCAAAATTTGCGCAGCAACATCAAAGCCAATTCACTGGGCCCGATATTCAAGCGTAGCCGTCACAGGAAAATGGTCCGAAGGAAAGCGGCCGTCCTGCTCAGTGCGATCGATGGCGGCTTCTTGAACGCTCCATTGCTTACTAATAAAAACCGTATCGATTTTGCTTTTGCCCATGTGTTTGCCAAAACCATTGAAGGTGCCAACATCGGTCGACTCAGGGTGCAAGTCGCGAAACGAATCGCGCAAGCCCACCGAAGTAAGAGGCACCAGCGCCGGGTTCTCTTCGCCCGAGTTAAAATCACCCATCACGACGATCGGGTCGGCCTTATGGCTGGCGACGTGGTCGGCGATCAGTTGGCTACCTTTCTCGCGGGCAGGTTGCGACTGATGATCCCAATGGGTGTTGTAGACAGAGATACGCTCGCCTGTTTGGCGATCGAAAAGCCGAGCCCAAGTGCAGAGCCGCGGATTATGATTTCCCCAAGTGGCTGAACCTGGCTTTTCTGGAGTGTCAGAAAGCCAAAAGGTTCCGGCAGCGATCAAGTCGAACCGATCGTGCCTGTACAAGAGCGGCGAGTATTCACCGTCGCCCTTCACCTCGCGCCCCGTGCCAATCATGCTGTACTGAGGAAAAGCAGCCGTGACGAAATCGAGTTGCGTCTGCAAGGCCTCTTGCAGCCCCAAGAGATCGGGGTTGTAAACACGGACACGCTCAAGCACCATCTCACGACGATGTGGCCAAGCATCTTTGCCATCGTTAGCGCTCCCAAAGCGAATGTTGAAGGTCATCGCTTTGACCTCAGCCGAAGCATCCCTCGCCTGGCTCGTGTGAAACACAACAAGAGCAAGGCACAGTAGTAGTGATAAACGTAAGCGTCGCATGAAGAATCCTCGCCGTGGGTCTAGTGATTGCTTGCGAATTTGTTACGCAACATACCAGAGCCGAGACTGTGAAGCGAGTTTCCTGGCCTCTGGATGATTGCGAATCCGCAGGTTCCACTGTAATCAATGTGATAACTTTGTGATCGAATCGGTAACAGTTTTGGGTAAAAAAACATGGCGACTATGTGCGAATTGGCGATTTTCTAGCGAGGATTGTAGATAATTCAAAAACGGGCACGCGGCTTGCCCCTTATGGGTGGCAGAGAGGGCAAAGCATTGAAAACCTAGTTGTCTTGATTCGCTTAAGAGGAGATTGAACATGAAAAAAATTACACTCAGTTTGGCTGTTATCGCCGTGTTGGCATTCCTCTGCTTAGAGACAAAAAGTGTTGAGGCGGCGCATGGTAACCGAGGCACTGGCCTCCACTATGGCGGCCTGTTTTTCCACGTAGATATTGGCAATCCACATAGGTACGGTCGGCGACGGGCGCATGTTGTAAGACGCTACGCACCCGTTCATCGCGATTGGCACAATACGGGGCATTTCGATTATGTCCCACCGCGTTCCGTTCCACATTACAATCACTACGACTATGTCCCCGGTCGAGTGCAGTACCACCAAACAGGCCATTGGGACAGCCATCATTAAATGCGTAGCAGCGTCAAAACTCTTAAAGCCAGGGGGTTGCAACTCCCTGGGAGTACGCTCAGCATAGCAAGCGATTGCAAGGAATCTAAAATTCACCACGGCCAGTTGCAAAAACCCGCAACTGGCCGTTTTTGTTGGCTCTTACCCCTCTCAATCGTTGATGGAAGAACGCTATACTGGGGCCTGCTAATCACAGGGCCTTCTCCTAAGGCTTCTTCACATCCACTGCCATTTGAGAGATAGACATGAAACCATTACTTACGTTTATTGCGATCTGCTTTGCGACCTCCTCGGCTTTTGCCGCCGAACCCGACGGAAAAAAATATCTGGTGATTCATGCCGACGACGCAGGAATGTCGCACTCGGTAAATCGGGCAACTATCGACTCGATGAAGGATGGGGTCGTTTCGTCCGCCAGCATCATGGTGCCTTGTCCCTGGTTCAAAGAATTTGCCAAAATGGCAAAAGAAAATCCAACGCTCGACTACGGAATCCATCTCACGCTGAATTCAGAATGGAAGAATTACCGTTGGGGCCCCGTCGCGCCAAGCGACCAAGTGCCAAGCTTGATTGACGAAGAAGGTTACCTGTGGGGCAACGTACGCAGCGTGGCACTCAACGCCAAAGCAGACGAAGTAGCAATCGAGTTGCGAGCACAGATCAATCGAGCATTAGAATTTGGTGTGCCCCTGTCGCATCTCGACACCCACATGGGGGCGGTCATTAGCCGACCCGATTTGCTCGAAGTCTATGTCAACTTAGCCAGCGAATTCAACTTGCCCGTACTCATGCTACGAGAGTTCGACGAGAAAAAGAAACGAGAGTATCCCGCCTTGGTGCTGGAACGCGCAGGGAAACTCGCGAAGAAACTCGAAGATGGCGGGTTCCCATTGCTCGATCGGCTGGCGCAGTTTTACGAGGGCGATACCTACGAAGAGCGGCATGCTCGGTATGTCGAGACCCTACGCAATCTACAACCAGGTTTTAACCAACTGATTATCCATTGCGGCTACGCAGACGATGAACTTCGAGCAATTACCAGCAGCGCGGAACGCCGCGACGGCGATCGCCGCGTGTTTATGGATCCGCAGATTGCAAAGATGATCGAAAGCCTAGACATCGAAGTAGTGACCTGGAAGCAACTAAGCGAAATGACCGCCCCAGCAGAGTAATACCCATCTAACAGCCGGACAGCCACGCGGTCCCTGGAGCCAAGCGCACCTCCGACTAAGCAGACCAAAAAAATTCCAAACAACCTATGACGCTAGTATCAAGGAATGAATAAATGCTAGGCGTATTTGGAATCGTCTTGTCGCTGGTACTACTGATGGCGTTGGCGTACCGAGGCATCAACGTCTTGATTCTCGCGCCAACATTGTCGCTATTAGCCGTACTATTAGGAGGCGGGGCGCCGCTACTGGCAACCTATACCCAGGTGTACATGGAAAGCCTAGGCGGCTATCTAGTAAAATACTTCCCCTTGTTCTTGCTCGGGGCGATCTTCGGAAAATTGATGGACGATTCAGGATCGGCCCGATCAATTTCGCACTTCATTGTCGCCCGATTGGGCCAACAGCGGGCCATGCTCGCCGTTGTGCTTTCGTGTACGATTCTCACCTACGGCGGAGTTTCGCTATTCGTCGTCGCGTTTGCTGTCTATCCAATCGCAGCAGCCCTGTTTCGAGAATCCGGAGTTCCAAAGCGATTTATCCCCGGCGCAATCGCGCTGGGGGCGTTTACATTCACAATGACCGCTCTGCCGGGTACGCCGGCCATTCAAAACGCGATTCCTATGCCCTTCTTTGGGACCACCCCATTCGCTGCTCCCGGTCTCGGAGCAATCGGCGGGTTAATTATGTTGGGGGGCGGAATGCTCTGGCTCAACACCCGATCGAGACGTGCCATGGCTGCCGGAGAAGGATATGGCCAGCACATTGAAGAATTGGAAGACGAGGAAACTCAGCAACGATTGCCTGCTTTTGGATTGGCGATCGCCCCCATCGTGCTTGTTATCGGCGGTAATTTGGCGTTTAGCAAGTTCCTTATTCCCCACTGGGACACGTCCTATCTGGCAGACGCAAAGTATGGCGAAACCGAACTCAAAGCAGTACTGGGCATCTGGTCGATTATCTGCGGATTGGTATTCGCGATTACCACCTTGATAGTCTTGCACTGGAGGCGTTGGAGCGATCTTAAGGGCACGGTAAATCGCGGAACAATGAATTCCTTGTTGCCGATTTTCAATACCGCCTCAGAAGTTGGCTACGGCACCGTGATTGCCTCACTGGCCGCATTTGTCGTGGTACGCGACTTCGTGGTGAATTTGTCGCCCGGAAACCCGTTGATTTCCGAGGCAGTGGCGGTCACCACTTTGGCCGGAATTACCGGCTCGGCCTCTGGCGGAATGAGCATTGCGCTGAGCACGCTCGGAGATACTTACCTGCAAATGGCAGAGGCGGCAGGAATTTCGCCTGAGCTACTACATCGGATTGCCTCGATGGCAGCCGGAGCTTTTGATACGCTACCGCACAACGGGGCGGTGATTACGCTGCTAGCGATTACCAAACTAACCCATCGAACCTCTTACGCCGACATTTTCATGGTGGCAGTGGTTGTCCCCGCTTTTGCTACGATCGCCGTTATCACACTGGGAAGCCTGTTCGGGTCTTTCTAGTGCTACTGCGAAAGGTTGAACCACGACGACACAATGAGCACGACGAAAGAAGGCTGGATTTCAGGTATTTTTCCACGGTTCGGGACCTACCTAAATGTGGCCGGTGTTGCTTCTTGTGAAAATCTTTCCCATTTGAATTTATTCGCGGGCGACTTCTGTGTTACATGCTAGATTCACGTCGTGCCCGTTGTGTCGTTGTGGTTAATTTGACCCTGCGCTTTAGTACTAGGCCCCACCCTTCTTTCTTTGGGAGTTACAAATGTGCACCGACATGCAAAATTGGATCCAGGAAATTGTAGCCTTCGGGGTACGTCGGCCCGGTTCGCCGGAAAACTTAGCCACCGAGCAGTACTTGGTCCAGAAGTTCAAAGAGTTCGGGCTAACGGATACACACTGCGAGCCTGTACCTGTCAACTATTGGGCTCCCCAGAGTGTTGAACTCTCAGTCGCCAAATTAGGGCAAAAAATCGATTGTTTTGCAGTCCCATACACCGCCTGGACGCCAGCAGAAGGCATCGAAGCTGAGGCCGTGTACATTGGCGATGGCAGCGAGGCAGAGCTAGATGCCGTAGACTTAACCGGCAAATTGGCCGTGTTCGATGTACGATTTAGCATACTGTCTGGGGCAATGTTAAGGTCGGGGTCGCATTTCATCCACGATCCGGGCCAGACGATTCCAGATGGTCCGATGCACGTGGCCAACTGGTTAATCGAAAATTTCGCCGCGTACTACGAAGTACAACGACGCGGCGGTGTAGGCTTGGTTGGCATTCTGAGCGATTCCCCCATCGACGGGTCCGAACACTACGTGCCCTATGACGGATACCTAAAAGATCTCCCCGCAGTTTGGGTCGGGCGAGAGCTAGGCGCTGAGGTAACCGAACTAGCACGGCAGCGACAATCGCTTCGGCTAACGAGCGTAGGGACAACTTCCGAGGTTGATTCGCACAATGTGGTGGCAACCGTGCCAGGGCAGGGCGATGAGTCGATCGTTTTGACCTGCCATCACGACGCGCCATTTGCCTCGGCTGTCGAAGACGCATCCGGTTTGTCTGTCTTGTTGTGGTTGGCACGCCACTTTGCCGAGAGGCAAGACAAACTCAAACGAAATCTTATTTTCGTAGCCTCGTCGGGGCATTTTCACGGCGGAATCGGAAACCGAGTTTTCGTTGAAAAACATCGTGGAAACTTGTTGGACAAGATCGTTGCCGCGATCGGCATCGAACACATCGCCGAGGAAGCCGAGCCCGACGGTCGCGGCGGATATCAGTTAACCGGTAGGCCCGAACCCAGAATCCTACTGACCGACAAAAATCCACCCATGCTCGAATTGCTTCGTGCAGGTGTCGAGAAGTGGCAACTAGAACGAGTCATGGCCGTAGATGCTTATCTTTTTGGGCCAGAACCGCCCTGCGATAGTGCGCCCTTCTTTACGGCCGGAATTCCGTCCGTTTGCCATATCAGCGGGCCGCTCTACTTGTTCGATCCCCACGACACCATCGACAAAGTCCGGGTCGAAGACTTGCCACGAGTCGCAGGATTGTTTCAAGAACTGGTAGAGCAAGTTGATAACGTGTCAGGCGCCGAGCTAGAAGTCGGCCTAGCACGCCACCGCGACGATCCCCCAGCCGAGATGCCCTCCTGGTTCCGTCCCCCGCCAGAAGCATAATAGCCCCCTTAGCGGCGGCGCCCATTCGCCTACTTCTGCTACTCCCCAGACAACCCCATCGAAACCTGTTTGCCCTTTTCGATCAAGAAGGACGGCATACGTTGGACGGTTCCGTCAGCATTCACACAGGCCAACGTGCTATTGCCTTCAGCAAGCAAAACATCGCCCCGATAAACTTGGTAGCAGTGATCGAGGCGAGCCGCAGTCGCGCGTTCAACATGCGTTAGGATACGAAGGGTGTCCCCAAAAACGGCTGGCAGCAGATACCGACAGGTAATGCTGTGAACGACCAGAAGAACGCCTTGACGTTCAAGCTCAGCATAGTCGTGCCCAGCATCGCGGAGCATCTTGACCCGAGAGAGTTCAAAATACTTGAAATAATTGGCATGGTGGACCACACCCTGGCCGTCTGTCTCGTAGTAGCGAACTTCGATTTCTGTTTCGTGTTGCATGGTTAGGGCGGGAGCAAGGGTAGGTATGACAAAATGCCATCGTAGCCCATTTCTGGCACGAAGTCCAAGCCAGCTAAGCCCCAGGAAGATTGCAAAGCCATGCTAGCCGCAGGCGGAAGCCGCGGTTTTTAAGGCAAGGCCCATAGAACACTAGCGCGTCGGGCTAGTGAATTCACTATGCTTTGCATTCTGAAAAATCGAACAGCCCAGCAGGGCCGTACCATTATGTTGCAATGCTAGCTCAATAACTCTATATTGTGCCTTGGTTTAAGTTGCGACCGAGGAGGCGAAAAAATGGAGAGCCATTCATGAGTACCGGCGAAGGATCAGGCATGGATTTTGCAACCATGCGCGGACGCGATTATCCCTCGATTCGCCAATTTACGGTCTTTCTCGAGAACCGCGTCGGGCAGTTGCTCGAAGTTGTACGCCGTTTCGAGGGAAGCAATGTTCGGATCGTTGCGCTGACCATTACCGAATCAACCGAATGTGCCGTGGTACGCTTCCTGTTGAGCGACCCCGAGCAAGGACGCGAAGTACTCGAACGAGCAGGACTCGCCATCGTCGAGTCGGATCTAATCGGCGTGGAGTTGCCCGACAGTCCACAGCCGCTGCTCCGCGTTTGTACGGCCCTCTTACAGGCTGAGGTCAATATCTCGCAAGTCTACCCTCTCCTGGCACGACCTCGCGGCTGCCCAGCAGTAGCACTGATGGTTGATAACATCGAGATGGCTTTAGAAACACTCGCGTCAAAAGGTTTCGTTGCCATCAACGAAGACGACCTGATCGACTTCGAGTAGAACATTGGTATGGACGACTCGTTTTTGGCACCGGAAATTGTTTGTGGCACTGCCACTAGGACCAACAGAGAATGCCTATCCAAGTAATTTGCCCCGGATGTCACACTCGGTTTAATGTTGGCGATCAACATGCTGGCAAATCCGGAGCGTGCCCCAAGTGCAAGGGGCCGATTCAAATTCCCAACCCTGCCGACGAAGTAGTGATTCATGCCCCCGAGCTTGAACCGGGAACGGTCGACTCGAAGGGGCGATCGATACTCAAGCCGATAAGACGTAAGGAAACCAAGTTCAACGCGAGTATTCTAGCAATCGTCATCGGCCTAATTATCTTGAGCGTCGCCGTGGCTTGGCTGGTTGGAAAGAGCGACTTAGGAGACGCCCAAGTCTGGGTGTTGGCAGGCGGTGCAATTCTGCTAGGGCCGTTGGTTTCCTACGCAGGATATTCTTTCTTACGCGACGACGAGCTAGGAGTATACCAAGGCTCGGATGTCTTAATTCGCTCGGTCTGTTGCGGCTTGGTTTACGCACTGCTCTGGGGTGTGTACCTGTTTATCAGTAACCAACTTTTCGGAAACGAAGCCATCGAAGCAGGGCTAAATGCCGTGCAGATTGGCGGCTTGGGGGCCTTTTTACTAGGCGTCGGGGCGTTTGCCGCGTTTGTAAGCTTCGACCTCGACCCGACGTCGGGCTTCTTTCACTACGCCTTGTATGTAATAGTCACCGTCGGGCTGCGTTTTGTGATGGGCTTATCATTTCTCCCAGGATTGGTTTTGTCCTAAAGCAACTTTCCAAAATGCGCCATCGTAAGTTCCTTGAAAACTGCCGAGAAACCGGCTGAAAAATCCCGCCTACGCTTATGGCCTCACTACGAGAAATCCCCGAAGTTGCCGCACTGCGTAGTGGAAGTGGGTTGATTCGGATCCCCCCCGAGTTGGACGTCCCGCTAACCCCGCGTGTCCAACAGCTAATCGATACGCCTGAGTTTCGTCGCCTAGCAAACATCAGCCAACTTGGCTTAGTGAGTTTGGTCTACCCAGCTGCCAATCATACCCGGTTCGAGCATTCGCTAGGCGTCTATCGCATGGCGCTGCTGTTCCTCGATCGTTTATCCGAAGACCCAAGATTCGCCGCAGCCGTCGAACCTCGCGATGCCGAGCGTTTTTTGGTCGCGGCTTTGCTTCACGATCTGGGGCATTGGCCCTTTTGCCATCCCATCGAAGATATCTCGCTTCCACAAGTTCCCAGCCACGAACTGTTTGCCAACAGTTTTTTGCTAGAAGGCGAAGTGGCCGATGCGTTGCGGAGTGAGTGGGATTTTCAGCCACGCGAGGTTGTCGAACTACTCTCCGGCAAAGCTCCAGATCGCAAGACTCAGATTCTACAAAGCCTGTTGTCTGGCCCGATCGACGTCGACAAGATGGACTACCTAATGCGAGATAGTCTGCACGCAGGCGTACCCTATGGCCGTAATTTCGACCAAACTCGGTTGATTCAAAGCTTATGCTTGAACGAAAATGGCGACGGGCTAGCCATTTCAGACAAGGGCCGGACCGCGGCTGAGATGATGGTGTTTGCCCGTTATGTAATGTTTAGCGAAGTTTATTGGCACCACGCCGTCCGAGCGGCGACAGCGATGCTCCAACGGGCGTTTGGGTTATTGCACGAATCGCTCGATATCGATTCACTATTTAGAATGCCAGAGCAGCAGATGGTCGCCGCACTGTTCGAAGCAGCTGGCAACGGCGGCGCCCGCGATTTGCTCGAAGGGCTCTTTGGCCCCACTCGCCGACTGTACAAGCGGGTAGCGCAGTACAGCGTATTCCAAGAAAACGAGACCTACCAACGACTAACGAGAAGGCCCTACCCTTGGCTAGTCCGGTGTGCAGAACATTTTGCAGGACTGGCGAGTACCGCTCTGTCGAGAGTGGTCGCCCCACACGAGATTTTGTTCGATGCCCCGCCGATGAAGCTAGAAGTCGAGTTTCAGATGGATGTCTACTTCGCCAAAGAAAATTGCTACCGACGCCTGGGCGATATCTCGCCGGTGGTAAAAACATTGGCACGAGAGCAATTTGACGACTACGTCAAACGGGTACGCCTTTTTGTGCATCCAAGGATGGCCGAAGCAATACGCTCGTTGCCCCAGTTGCCCGAGTTGATTGCCGAAGCAGCCTCGCTGGCAGACTAGAGCAATTTACCAATTGACGTTCCCAAGAGTCACTTGATCCCAAAGAGAATTCGTTAGCGGTGTCGGCCACGACATCTCCCCCGCAGAACACTCATGCGAACAGAAAAAGGCGATGGCGCTCGAATGCTTAGCCCGAACTAAGCGATCAAAGCACCCAACGATTCTTCAACAGTAGAAGTTTCCGACCGATATTCGACAAGGCATTCTTGCGCGACGTCGGCAGTCACAAAACCCAGTTCGACAATAATCTTGACCATAGGCAGCGTACATGTCGACTGGCGATAGAGTAGGCTTTCCAGTTCGTCTTCTGAAATCATGCCAGCTTTTACTGCCAATTCCCCAAAAAGTTTTTTAGGGTCGTCGGCTTGTGCTTGCAAAATCCGAAAAATTTCTTTTACAGACAGCTTGCCTTGCTCAATGGCAAGAGCGCCCAACTGTGGTCGTGACAAAAGTTGGCACTCCAACGCTTCGGTAAACTGTGCCGAAGTGATTACGCCGTGCTTTACGAGATAAAGTCCAAAATGCATCGCCTGCCCTTTCAATGCCGTTCAAAATTTCGATTTCTCCATTATTTTCTTGAAGCATAGAACGGGCTCCCTGGGGGAATCGCTCTATTGCATACTCAAAGCTACGTCAGTGGTTTCACGCATACGTAGAGAAATCAAAGCGGAAATCGGAGGAGAACATCTTTTTTGGACGGATAATCACTACGATCAGTTCACTACAAACAACAACTACATAGCAATCCCTGGCTCATCGTCAGAAAACTTCGCAATGATAACATGGAGAAAATGCGGCTAGTCTGCCGATAAGGTATTTCGGACAGGGTAGATGCTCTTGTCCGGCCCGCAATGGACGCGCGTCGTTTGAAACTCCCCACTGATTTGCGCAAAGCAGACGAGGCTTTGTGTTAACTCCCCCAATCGGTGGTCGAGCACCTTCCCCGGCTGCTTGGCCTGCAAACGATGACTCCTAAAATCCCCCATTACTTGCTTTTCTCCGAGGCAAGTCGCAGTGACCGCCCCGTTCAAACTTGGCGTTTTGTGCTTCAAAATGTTGAAACACAACGTCGTTTCAGCGCAACCGATACCGAGCCAATTGAGTGCAGCGAGAGGTTGGAACTCTTGGCGGTGGTACGAGGGCTCGAGTCACTCGACGGTCCAGCTCGTGTCACCTTAGTGACGAAGAGCCGCTACGTCAGCCGTGGACTAAAGTCCGGCCTAGCCCAGTGGCGCCTCAACGACTGGTGTTGGGAACGCTTTGGCCGGATTGTGCCCGTGCGAGATCATGATTTGTGGCGGCGTGTTGATCGGGCATTGCAGTATCACACCGTGAATTGCCAAGCTTGGCATTTCGACGAAGCTGCCGAAGATTCAGCTGCCGAGGTGTCGCCGGCTCGCCAGCGAGTCGATTTGCCTGAAAGAGTAAAGGCTCCAAAATATTCCGCGAGGCGAATGCGTCGGGTAGCAACTGTCCGTCAACGAGCGAGGAGTCGCACAGCACAACCTACTCCAGGAGCGATCGAAACCGTCTGGACCAATGTTAAATCCTTAGCCCAGTCGATCGCTCAACCAACCTTAGAGCCAACGGCATAAAGCAACTCCTCAATTGATAGGCACAGTGCCGCAAGAACGCAAGCGTTAGCGCTGGCGGCAGCGCCACTACGAATTAGCAAACGCGTTCAACCACCAAAAAAGTCGGCGAAAGGCCATATCCCCTGGTTTTATAGAGCCCACCCCCCTTGGAAGTCGGAAATTAGGCGGTCCATTTCCATTTTCAAGGCGGCAAACCGACTCCGTTTCAAGTACAACTGAATACTGAAGGATGTTTTCCCGTGCGATCTCAGGTAGATGTTAGTGCCATTGCTCCCGTAGTCCATGGCCACCACGACAATCCATTCGAGGTTTTAGGCCCTCACGAAATCGTGGAGAGTGGACGCCATGCGTTGGCGGTCCGTGCCTTCTTGCCCGAATCGAAGCAAGTTTGGCTCGTCGATCAAAAACATGGGATTTCGCAGCCAATGCGTCGGATACATCCAACCGGATTGTTCGAAGCAATTTGTGCCCCCGAAGTTCATGACAAGCAAAATGGCCCGACCTACCGGTTTCGGGCAGTTGACCAAGCAGGCAAGCAGACGACTATGCACGACCCCTATGCTTTTCCACCTCTATTGACCGACTACGACCTGCATTTGCTCGCCGAGGGATGCCACTGGGACAGCTATAAAAAGCTGGGAGCCCACCAACGCGAAGTGAATGGAGTGGTTGGCACAAACTTTGCCGTTTGGGCTCCGAATGCCGAAAGCGTCAGCATCATTGGCGATTTTAACAATTGGGATCGCCGCCCCCACGCCATGCGAAAGCATATGCCCAGCGGTATTTGGGAATTGTTCCTGCCTGAATTGCCAGTTGGCGCGATGTATAAATTCTCGGTGAAAGATCGTTGGGCCCAGGTGGTCGAAAAATGCGACCCCTACGGATTTGCCGCCGAGGTTCCGCCTCTGACGGCAAACATTGTCACCGATCTAGAAAGCTACGAGTGGGCCGACAACGATTGGTTGGCCAAGCGAGAGCAACGCAATGGTCTCGATGCTCCGATCTCGATCTACGAAGTCCACCTCGGCAGTTGGCGAAAGAACCATAACGGCGATTCGCACTGGATGAACTACCGCGAATTGGCCCACCAGTTGGTCGACTATTGCAAAAACCTAGGATACACCCATCTAGAACTGATGCCCGTTAGCGAGCATCCCTTCACCGGTAGCTGGGGCTACCAGACCGTCGGGTACTATGCGGCAACAAGCCGATATGGTTCGCCCGACGATTTCAAGTATTTCGTCGACCATTGCCACCAGAACGACATCGGAGTGCTAATCGATTGGGTGCCGGCTCACTTTCCAAAAGACAGCCACGGCCTCGATACCTTCGACGGAACCGCTCTCTACGAACACGCAGACCCGCGCCAGGGTGAGCACCCCGACTGGGGAACCAAAATTTTTAATTACAGCCGCAACGAAGTGCGAAACTTCCTGACCTCCAACGCACTATTTTGGCTCGACCAATACCATATCGATGGCCTTCGCGTGGATGCGGTGGCCTCGATGCTCTACCTCGACTACAGCCGCGAAGACGGCGAGTGGATTCCGAACAAGTACGGCGGTCGCGAAAATCTCGACGCGATTTCATTCATTAAGGAATTCAACGAGCAGGTACATCTCCAACACCCGGGGGTCTTAACGATCGCCGAAGAGTCAACCGCCTGGGGAGGTGTCTCAAAGCCAACCTACTTAGGAGGGTTAGGATTCAGCCTCAAGTGGAACATGGGTTGGATGAACGACACCCTGCAATACATCAGGCACGATCCCATTCATCGGGGCTACCATCACGATGAACTTACCTTCTCGCTGATCTACGCATTTACCGAAAACTTTGTGCTGCCGTTCTCGCACGACGAAGTGGTCCACGGCAAAGGCTCGATGCTCGACCAAATGCCTGGCGACCTCTGGCAAAAATTTGCCAACCTACGGTTGTTGTACGGCTACCAATGGACGCACCCCGGCAAAAAAGTTCAATTCATGGGCGGCGAAATTGCCCAGTGGGACGAATGGGATTGCGACAGCGAACTACAGTGGGATTTGCTGCAATGGGAATCGCACAAGGGCATGCAGAAGTTGGTCGGCGATCTCAATAAGATTTATCAAAATGAGCCGGCTTTGCATCAAGTAGATTTCGACAACGCCGGTTTTGAGTGGATCGATGGCCACAACCATAACGACAGCGTGTTGGCTTATATCCGACGCGCAAAGGATCCAAACGACCTCGTGGTCGTCGTATGCAACTTCACCCCAGTCGTGCGAGAGAACTATCGACTAGGCTTACCCCAGGGCGGCTGGTACGACGAAATCCTAAACACCGACTCGACCTACTACGGCGGCAGCAACGTAGGCAATGCTCCGGGAGTAAACGCGGTAGAACACGAATGCCACGGTCGGCCGTTCTCCGCCGAACTCACTCTCCCCCCCTTGTCCGTAGCAGTGCTAAAACCAAAGAGAGATTAAAGCACCGAAAAACGCCCGTTAGCGGTGGCGCCCACGCCACCACAATTCGAGAGCCATTTTCCAAGAATGGCATGTCTGCGCCAAAGCCCAGGGGTTGCATCCCCTGGGTACTCAAACAGTAGCAGCTCGGTCGCTGTTGAGCCTAATCCGATTGACGATCCATTCTGCAACGATCAAATTCGGCACCCAACTCAGCCAAGCAACCGTGATGTAAGCTGCGGCGAACTCGACCTCAGCAAGCTGAAAAACCACTTGCCACAGGCGCAGGGTAACTGCCGCAAACGTCAACGCATAGTTCCGAACCATCCATTCCCGATGGCTTTGGAACTCTCGGCTACGAATACGCTGGTAGGCCATCAACCCACTAAACAGCCAGGCCACCGCCAGTAGCTCGAATCCGAGCTGCGCTGGAAAACCCCCATAAGCCAAAAAAGCCATATACAGGCCACCAAGGCCGCCAAACAAAACTCCCATCAGATAGGTACGCCCGAGCCACCGATGCAGACGGAGATATCGGCTGGTGACAATCTTCGGCAAAAACTGAAAGGGCCCAATCGCAAGGGCCAACATCGATCCAACAACATGCGTTAAGAGACCAGCCGTATTGGCAAGATAAACGGCCCGTTGTTTCGGAAAGTAGACCTCTGGGTCAAGGGTCAGATATCGACCGGCCATGGAAAATACCAGTAGGGCCAATAATGCCATAACGCCCCAGCCCACGCTTTTCAAAACGCCCGCGTTTGACGACCCGATGGTTTCGGTTTCGGCCATTTTTCGGTTTCTCTTTCAGAAATGCGAGATTGCGATTTCCCAGAAAACGGTTGAGGAAATGGCAAATCATAACCGCAGGACGATTGCAAAGTCACTTGATTCTGTAGTAGCTGCGAGCGGAAGCCGTAGTTTTTTCAGATTCGACCGCGGCTAGCATGACTTTGCAATCGTCCTGCGCATGGTAGCGTAACTTCTACTAACTTGTTCGAGACTTACCCACCAATATTTGCTGAGGATCCAAAAAAATTCAAAAAAACACGTTCGCAATTGGCCACCTAAAATGCGAGAATGAATCAGTCGCGAGAGCATTTCCTATAAAAGCATAGCCACAGAGCACACCGAGGTCTCAGAGGAAATACTGAAGCGAGTAACCTTATCTCAGTGTTCTCTGTGAACTCTGTGGAACTCTGTGGCTACACAATTGAAGGAACTGCTCTAGCGATCAGCTTTTCGTCATTCAGATTTCGTCATTTACCGCGCCCAAATGGACAATATTATCCCCTTCCGCACTCCAAATTCCGCATTCCGAACTCAATATTGTCCACCTCAATGGGGCCCCCAGCAATTCGTGCCAAAACTAACCCCTCAAACACTGCGATTACAGCGTCAAGTGCCCTAGTTTTGTCAAATATCGTACTCCACCAGCGACACAAAGCACCCAAAAACATCCCGTTAGCGGTGGCGCCCACGCCACTGCGATCAGAGAAAAGTTAAGCGAAGGAGAAAAACATAAAACGCCCGGGTAAATGCCCAATCCCTGCGACAATAGATCAACAATTCACCCACACGAAGCAAGAATCCCCTCAACATAGAGATCAAGCAACCGCTCGGCTTCGTCCGCCGAGATTACCCGCTGATCATAGTGTTGGGTGATATTGAGCCGGTCGGCATAGGTAAGCACACCAAAAGCAGCGTTGGTTTTTGGGCGAACTGGGGGCAAGCAATCGAGCCCATCGAGTTGCAAGTCGCCTGCGATGATTTTTCCGTCTCGACGGGGCAACGGACAATCGATCAGTGGACGTTGGAGATTGCTCAGGACAGCCGTGCAACGGCATTGTTCGTCGCCTTTGAGTGTCGCAAGGATGCCGAGTGGCTTGATGAGTCGCAACATCAAAGGAAACGTAAGGCCTAAATCCATTTTTAGGTTGCGTGCCATTTGAGTATGAATGCTGGCGAGTAGGCCCTTTTCATCCTCAATAGCTTGGGGACGTCGATCCAGAAAAATCATGCTCACGCAGTTCGCTGCCGAACTACATTCAGCGCCGGGCCGACGGAGATTGATCGGAATCGACAATCGAATCCAGCGGCGGTGGTGGGCAATGCCAAGCTGTTTTCGAAACTGATGCAGGGCTACGAACAAGCAACTTGCGAGGAGATTGTTGACCGTCGTTTCCCGTGCCCGAGCGGCTAAAAGGATACGCTTGGTTTCAGCCCTAGAAAATTCGTGCCGCACGGCAGTCGGGTAGGTCTGCGGCAACGGAGAACTGAGGTTTTCAGGCTCGACGGGGGTGATCGAATCAGGAGTACGCATCATGAATTCGCGAGCGCCAAGTAAGCCCAAGGCCTGCTTTGGAGCGATGCGCAGTAGATCCCAGCGGCTGAGCCCGAATTTGGCCCGAACCTTTAAGCGACACTCTTCGGGCTTTTCAACGTGGAGAGGGGCTGACGGAGTGGCAACTTCATGTGCGTAGAATAGCAGCACATCCTCGATCAGTTGTAGTCCGCCGAGACCATCGCTGCACGAGTGATGAAACTGAAAAAGCAGTTCGACCCCGCCTGCGGATCGCGTGCCAATCACTTCGAGGCCAGACCGTTGGCTCAGATCAAGGTAAGTCGCCAGTCCTCCGCCGTCCTCGGTCGGGGCTGCCTCAGAGGAGTCTGTTTGCCAACGGACAGCCGCTTGATTGGGGTCAAGGGGCTGCCAGCAAAAACGGAAACGACCTGCTTTTTGAGCAGTTGCACTCAACAGAGGGTGACGCTCAAGTGCCCGACGCAACGCAATGTCGAGAGCTGCCGCATCGCAACTACCAGACAGTCTAAGCCGAAGGAAGAAGCTCATCGGATGAGTGGGGCGATCGTCGAAGAGCATGTAGTCTTCGAACGGAACCAGTGGCAACGGTAAGCTCATCGACAACGTCCATAGTCCAACCAGAAGGCGAGCAAGTGCCGCAAGTACCCCTTTTACCGAGTGGCAAGCTCCTGCAGGTATTCACCAAATTCTTCGACGTCCAGACCACCGCGATTTTGCAACTGTTCTCGCAACTGCTGTCGAGCATGTTGCCAACGAGATTCCAGCATCGCCCGCGCGCCAAACCAACTATTTGCTTCGCGGAGGAAGAGCTGACGCAATTCTTCGTTGGATTTTTCTCGATGGTCGAGGCGGACGACATAGGCATTGCTATGGTCATGGTTCTGAAGGGCAACGGCTTGTTCAGGCTCAAGTTGAAAAGCCTTGTCCATGAAATCAAGACCCACCGCCGTAAGTGGCGGCGCCTCGCCAAGTCGAGCACCTGCACGCATTTCCATCTGTGTGGTTCCGAACGTGCGTGAACTAAACAAGTCGGTGGTGACAACGGTGTAGCCCTTGTTTGCCATAAAGGTTGCCAAAGGCCCACCAGCCTCTTCGGCTTCTTGCGAGAGCTTCTGAGCGGTTTCTAATGCAATCTTCGCGGCTTGGTTCTGTTTCCAGGCAGCGGCAACCTTATCGCGAACTTCTTCAAAGTCGGGAACGCTGCTGGGTTGGTCTTCAGTCTTGGTGACCAAGTACCATTGACCATCAATATCTTGGGCCAAAAAAGGTTCGTGAAGTTGCAAGCTCCTGAAGGCTGCAGAAACAACCCATTGGCTACGAGTCTGAGTATCCACTGCCTTGCCGACAAACGTATCACTAAGTTCGCGGGCCGAAAGTGCGGTCGTCGATTCATAAATCAGCCCATGTTGCTTGGCCATGCTAGACAAATCAGCAAGCTTGGCCGGTACCGCCGGAGGTTCTTGCTCCTGGCTTTGAGCGGTGATGACCTTGCCGCCGTAACTGTTGAACTCCGACTGCAACTCGGCATAGGCAAGCTCCATCACGCGTTGAAGCTCCACCACGGCCTTGTCGTTAGCCAACTGTCGGCGAATTTGATCGCTGACTAACTCGAGCGGTTCGTACTCGACCGGCTCTTCTTCCTCCTCCGAGGTCGATTCATCCGTCGATTCTGAAGTCGCAGGGGTTGCTGGAGATTCAGTTGAGCTTTCGTCGGAGTCGTCCCCAGGTTTCTCTTCCTCAGCAGCCGCATCCTCGGCAGGTTCGGACGTGTCCGCTACGGATTCGCCCTCGCCTTCTTCCTGAAACGCAGCGAAACGGAATGGGCTGCGAGAAGGGATATCGCCCGACTCCTCAGCTGCAGGCTTAGCCTCTTCGGTTTTTTCTGCGGGAGCCTCAGAAGACTCTTCTGCGTCCGCACTCTCCGCGGGCTCGGTGGTTTTTTCAGTAGTTTCCTCAGTTTCCTCGGCGGCTTCCTCAGAGTCAGACGCTGACGAGGTGGATTCTTCCTCGGTTGTTTCTGTCTCGGTTGCCGTGGAGGTATCTTCTGCTTTGACGAATTGGGTGCGCTTATTGCGTTCGTAGTAGTCGGCAATCTCTTCGTCGGTGACCGTGTCCAGCAGCTTTTCAGTCCAAGCAGTGACATCGCCCTGCAAGTATTGAATGCGTACGCGTCGTGGTTCTTTGAACCCAGCTTCCGGCGACGGTAGTTGGACACTTGCCACTAGCTGGAACGAGCCTTCCACTCGATCTTTGTTGTCGTCGTAGAATTTTTTCAATTCCTCGTCGCTAGGCTCCTCGGTCTCAGCCAAGAACTGCTCGGTGGGCAAAATGGCCGCTTCCAGCGCGATGCGCTTGTTGATTTGAAGCCAATCCTCCCACCGCTGTTCAGGCATAACATTGCGAATCGCTGAGCCATAGCTACTCACGTAATATTCGCCAAGCAGCATCTCGTGTAGGCCAGAAAAAAGTTGTTCTTCGGCGGCACGAGCGCCCATTCTTCCCGGATTCGAAGCAAGCATTTGCTGGATCTCAGCTCCCGAAATCCTACGAAACCCGATTTCGTTCAGGTAGTGGTTCACTAGCTTGTCACTGATCGAAACGCCATCCTCTTCGGCCAGTTCGGCGAAAATCTTTCGGGTAACCACGTCTATTTCGACAGAGCCAGGAGGTAGGTTCTCGTTCAGGATGAAATTAGGCACGGTAGGCTGGAGGGGAGTTCCGCCTTCATCACGAATACGCTGTAAGCCCTGCATCCACAGACTATGCAGAAATTGACTGACAAAGTGCCGGCGTCTTACCAGCTCAGAGAGTTCCTGCTCGTTAATCGAGCCATTATCCCAATGGGCAACGGTTCTATTGCTTGCTTGCCGTGGAGTAACCCCCGACATCTGCTGCAACATGCTCGAGAGTGGGTCGGCCAAGACAAAAACAAACATGGCCGTGCCCGCTGCTAGCACGAGAAAAAGTTTCTGATTCTTGCGAAAATAGTGAAAAGGGCTCGCCATCGACGCTTCCCTGAGGGGTTGGGCCGGTTTGGGCCTCTTGACAGCCTGACCGGTACAGAAGTAATGATTGACGTCATAAATTGTTTGTTGAGAAGCCTGTGATTCTATGTCAGATCGACGTAAATGCAATCCCAATCGGTAGTATGGACGACTGTCGGCTGCCAGATTGCCCTGTCGAAGAGGCGAGAATCTTGAGAACTGGCCGCAAAATGTACTCGGCTGGCGAACTATGTTGTTCGTTTAGACCACCAAATAGGGTGGCCTGGGCAAGTTTGTAACGGTTGCAGTTAGTTTGCGGGTTCGTAGCGATTGAAATAATGAGTTGGGCCGCCCAGGCTTTACTAACGAATAGCCCCGCCGACTGCGGATATAGAGTTCACACGCTGGATTATTTACAAGAAAACCACTGCATTGCGTTGATTTGGTAGGAATATGGCAAAGAAAAAAACAGCTGCCTCTGGGGGCAATGGTCAGGCGCTGGTGATTGTCGAATCACCCGCCAAGGCCAAGACGATTGCAAAGTACCTGGGCAAAGGCTACCGGGTCGAAGCAAGCATTGGCCACGTGCGCGATTTGCCACAGGGGGCAAAACAGATTCCCGCCAAGTACAAGGGCGAGTCGTGGTCGAACCTTGGGGTGAATGTCAACGACAATTTTAAGCCCATCTACGTCGTACCGCCCGGCAAAACAAAACACATCAAGCTGCTCAAAGACCTGCTCGCCGAATCCGATGCCCTCTATCTCGCAACGGACGAAGACCGCGAGGGAGAGGCCATTAGTTGGCACCTGCTGGAGTTGCTAAAGCCAAAAGTTCCCGTGCATCGGCTTGTCTTTCACGAGATTACCAAGGACGCGATTCAGGCGGCTTTGGCCGAGCCTCGTGAGGTCGACGAAGGGCTGGTCCGTGCGCAAGAAACCCGACGTATTCTAGATCGTTTGTATGGCTACGAAGTCTTGCCCTTGCTGTGGCGCAAGGT
>JAADGV010000035.1 GCA_013152205.1 Planctomycetota bacterium
ACTACTCTAGCGCTACATTTGCACAATAACAAAGCCGAAGGATTGCAGTTCCTCGGCCAGATCTTCGATAATCCGAAAATTGCCCAAACAAGGGGGAAATCCCGATGAGTCTTATCAACTCAGCCCTATCAATTGCCCTGGGTATTGCAGTATTAGCTGTGACAGACGTGCCTCTCAAAACTGCCAGCGAATATGTTTCTCGCGGCATGCAACGGTTCAAAGAAAATAAAATTGCCGACTCCATTCGCGATTTCGATCGTGCTGATGAACTCGAACCCAAGTCGGCCCCTCATCTCTGGCAACGTGGAATCAGCAACTACTACGTCGGCGAGTTCCGGAAAGGCCGCGAACAGTTCGAGTCACACCTGGCAGTCAATCCCCATGATGTCGAAAATGCTACTTGGCACTTTATCTGTGTGGCGAAACTCGAAGGCATCGAGGCAGCCAAAAAGGCGATCATCGACATCGACACTTTGCGCGATACTCGAGTTCCCATGGCCCAGATTTACGAACTCTACGCAGGTCATGGCTCAGAAGAATCTGTTCTGATGGCTGCCGCTAAAGCTGATACCGAGCAAGCTCGAATGTATGCCCACCTCTATTTAGGCCTGTACTACGAAGTGGCTGGCAGCATAGATCAAGCTCGAAAACACATGAAACTCGCCGCAGCGGCCAAACTCCAAAACAACTACATGCACCAAGTGGCTAAAATTCATCTTCTCCAACGTAAGTGGAACTGAATCTCTCTCACTCTTTTTCACTCATCGGCTGCCTTGTCAATTTTGCAAAACCACTTCTCCCAGGACAATCTATGAAGCGCTGGATGTTATGGCTCGGCCCGTTGCTGGCAGGCGGGCTAGGCATTAGCCTCGCCTCGACCGGTTCGACCCCAGCCATCGCCTGGACCGCAGGAATCACAACGCTTTGCGCTATCTGGTGGGTGTTTGAGCCTATTCCGATCCCTGCCACTTCGTTGATCCCTCTCTCGCTCTTTCCGCTCGTCGGGGTGCTCTCTGCCAATCAGGTAGGGCAAGCCTATGGCGACAAACTCATCCTCCTGCTGCTCGGCGGACTCATGCTCTCGTCTGCCATGGAGCGAAGCGGAGCCCATCGACGTATCGCTCTTGGCATGGTCTCGCTTTTTGGGGGTGCCAGCGGACGGCGTCTTGTTTTTGGGTTCATGGCGGCCTCGGCTTGCTTGAGTATGTGGATCTCGAACATGGCAACCACGCTGATGCTGCTGCCGATCGTGTTGGCTGTACTCGAAAAGGTGACCGACCATCGCCTACGCGTGGCCCTGCTTTTGGGAGTTGCCTACGCGGCAAGCGTCGGCGGGGTTGGAACCCCGATCGGGACGCCTCCCAATCTGCTCTTCATGGACAATTTCAAGAAGGCAACCGGCCTTGAACCGGCATTCTCCGAGTGGATGGGTTGGGCAATCCCCATCGTTTTGATACTACTGCCACTGATGGCCCTTTGGCTCACTCGCGGCCTAAAGAAGCAGGCCCCCATCGAAATCCCCAAAGTCGGCAGTTGGCGAGCAGAAGAAATTCGCACCTTGGCTGTCTTCGCGGTTACCGCAATACTTTGGATTACCCGTAAAGAACCCTGGGGTGGCTGGAGTAGCTGGGCTAACTTGCCTGATGCGTCCGACGCCAGCGTCGCCCTGGCTGCAGTCGTTGTGATGTTCATCATTCCCAATGGTCGGGGCCAACGCCTGCTCGATTGGGAAACCGCAACCCGCATCCCTTGGGGAATTCTCATTCTCTTTGGTAGCGGAATTGCTATTTCCAAAGCGTTCATGAGCTCGGGCCTAAGCGAATCTCTGGGGACATCGCTCGCTGGCATTAGCCAACTGCCGACCCTGGTGATGATCGGACTGGTCTGCCTTGCGGTGACTTTCTTGACCGAAATCACCAGCAACACCGCCACCGCAGCCCTACTTCTGCCGGTACTTGCCGCGACGGCTACCTCGGCAGAAATCGATCCGAAACTAATCATGGTCCCCGCAACCATTAGCGCCAGTTTCGCCTTCATGCTGCCTGTCGCCACCGGCCCCAACGCCATCGTTTTCAGTTCCAATCAACTCACAGTGCGGGAAATGGCCAAAGAAGGCCTTATGCTCAATCTCATCGGTATCGTGGTTGTTACGCTCGTCTGCTATCTACAGTTTGGCTGAGCAAGTGTTTTGAAGTTGAAAAAATGGGGTTAGGGACTGGGGAAATGGGTCGTTTCACTTCGTTGAGAGTCTTATCTCCCCTTTCTGTTCGCATGAGTGTTTTGCGGGAGGATGTCGTGGCCGAGGCCGCTAACGAATCCCGCCAGGGGCGGAAATTTGAAAAATAACCGGTTCGTGGCCCTGTTTCGGGGCTTTTTTGCAGGTCGATTGACAACCTAGGTCGATTTCGCTTAGACTACGGGAGTATTATAGCCCTCGTCTAGTCGGGTGGTTTCTTACTGTTGTGCCTGGGCGATTTCACTCGAAATTGCTGGTGCAACGCGGATCATCTTAGGCGTTTTCACGGTGTAGTTCCCGACGGACACGGGCGCTCGCGTCGTAGATGTGGGCAGAAGAAGTTGTTTTTTTCTATTTTTATTTCGATTCTTGTTGAGAAGGAGGCATCAAAATGGATGCGAAGCGATCGAAGCGAGGTTTTACCCTCGTAGAGTTGCTGGTGGTAATTGCCATCATCGGTGTTTTGGTAGGGCTACTGCTACCTGCCATTCAGGCGGCACGAGAAGCAGCACGCAGGAATTCGTGCCTGAATAACATTAAGAATATCGGCCTTGCTGCGCATACCTATGCGGATCGCAAAAAAGGCCAGTTCCCGCTGGCTTCGTCGGGCTTTTTCAATGGCACGAACCAGGTCGGCACCGCTCAGGATGGCTACAGCTGGCTTTTCCTGATCTTGCCTGAAATGGAACAAGGGGCCATCTACAACGGTACCCGCGATTCGCGATTTGGCGCTGGGGGCACGGCGGGTAGTGGCGGAGCAGTCTTGGTCGGCTCTGGTGGCCTGAAGCTTGGCCCGTTCGTTCCTAACGTGGCCATAACCGATCCCACAAATACAACCATTAACAGAAAACCCTGGGTTTGGCAGCAAGAGGTCGCCCCGTATAGATGTCCTAGCTACCCTGGCGACTTCTTGGTAAAGCAACCCGATCTCTACGGCTCGGGAATGGTTCAACAAAATCCGGCTGCCGTTGGTAATTACGTGGCCATTCCCTCGACGCACTACAACGCAGACGGAGGTGTTGGTGCTATCGATGGCTCTTCAACAATCTCGTTGTACAAAAGCCTTTCGGCGAGCGGCGTAGTGAGGCCTCAAGGTGGCAATGGGGTGATTGTTTTCGCGGGAAATCCAATTCTGACTGCTCCTTTCAACACCTCAGTAAGTATTTTTGACTATGGTAGCAACAGCGCAAAGGGCGTTAGATTTGCCGGCATTACTGATGGAACCTCCAATACGTTTATGTTCACCGAGTCTCGCGAAGAAAGGTTTGCGGCCTGGGTGAGTGGCCTCTCGACCTATGCTGTAGCGATCAGACCAGGCTCGGCGGAACAGGTAACGAGGCCAACAGGGGGCAATAATGCTTGGCTCCAGTTCCTCACTCCCGGCGGAGGGGAGACGTCTTTGAATGTCGGCAATCAGGTGCAAAGATTTGGCGGCTTCGCAAATGCCGATGATCAATACTTTTACCAATCTGCGGCTCTCAACCCTCACTCCGGTGTGCAGCGTCAGTATGGGCCTAGTAGCGCTCACCCTGGCTCGGTGCTTCACAGTTGGGCTGATGCTCATGGTACTTCCGTCGACGAAGCGGTTGACGCGACCACCTACATGCACTTGGTGACACGCGCAGGAAGAGAAGTGGTAAGCACGGATAACCTCTAGTATCTGGGCTAGCCGTTTTACTTAACCGTTTTTAGTAATAAAAAACACCGTCGGGGCCTTCGTGCCTCGGCGGTGTTTTTTTGGAGAGGGCTTAGCACGCTATTTGGACGTTTCTGGCGCACTCTCTTCTTGCAACACGCAGGTTCCGTTCCTAGCCGCGAGCGGAAGCCGCGGTTTTCCAGGCTCGCCTACGGCTAACACAACTTTGCAATCTTCTCCCCCTTGCAGCGATGGCTTTGTTTTGGCATCGTGGGGGCTACACTCTTGCCGGAGTGGCGGAATTGGCAGACGCGCATGGTTCAGGTCCATGTGCCCGTTAAGGGCGTGGAGGTTCAAATCCTCTCTCCGGTACTTTAGCTAATCCGCGATCGGCGGAAAAGTGTTTTGCTGTAAGCACTTGTGACTATTGTTGGCTCTTTAGCGATGGATGGGTTCGGGAGTTTTTTTCCAAAAAGCTTGACAGCAGGGTCTGAGCCGGTATGCTGCCACTTATCAGCACCGTTGTGTAGAAACCCGGAGATTTTGTAGCTAGTGGGTTCCGCTGGGCTGTTTGGACGGAAGATTTTGTAGCGGTTTTATTCAACTCGTTTGTTCTTAACTAAAAAACTGCCTGACGTTGTTGCGTTGACAGTGTTGTTACGTTGACGACCACGGGCGAAAAATGGGGAGTCGCTAGTGATGTTAATTAAAAGTAGGTTTCTCGCCTTAACGGCGGCATTTTCTCTTCTACTGATCTCTTCAGTAAACGCAGGCGTGCTAAATGGCATCGCCGGTGCGTTCAACGATGGCAATGGTCCGGCGGCTGGTGCTTGGACTGGATCGACCACTTACGACAACGGCCTTGCTTTTCCGAACAATTTGTTTGGAACGATCGACTACGCAGTCATGACAGCATCGGATTTCTTAGCCGCCTTTCCGCTCGCAGGCCAGGGCGCGGATCCGGTTACAACATTACCGTATGCTCCCGGCAATGCATTGGTTTATTTGTACCAAGTCAACAATCAAGGTATATTCTCAGTCTCTGCGGAAATTGTCGGCATCAATAATCCGGCAGACACCATAGGTCAATTCGAGAATGCGTCTGGGGAGATCGCTGCTGACGCGCGTGTCTTTGGCACAGGTGGCAATGCAAACTATATCTTTGGCGATCCACTGATTGGCACGGGCCAGTCCAGTTTCATCCTCGCGTACTCCTCTCCCAATGCACCTGAGATAGGCGCC
This sequence comes from Planctomycetota bacterium, assembly GCA_013152205.1. Lineage (GTDB taxonomy): Bacteria > Planctomycetota > Planctomycetia > Pirellulales > Lacipirellulaceae > Bythopirellula. The sequence goes on from JAADGV010000035.1 coordinate 5,115, forward strand.
GCGATTACGGTGAACGGAGGAACAATAGGTCTTTCTATGGTTCCTGTACCAGGAGCGACCGCTATCCCAGAGCCAGCGAGTTTGGCACTTGCTGCTTTAGGTGCCCTGGCTCTTGTAGTTCGCCGGCGCCGCTAGGTGTACTACCCGGTTTTTGGTTGGCCTCCGTCGTCGTGCGGAATGGATTATTTTCTTGTGCGGCGGTTCGGGGGACTCTCGACGCGTGTTTTTTGCGTACGAGTGGGGCGCTTTCTGACAACGAAAGCGTCTGAGTGGAAGTGGGTTTGTTCGGCTTTGGCTAGTTTGGCGAAGTAATAGGTTTCGGGTCGAAAAGGATGGAATAATGCGAACTCTAGTTGGCTTGTGTTTGGGTTTGGTTCTTACGCTGGCAGTCGCGGTAAACGCGGCTCAGGCTACGACGCTACAGACAACGACCTTTGCCTACAACGATGGCAATGGCCCGAGCTTGGGGGTGTGGCAGGGGAGCCAGAATTACACGGGAGCCCTCTTTTTTAATACCCTTGATGCCGATGTTGAGTTTGCGGTGTTTGCGCCTGGTAATTTCCAAGGGTTTTTGAATGAAAATGGAATTGTTTTCGCCGATCCGGCTCCCAGCGAGTATATCTACGCTTATCAAATCGTTAACATCGCGCCAGGCACGTCAGCAGTGACAAATTTTACCGTCGGGCTGCAAAGTGATGAGTCTCTCGGGATCTCTGGAGTTACGTTCATTCCCGCAGCCACCGATTATGGCACCTACTCGCAGACGCCTATACAGGATCCAGTTAGTACTGGGGGGGGCCCAGGCGTAGATTCTTCTTCTGCCTGGGCGCACTTCGGTTTATTGCCGGGAGAAGCCAGTGGGATCCTTTTCTATTCGTCCCCGCAAGTTCCAGAGCTTGGGTTCTCGGCTATGACTGCGGGAATAGCTAACCAGTTTCTTGCCAATTCCCTGCCGAATCCAAGTACTATCCCTGAACCGTCAGCGCTGGCTCTATGCCTTGTGGCTGGTCTCGGATTGATTGTTCGTCGTAGGCGATAGAGGTCGGTGGCTATAAACGCTGGTGCGGTCGTTTTAAGTATCTCATCCTCCCCAAATTAGTGTCTGCCCTGTGGGTGGCTTGCTTCTTTTTTTGTGGGGTTATGGCTAGCGGGAAGCCAGATTTTTGTGCCGCTGTGCGATGATGTGGGGTACAATGGGCCTAACAGGGGGACGGACCTTTTCTTCCAGGCTGTTAAGACATGAAGCTTGCTTCGCGTTTGGGCGTGACTCTTATCTTACTTTTCGTAGCGGGAATCTTTTGCCTAGCTGTCGGTAGGTGTGGCGCTGCAACCATTGCGCCTGAGAATGTTCTTGTTATCTACAATGGCGACCAAGGCGTTGGCGGCGATGGATTCCAGATTGCTGACTACTACCAGCAAATTCGTCCTGGAGTGAACATCGCACCGATTTCAGGTGTTGATGCAATTCTTACCGGTGCCTTTAACGAAGATGTCGGTGGGCAGGATTACCTAGACATCATTCGTCCGCAAATACTAAGTGCAATCGGGGCCATCCCAGATGATATTGAGGTCATCGTGACCACCAAGGGAATGCCGCTTCGCATTAACCCCGGATCTGGTGTCTTGTCTAGCATGGAAAGCGAACTTACACGAATCGACTCCATCGATTCAATCAGTAAGATGACAAACCAATTTTATTTTGGCAGCTTCTATCAAATCGACACTTCTATCGCTTCGAATCCCTACTACGCCGAGAATGCCCCCTTTGTCCGTGCCGGCTCTGACCCCGTCAATGGCGACATTCGGTTATCCTCTCGACTTGATGGTTACAGTGTTCAAACGGTTAAAGATTCGATCGATCGCGCCCAGAATGTGTATGTCGTACCTTTTGGACAAAATATCGTTGTCGACGACACGGGGATCGCAAGCGTCGATCAGATGACGAATTCGACAGGACCTGGCCCCGGCTTACTTGAGGTGATTACCGGCCTCTATCCGGATGACGGTGCCACTAATCCAGTCCCCGTTCTGTATGACAATACGGACACGGCCATTGTTGCTTCCGGCCGGCCAGTTCTTGGCTATGTGAGCCACGGCACGAACGATGGCGGTGGCGGAGCGAGTTTGGGCGAAAATTATTTGGGTGAATTTGTCGGCGGCCAGTTCCAGGAAACCCAAATTCAATTCGAGTTTGCGGACGGAGCCGTTTTCCTGACGCACGAAAGCTTTAGCGCAGAAAGTTTCAATCCGCTGAACACACAAGGCGATGGTCTTATCGCTGATTGGCTGGAATTGGGGGGTACTGCTGGCCTGGGGCATGTCTCCGAACCTTTTAATGGTCCTAACAATGTTACCAACGAAGATTTGTTCTATCAGCAACTTCTGCCCGCTGGGGGCGCTGCGGCTGCTCCAGGCACGTCAGGGCTGACGTTTGTCGAGGCGGCCTGGAACGCCACCCGCCAGCTTTCTTACGCCAACACGGTTGTCGGCGACCCTTTGATGGTCTGGCAGGCTTGGTTACCAGGGGATACGAACCTGGATGGAGTGGTCGAGTTCAACGACTTTTTTACGCTTCAAGGAAACTGGCAACAGTCGGGCAGCTACGAGGATGGCGATTTCAATGGCGATGGCATGGTGGATGAAGACGATCTTGTTATCCTGCAAGCAAACTGGCTCACCTCGGTATCTGGGGCACTTCCTAGCGTCGCTGTGGGGATCACGGTCACACCGATGCTTGATGCGATGACCAGCGAACCTGTCTTAGATGCAACGCTGCTGCAGGTGACAAACCTCAATGGCGATTTGAATGTTGATGGCGAAGACGCCCAAATTCTATGGACTTCTTTTGGCATCGATACTGGCGGCGATGCTGACGGAGATGGCGACACCGATGGGGCCGACTTCTTGCTTTGGCAACAGCAATTCTATATTTATTCGCTCACCGCCGATTTCAATATCGATGGCCAGGCTGGATCGGACGACTTGAGTATCTGGGGGAATTCCCTCAATAAAAATCGAGGTGGCGATGCCGACGGGGACGGCGATACCGATGGGGCGGATTTCCTTGCCTGGCAACGCGAGTTCAGCAATGCCGCTGCCGCGCCAGCGACTGCAGCCACGGTACCTGAGCCTTCCACTGGGCTCCTGGCAGGGCTTGTATTTCTATTGCTAACGCGGGTTCGTGGACGGCGAGCTAGTGTTGCCTCTACCCGCTCATCTGCTCGTTGATCCACTCTTCCAGCTCTTTCCAATCGACTGGCGGTAATTTCGAAAGGTCGGGTCGCAGGCATTCAGCGTCGCGTATGTATACATGACGAATTTTGTCTTGCTGCTTGTCGGTGTTCCAATGGATCAGCACACGAATACAGAGCGGCAACCCGCCCGGCACGGTCATCTCGTGCCCACAGAGCAATGGCACATCGAGCCACCCCAGTTGCCGAGCCGCTAGGGCCGGAAACTCCGCATCGATATCGGGAGTTGTGGTAAAGGTCGCACTAGCCACGTCTTGCGGCTCGACCTTGTTCTGGCGGATAAGCAGCGCTAGCAACTGTCGCGTTGCGGCGAGAATCTCCTCCCGCTCGTTTTCACGGATCGTGGTTGCTCCGCGGATGCCTCGACAAGCCATCAGGCGATAACCTTCTGTATTAGCAGGAAATGATGCAGGTTTCACTAGCTTATCGCCTGCGCCGCAGAAAGTTAAGGTGTCAGCAGCTGTGTCGGTGCCTTTGTGAATCTTTGCGGCTTATCTGGGTTGTTTTTCGCGTATTCTCTGAAAAGGCCAAGAAAAAATAGACTATTTCTTCTTCTAAGCATTGAAGCCGTTGACAGTTAGCTGCCGATTGCTAGAATTGCCTATCTCAGCCAAGCACGTGGGCGAGCCCCGTGAAGCTGAGATTTTTTATTCGCCCAACCTCGGCTGCTAGCTGAGGAGACAGGCGGATTGATTTTTGCTCTTTGACAATTTGGTTAGTGACTTCTATTAATTTCAAGAAATGATCTTCGATCAATTCTTAAGTTTTGCCAGCACAAGACTGTACGGCTATGAAGTTGGCACCTTCGGGTGTTGATGGAGTAGCTTTCAAACACTTAATTGGCTCATTAACAGTTTCGCTAAAACCTGAATCGCAATGCGAGTCGGGCGGTCGTGTTACTGTTTATGCATATAGCAAATTGAAGGGTTTGATCCTGGCTCAGAATGAACGTTGGCGGCATGGATTAGGCATGCAAGTCGAGCGAGAAATTTTAGATTGACGCTTCGGTTGATTTCTAAGATGGACAGCGGCGCAAGGGAGAGTAACGCGTAGTTATCTACCCTGAGGCCCGGAATAGCTGTGGGAAACTGCAGGTAATGCCGGATAATATCCCCGGATCAAAGGTGTGATTCCGCCTCGGGAGGAGACTGCGTTGTACTAGCTTGTTGGTGGGGTAATGGCCTACCAAGGCTTTGATGCATAGCGGGCGTGAGAGCGTGGCCCGTCTCACTGGGACTGAAACACTGCCCAGACACCTACGGGTGGCTGCAGTCGAGAATCTTCGGCAATGG
>JAADGV010000046.1 GCA_013152205.1 Planctomycetota bacterium
ATAACGGGGATTGTGCTTCGCTCATGAGGATTCCTTTCAAGGGTATTATTCTACCCCCGCCCGGTATCCGTCAATCTTGGGCTATCGCAGATGACTTTACATACCCATAAAGATTATTATCCCCACCATCATACCCAATCGGATCCCGATTCACCCACCGCCCCAACGGGGCATGATAAAACCGATTCCGATTCAACTGCAAGCGGGTCTCGGGGTCGAGCCTACGTCCAGTATAGAGAATCTCGTTACTGATGGCGCTGACATTGCCTGTAACCGCTGAAAAATCAGGGTTGAGCACGGTCACTTTCCCATACGGGGTATACGCATACCGCTCGAGACCGCCCCAGTGTTACCCGTAACCGCCGTGACGTTAAAATTGGCGTCTTGGAGGTAGGTGTTCGTGTGACGCTACGGTTTGGGATTCGTTTTAGTGATCATGGTCATCGTGGCCATCATGGTCATGGTGGATCTCGCCGTGGTATTGCTTGCCTTCGATCGTCACGACTAGTCGTGCCTTTGCTCCCTCGTGATCGAGGTCTTCGGCGAGTTCGGCGTCGGACGAGACAAACTTGGACGACTTGCCCTGTGGATCGCTTGGCTCAGGGCTGGCGGCTAGCTTAAACTGCTCAGCCTCTCCGTCATGGCTCAAGTTGACCACCAATTCGGTTGCTTCGATCGGTACGGCCGACTTGGCGGCGGAGTCGAGCAGGTAAATCGTAACCGTCTCAGCCTCTTCGTCGTGAACTACTTCTGCGTGAAACTCCTCGTTACCTAGCTCGACCAGGCCGCCGTGGTGCGGGCCCTCGCTGGGATGGTCATGTCCATCGCCATGCTCATGGCCATCGTCGTGCGCATGGTCGTCTTTGGGGGCGGACGTACTTGCCTGCTCGCTCTTTCCACAGCCTCCAAACGTGATTAGGCCAAAGCCGAGAACCAATACGGAGAGCAACTGGAAGCCAGAATTAAATTTTTTCATCTTTTCATTCCTTCTCTTGGGAAAATAAATAAAACACGGTGAGTCTGTGTAGGGTGCGTGCAGCGAAGCGTAACGCACCTTTTCGGATCGCCTATGATAACGGGGTTACTTCACTCAGTAGTTCCAATTTCGCTGTATTTCCCGAAAAACGCTGGTTGCGGCAAGTGAAAGTCAAGCGATTAGCGGTTAGCGATTAGCTTTGGTAGGCAACGTTTTAGCGGACAAAAAGCTAATTGCTAACAGCTAACCGCTCCTAACGTCACTATCTCAAAACACTTTAATCACCGAGCTAAACGCTAAACTTGGAACTACTGTCACTACCCTTGCCTACCAAAAAATGCTTGACTCCAGACATGAAATTAGCGATTTGCACATCAATAGGCTCCATCTTCCTCGACGAGTTCCACCTCTTCGCGTCCAGCCGCGATGACACGGTGTGCTGCTCCTATTCCAAACGTCCAGAATAGTGCTGGTCGGACGAAAAATTCCAAGATCGTGCTGCTAATCAAACCGCCCAGAATGACGGTGGCAATCGGGTAGAGAATTTCCTTGCCCGGCTCACCGGCTGAGAGCGCCAACGGCACCAAGCCGATGCCCGAGGTGAGCGCCGTCATCAGCACAGGCGCTAGTCGTTCTTTGCCGGCACGGATAATCATTTCTTTCGACCAGGTCTCGCCTTCGTGGCGGACTAGATGCAAGTAATGATTAAGCAGCAAGATGCCGTTCCGCGAAGCGATGCCACCCAGCGAGATAAAGCCAACCATCGCGGCGACGGTCAGCGTTTGGTCCGTAATCACCAGTGCTGTCACCGATCCGATAAACGCCATCGGCAGGGCCGCCATCACTTGAAGCGAGAAATTCACCGAGCGGAACATCGTGTAGAGTACCATCAGCACGCCGAACATCGAAACACTGAACAGCACTCCGATAATACGGCTAGCATTCTTTTCGCTTTCGAATTGACCGCCATATTCGACAAAATAACCCGGGGGCAGCTTCTCAATCACAGGCCGCTGCGCCGCCTGCATTTCGGTTACCACGTCGACCAGGCCGCGGCCAGAAACGTTACATTGGATGACAATTCGGCGGCGCACCAGTTCGCGGTTGATGGTGTTCGGCCCGCTAGATTTGTAGATGTTGGCTACCGACGACAAGGGTGTCGTTCCACCGTTCGGCAAATCGATCGACAACCGCCCGAGCGATTGCAAGTTCTCGCGGTATCGCTCGTCCATGCGTACAAGCAAATCGAAGGTTCGCTGGCCAAGCAGCACTTGGCTGACAACTTCGCCGTTCATAGCGGTCGAAACGTATTCGTTCACATAGACCGGGGTGAGGCCATACAGTTCCAACTTATCGCGGTCGAGTTCAATGCGGAGTTGTTGGATCTCGACCTGCGGCTCGACAAGCAGATCGGTCACGCCATCGATTCCTCGCATCACAGACGCCATTTCCTGTGCTCCGCGACGCAGGATGCTCAGATCGTCTCCATAGATTTTGATACCAACCTGGGCCTTGACGCCAGAAATCATGTGCGAAATCAAATGCGCCAGCGGCTGTTCGACCGTCGTCACAATGCCGGGGATGTCTAACATGGCATCGCGGATGTCTTCCAGCACTTCTTCACGACCGCGATCCGATTCGGGATCGAAGCTGATGATGATCTCTGTGATGTTTACACCCTCGGCATGTTCGTCGAGTTCGGCACGTCCGGTCCGCCGGGAAAATGCCTCGACGCCCTCGACGTCCATCAGTCGCTGGATCACGGTTTCCGCGATTTCGTTCGATTTCTTCAGCGATGTACCCGGCGGAAGCACCACGTTGAGCTGCGCGACGCCTTCGTTAAACGGCGGGAGAAAGTCGCGTTCCAAGTTGGCAAGAGCCACAAACGAGACCGCGACGCCACACGCTCCGAGCAAAAGCATCATCTTTGCATAGCGAAGGCTAAACTGCATGGCACCGCCGGCGGCCCACTTGAGCAGCCTTAGGAGCGGCCCGTCTTTTTCGCTTTCGGTCAACTTCGATCGCGACAATAGCCAATAGCACAGCACGGGGGTCAGCGTAAGCGAAACAAGTAAAGAGGACAAAATCGAAACGATGTAGGCCACGCCAAGCGGAGCGAACAGCCGACCTTCCATCCCCGAGAGGGCAAACAGCGGGATGAACACCAATACGACAATCATCGTGCCGAAGACAATCGAGTTTCGAATCTCGCAACTCGCTTGAAACACCACGAGCAACGTATTTTTCGGGTTCTTCGCGTGCTGATTCTCGCGTAGTCGCCGAAATATATTTTCCACGTCGACGATCGCGTCATCAACCAATTCTCCGATAGCCACCGCCAATCCGCCGAGGGTCATTGTGTTGATTGACAATCCGAAGGCAGTAAACACAAGAGACGTGATGGCAATAGACAGAGGAATCGCCGTCAACGTGATGAAGGTCGTTCGGAAATTCATTAGGAATAGAAACAGGATAACGACAACTAGAATACCGCCATCACGGAGTGCCTCGATGACGTTATCGATGGCACGCTCGATGAACGCTTTTTGTGAGTACAGCTCCGGGTGGATGACGATATCCTCCGGTAGCGAGGGCGCGAGTTCGGCCAACGCTTTCATGATTTGGTCGGTCACTTCTCGCGTGTCGGCGCTTGGCTGTTTGTTTACGGTCAGGATTACGGCAGGACCACCGGAGAATTCTCCATCCTCTTTACGAACATAAGCCGAGCTGTCGCCCCGTTTGACCTGGGGGCCTTCGACGACGTTTGCAACTTGCGATAGCAGCACAGGACGCCCTTCTCGCATTTTCACGACGACCTGTTTCAGGTCATCGACCGTCTCCACACGCCCCAGAGCGCGGACAAGAAACTCATTGGGCCCTTGTTCGTCGAGATAGCCTCCCGTGGCGTTTTCGTTACTTTCCTGGCAGGCTCGTTTCACTTCGTGCAGCGTAACGCCATAGTCGAGTAGTTTGTCAGGATCGACAAGCACTTGAAACTGCATTCGACCGCCACCAATCGTGAATACCTGCGAAACACCAGGAATGGTGAGCAGTCGCTGCCGGACTACCCAATCGGCCAGCGTCCTTACTTCCAGCGGCGAAGTCTTCTCGCCCTCGCTCCACATGCCGATCATGATGATCTGGCCCATGATCGAGGAGATCGGCGCAAGTTGCGGCTTGACGCCATCCGGCATGCGGTCTTGCACAAGTTGCAACCGTTCCATCACGATCTGCCGATCGTTGTAGATATCGGTCCCCCAGTCGAATTCAACGTAAATCACCGAGATACCGACGCCCGCCGAGCTTCGAACGGCCTCGACACCGTTGGCGCCGTTGATCGCGGTTTCCAGCGGAAACGTGATCAACGCCTCGACTTCTTCCGGCGCCATTCCCGGCGCTTCGGTCATGACAACAACCCGTGGTCGGTTTAGGTTCGGAAAGACATCAATATCCATCTGGACAGTTTGCCAGCCTCCGAACCCCATCAGGAACAGAGAGAAGACAACAACCAGCAGACGCTGATGTAGGGCAAATCGAATTATGGCGTTAAGCATGAGAGGCGCCGAGGTTGGAGGTTAGGGATTAAAGGGAGAGAGTCAGAGGGGGAATGGGCGAGGCCTTCTTCTAGCCCCGAGCCCCCGGTCCCTAGCCCCTTAATGATTATGTCCTGCGTGCGGATCGACTCCGCCGCCTGCTTTGTTCTTGAGGGCGACTTGCATCTGGTGTGCCCCCGTAAGAGCAACGGTGTCGCCTGGAAACAACGACCCGTCATTGGCAATCACGACCCAAAGTTGATCTTGATACTCGACATGCACCGGCCGTTGATCGAAGTGGTCGCCGTTCTCTAGGAATACGAATGTCTCGGCCCCCTCCTTAGCAACGGCTTCGACCGGCAGCACGATTCGGTCTTTCCACTGTTCGATGGGCACGCGAAGTTGCATTCGTTGCCCCGGTTTGAAACGCCATGTCAAAAATCGATGGCCTTCGGGCGTCTGCGTGTCTTGAAGAATTTGATTGGGCAAATCAACATAGAACAACTGCGCCCGAGAATCGGATTCGATTTCGTTGTCGATATAAACGATTTTTAGCCCGCCAACCGTGCCTGTCTTTTTATCGTTGCTCTCCAGCACCGCAGTGATCTCCCAGCCCGATTCGCCGGCTGCCTGCTTGCGTGACGCGTGGGTAATCTCGTCGGCATCGTGCTCGAAGGCCCGCCCTTCGACATACAACTCGTCGAGATCTGCCAAGACAGCCATCGCATCTCCGGCACTTATCATCGAGCCCATGTTGACGTTTATCGTTTGCACCGTAAACAAGTGAGTGGCCTCTGCTTTGCCTATCGAGGGGATCGTGTTGTCAGCACCAGAAACTGCGGAGACAAGCCCCATCGCACAGACGGGACATCGTCCGGGGCCGGTTGTTGCTGGCGTGCAAAGCATCGGACAGATATACTCTGCCTTTGCATTCGCCTGCTTACCAGCCAAAGCGACCACGGGTTCATGCGAGGGGAGAGCCGGTGCACGAACCTCAAGCTCTCTCAATAAACGTCGGTCGCGGATGATACTAGCGATTTGGCTGGACGATAGGCCATGCAGCAGCAACGATTCTCGGTTGGCGTTGAGGACCGCCTCGAGTTTTTGCTTCGAGTATTTCCGTGCCAGCAACGTTTTCCCCGCAATCACACCGCTTGCACCCAGGTCGGAAAGTCGAGCAATCTCACGATCCTCAACATCGAGTTCCCCCAAGGTTTTTAAGAACGCAGCTTGCGCCTGGACAAGGTCTTCATGCGTCAGACGCACTTTGAACAGCAACGTTCCCGGCTGGACTGCTTCGCCCTGCACGACATACACGGCCGCGACAACTCCTGTCATCGGCGAGGCCACCTGCACCCTCGTGCGCCCTGGCTGTTCGACAACACGAGCAGGAACATTGAGTGTTCGAGTAAATGCCCCTAATTTGATCGGTTGCAATTTATCTTCGGTCAACCCAATGTTGCGACGGGCCTGTTTAGACAAATGCAGAGAGCTAGAGTCCTCATGCCCTTCGTGGGCGTCGTCGTGCCCTCCATGGTCGTGGCCCTCATGGCCCCCGGCCTCTTCTTCACCCTTGTCTGCGATCTGGGACTGTTTGAGTAGCGGTAGCCATCGGTCTTTGGTTGCCATTCCAACCACGGCGATGAGAAGCAGGCAACCGAGAAAGACCCAAACGGGCGTGAAGCGTCTTTGGGACGGATTCGTAGACATGACAAAAGACTCCGCAAGGCGCACCGAGATGCAAAAAACATGAAGCATGTAAATCAGCCGTGTTGCCACGCAACACAAGGAATGCCATGTGTTGCGTGACAACACGGCTGAAGGAGAATGTCAGCGGCGATCACACCGCTGCACAAAAGAAAATCAAATTAGAAGCACACTCTTGGCGAGGTGTGTGCGCACCGGCATCGTGTGCCGAGAAATGTCAGGCAAGAGATTGGGAGAATCAATGCCGTTGCCGAGAACAAATACGAAAGAAACAGTCGAGGTCCACTGGATGCTATTAGCGGCATCTAGCGACATCAAGTCAGCGCAACTTCGCGATTCAGGAACAGAGAACTTGCAACTTGCGTGGCTACACTCATGTGGCACGGTCGGTCGCGATTCTTTGGATTGCGATTTATCCGAGTGATCGGCGTGTTTGAGGCTATCCTGCTCGGAACCGCAATGCTCAGAACCACAGCAGTCGCTTGGTTCGCAACATGTGTCGCTTGTGTCGTGTGCTTGATGCGCACAGCAGCCCAGTGTGCTATGCACAAGGACAGCGACGACGGTAAGCATATGGATGAACGGAGTCATGATAACTAGCGTAACTAAGTAATTCAGCCAACCCCGCGATTAGACTACACGGTTGTTTGTAAGTCTAGGCCATTATAGGCCCTGCGGAGCTGAGAAAGAATCGATTCAGATTGCGTTTCGGGGACTTTTGCTAACGTGAAAAAACCTATAATGCGAACTTGAGCCTCCTGGTAGGTGTCGACTCAAGTACCATTTTCTTGCCCGTTTCGCAGAGTACCCCATGCATTATCGCCCATTGCCATTCGACACCTCGTTGATAACGAGCATTGTCGCAGAACATCCCACCCCCTTTCACCTCTACCACGAGGATGGCATCCGGCAGCGGGTACGGGAGCTTTATCAGGCCTTTGCCTGGAACGAAGGATTTCGGCAATACTTTGCAGTAAAGGCCACTCCAAATCCGCATATTGTCGCTTTGCTAGCAGAAGAGGGCTGTGGGGCCGACTGTTCCAGCCCTGCTGAGCTTGTCATCTGCGATCGATTGGGAATCGGCGGCGATGCGGTCATGTTCACCTCGAATAACACAACCATCGAAGAGTTCGGGATGGCTGCTGATCTTGGAGCGATCATCAATCTTGATGGGCCTCATCATATCGAGCAACTCAAGGCTTTGCCGAAGCTGCCGAAGTTTGTGTCGTTCCGCTTCAACCCTGGAGCCGAGCGGGCGGGCAACGTCATCATTGGAGATCCCAAGGAGGCGAAATTCGGTTGCACCCGTGAGCAGATCGCCGCTGGGTATGCTCAGTGTCGCGAGTTGGGAATCGAACGATTTGGTCTTCATGCAATGATCGTTTCAAACGAGTTACAAGTTGATTCTTTACTAGCTACGGCAGAAATGCTTTTCGAACTTGCGGTCACGATCAAGCAAACCACGGGTGTCGAGGTAGAATTCATCAACCTTGGCGGCGGCATCGGTGTGCCGTATAGGCCTGGTGAAAAAGAAGTGGACTTGGCTGAATTCGGAACTGGTGTACACGCCTTATACGATTCGATTATTGAGCCCAGCGGCTTGGCTCCGCTAAGAGTGATGATGGAGAATGGCCGATCGATTACCGGGCCGTTTGGCTATCTCCTTACGCGGGTCATCAACATCAAAGATTCTTACAAGCGTTACATTGGCGTCGATGCGACGATGTCGAATCTGATGCGGCCCGGTATGTATGGCGCTTATCATCACCTTAGCGTGCTAGGCAAAGAACAAGACCCCAACGTTGGCAAGGCAGACGTGGTGGGTTCTCTTTGCGAAAACAACGATAAGTTTGCCGTCGATCGTGAACTCCCCGAGGTGGTCGTTGGCGATCTGGTGGTCATTCACGACGCAGGCGCTCACGGCCATTCGATGGGGTTTCAATACAATGGCCGACTGCGAAGTGCCGAGCTGCTGTTCAATGACAACGGCGACGTCAAGCAAATCCGACGAGCAGAGACCCTCGACGATTACTTCGCCACGGTAGAGTTCCCCAAGGCGGCCGACTTACGGCTAGCGGAAGATCGATACTAGCCGCAAGCGGAAGCCGCGGTTGATCCCTCAAGTGCCAGCCGTTAGCGGTGTCGGCCACGACACCCTCCCACTGAACACTCTAACAGACCGGAAAAGGTAAAATGCTCTAGCAGCATGCTAGATTAACATTAACCGGGAGGCGCAATGTTGGGGTTCATGTCCACCGGCGTTTTCCCGTCTGCGGTCTTGGCTGAAAGGCTAGCACCGCGGTCGAGGAGCAGTTGCGCGGCTTCAAACTGCCCCTTGTCGGCAGCAAAGTGGAGTGCCGTCCACTTTTTGCGACTCATATGGTGTAGGTCAGCCCCCGAATCGAGTAGCATCTCAACGATGTTGGTTCTGTCCTTCGATGCAGCCCACATCAGTGGAGTTCGGCCAGCAAGATCGAAGGCGTCGACGGTTGCCTTGTTCTTGAGAAGCAGTCGGACCATATCAAGGCGGCCAAACGAAGCTGCGTATTGCAAAGGCGTACCGTGAAATTTGCGTTGGCGAACATCGACATCGGCGCCTTGGTCAATCAATGCTTGAGCCACCTCAACACTTCTGGCCCGATGCAACTGCGAAAACCCTTTTTCGTCGGGCCGATCGATCGGCTCTAACTCGCTGACCTCAGGCAAGACCGGCAAGGCAATTTCCTTTGGTTTGGCCCGCTTCATTTTTACGGGGGGTTTGGCTACGGGAAGCTGGCTGCCGGGCAGTCGAACACCCAACTGTGTGGCCGAACGGCGCATACTGCGTGCAAACGACTCATGATCGGGAAACTGAGCCCTGCGATCCACGAGCAGTTGAACCGTCTCTTGGTGTTTACCATGAATGGCTAGACAAAGTGCCGACCACTCGCCAACCTCGGGTTTGGCATTGATGTTGGCCCCTGCCTCCAACAAAAGTTTGACGACTTCAGCCGAGCCTTTCTTGGCAGCACGCATCAACGGTGTGTAGCCACGCGTATCGCGAGCCTCTGTCTCGGCTTTGTGTTTCAGTAGTTCTCGAATAATGTCGGCATTTCCCGCTTCGGCGGCGTAGTGAAGTGCTGTTCCGCGCAGGTTGCGTTGCTGCAAGTTGACATCCGTCCCCTGAGCCAACAAAACTTGCAACGCAGCCAACTTGCCATCGCGGGCCGCACGATGAATCGCTGCCAATCCCTCACGGTCGAATTTCTTGGGCTTATTGTCCTTGCGATGGGTATAAAACCCTCGCCTTTAGGCGAAACCTTTAGGATCTTATACTGGGGGGATGGAAAACTATCGAACGGGTT
>JAADGV010000023.1 GCA_013152205.1 Planctomycetota bacterium
ATTGTTGACCGACAAGTTTATCCAGCGAAGCGGCAGTCTGCGATTCGACGGTCTCAGCATCAAGCACCCAAACTACCAAGTCTGCCTCAGCAAGTTGATCGTGTGCTAGTGCTATTCCGGCGCTTTCCAGCTCATCAGACGTCGGATGCAAGCCCGCCGTGTCGCTCAATTTCACCGGCCACCCTTCGATCGCGGTCGAGGCCGACACCACGTCACGAGTCGTTCCGGGCTGATCGAAAACAATCGCCCGCTGATAACCGACGAGGGCATTTATCAAACTGCTCTTACCAACATTGGGCAACCCGGCAATCACCACTCGCCAAGGCTGAGTCAAATGTTGACCTAGCTCTGCATAGCGAAGCAAACCGCAAAGCTTTTCACGGCCATTGTCTACGGCCCCACTGCTTAGCACTTGCCTGATTGCAGTCACTTCGCGACGAAGTGCCCCATGATATTGGTCGAGCAAAATCGTCGCCGTTCGTAGCGTGCTCGCGTCGGCCAATGCCGCATGTGCCTCGCAGACTAACAGGTCCTCTGTCTGGTCGGCCAACCAACGCCGCCAATCCGTTGGTTCACAACCTGCCGCGGTTAGGTGAGCGACCACCTGAGCAATCGAGGCCGATCCCCCGTGGCAATGCACTTCCACCGTGCTAGGGTCGCGTCGACAGACCACCAAATCTTCGCCGATCCCCTCGCCCCATTGCCCGTAAACAATCCGGCCAAGCAACTGCTGATGCAACGGTCGCCCATTGGCCGCTCGAAAATGCTGGTCAACCGCCGAAACTGCTTTGGGCCCGACAACCACTACCACCGCGATCGCACTGCGACCCTCTGCGGTAAGAACCGTCACCGAAGTCGCCCTCCGAGCAGCTTCGGTGCTCACGACAATTCCTCAGCCGCCAACCGGATGCCTGAGAGCACCATGTGCGGAACATGCCGAGCCGGCCCCTCTTCGTTCCTCAGATTCGGAGCGATCAATCGAGCGTCTCCCCCGGTAACGAACAAATGCGGGGTTCGATCTAAATCTTGGCTCATACGGCGAACGAGTTCAGAAACAGCCCCCACTGCCCCCCAATACAGACCCGAAGCGATCGCTTCGTGCGTCGACTTGCCAACCGCGGCGACCAGAGCATCAAAAGTGCTTGGCGACAAACGCGGCAAAGTCGACGTACTCTCGTGCAGCACTCTCGCAGACATTGTGATGCCGGGCAAAATGGCACCACCCGCGAAGGCTCCTTCGTCGGTGACTAAATCAACCGTATTTGCAGTCCCCAAATCGACGACAATCGCCGCTCGACCCGTTTTTCGTAAACGATTGGCAGCTACCGCATTGAGCAATCGATCGATGCCTACATTTTGAGGTTGCGCGACCTGCACTTCAATCGACAAGTCCACACTCGTCAATTGGCGGGGCTGTGGATAGCCCTTTTTGCTAAGAGCCTCCTCGACACGGGCCGTTGCCTCAGCATGAACAGAAGTCAAAAAAATGCGTGGCTCCTCGATGCCAAGTTGCTCAAGCCCGTCGCCTATCTGGCTGCAAAAACTCTCGGGCGACACCCCAGCATGAGAAACGGTGAGCGACTCTTCGGGCTCTCGCAACTTCGGTGCTGCAATCGGCAGTTGGCTCGGCTTGATTTCCGAAGTGCAAGCAGCCAGCAAGGGATACCAACCAAACTTCACGCGACTACTGCCCACATCGATCGCTAACAAACCTTGCCTCGCGGGCTCGCTCATGACGATTTTCGCCCTTCGGCAAGCAGAGCATAAGATTGATAAATCAGATCGTTCAGCCCCTGACCTGTCACAGACGAGAACAACAGCACCTCTCGCCCCGTCGCTTCGGCCAGTTGCTGGCGCACCTCCTCTGCCCCAGGCAACTCCGCTTTGCTAACGGCAATAAGCTCGGGCCGACTCGCTAGGTCGATGTCGTACTTCTCGACTTCCCCGCGAATTGCGAGGTAGTTTTCCAAAGGATCGGTCTCGTCCATCGGCATGGGCTCGACCAGATGAATAAGCACTCGGGTGCGCTCAACATGCCGAAGAAATTCGTGACCCAGGCCAGCGCCTGCATGGGCACCTTCGATCAATCCCGGAATATCGGCAATCACCATCGAACGATCGATATCAACCTGCACGATTCCCAGGTTCGGAATCTTTGTGGTAAACGGATAGTCGGCAATCTCGGGTCGGGCACGCGAGACTCGGCTCAAAAGCGTGCTCTTGCCCGCGTTGGGTTTCCCAAGCAGCCCCACGTCGGCAATCACTTTTAGCTCAAAAGTAAGTTGACGCCGCTCCGCTTTGCCACCACGCGTATATTCACGCGGGGCCTGATTCGTAGACGACTTAAATCGCGTGTTGCCTTTACCGCCACGCCCTCCTTGGGCCGCAATCACGCTATCGCCAGCTTCGGCAAGATCTTTCAACGCAAAGCCGCCCTTGGCATCAATCACAATCGTCCCCGGAGGCACCCGAATGGTAAGGTCTTGGGCGTTGGCCCCGTGCCGATTGCTGCCGCTGCCGGGAGTCCCCGACTTCGCCCGCCAGTGTTTGCGATGTATGAGCGAAGCAAGGCTATCAACGCCCTGCTCGGCAACCACAATCACACTACCTCCATTGCCTCCATCGCCCCCATCAGGCCCGCCACGCGGCACATACTTCTCGCGCCGAAAACTAGCGCAGCCATCGCCCCCTTTACCGGCAGCAACTTCAACGGTCACTCGATCAATAAACATAAAACCTACGGACTAATTAGCTGGTAATTGGGATCTCGCAGAGACACGGAGACAGTAGAGCTACAATATTCCGGTTTTCTCTGCTGTCTCTGCGCCTCTGCGAGACAATCCTTTTTCGTACTTTTCTTTGCGACATCAACAAAAAAGGGATGCGCTCACGGCGCATCCCCTGCTTGGATCGTAGACTTCGTTCAGCTACTAGGCGGCCGGCATCACGTTGACACGGCGCCCTTTGCGGTCAAACATCACTTGACCATCAACCAACGCAAACAACGTATAGTCCTTGCCCTGGCCAACACCGGAGCCGGGATGAAACTTGTTGCCTACCTGACGAATCAGGATATTGCCAGAGATAACTTTCTCGCCGCCAAATTTCTTGACGCCTCGACGCTGGGCATTCGAATCGCGGCCATTGCGGCTCGAACCTTGTCCTTTTTTATGTGACATAACTTAAAGCAGGGGGCTGGAGTTAGCAGGATTGGGGGACAGACAATGTATCGGCCCAATGAGCCTAGCGTCCCCAGTAGCCCGTCGATTCTACCGATAAATCCAGCGGTAGGCAACGCCTTCGCTGGTACCGTAGTTTTCGCCTGCTCCGGGGGCGGCCCCATAGCGGATTTCCCGCTCATTTTCGGCCAATGTGTCGCCCGGACGCCAAAAATTCAGCTGCAGCAGCTTCCGCTGGAATTTCCGCCCCTTCCCTGGCGGATCGCCCAATTGATACTGATCCGGCGAATCTTGCCATTCATAGGCGTTGTTCAAGCCACCCACAAATACCGAGAAAAAATCGATCTGAGGATCGACATCTTCCCAGGTCGCCACCCCCCACAGTCCGCTCGTGGCTCGACCCGTTTCTAGCTTCAAAAGCTGTTCCGAAATTTCGACGCTGTTAAGCAACTTGCCCCCAGGAAACTCACGCCGTTGGATGGCGGGCAACGCTGCGGGAATAATTCGGTCGAGATACGATTTACGAACCCGCCCGCCAGCACGATCTCGATCTTGGCTGGTTAAGACAAATTGGGGGACGAACCGTAGTTGGTCGGCCGGCTTCTCGATGGTTGTAAAGGTGCCGTCTTCCTGCTCCTGTGGTGACAATCCTGCCCCGGTGTTGCGAACACGGTAAACCAGATACCAAATCAATTTCCGCCGCATCTTGCCCGAAGGCTGCGGAATATCTACGTGCAACATTCGTAGCGGCTTAAACGCCAGTTCCAAGCACCATACATCGTGCCGAAAACCAACGTCTTTGGCTATCTCGTAGAGAGTGCGGCTCTTGGTCGTCGAATTGGGGGCACGCTCAAGCTTAGCGTTCGCCCGCAGTTCGATGATGTCGTGGACCTGCAACAGATCTTCCCGATTCACTTCCGGGGCAATCGTCGTCAAAACACCGGGGGCAAACCGCTGGGCACCCTGATCCTGTTCGTCCTGAGCGGTAGCTAAAGAGCCGGCCAATAGCCCGTATATCAATAGCCCACACAAACCGGCAGCTCGTGGGCTGAAAGAAACCAGGGGCCGATACAAATCGCGGCGCATAACACGTCTCAGAGGGTCGTTGGGCGGGCAGTAGAAAATAGAAGTTCCGTCCCTCCAGTATAAATACCAGAGAAGGAAGCGGCAAACACTACTGCTCGGCTTT
Organism: Planctomycetota bacterium; assembly: GCA_013152205.1. Classification (GTDB taxonomy): domain Bacteria; phylum Planctomycetota; class Planctomycetia; order Pirellulales; family Lacipirellulaceae; genus Bythopirellula. The sequence continues at coordinate 4,369 of JAADGV010000023.1, forward strand.
CCACAAGAATTGCAAAGTCGCAGTTTCTGTTCTAGCCGCGAGCGGAAGCCGCGGTCGAGCCTGAAAAAACCGCAGCTAGCGCCAAAACGGCTACCCCCCGAAGGCCGAAAACCGTCACAACCCGAAATCAAGGCCTTGAACCCCGCCCCAAAGAAAACACGCCGGCCCCGCACACTAGCTGGGGGCATACAGCGTGCGGGACAACGGCGATAGTCAGTCGATTAGCTTACAGGACGGTTCACTCCGTCTCGATCGGCGGACCAGGACCCCTGCGTGGCGGGCCCGGCCTGTCGCCCTTAGGGCCCTTGCCTTCGCGACGTCCAAACCGCTTGCGCATTTCTCGCATCGCTTCGGCGAGATCTCCGAATTCTTCCCGACTCAATTGGCCGTCCCCATCCTTGTCGAAACGGTCAAATACCTTGTTGGGATCCGGCATACGATGCCCTTCGGATGGACCTCCCCGATCTCGAGCACCAGGCCGATCCCCAGGGTTCCGCAGTGGCGGAGGCCCCAAGCGATCACCATCACGCGGGCCACCTTTACCAGCCCCCTTACCCCCTTTGCCTTGGCCTCGGCGAGCATGATGCTTACGCATCGCCTTGCTTAGCTCCATAAACTCTTCAAGGCTCAATTGGCCATCTTTGTTCTCGTCAAACTTCTTAAAAAGCTCTTCCGGCTTGGGTGGACCGTGCCCATCACGCTTTCCTCGCGACCCCTTATTACCACCTTTGCCACGCCGCCCTTTTCCCTTTTTGTCGCTCTTGTTCTCCACAGCGGCATCTGCCGTCCCAGCTTCCGCCTGAGTTGCCTCGGCGCTTTGCTCGCCGCCTTCATCAGCCAACGCTGTTCCCGCCATCCCTGCCGACAGCACTAAAGCCAAACTCGCAATGAAATAGCGCATTTCCAACCCTCTCGTTAGAGTGTGATTTGAAGCCCTCAGGGGAGCCACCTCCCCCGTAACTAGTAAAACTCCGGCATCAACCACAAGTTTCGTGAGATCCATGAAAATCCATTACCTCGAAAGCAACACGATTGCTATCGCTTACCCGTCCGGTTCGCCTAAAATAACCGACTTCCCATCCCTCGAACCTGGTTCCCAACATGTCCGATTATCCCCTCTATATCGCTGGAATCTTGGCCCTGGGCATCGCCGCCCAGTGGGTAGCCTGGCGGTTTCGGCTGCCCGCCATCGTGCTGTTGCTGCTATTTGGCGTAGTACTGGGGAAAATCTCCGGCAACGAGCCAAGCACCAATCAGGACATGTTTTTCGCCCTCGTCTCGCTGGCTGTCGGCATCATCTTGTTCGAAGGGGGCCTGAGTCTCGACTTCCGCGAAATCAAAGAAACCCGCGGCGCAGTCTTTCGGCTGGTCAGCTTGGGGCTAGCAATCACTTGGCTACTAACCGCTTGGTTTGCCTATCAGGTTGCCGGTTTTTCTCCGAAAATCGCCATCCTGCTCGGCGGGCTACTCACCGTCAGCGGCCCCACGGTTATCCTCCCGCTACTGCGGCATGTTCAGCCAACACGCCGCATTGGCTCGCTTGCCAAATGGGAAGGCATCGTGAACGACCCCATCGGTGCCGTACTTGCCGCGCTGTTCTTCGAACTGATTTTGCACCAGACACAAGGAAGCATTGCCGCCGAGTCGCTTTTCAGCCTCGGGAAAACCCTGGTTTTTAGTGTCGCACTGAGCGGCCTGAGCGCCCTCGCCCTCCTACAAATGCTCCGTCGCTACCTGATTCCCGACTACCTACAGAACCCCGCCATCCTTGCATTTGTCACCCTGCTATATGCCTTCTCCAATTACTTGCAAGCAGAATCTGGTCTCGTCACGGTAACCCTCTTAGGAATCATGCTGGCCAACCAGCGTACCGTGGCAATCCGCCATGTGGTCGAGTTCAAAGAAAACCTGCGTGTCCTGATCATCTCAACACTGTTCATCGTCCTAGCATCGAAACTGACCCTCGACATGGCAGCCCTCCAGATGCTCGGGTGGCGCAGTGTTGCCTTTGTTGCCCTGCTGATCTTGGTGGTTCGCCCAATCTCGGTTTTCGTCGCCACGTTTGGCAGCGGGCTAAGCTGGCAAGAACGCGCTTTCCTGGCTTGGATCCATCCCCGAGGAATTGTCGCCGCAGCCATCAGTTCGCTGTTTGCGCTCGCGCTGAAAGACGCCAATCCCGAGCTGGCCGAAGAGGCCGATCGGTTCGTACTCGTCACCTTCTTAGTGATCGTCGGAACCGTCACCGTTTACGGCTTATCGCTGGCCCCACTAGCCCGCTGGCTACGCCTATCTGGCGAGAACCCCCAGGGAATCCTATTCGCCGGAGCTTCGCCAGCCGTACGCGAAATCGCGACCGCAATCGCCGACGAAGGATTCCCAGTCCTGTTGGTCGACACCAACCCCGGCAACAACTCTGCCGCCCGAATGGCCGGCCTTCCCGTCTCCTATGCCAGCATCGGCAGCGAGTTTGTCCAAGAAGAAATCGACCTAGGCGGCATCGGTCGACTACTCGCCATGACCCCCAACGACGAAGTAAACACGTTAGCCGCAATGGGCTTCGCCGAACGATTTGGCCGATCCGAGGTCTACCAAGTCGCCACCATCGAATCGTCCAGCGACCGAACCGAAAACGTGGGAGCCTACCACGGCGGCCGCAACCTGTTCGATCGGCCCACCACGGCCAAACAGCTAGAAGACCGTTTCGCAGCCGGTGCCCAAGTAAAGAAAACCCTGCTGAGCGAGGATTTCACCTACGAAGATTTCCAAGCCCGCTATGGCGACACGGCACTAGCCCTGTTCTGCATCGACGAGGCCAAAAAGCTAATCGTCGCCACCGACGAAAAAGAGATGCAACCCCGCCCCGGCCAAAAGCTCATCGCCCTGGTGGATGAATCAAACGACCCCGACAGCCACTAGCCCAACGAAACAATAAACCGGCCCTCGTCGTTGGAATGAATGTCTGCGATCACTCGACTGCTGCGGGTGACTCACCACCAGAAAACGCATCGCCGACAGTTCGACACGCATTGCTTTGTTCCGCCTTCGTTCCGGGGTCAACGATCCGTCCGGCGGCCTGCGGTCGACGTTCGTTGATCTTCGCAATCAAACACCGGATATCGTGACCCGCTGCCTTGGACATTGCCGTCCGAACCCGTCGCACTTCGCTGTAGCTATCCATTGGTTGTCTCCTCCGCGAGAAGCTCAAGTGGTGTTACCAACGCGGGATTGCCCAGCCCAAGTATACCATTGACACGGCGGATGTGTCCAAATTTGTTTGCGTTGGCAATATGCCAACCGCGCAGCAAAAAAGCCGGCGGAAAAACCTCCGCCGGCTCATAGAACTCTAAATCCAAAGGCCGCCAGACTAAACCGTAGCGTAGTAGCTAATAAACTGCTCGATCGATGCGGGCTTGATCTTCGAGGCATTGCCAGCTTGGCCGAAGGCAACCATCCGAGCGATGCAAACCTGCTTCATCGCTTCGCGGGCTGGCTTGAGGTAATCGCGCGGGTCGAACTTCTCGGGCGTTTCCTGCAACACCTTGCGAATCGCCCCGGTGATGGCCAAGCGGTTGTCGGTGTCGACGTTGATCTTCCGTACCCCGCTCTTAATGCCACGCTTAATCTCCTCGACCGGCACGCCCCAGGTCTGCTTCAGGCTACCACCGTATTGGTTGATGATATCCTGCAAATCTTGCGGCACACTGCTGCTGCCGTGCATCACAAGGTGACAGTTCGGAAGTCGACGATGAATCTCTTCGATACGATCCATGGCCAACACTTCGCCGGTCGGCTCGCTGGAGAATTTATAAGCACCGTGGCTAGTACCAATCGCGACCGCCAAAGCGTCGACACCCGTGTCCTCGACAAATTGTGCCGCCTCTTCCGGATCGGTCAGCAACTGGTCGTGCGAAAGTTTCCCCACAGCGCCGTGACCATCTTCCTGCTCACCTTCGCCCGAGACGAGCGAACCGAGACAGCCCAATTCGCCTTCTACCGAAACACCCACCGTGTGGGCTGCGTCGACAACCGCCTTCGTCACCTTCATGTTGTAATCATAGTCGGCTGGCGTTTTTCCATCCTCTTCCAACGAACCATCCATCATCACGCTGGTAAAGCCGTTGTCGATCGCGCTTTTGCAGGTATCAAGGCTGTTGCCATGATCCTGGTGCATCACCATCGGTATCTGTGGGTAAAGCTCAGCGGCTGCCAACATCAGATGTCGCAGGTAATTATCCTGCGAGTACGACCGTGCACCGCGGCTTGCCTGCACAATCACGGGCGATTCGGTCTCCTTAGCAGCTTCCATAATCGCTTGGATCTGCTCCATGTTGTTCACATTGAAGGCCGCGAGACCATAGTCATTCTCAGCAGCGTGGTCGAGCAACAATCGCATGGGTACCAATGGCATAGCATCAACTCCTTCTTCTTAATCAGCGTCGTATAAAAAATGGGTCCGTTTGTGTCTGTAATCGATCAAAACTGAGCGGAGAGAAGCCCTGCGTAGATTGCCCACAGCCGGCACCAACAAGCCCGCCCAAGCCCGGCATTGTAACACTTTGAAGGGTTTTCGAGCAGGGGCCTGCCAGCACTTGCCCAGCGCAAATGACGAAATACCAGCCCGCCGAAAAGGGTAAAACCCTATAGCCCGGCTATCCTGGCCGGAAATCTAGCACACGCACACACAACAGTGCGCCGCTCTAACGATCGCCTGCGTCAGCCAAGATCTCGCTCCCGGGTACTTGCAGAAGGCGAATCAGCACAAGCTTATGCTCAGCAGGGCCACCATGGCCAACGCCATGGAACGTGTGCCCCAAACTCCCGCTTGCCTCCGGCTGGCAACCAATCACCAGTATCTCGCCAGCAGCAAGTTCCGTGCTGAGCTTCAAGCGATCATACGTTTCTCGTTCCCGAGATGGCGTCGCCAAAAAAATACCCTGATCGACACTTCCCGAATACCGATTCCGCAATTCTCCATGCCGCAATTCCGGCGTAAGACGCAACAACACTCGCTGCCCCGGCGCCCGTTCCGCCCGCATCGAATACGTCGCTTCAACTTCTTTATATCGCTTGCCTTGCACCCCCCCCTCGCTGTTCACCATCACCACCACTTCGTCTCGAACTTCAGACGTTTGTATGATGGCCGCCTCGTGACGATTCAACTGCAACACTCGTCGCGTTACCCGCGGATCGGCAGTTGCGCCCGTGATCACTCTTTCTGGCGTCGTCTCTGGCATTTCGCTTTGCAGATTCATCTGACGGGCCAACTCATCTGGCACCGCACCGCCCAAAATACCTACTCGAAATTCATTGCTAACCAATTCACGACGAACCTCGATATCCAACCGCTGTTCGTCGACGGCTTGCCAAATCGCCTTGGTCAATTCCGGCTCATTCGCCGGCACACGCACTTGGAAAATTTCTAGCGTAACACTGTCAGGCGCCGTTTCTACCGATCGCAACAGCGATCGATACTCCACAGGCGGAGAAGACAGCATCGCACTGCAACCGACCCAAAATGGCAGCGCAAGCAACCAAGCCAATCGCAGGCCAATAGACAAACCGATCCACACAAATTGTTTGCGTCCCTGCATGATGGCTTCTAACAAGTAGAGATGGGCGTTTTGAAGAACGCCGCTGTAAAAGAGAGCGGCAACAGTACGCCCAACCACCCTGCATGTCAACGCATTCTAAGCACTGCTACAGAACAACCAGTGTTTAGAAAAAGATAGCCACAGAGGACTCAGAGCAGCACAGAGTGCCCGAAAAACAGCTTTCCTCTGTATGCAAACCCGTAAAAGCTTGTTTTCTTAACACACTTTTTTGCTATCCGAGCGCTAGCTCGCATAGGTTGCGGCCCTTGCCGCTCTGTGTTACTCCGTGCCCTCTGTGGTTTAATTTTTTGCAGCTTACTTCAGAAACGACCGTGACTTTGCCGTTCACCTGCAAGCACCGCTAGCAAATCTTCAGCACTACAGCGGAACTAGCTTCGGCGCTTGCCAATGGGAGCCGGTAACCCCACCATGCTCGGCGAATAGTTCAGCAAAGCTGCCGATCAGAAATTCATAAAGATGCTCCGGCGGACCAAGTGCTAGCCATTGTTGCGCAATCCGATCCATCTGCGCATCATAGGCTTGCTTCGACGTGCCATGCGCATAACACCTTCCTTCGTGCCGACGCAGGTCGCCGTCGAAAGTCGGGCTAATATGCCACAGTTCGTGAACAACCGTGGATAGATTTTCTTCGAAAGGCGTGTTGAGAAACCGAGGCAGATAGAAGCTCAGGATATAAAGAAATTCGTCTCCCGAATCGCTACGCACAGGCTCCACGCCATAACGTCGACCGCGAACTTCTTTGGTCGGGGCCCCCGCCTCGAAACGCAACGGCGTCAACGACGCATAAGTTCCATGAGAACCATGGCTACGGGTTTGACAGATACTAATCGCAACCCGATCAAGATCGATATGCCGTAGCTCGGGCAATCTCGCCGTCATGTCTTCACAAAGACGACGCATGGCAGCGGTGAAATTGAATCCGCGGCTTTGGCTCTCCATAGCCTCTCCATCGCGAATTATTCAGCGTCTTTTTTCTCGGCTGATTCATCACCTGCTGTGTCATCATCCGTTGCAGCAGCTTGCTCTTCTGCTTCGACTTCCTCAGTCTCTGCTGCCTCAGCGGATGCTTCTTCGCCAGCCGGTGCGTCGTCCTCAAACGAAGGTTTTTCGCTACGCTCGGCAATACGATCGCGAACACCAACAAACTCTAAGATGGCCTGAGGGCCAGCATCGCCAAGCCGAGGTCGAGCCAAACGGATAATGCGGGTATATCCACCGGGCCGATCTGCAAAGCGAGGAGCAATATCATCAAAAAGAATGCGAACGGCTTGAGGGTCGCCAAGCAACTGAATACAGCGTCGACGTGCTGCTACCGCAGGTGCAATAGCCTGGTTCCAAGCGACCCAATTTTCGCTAGTACGCCAAGACTTCCACTCTTGCGAGCCCCGTTCGGCACTCGTGCCATGCGCCACGGCAGCTTCTTGAGCAGCCAGCGAACGACGTGCGATGGTGATACACTTCTCGACCAGCGGGCGAACTTCTTTCGCCTTGCTAACCGTCGTTACAATTCGCCCTTTGACCTTCGGCGCATTTTCATCAAACTCTGCGTCTCGCTCGGTCAGCAACAACGCGCTGGCCAGACTTCGCAAAAGCGCCCGTTGATGCTTAGGACTGCGACCGAGTACACGGCCTTTTCTTCGATGTCTCATGATTATTGTCGCCGGTGGGTATTTGCGGCGGTATTTGCCGAAATGGTTTGTTTCTGAACAGGTTGCTACTAAACAGCAGCCGTCGGGCCTGGAACTCGCATCCCGAGGTGGAGGCCCAACTCATTGAGCTTGACTTGCACTTCTGCCAAGGTGGTTTCGCCGAAGTTCCGAACTTCCAGCAATTGATCTTCCGAGCGAGACACCAAATCTCGCACGTGCATGATATTCTCTGCTTCCAAGCAGTTGCTAGCACGCACCGAAAGGTTAAGCTCCGAGATGCTCATGTTCAACTTAGCTTCCAGTGCATTGTCGGCGTTGCTCATCATGCCACCACGTGCCGCCGCATGAACCTGAGGACCAAGCTCGGTGTACTGCACAAATGGCGTCAGATGCTTACGCAAAATCTTAGCGGCTTCGACCAACGCCATCTCGGGGCCTACCGAACCATCGGTCTGAACCTCCAAAGTCAGCTTGTCGTAGTTCGTCTTCTGACCAACTCGAGTCTCTTCGATCGAATATCGCACTCGGGTAACCGGGCTGAAAATCGCGTCGATCGGAATGATCCCGACCTCTTTGATCTCTTCGCCATGCTCGCTAGAGGTGACATAGCCGCGACCATTTTCGACAACCATTTCGATGACAAACGGCACATCTTCGGTCAAAGTCGCGATGACCAAGTCTTTGCTAATCACCTCGACCGATTCGTCAGCCTCGATGTCTGCGGCAGTAATTTCGCCAGCCGTGTTACGCTCGACACGCAGCACCTTCATCGAATCGCTATGGTTCTTGACCACGAGCGACTTGATGTTGAGCACAATCTCGGTGACATCTTCCAAGACGCCTGGAATCGAAGTGAACTCATGTTGGGCATTATGCACCTTAATCTGAGTCACCGCGCTTCCCTCAAGACTGGAAAGCAGGATACGACGCAGGCCGTTGCCGATCGTCGTACCAAACCCTCGCTCGAAAGGTTCGGCGACGAATTTCCCGTAATCGGGGGTTAGCGTCGTCGCGTCACAAGTCACTTGACTCGGTAATTCAAGTCCACGCCATCGAATATGCATAAGATACCTCCACCCTACTAAGTGGTTTAGGAAGTTTTAATTAAATACGGGCCAATTCAAATTTCAAATTTAAGATCGGATGTGCAACTTGCGATTAACGCGAGCACAATTCGATGATCAACTGGGTTTGAATCGGAATGGATACGTCTTCTGCCAAAGGCAACCGACCAACAATACCTTCGGGGATGTCCGACTCCGTGACCGACAAGAAATCAGGCACATCGTGGCGACTTTCAGCCAAAGCACCGCGAACTAAATCGAGGCTCTTCGATCGGTTTTTCACACGAATCACATCGCCAACATTGATCATATAGCTGGCAACATCGCAACGGCGACCATTGATCGTCACATGCCCATGATTGATCAATTGGCGAGCAGCACTGCGGCTTAGCCCAAAACCCATACGATGAACTACGTTGTCCAACCGCCGTTCCAAAAGGCTCATCAACACATCGCCCGTGTTGCCCTTGGTGTGCTCTGCTTTTTTGAAGTAGCAGCGGAACTGACGCTCAAGTACACCGTAGTAATGCTTCACCTTTTGCTTTTCACGCAGATGCAGACCGTAGTCCGTCATCTTCCCACGCCGCTGCAACTGCTGGCCGGGAGGCGCTTCACGGCGCTCGATACCACACTTCGAGGTATCGCAACGCGAGCCTTTCAGGAACAACTTCATCCCATCTCGGCGGCACAATCGGCAAACTGGTCCAGTGTATCTTGCCATCTTTTCTCTTTATCAGTTAACGCAAAATCTGTTTTAATAATGACCGCTTGGTGAATCGCACTCAACAAGCATCGGCGAAAACCCAATCTCGCCTGCCAATCAACCGCTACACCCGACGCTTTTTCCGCGGACGGCAACCATTGTGGGGCAACGGCGTGACGTCTTCGATCGACTTCACCTTCAAGCCGGCCGCCTCCAACGCGGTGATCGCGCTTTCGCGACCGCTGCCTGGCCCTTTCACTCGGACTTCGATATCTTTGACGCCAAACTTACGCGCCTTCTCCGCTGCTTGCTGAGCTGCACATTGTCCAGCGAATGGCGTGCTCTTGCGGCTTCCCTTGAAACCGGTCGTACCCGCACTGGCCCAACACAACGTATCGCCCTTGGTATCCGTGATGGTTACCGACGTGTTGTTAAATGTTGCGATAATGTGAGCAACACCAACCGTCACGTTGCGGCGGATGTGCTTCTTTTTGGTCTTGGTAGATTTAGTCGACTTGGCCACTTCGTACTACACTCCCAACAATTCCGAATAGGTCAAAAACAACCTAAACAGACAATTCATGTAAAGCTGATCCCCGTTACCTTGAACGAAAACCTAGCGTAAATCTTTAACACCCTTCTTACCCGCAACCGTCTTCTTCGGACCCTTACGAGTTCGAGCGTTGGTCTTGGTACGTTGCCCTCGAACAGGCAACCCCCGACGATGCCGCAAGCCCCGATAGCAAGCAATGTCTCGCAAACGCGAAATATCCTGGCTCACTTGCCGACGCAACTGACCTTCAACCACGTAATCCTTATCCAACAATGCCGCCAGTCGGGCGACTTCGTCTTCACCCAAATCGCGTGCATGGGCAAGCGGATTTATTCCCGCATTATGGCAAAGCTCCCGAGCTGTCTTGGGACCAACACCATAAAGGTAAGTCAACGACACGACCGTAGCACGATCTGCCGGAATATCGACACCTAACAAACGAGGCATTCTATTAACTACTCCAATATCTCGACGTACTCAGCGACTCTCTCCGTGGCATCAACCACGGCAAGCATCAACCCTGACGTTGCTTGTGACGAGGATTACTGCAAACAATTCGTACCACGCCACGCCGGCGCACTACCTTGCATTTGTCGCAGATCCGTTTCACACTTGCTCGAACCTTCATCATGTACTCCCACTGCAAGCAGCGACTACTCGCGAAACGTACCAATATAGACCCCAGGACGCCTATCGTTCAAGGGCTTCTCAGCAATACCTATGCCGTTTTTTGCCAATACCAACTGCTCAAACTACCATTCCCTCAATCTCAGCCGGCGTCGGGGCAGCGGTCAGTGCCGTCGGGCCATCGTCTGTAATTGCCACCGTATGCTCAAAATGGGCACTCGGACGGCCATCTGAGGTAACCTGGGTCCAATGGTCAGGCAAAATTTTCACCCTTTTTGTCCCCATATTCACCATTGGCTCGATCGCAATCACCAACCCCGTTTCGATGCGAAAATCGTTCCGACCACGCAGCGAGCGGCTTGTGAAATTGGGAACCTGAGGATCTTCGTGCATCTCTCGCCCGATCCCATGCCCCACAAAACACTCCACCGTCGAAAACCCGTGATCCGTCACATACTGACCCATTTGCTCGGCCACCTCGCTCCAATAGCTTTTTTCACCCAATAACTCGATTGCCAAGTCCAGCACCCCCCGGGTCACATCGAGTAGCCTCTGTATCTTTGGCTCGACTCGACCAATCGGATGGGTCAATGCCGCATCGCCGCACCAGCCATTGAGCCGGCAGCCCGTATCAATGCTGACAATGTCCCCCTCCACGAGCGGTCGGTTGCTCGGAATGCCGTGAACCACCGCCTCGTTCACCGACATACAAGTCACCGCCGGAAACAGTGGCTTGCTGCTCGACGAATTCGGATAGTTCTTAAAAAGCGGCTCCGCACCAAGGCCCTGAAAGTGTTCTTCGACAGCTCGATCAATATCTAAAGTCGTCGCACCTGGACGCATCATTTCGGCGGCAATTTGGTGCGCCTTCCAAACGGCTAAGCCCGCTTGGCGCATCAAACCAATCTCTCGCTTCGATTTTAGTTCGACCTGCTGCGTCATACTGCTTACTTCTTCAATCCCACCACGGTTAGTTTCCCGCTACCGAAGAACTTAATGACTATTTTCTTGCATCGACGATAGAACAAATTTGTGCAAAAACCTCTTCCGCACTCCCCTGCCCATCGATCACATGTAAAGCACTCCGTTTGCCATAATAATCCAGCAATGGATGCGTCAATTCATCGTATTGGTCGAGCCGAGCCAGCACAATTTCTCGGTTGTCATCCTCTCGACCTCGGCTCGAAAGCCGCTCAAGCAACTCTTCTTTATTGACTCGCAACTCCAAGACGGTCGATAGCGGTCGCTGGTGCTTTCCCAACCAGGCATCAAACGCCACCGCTTGCGGCACCGTCCGTGGAAAACCATCCAAGATGCTGCCTCCCTGGCAATCCTTCTCTTCAAGCCGCTCGAACAGAATCTCTTCGACCAACTCGTCCGGCACAAGCTGACCACGTTGCATCGCCTCGTTAGCCCGAAGTCCTACGTCCGTCTTACGAAGACAAGCATCTCGCAGCATTTCCCCGGTCGAGAGATGCGGTACCTGCAGATACTCGGCCAGACGTACCGACTGTGTCCCCTTGCCAGCCCCAGGAGGTCCAATAAGAACTATCTGCATGGCTCTTTGGCCCGCCTAAACGATATCAGGAGTCGCAAGCGACTCTGCTTACGTACGGAGGCTACTCCAATAGTCCGGAGTAGTTACGCATTACCAAATGACTGTCAATCTTCTGCACTAAATCGAAAGCTACACTCACGGCGATCAACAACCCGGTGCCACCATAAAAACTGGCAACCTGAGGAGATACTCCCAACGAACCAGATATCATCGTTGGGATAATCGCGACTAGGGCCAAGAAACCAGCCCCCACATAAGTTATCCGGAACATCACCTTTTCGAGATAGTCGGAGGTTCTCTTCCCTGGCCGATAACCGGGGATAAACGAACCGTAATTCTTCAAATTATCAGAAACTTCCTTCGGATTAAAAGTAATGGCTGTCCAAAAGAAGCAGAAAAAGTAAATCAAACCTACATAAAACATAACGTAGAAAAATGAATTAAAAGTAAAAGCCCCGCCAGCCCAACCGAACACCGTGTCCAAAAAACTACCCTCTACCCAGTTCACTTTGGCCAACTGAGTAAAGATCATACTAGGGATCATCATCAAACTGCTAGCGAAAATTATGGGCATCACGCCGGCTTGGTTTACCTTCAACGGAAGATACTGGCGAGTACCGCCAAACACCTTTCGGCCACGAACATGCTTGGCACTTTGCATCGGAATTCGCCGCTGTCCCAGCGTGATATAAACCACCCCGACCACGACCGCAACAAACATCGCAGCTAAAAGCATCAACTGTTCAATACCCAACTTGCCACCTGGGCCGCCGCCCAGTTCAAGCGTCGCTTGCTTGAGTAGGTCCATCCCAGCAGCAGGCATCTGAGCCAAAATGCCAGCCATAATCAACAAACTGATACCGTTGCCGATCCCAAATTCATCGATCTGCTCGCCAATCCACATCAGAAATACCGTACCCGTGGTCATCGTAAGGACGGCAACCAGCTTCCAGCCAAACCCAAGATTACCATCCACATCCAAATAGGCTGCGTCGACCAAGCCCATATTCACGATGTACGCATTCACATAAATCCAACTCTGGATCAGGCAAATAACCACCGTCGCATAACGAGTATATTCATTGATCTTCTTGCGGCCCGATTCGCCTTCTTTTTGCAATTGCTCAAGCGGCGGATAAACACTGCCTAGAAGTTGAAAGATAATCGACGCCGAAATATACGGCATGATGCCCAGACCAAATATGGTTACCTGAGTCAGCGAACTGGCGCTGAACACAGCAACGGTCTGAAGAATGTCGGCGATACCACCCGCTTGGCTAGCCGCCTTAATCGCCTCGGTATCAGCAATAGGCAACGGAATTTGAAATCCGAGCCGGTAAACCGCAAGCAATCCTAGCGTCAACAATATCTTCTGGCGTAGCTCGGGAATCTGCCAAACAACGCGTATTTTTTCCCACATGGCTGGATCCTAGAGCAACTTTCCAAAAATGCGTGATCGTAATTTCCCAGGAAACCTCTGAGAAAACGGCCAACCGTGACCTCATGGGTGTGCAACTCGCACTATTTCGTTGAACTGCAAATCGAGGAACTCATTTGAATTCACAGTCGCCTGCCATGAAAAGTGTGGCTTCGACCGGAACAATGGCCCCTTGCACCACCGCATCCTTACTTCTTACTTTCTTTCTCACGCCTTTTCTGTGCGACAGTCGTTTTACCAGGCAAAACAATCATCTCACAGCCAGATTTCTCGATCTTCTCGACTGCCGACTTGCTGAAACGGTGTGCCGAAATCTTCAGCTTCTTGGTCAACTCGCCATCGCCAAGCACTTTCAGCACGTCAAACCGGCCTTTGGCCAAGTTCTTCTCAGCTAGCGATTCTAGCGTGACTTCTTCGCCCGACTCAAAAGCCTTATCGATTTGGCCAATGTTGACAACAACAACCGACAACGCCCAACGATTATTAAAACCACGCTTCGGCACTCGACGCACCAACGGCATCGAACCACCCTGAAACGTCGGATGATTGGAATGACCGGCTCGCGAACCTTGGCCCTTGTGGCCACGTCCAGAAGTCTTGCCGTGCCCCGAACCTGGACCTCGTCCGATACGCTTGCGTTTTTTTTTGCGGTTAATACCGCGATGAACTTCGTTCAAAATCATGATAACGTCACTCCCCGCAATCGCTCGACTTCTACCCTGGGTCGCAGTTGCTGTAGTGCAGCAATGGTTGCTTTCACCAAAGGAACTGGATTGTTTGAGCCAAAGCTCTTCGTCAATATGTCGTGGATGCCAGCGGCTTCGCAAACGGCACGAACCGCCGCGCCTGCAATCACACCCGTACCAGGAGTCGCCGGCACCAGCACCACTTGAGCTGCACCGAATCGGCCTTTAACAATGTGCGGAATCGTCGCTTCGTCAAGCGGGATGCTGACCATGTTACGCATGCCTTCTTTGACGGCCTTCTCTACGCTAGGCGGTACTTCGTTGGCTTTGCCATAGCCCCAGCCAACTTTGCCTTTGCCATCGCCGAGAACCACCATCGCTGCAAAGCTAAATCGACGACCACCCTTCACGACAGCCGCGCAACGCTTAATCTTGACGACCTTCTCCGTGAGGTCGCCACTGCGACTTTTCTCTTTCGATTCACCGCGTCGTTTGCCTCGAGAACTCGTAGCCACGCTTGATGTACTCCCGTAAAATAGGCGTGATTGACTGCTGCCGTTGACTTAAAAAGCCAAGCCTAAAATTTTAGTCCCGCAGCACGAGCTGCTTCTGCCAAAGCCGCTACGCGACCGTGATACTTTGAACCGCCCCGGTCAAAACAAACCTGACTGACCCCCGCCTCGGCGGCACGCTCAGCCACTGCTTTGCCGATCACTTCCGCAGCACTCTTGTTGCCGCCGTACTTAACCTCGCCAACCAGCCCTTTATCGGCCGTCGAAGCACTCACCAACGTCTTGCCGGCGATATCGTCGATCACCTGCGCAGTAATATTCCGATGACTTCTGGTAACACACAGCCGCGGACGCTCGGGCGTGCCACGCAAACGCTTGCGCACACGATAACGACGTCGCTGACGCTGCTTTCCAGTTGCCTTATTTTGATCCATTGCTATCTCTCTTATTGCCCGTCGCTCTTCAACAAAGAAAAACGAGGCGATCTTACTGCTTAGCTATATCTACTACTTAGCCGTCTTGCCAGCCTTGCGACGCACTTGCTCACCCTCGTAACGAATCCCTTTGCCCTTGTAAGGCTCTGGCTTTCGTACGGATCGAACTTCTGCGGCAAACTGGCCTACTTTTTGCTTGTCGATTCCCTTGATCACCACATGCGTTTGATCGGGGCAAGTCACGTCCACTTCAGTCGGAATCTTCTTATGTATCTCGTTGGCAAAACCGACCCGAAGCTGAAGGACGTCGCCGTCAATCGCTCCTAGGTAGCCAACGCCGTGAATTTCTAACTTCTTTTCGTAACCTTCCGTAACCCCGACCACCATGTTCTGGATAAGCGATCGAGTAAGCCCATGCAATGCACGGCCTTCTCGGTTATCTATCTTCCTGGTGACAACCACCGATTTGGATTCGTCATCCACCTTCGCTTCAACTTCCGGACGATGTATCCAAACAAGCTTGCCCAGCTTGCCTTCGATGCTGATCTCGCAGTCGACGATATTTACTTTTACGCCAGACGGGATCGTTACAGGTTTTTTGCCGATTCGAGACATTGTTTTAAGCTTTCAGCTACCCGCTTTGTACTACTACAACTCGTACTACCACAACTCGCACAACACTTCGCCACCCAGATTCTTCTGGCGGGCTTCCCGGTCGCTTATCACGCCGCGGCTTGTACTAATGATCGATATACCCAATCCATTCAGGATTGGACGCAGGGAATTCGCGCGACTATAAACGCGCCTCCCCGGTTTACTCACTCGTTTGATATGGCGAATCACTCGCTCGCCATTGGGGCCATACTTCAGATCAATACAAAGATGTTTGCCGGGGCAACCCTCGACTTCTTCTTCGTGCCAATCCCAAATATAGCCTTCTCGCTTTAGCACTTCGGCCACCCCACGCTTCACTTTGGAAAGCGGCATGTTCACAAGTGCCCGCTCAATGCGCACCGCATTCCTGATGCGTGTTAGCATGTCGGCGATTGGGTCAGTCATCATCGCGTTTTTGTCCCCTGCCTACTGAAAGGGTCCTACTACTTTTGTTTACCAACTGGCTTTCTTTACGCCAGGAATCAATCCTTTATCCGCCAAATTGCGGAAACAAATTCGACAGATGCCAAACTTGCGATACACTGCGCGAGGCCTTCCGCAAATTCGACATCGCGACTCGATCCGCGACGAATACTTCGGCGTCTTATTCGCCTTCGCTATTTTTGATTTGCTCGCCACGTCTACCTACGTCCTTTCAATTTCAAGTGCCGCTCGGCCAGTCTACCCGACCGAACCCACTGCTATTGCTTAAGCCGCTGTTTCATCAGTTTGAAACGGCATGCCGAACCCTAAGAGCAGCTCTCGCGACTCCTCGTTCGATTTGGTCGAACAGCATAATGCTATGTTCATCCCTTGCGTCCGCGTGTACTTATCCGGATTCAACTCCGGAAACACAAGCTGCTCGGTGAGTCCCAGGCTGTAATTCCCGTTCCCATCAAACGCATTTCGTTTCAAACCACGAAAGTCGCGAACTCGAGGCAATGCCATCGAAATCAAACGGTCCAAAAATTCGTACATCCGTTCGCCCCGTAAAGTCACCTTGCAGCCAATGGCCACTCCTTCACGCAGCTTGAATGCAGCCACCGACTTGCGCGCTTTGCACACCATCGGTTTTTGGCCCGTGATCTCGGCCATTGCCGAAACCGCTTCTTCCAGGTGTTTCTTATCCGTCATCGCCGAGCCTACGCCCATGCTGACAACGATCTTCTCCAACTTCGGTAGAGACAGCCGGTTCTTACGACCGAGCTTCTCTTGAAGCTGTGGAAGAATCTCTTTTTCGTAACGTTCTTGTAATCGTGGATTCATAGGTCTTTACGCTCTACTTCTTCGCGTGAGAAGCATGGGCTGGCGAAATCTCTCCGGCATTCGCGCCGCACTTCTTGCAAAAACGCTCCTTGGCACCATCGTCCGTAAAACGAACTCCAAGGCGGGTCTTGCTACTACAAGATTCGCACACATACATCAGGTTAGACAACTGGACAGGCATCTCTTTGCTTAGCCGACCACCCTGAGGATGCTTCTGGCTACGCCTGACATGCTTGTAAACTCGATTGACGTTTTCCACCAAAGCTTTTCCTTTGACCCGATCAAGCTGAATGACACGACTCGTCGTGCCTCGATCGGCCCCAGCAATGACTTCGACGGTATCTCCTGAGCGAATTAGCATCGTTCTTCAATCACGTTTCTGTTTTTGACTCGGACTCAGCGAACTTCAGACCCACAAGCGAAACTTGTCAAATCACTTCGTTCGCCAGGCTAACAATCTTCATAAACTTACGCTCTCGTAACTCGCGAGCCACCGCACCAAAAATCCGGGTGCCGCGAGGATTATTATCTTTATCAATCAATACGATCGCATTGGAATCAAATCGAACATAACTTCCGTCGGACCGACGTGTTGGGGCTCGCACCCTCACAATCACGCCTCGTACCACGGCCTTCTTTTTGACTTCACTGCCTGGGATGACGCTCTTCACACTACAGACGATCACGTCGCCTAGCTGAGCAAATCGTCGGCGGCTGCCTCCCAACACCTTGATGCACATCACTTCCTTGGCGCCGGTGTTGTCGGCAACGGCAAGGCGGGTTTGCATCTGAATCATTGTGGGACCTCTAACAACTTATCTTGCGTTCGATACTCTTATATTAACTAAGCGAAAAAGGTCTCTAACCTTCGGTACTTGCTTCTGCGTCGACTTGCTTCGCGGCAGTTCGCATCGCGGCGATATCCACCTGGCGACTCTTCGAGATCACCCGCATCAAATCCCAACGCTTCAGCTTCGACCGAGGCGGACATTCGATGATCTCCACCGTGTCGCCGATTTTCGACTCATTACTCTCGTCGTGTACGTGACACACAGTACGACCCTTGATGTACTTGCCATACTTGGGATGCTTGACCAATCGATCAATCTCCACCCGACGGCTTTTGTCCATCTTGTCGCTTGTCACGACACCAATTAGTTGTTTTTTGGGCATATCTAAAACTCTTGGTACCCTGGCTTCGGCTCAACTTGCTTGAGTTCCAAGCAAAGGCCATCCACCGTTGATTGCTATGCTTGTTCCTCAGCGACGGCTTCTTGCTGCTTCGCCTTGTGCCGCTGCGTTTGTATTGTCTTCACCCGAGCAACCAGCCGGCGATGCCGACGCAGTTCACTCGGTGCATCTAACCGATCGGTTTGCGCTTGAATATGAAACCGAAACAGGTTTTCTTTCGCTTCCTTGAGCGTGAGCTCTAATTGCTCGTCGCTCATCTCGCGTAATTCGCTGGCTGTGGTCATTCGACTGTCATTTCCATAGCGAGCAAACTCGCCGGTTACGTTGCTTTTACTTTCGCTTAATCATCCGCACGCGGACAGGCATCTTGTGGGCCAATCGGGCAAAGCAAACTTTCGCTGCCTCTTCCGAAACCCCCGTCAGCTCATAGAGAACCGTACCGGGACGGACCGTTGCCGCCCAATAATCAGGCTCGCCCTTACCTTTACCCATCCGTGTTTCCAACGGAATCGACGTAATCGATTTGTGCGGAAAGATACGGATGTAGAGCTTTCCCTCGCCGCGGATATACTGCTGGGCAGCAATACGTCCGGCTTCTATCGTTGCAGCACTTATCCAGCCACCTTCGGTCGATTGCAAACCAAACTCACCGAAAACGACTCGATTACCTCGGGTCGCGCTACCTCTTATACGACCTCTTTGGCTTTTTCTGTGCTTGACCCTCTTGGGCATCAGCGCCATCGTCTTCGTCCTCGTACATACCTTGGTTAACCCAAACTTGGACGCCAATATGCCCTTGGGCCGTCTTGGCTTCCACGAAACCGTAATCGATCTTTGCTCGCAATGTGCTCAGCGGAATCGATCCGGATATTTGCTTCTCGCGTCGTGCCATCTCGGCACCACCCAATCGACCGGCCAACTGGATCTTAATCCCCTTCGCACCGGCTTCCATGGTTTGCTCCATCGAACGTTTCATCGTACGACGGAAACTGGCTCGTTTCATAAGTTGTTCGGCAATGTCTTCAGCTACCAATTGTGCTTGAAGCTCGGGACGCGAGATTTCTTCAATCTTGATGTTAATCCGACGTCCGACCAATGCCTGCAACTCATCTTGCAACTGCTCGATCTCCTGACCCTTCCGGCCAATGATGACCCCAGGTCGGGCAGCGAACATGATCACCTTCACTTCGTCGCGGGTACGTTCAATCTCGACTTTCGAGATCCCCGCAAATTTGTACTTCTTGTGCGTATACTTGCGAATCTTCTGATCTTCGATCAAGAGGTCGGCGAACTCTTTCTTCGAGGCATACCAGCGGCTCTTCCAGCCCAGCATGATGCCTGTACGAAAACCAATTGGATTTACTTTTTGACCCATAGTTATTTAGCTCTTTTGCTGTTAGCAGCCGGTCGACAAACCTTGGTTAGCGACCAATAAATTCGCTTTTCCTACTCGATCGAAATCTTAATGTGTGCAAATCGTTTCTTAATGACGTGAGCCATACCCCGAGCACGCGGACGCACTCGCTTCATCATCGGCCCCCCGTCAACGCGGGCATCAACCACTCGCAAACCGGCCACGTTCGGAGCACGCAAATCTTCGGCATTGCCTTTGGCACTTTTCAGCACCTTCTCCAACATCCGGGCACCACGCTGAGGCTGATACTGAAGGATCGCCAACGCTTCGTCGACCGTCTTACCGCGAATTAAATTCGCGATCGGACGAACTTTCGTCGCGCTGATACGTGCATGTCTATGGGTTGCCGTATATGCCATTTTCTAGCTCATCGCTGGCGGTTGACGTCAGTTACCAAACAAGGCGACCGACACCAACTGCTTCCTATTTACTTCCCTTTGCCACTGTGACCGCGGAAATTACGCGTCGGCGAAAACTCGCCCAACTTGTGTCCTACCATGTCTTCCGACACAAAAACCTTCAAATGCGATTTTCCGTTATGCACAAGAAACGTATGACCAACAAACTCAGGAACAATCGTGCAGGCACGCGCCCAAGTCGTAATTGGCTGTTTAACGCCCGAGTCGTTCTGCTTCTCCACCTTCAGGTAGAGCTTCGGATCGACGTAAGGCCCTTTTTTTAGTGAACGTCCCATGTGTCTTAGCTTTCGCTTTTAGCCAAACGATCTTTTCAGTCAACTTATTCTAACTGACTGCCGACCGCCGATGGCTCCCTACAATTATTTGATTTTCAGTTGACCGTATCGCCGACTACGTCGACGGCGAACAATCGCTTTATTCGAGGCTTTGCGCCGCTGGCGAGTCGAACCACCCTTGGCCGACTTACCCTCAGGGCTCACCGGATGACGGCCACCCTTCGTACGCCCTTCACCACCACCATGCGGATGATCGACCGGGTTCATCGCCGTGCCACGCACATGAGGTCTACGCCCCATCCAACGCTTACGCCCAGCTTTACCCAGCACAATACCCATGTGATCGGTATTACTTGTCCTACCTACTGTTGCACGACAAGCAGACGGAACACGGCGGATTTCACCACTCGGTAGCGAAATCTGAGCCCATCCACCCTCGCGTGCCATCAACGTGGCGCTCGTACCAGCACTCCGGCACAGCACACCACCGCGATTTTCGCGTAACTCAATGTTATGAATCGTCGTGCCAAGCGGCATGTTTGCCAAAGGCAAGCAATTGCCAACCTTCGCCGGAGCCTCCGGGCCACTCATCACCATGTCGCCGCTGACAAGTCCGTCAGGAGCAATGATGTATCGCTTTTCACCATCCACATAGTGAAGCAATGCAATGCGAGCCGTTCGGTTCGGATCGTACTGAATCGAATCCACCTTGGCAGCAACACCATCTTTATTACGACGAAAATCGATCAACCGATAACGACGCTTATGCCCGCCACCACGATGCCGAGACGTGATCTTGCCCTGGTTATTGCGACCGCCCGTCTTCGTGATCGGACGCAGCAAGCTCTTCTCAGGCTTAGCACCTGGCGTGAGCTCGGCGAAATCGCTAACAGTCGCATCGCGACGTCCTGGCGTTACCGGCTTGTATTTGCGAATACCCATAATAGCTACTGGGCGCCAGTTGCTGGGCGCTAGCTTTCTAAAACTAGTACCTAGCGACTAACAACTAGCGCCTTCCTTCTAAAACAATTCAATGCGATGCTCGGCGTCGAGCGTCACAATAGCTTTCTTCCAATCTTTGGTGTGCCCTGCCCGCATCTTCGTCCGACGCGGTTTTCCCTTACGGTTCTGGGTATTCACCTTCAATACTTTGACTTCAAACAACTCTTCAACCGCTCGCTTCACATCGCTCTTCGTAGCCAACCGATTAATCTCGAAGGCATAAGCGTTGCAACGCGTCGAACGATGCATTCCCTTTTCCGTCACCAAAGGCTTAATAATCACCTGATGCGGCTCAAGCGATATGCTCGTCGTTTGTGGTATATGTCTTGGCATGGTTATCCAGGCTTTCGCACTTTAGGCGATCAGCTATCGGCTCCATTGGTTGCACCCGATCGCTCCTTGAGCTGATCGAGTGCCTCAGTCGTTATCAGTAGTCGCCGCGACGAAAGCAGACACAAAGCATTCAAATCCGAGGCAGCCGAAACAGACACTTTGCGAATATTTCGGGCACTCTTATAAACATTCGTGGCATTGCCAGCCGTCGTAACCAACAGCGACTCCCCCTGACAGCCCAAGTGCTGCAACACCGACACCATGTCTTTGGTCTTCGGCTCAGCGAACTCCAGCTTATCAATAATCGTCACTTCATCGTCGCGAATCTTAGAAGCCAAGGCCATCCGAGTCGCCAACTGCAGCGCCTTCCGAGGCAACGAATAGGAGTAGTCGCGGTTTCGAATCGCATGAATATGACCACCACCACGACGAATACCACTCCGTCTCGAACCGGCCCGAGCATTACCCGTACCCTTCTGACGGTAAAGCTTCTTCGTCGTCCCCGCCACTTCACTGCGTGTTTTTGTCTGATGCGAGCCTTGCCGCTGATTTGCCTGGTACATCACCACAGCATCGTGCAGCAGTTGCTTGTTAATACGCGGAGCAAAATCGGTCGGCTCGACATTATAGGTGCCAACCTTTTTACCCTTAGCATCATGAACAGTGAGTTTTGGCATTTTCTAAACTCTAGTCTGAAGGCTCTTGGCCGAGGAACTACTAATTCCCAAACAACCCCGCCTACACCTTACAGCTTGTTAGTTTGTTGAACGACAACATAGCCACCATTGGGGCCAGGAATAGCACCCCGAATGAGCAGCAAGTTACGCTCGGCATCAATACGAACGACTTTTTGATTTCTTACCGTACAGCGAGCCGCACCATAGTGCCCAGGCATGCGAACACCCTTAAACAATCGGCTAGGCGAAGCACTGCACCCGGTACCACCCATGTGGCGATGACATTTCTTTACACCATGCGAAGCACGCTGCCCCGAGAAGTTGTGCCGCTTCATCGCACCAGAAAAACCACGCCCCTTGCTGGTCCCGACGACATCCACACACGCCACATCCTCAAAGGCACCCACCTCGACCTGCGATCCAACCTCCAGCTCACCAGCCGGGCCGCGAATCTCGCGGATAAATCGCTTGGGCTCACAGTTTGGCTTCTTAGAAGGCTCGATACCAGCCGCGGCACGCTTCTTGCCACGCTTACTATCCAGCTTTGCCACCTGACCACGCTGACTACGACTAGCCAACCGACGGGGCTTATCAAGATACCCTAACTGAACAGCTTCATAGCCGTCTCGCTCCGGGGTACGAACATCAAGCACGTCGCACGGCCCTGCCTCAACGACAGTTACCGGCACAACCTTGCCTGACTCGTCATAGACTTGCGTCATCCCGACCTTGCGGCCCAATATGCCGACGACGCTACCACTAGTGGCCATGTCCAATTCCCTAGAGCTGTTAGGTGACGCGGGAGACACTCGATACACGAGGCTTACCCACGCAACTTCCGCTACATGCGAATGTTCTCGAATAAATACTTGACTGTTTAACTACAAAACCACCGGCAATACATTATCCGGCAGTTGCTTTAATCTTAATATCAACACCAGCAGGCAGATTTAGCTTATTCAAAGCTTCAATCGTCTTGGCCGTGGCCTGAACGATATCAATCAAACGCTTATGCGTGCGAATTTCAAACTGATGGCGGGCTTTCTTATCAACATGAGGCCCCGACAAAACCGTATACCGCTCGATGCGAGTCGGCAGCGGAATCGGGCCATGAACCACCGAATTAGTACGTTTGGCGGTGTCGACTATCTCAGCCGCACTCTGATCCAAGACCGAGTGATCGTATGCCTCCATACGAATACGAATAACTTCCTTCGACGCGGGCACGTTGACTCCCTACCTCGGAACTGGTGGATCAAAGTTTCAAAGATCTTAAGTAGCCACTTAACAATAGTGGCGAATCGAGGATTCTAAGCTGAACCCCGTTCAGCGTCAACGGCCTTAACCAAACATGTTTAATAATTTCCACAAAACCCACGACACAACACTCCCAGCCCAGATTCCTCACCCACCTTCACCCCCAACCCCAAAGCACCAAACGCAATTCCACTACCATCGAGCTTCCACCAGCTCGACTTGAAGCATTACGCCAGACAAATCCAGAACGAATCCTCGCCACCCCAGAGCGATTGCAAAATTGCAGCTCCCGTTCTTTATAGCTGCGGGCGGAAGCCGCAGTTGAGCCTGGGAAGCCGTGCCCCCCGCCAGCGGCTAGCATGGCTTTGCAAACGCCTGCCCCGCTTAATGATATCGAATATCAACTGTGGCACAAAACAATCGCCATATCCCCCATATTCGCACGCAACCTCACTCATCCTGCCCGCTATAGACTTGCCAGTACGTACTTTATCCCCCCGAAACCCCCAATTTTCTCGTCCCTTCCTAAATTCCCACCCTATATTTCTGAAGACCTCTCACTCAATCAGATCTCACTCAACGATCCGACGGGCAACCGCTAACTCCAAGACACATATCTGCACTCAAAATCCAATCCCCGCACACCAAGCAGCAAAGCCATGACAACAACTGAAGCTCCCACACAAGCGACCGAACTTCGGCAAATGAAAGAACAAGCCGATGGCACGCTGGTCGACTTTGAAGATGGTCCCCTCCGAAACGCGCTAATCCAGGCGGCAGGCGTTGGACTCGCATCCGTCGCCAAGTCCTCCGGGCAAGAAATCCTTCATCAACACCAAACGATTCGGCAAAGCAACTCTGATTTCGAGCACATCCTTGAGCGTATGGAATTAGTGCAAACCAATGTTCAACAGATTGAAGCAAATGTCGATCGAATTGCTGAAAATACCCAGGAGCGATCCACCGAACTGGAATACGTCAATGGGAAGACGGCCGATTTAGAGACTGACTTCACCGCCATCAATGGACTGCTGAAAACCGTCAACGACATTGCCGACCAAACCAACCTACTCGCTCTCAACGCAACCATCGAGGCGGCACGAGCCGGAGAAGCTGGCAAAGGTTTTGCGGTTGTCGCCAACGAGGTCAAAGAGCTATCCAGAACCACCAAAGACGCCAATCAAAAGATTCGCGACACCATGGGAAAAATTGGTGACGCTATCGCCAATTTATCAAAGAGTGTCGAACAATCGGCCCAGAAAATGCAGGAGTCGATCAGCACAGCAGCGGCTACCCAAGAAAGCGCGTCGATGATGGCTAAAGAGACCGGCCAGTTGGGCGAGCAGCTCCAGGCATCACGTGTAAATTTCCGCCAGCTCGAAAGCTCCTCCGCCAACCTCGAAAACGAATCCCGAGAAATCGGCACCATTGGCAAGACGTTTACGTACTTACTCGAAATGATGTCCATGCAAGGAGTTTCGTTTGACTCGATCGACCCCCTGACAAGATTGCTTCCAGTGGTCGAGTCCAGCACCTTCCGCGCTCCAGAACGATTTACCCAGCACGAGCAGGAATACGTGCTTCAAGACGACGACATCCTCCTCTCAGCCACCGATACACGCGGGGTAATTACCTTTGCCAACAATTGTTTCTACAAAGTTGCCGAGTACGAACCGGGCGAACTGACCGGCGCACCACATAATATCATTCGCCACCCCGACATGCCTCGCACGGCGTTCGCAGACCTCTGGGCCGTTATCAAAGACGGAAAACTCTGGCAAGGGTATGTCGCCAATCGATCCAAAACCGGGAAAATTTACTGGGTGAAAGCAACCGTCTTCCCGTGCTACGAAAACAACCAAATCGTAGGCTACCTCTCCATCCGAACAAAACCAGATCGCGCAGCCATCCTACAGGCAACCGAAGCCTACCGCATGGTCCCCTAAACCACCCCTCCGTTAGCGTCGGCGGCCACGCCGTCTCTCCACCGAAAACGCCCCCCATAGCCCGGCCATCCTGGCCGGAAAACCGAAACACACCAAAACAGCCACCACACTATTTCGCCAACACCCCAGCCAGACTCGGCTTCGTTTCCACCAATATCTCGCGTATCGCCGTCCGATCCGCTGCGCTCAAATGCGAAAACTCCGGTGAGGTATCCTCACCCGACAACACCTCGGCTAGCCGCTGGTTGATATACTCTCGCATCCCTTCGGGCAAAGCATCAAACGACTCCGAGTAAATGAGATAGCTGCAAGGGTACTTAAATAACCGCGTCTGCAAATCAAAATCCCGAAGCGAACGCCCTTGGCTATCCCGAGGCCCCTGCGCCTGAAACTCCTGAGCAAAGTCCGACGTCCCTTCGATAGGCGAAGTCAGACGATACTCATCAGAAAACAGCAGATATTTCACCAACTTCTCGCCCGCAGCAGCGATCCGCCGCTTAGAAACATCCGCCTGAAAACCTTCGGGCCGTTCTAAAATCTCGCCCCACACCTTGTCGTAATGGTTCGCTTGTCGCGTTTCATACGAAGCTTTGGTGATAAAATTGTGCATCTGCGATTGGTGCTCCAGCACCATCAATGCCACAAGATCGCTATGCGGCGTAAGATACGGCTTCGTATCGATCAACTGATCCAAGTCCGACAGGTTGGCACCCGCTTCCACATCAAGAGATTTCGCCGTCTCTTCCTTGGCAATCGCATTGCCACGATGCCGTAGCACTCCATGCTTACCGGTCACATACCAGCCACCATAACGCTGGCGATAATCGGTCGTCTGGTCGGTCGTCGTCGTTCCCAAACTAAAAACCGGATTCCCATCGGCACCCGGATACACCGATCGCATCAGATAGCCGGGCACATCCTGCGTACTCCGATTCTGATGGCACGACAAGCACTGACCTTTATCTCGCACGAACCGCGGCTTCGCGGTCTTCTTCTGTGGCAAAGTATAAAATATCGCCCCCTGCTTCGCATCGACGGCAGAAACTTCCACCACCTCGCCATATTGCACCACGCCAATATACACGTTGTCGTTGTAGTACAGCGCTCGCGGACGGCGCGGCGTAATTCGAGAAAACTGCAAACTGGTTTTCGAAAACACCATTGTCTGCGAAGAAAGCGGAACCTTCAAATTCTCCAGCACCGACGGCAACCAACCATGTTTGTCGTCCCACTCCAAGCCAGCTTCGCCAGAATCCAGCTTCGCTTGAAGCTGCACGATAGGGTCGTTGACCGCTGCCGAGTGATAATTGATCGGCTCGCGATCAATATCCTCCTGCCCCTGAAGCGGCAACGCCGCCAGTAAACAGGTCGAGACCACCAACCCCGCTCGCGCGAAAACACCCAGCCGTACCGATTGCGAGAAAGAAGTGTTCATAGGGCAACTTTCCAAAAATGCGTGACCGCGACCAAGCCCAGGGGCTGCCCCCCAGGTTCCAAAGCGAGTCAACCAAACGCGGTTTTTCTAAAATTCACACCAGACACCCATTATCCGCCCCCCTAAATCGGATGTCAATGTCCTTTTGTGCCTCGCGCAGTCTACCCTGGCCAAAAAATACCCTTCGATATTGGCCACCTAAAAGGGGATAATCATCTGCCAAACAGAAGGCCAACTCGCCTTCTTTCGTCACTCGCCCGCCCTACAAACGCCCTGCAACGACCAACCCAAAAATGACAATACTCCAGTCCCAAACCCCTATTTTCCCAGCCCCTAGCCCCCAATATTGTCCACCTCAATGGGGCCCCCCCGCAATTCGTGCCAAAATCAAGCCCCCAAACACTGCCATACAAGCACCAACCAACCCAATTTTGTCCAGTAAAGTCAACAAACCAACCAATCGCAAAGTCAAAACAACCGCTTTCGGCTTTCCCCTTTACTCCGTCCCCCCTGTCGCTCGCGGCTTAGCCAAATCAAGCACCCCACTTGACAACAACCTAGTGTATTGCGACACTAATACACATGGACCCCAAGCCAATCCCCTTTGAAATCCACCCCTCCTCAGGCATGCCGATCTATCGGCAGCTCATCGATCAGGTTCACGCCCTAATTGCCGGCGAAAAACTCAGCGAAGGCGACCTGCTACCAAGCGTACGAAGGGTCGCCCAAGCCGCCTCGATCAACCCCATGACGGTCAGCAAAGCCTACTCGCGCCTCGAAGCCGAGGGCATTGTCGCTCGGGTTCGAGGCCAAGGCATGCGCGTCCTCAAGCCGGTTCCCGCAGGAACACGCGAACAACGCCAACAACAATTCCGCCAATTGGCCAAGCAGGCCCTACACCGGGCCCTACAACTGGGCCTCACCGACGCCGAAATCCAAGAAGTACTAAACACTTTACTCGATCAAGTTAGCGCCGTCGGCAACGACGGACACCCCGGCACCACCGCCCCACCCCCAACAAACTCATGATCCAAATCAACCAACTCCAAAAGAGTTTCAACGACAAAAAAGTCCTCAACGGCATCGATCTCGAAGTCGCCCCCGGCACCGTCCTAGGCCTGCTCGGCAAAAACGGCAGCGGCAAATCAACGCTAATCAAGTGTGCCCTCGGCCTACTACGATCGACCGGCGGCACCGCAACCATTCTCGGCGACGACGCCTGGCACCTTTCAGCCGCAACAAAGGCCCGCCTAGGCTACGTCCCGCAAGAAGTCGTGAGCTACCCCTGGATGCGCGTACGGCAAGTGATCGCCTACACCGCCGCCTTCTACCCCACTTGGAACCACGCCCTGGTCGACCAACTCTGTCGGCAGTGGCAACTACCACTGGAAGACCGCGTCGGCCCGCTATCGGTCGGCCAACTGCAAACACTCGGCATCGTGTTGGCCCTCGGCCACGAGCCCGACCTGCTCATCCTCGACGAACCAGTCGCCAGCCTCGACCCCAGTGCCCGTCGCCATTTCCTACAAACGCTCATCGAAATCATCGATCAACCCAACCGAACCGTCCTGTTCTCCACCCACATCACCAGCGACCTAGAACGGGTAGCCACCCAGTTGGCCATACTGCGCGAGGGCCAAATCTCCTTCCACGGCGAACTCGACGAACTCAAAGAGCGAGTCAAACGCCTCCACATCAACTCCCGCCAAGAGCTACCCCAAAGCTTTGCCGTCCCCGGCGCCCTGCACTGCGAAGTCGAAGGCGCAGCCGCCACGGTAAGCGTCGCCAATTTCAACGAGCAACTGGTCGACCAAATGCGAACCACTTGGAACGCCGACATCGCCGTCCACGACCTAAGCCTAGAAGACATTTTTATAGAACTACACGAATAACCAAACAACACAAAAACAACCGCACGCCACGCCACAAAAAAATAACCGCAATGCTACGCATCGCCGGAGCCCCCCTCCCACACCCCACAAAAACCATGTTCAAACAAGAACAAGTGCTACTGACTTACACAACACAACGGTGGCTGCTACTGCTCCCCGGCTTCATCCTGCTCGCGACCTCCGCAGCGTACGCTACGGTTTTCGCTGGCGGAAAGGGTGCCGAACATTTGCAGATGACCTTCGGACTCGGTTTTCCGATCATGATGGGATTCATCTGGCTGGTGAGTACCGCAAGGTGGCAATTCGCCAACCCCCGGGCGAGGTTACTTCCTGGATTTACGGGGCCCCATTTGGGCGTGCTGGCCACGGTGTTCGTTCTCATCTTGCTGGCCAACCCCCTTTGCCTTGCCATGGGCGCTGGCCTATCGACGCCGGGAACCCTGGCCTATGCACTACTGTTGGGTGGCGCCACTCTTTGGGGAATGCAACCTGGCAGGGGCATTTTCATGCTACCGACAATGGTCATCTTCTTCAGCGGTATGACCAGCGCAGGCATAAATTTCTGGTTTGCTGTCCCAAACCAATTCACTGCCCTCCACGGCGCAATGGCAGTGACGGGCGGGGCAATGGTACTCGGTTGGCTTTGGCGGCTATCGATGCTTCACGAAGAAATGGACGACTACCAAATCGTACCGTTGGGCACGCCAGGAGGACACTCTCGAATGGAACGGGCCGAGCAGAGAAAGCTACTGGGACGCGTGTCAGCTCGACACAACATCATACAAGCCCTCGCCGACCGTTGGCACGACCGGCTGCATCATCTGACAGAGCGACCACAAACTCGCTCACAGCTACTACAGTACGGTTTTGGGCGACTATCGGGAGAGACACAAGCCCTCATAGCTGGACTCGCTTTCGCGGCTTACGGCATCTTTCTGAGCCAGCTCAGCTTCGTGAATGGCGGTCGAATGGGCCCCGCTTCTGGATTCGTGGTCATGGCCATCCAATTTGCGATGATGGGGCCTGCCGTTATCACTGGATTGCGGATGATGCTACGGCTACCCAGGATGGCCCAAGAACTGTTGCGACCCGCAACGCGCGAGGAGTATCTCGACGGCCTACTGCTGGCTATGGCCAAACAGACCGGCTGGCTATGGTTAGCTCTGCAGATAGGGCTCTTGGCGATGATCCTCTCGACGGGCGCCTTCCCCGACGAAAATCTATGGGGGTCGGCGATGCCATATCTACTGATTTCACTTACGGCTCAGGTGCCTACGCTTGGGCTGAGTCTCTGGCTAGCCCGAAAGGGTTCGATGTGGCGTATCATCCTGGGCCTTTATGCTGCAATGATCTTTCACGGGGCAGTGCTGGGAGCTTGGTGGTGGGGACGCAAGCAGATTGGCGACCTACTCTTTGTTACCGTCGCCACCATTGTGCTACTCACCTTGGGCGCCATGCTAATCACCTGGGCCCGCCGGGCTTGGCTCCGCGAAGAACTAGGATAATCCCCCAAAACCCCAACGGGGCCAAAAGACCCCTTGACCACCATTAGTAGCTAGTCGTCCCTGATAAATGTACTGCCGGCGTGGATTTTCGCTTTTATCGGTGTTTGCTGGATGCGGATCAAACGAGCGTGGTTCGGTTCGAGGCGTTTCGGGGGGCGATATGGATGGCCAGCACCGTCTTCAACCGCCCGATCACGCTTCAACCGCCCGATCACGCCCAAAAAGAGCGAAAAAACAATCCAGCGCAGCAGCTTCCGAAGATTGTATCCGGCGGCGGCCAACAAGGGGTTGATTTGGTCGCCCGTTTTACCCGTCCGATGATTGCGACTCAGCCGGTTGTCGCTCTTGCTCGTAGTCGCAATGCTCGACTTGCAACCGAATTCGTAACGCTTATGCGCTTTGCCCTTCGCGATGCACCCCACTTCGGGAGCGTGAACGCTGTAGAGTTTGTTCTTGCTGGTGCGAGTTTGAGCAAGCAGTCGATGCGCTAATACCAAGAGTTCTCGCAAAGGCTTGTCGACGTTCACTTTTTTCAAGTTCTTGCGGCTTGAACGCCTTCATGGCAATCGCCGTGTGGATGGTTGCTTCCAGAAGTTTTTCTAATCGTTTGACACCAACTCGAACTGCTGCCAGTCAATGCGCGCGGCCAACACGTAGAGCGGGTGATCGGAGTTGAGCATCTGGCTCAACTGAAAGCCAAAGAGTTCTCGCTGCGGAATACGACTTTTCGGTTTCATTATTTGCCAGCTTTCGGAACCAAAG
>JAADGV010000077.1 GCA_013152205.1 Planctomycetota bacterium
CTTCGGCTACGCCTCAGCGAGCGAGTGGGGCTGGCCCAGGGGGACTGCTTAGCATAACTTAAACATTGGAGTCACCCATGGGGGCAGGTCAGTGTGCAGATCAACCTACTCGCCGTATACAAAATTCGGCATTCTCGGGCATGCGATTACGTTTTCAGATTCACACACCGTCCCCGGTTATATAAGTACGAAAAGGCGCCTCAGGTAAAGTTATTACACTCATCTGACGCTGACAATGACGACAGATCACTCAGCAGCGCCGACATCATCGGTTTCTGGATCGCGAAAAACCATAGGCGGCTAAGAAAACCGGGCCATGTGGACAATCCGCTCGACCAACGAGAGACATCCGCTGCCAGGAAAAGTTTGCCTAGCCATAGACTGCCCGGTATTCGTCGACTTTGGGCTATCGCATGTCCAATATATGCAGGCTGTTTGGTGACAGTGCTACGACCATTGTGGATAGAAGATTGTCGTCGTGACTGGACTGCATTTCGGTTTCGCGTCTATCGAAGTCCCCCTGGGTGTGCTTATACTGGGGTAAGTGTCACGGAGCTATTTTTTCGAGAAGAGGTAAGCTGGAACGATTTGTGGGGAAGCTGAGACTAGATGGCAGTTACAATCAAAGATGTTGCTAGGGCTGCTGGGGTATCCTTCACGACCGTTTCGTTAGCGTTTCAAGAGAGTTCGCGAATCAGCGGCAAGCAGCGTAAGAAGGTTCTCTCGATAGCGAAAGACTTGGGCTACACCCCGAATCGCCAAGCTCAAGCGCTGCGCACCGGGAAAACAAGAACCATTGGCATCATTGTCAACGACATAGTCAACCCGTTCTATGCGACAATGATTCGCGCTGCTCAAATCGCGGCGCTGAAACGTGGCTACGAGGTTGTTAGTGCAGATACTCAGTTTCTTTCTAGTCGGGAAGTCACAGAGATCCACAGTTTGCTCCATGCGCGTGTGGAAGGAATGCTTGTTTGCTTTGGTGAGAAAGCGAAAGAATCAAGCAAGCTTCTCACGGACCATGGCATTCCTTTTCTAGCATTGGATACGTTTCCGGAAAATTACGAAGGGCCTTTTCTTGCCAATGATGTAACCGGCGCTGCGCGTATTGCTGTTCAGCACTTATTGGAGGCCGGATGTCGACGCCCTGTTTTTCTCAATGGCGAGAAAGAATTTGAGTCGTTTAGTGGGTTTGCTCTGCTAAAAAAGGCTTTTTATCAGGCTCTTCGCGAAGGCGGTATCGAGGCAGATGATTCGAGTACATTTTATGCTGGTCTGGATATTGATGCTGGCCGCAGCGTAATGCACCAAGTCCGAGAAAAAATTCCTACGGTCGATGCGCTACTTTGTGCCAACAGCCTCTGTGCCATGGGTGCGATGGAAACAGCCGAGGAGTTGGGTATGAATATAGCGCAAGACCTTGCCGTAGTCGGCATCGACGATCTCAACGTATGTGCGTTAAAAAAAATCTCGCTTACGACGATTCGTCAGCCCTTCGAGCAGATGACCACCGTTGCCACGGACATCCTTATCAACTCGATTGAAGAAGGGGCGCCCCCCGACATTCGCATGGTACTTAAGCCGGAGCTAGTCGTTCGAAACAGCACATATCGTGAGCTATAAAAAAGTTCGGTCGATCTGTGGAGAGCACTCCCGCTGAAAGAAATTACGGAAAAGAATCGTTTCTGACAAGTTGTCTGTCTCGTTGCAATGTTCCCAGTCGATCCACACGTATTCGACGCAAATGTGCCCTCGATAGCCTACTCTCTCCATCTCCTGTAGTACGCGATCATAATCGATGGTGCTCCGTTGGAAACTGCATTGGATGCGATCGCGGCAAGCGCCCCTTGCGTGAAAATGTGTTGCGTGAGAAAGGAGTGGTTCGATTTCCTCAGCGGCAATATCAACATAGACGAAATGGGTGTAGTCCAGCGTCAAGGTGAGCCCAGGAACTGCTTGTAACAGTTGCAGCGTGCTTTTCGGTCTTGGAATGATCGAGCCAAAGTGAGCTTCGATTCCGAACGGGATTCCTGCGTCGGCTGCACAATCCACACGCCATGCCATCTCCTCGCAACATCGACGAAACGATTCTAAGTATGGTACACCCTCAAACGAGGCGCCTGGAAGCGTGGTGACGTGCGATGCGCCACACTCGATAGCGTATTCCAACGTTTTCACAAACCAATCACGCGCCTTGCGACGTCGAGAGCTATCGGGATGATTGGCCGCATAGGGAACAAAATCGGGGTCGGTCTGAAGATAAACGTCGGCTGCTTTGAGACCACGGTCGCCAAGTTTTCGTTTGAGTAGCTGTGCTGAGCGGCGTAGGTCGCAAAATTCGTTCGATGGCCAAAGACGCGAACGCCCTTCGAACAATCCGATGTCAACCGCCTCAAACCCCAGCATCGCTACCAAGTCGAGTTGCTGCGAGTGGGGCAAAAGAGGGAAGGTAAAATCAGCGCAAGAGAGCTTTGGTTTCATGTGTATGTTTCTCGTGATTCTGAACCATGAATGCCGTCTGAGCTGGTGATTGCCATTCAGCTGCCGCTAGCAGTCCCCCATCGACGACAATGTGTGTGCCTGTGATGCCTGAGGAATCTTCACACGACAGAAACAGAGCGGTCTTGGCAATGTCCTTGGGTTGGACACATACACCGGTAGGAGTGCGGCGCATACGTTCTGCCAAAGTTCTATCAGGGTCGGTTGTTGTGCTAAGGTGGTGCCGTAGCATAGGCGTATCGGTGATACCTGGACAAATGCAGTTGCAACGCAGTCCGTCTGCTGCGTACTCCAGGGCAATCGATTTAGATAGCATCATGACGCCACCCTTTGAAACACTGTAAACCGATTCACCTTCGTCGCCTACAAAGCAACTGATCGACCCGATGTTCACCACGTAGCTACGTTGCGCCTTTCGTAGATGGGGGATTGCGTGTTTGACGGAGAGGAACTGAGATTTTAGATTCACTCCCATGATGTGATCCCACTCTTCGCTAGAAAATTCGTGAAGTGGTTTGAACTTGGTCACACCAGCACAATTGACAATGATCTGTAGGCCATCGAATTTGTCGATGGTTTGTCGAATGGAACTCGCGATGGCCTTTTCGCTAGCCAGGTCACACTCGATAAACATCGCAGCACCACCCTCGCTGAGAATCTCTATTTCAAGTGATTTCCCCAGATCTGCTTGGACGTCGACCAGGACGACACAAGCCCCTTCAGCGGCGAATAACCGCGCCGTTGCTGCACCAATACCTGACGCCGCCCCGCTAATCCACGCAGTCTGGCCCGCTAGTCGTTGGTTATTCATACCTTTGGTGTTCCTCTTCAAATTTAATTGCGGATGAGATACTTGAAGTAACGGTTACCGAACATTCTCGCACCGCACGCGTTTCCTGATGGTTGTGCAGGCAGACTCACACATTTCTATGCGTTCGGGCAAAGGCCCTGCGTAGACCCAAATCATTGCCATCGTCTCGTTTGTATTGTTAATGAAGTAGTGGCACTTTCCGCGAGGTTGAAACGCAGTCGCATTGTTTCCCATGGTGTACTGTCTTCCATCGACCACACAGGTTGCCGTGCCTTGAATAATGCAAATCGATTCGTCGAAATCATGAATATGACAAGGCAGGCGGCCGCCCGGTTCAAACAAACCGTAACCGCCACTCATTTCAATTCCTGGCATCAGGCGTCCGTTAAAATAATCAATGAAGTTGGCACGGTCTCCCCCTTCGTACCACTGGGCCGACTGATGCCAATTAAGCCGTTCGGCTCCTGGTTTGCCTGGAAACAACTCAGACATGTCTTGCCGAGAAAAATTGGTTTCCACGGGCGTTCGAGTCGGAGCCTCGGAGGCAATGGCGGTATGAAATACGGCTTTCTTTGATGTTGAAATGTTGGATACTTGGTGTGCTAGGCCACGGGGCAGCACGATGTTGTCTAAGGCCCCTAGGATGTAGCGTCGTCCCTCGACTTCGACAATCGCTTTCCCTTCGAGTAGAGTAATCGATTCGCTTTGGGGATGTTTGTGATAAGGCAAATGTGCATTGGGCGTGAAGGTGACAATACCTGACGAAAGATCCCTCGTACCACACGACTCGCCGACCAGGCCATCGTATTGAACTCCTTCGGCCAAATCGACCCACTGGCCCGAACCGGCGAGGTTGATCACTTCCGGCCGATCAGGGCGCATCTGCGGGGGAACGATATCTAACGGCTTATCAGAGAGAACTGCTTGGTCTTGTTCCGGCACCAAAGTCGGATGGATTCGAGTCTCGCGTCCCACGGCAGAAAGGGCCGACTCGATTCCACGAATTATCAGTCCGCTGTCCATCGCAATTCCAAGCAGGTGAAATCCCTGTTCGAGTCGTCGACTCAAGTCACGTTCTCCCGTGGAAACAATTCCGCAATGCTTTCCTTCTGCCCGAACCGTGTCTTTGATAGCAAGTACTTGAGCTGCCACGTCCTCGTTTTCCCACTGGCCTGCATACCCTGCACTCGCAGAGAGATCAGCCGGCCCGACGAAGAATAATTCCACACCAGGAACCTTGACGATTTGGTCGAGGTTGTCTCTGCCCTGGACAGACTCGATGAGTGGAACCACAAGCACATGATCGTTTGCCTCATTCACGCTCTCAGAAAGGCAACTTCCCCAGCACGTTGAACGTTCAGCACCGATCCCTCGTTTTCCATCGGGCGGATAGCGTGAGAAACTAACGGCTTCCTGAAGCTGTTGTGCGGTTTCGATAGCCGGTATCACGATGCCATCGGCACCAATGTCGAGTGATCTTTTCACAAGAGCTGCGTTGAGTTCTGCGATCCGCACAAGTACTACCGTGTCGCTGCGCACAGCACTACGGATATGAGCGACAATATCGCGCCAGTCCAAATGCCCATGCTCGGCGTCGACTACAACCCAGTCGAGTCCCAATCCTACGGCTATTTCCGAAATGCTGGCAGATTCCAACGTCACCCAAAGGCCGTAGACAGGCTGATTGGCTTCGAGCTTTTCACGGAGTTTGCGTATTGCTGGTGTATTCATGTCGGCCGGGAAAGAGTCAGTCTCAGTGAAATCGTTAGTAACTCCTAAAGTTCTCCCTCCGCTTTTAACATTTGAATCGTTTTGCGAAATGCCTCTTGGGTTTGTTCGCGATCTTCGTCGGTATGCACGGCAGAGACAGGCGCTCCAGGCCATGGTTGCACGTCAACGCCATACAGCAGTAGTCCGACTCGAATCTTGTTTGATAAGGTCGGACGCACCGGGGCGCGGAGACAAGCATAGTCAAATTTCCCGGATTCGATTTCCTCTCGTGTGGTGGAAATGTTTTCTGGATTCAGAAAAACATGAAAACCGCCAAAGGAACCATAGGCAATCCAACCGACTCCTTCCTCGTGAAATACCGCATTGAGTGAATCTTGGAGCCGTCGACCGTAATCGATCGCTCGCTGGCAAGCATCCGTCGTCTGGATAATCTCTAACGTAGCTACGGCTGCTGCGCAGGTTGTTGGCATCGCGTTGTAAGTTCCCTGGTGGCCAATTTTCTCACGGCCAAGGCTTGCCATTTGGCGAAAGTCAAGCAAATCAAGGATTTCCTTACACCCGACGACCGCCGCTCCGTGCATGCCACCAGCGACGATCTTTCCGAGAGCTGCCAAATCGGGAACGACCCCCAAAGCCCCTTGCGCGCCTCCAGGTGAACAGCGGAAACCTGAGATCACTTCGTCGAAAATCAGCACGATACCACGCTGCCGAGTCACATCGCGAAGATCGGAAAGAAATTGTGGCTGAAGGGGGACTTGTCCCCAGGTAGACCCGGTGGGTTCAATGATTACGGCAGCGATATCATCTCTGGATTCGAGTATCTCTTTCGTCTGCTGCCAATCCCATGGCGGTGCAAGCAAGGTATGCTCTGCAACTTCCGGCAACACCCCTGGCGTTGGCGATCCGTCGTGGTGAGATGTCACGCCAAAGGCTACGTGGTCGTGCCAACCGTGAAAATGACCAACAAAGCGCAGAATCTTCTTCTGTCCGGTATACGCACGGGCCAACCTTAGTGCAAGCAAAGTTGCCTCGGTACCTGAATTTGTTGGTCGGACACGCTCGGCGCACGGAACCATCTCTTGAATCAGAGCCCCCCATCGTAATTCAAGCTCATGGCATGCGCCATAGTGTGTACCCTTATTGAGTTGCTCCTGAACCGCCTGAACGACAGTCGGGTTTCCATGTCCCAAAAGCAGCGAACCGTGTCCGCCGGGATGATCGACATACTCGTTCCCATCGACGTCCCACTTGTGGCTTCCTTGGGCGTGGGTCACGTAAATGCCGTGCGGCTCGATGTGGCGGACATCATGCGTAATGCCGCTGGGGAAAATACCTTGGGCTTGTTCAGCCAGTCGGGCGGACTTGGGCGTTTTGTTGCAGTACTCTCTAACAATCGTTGACTCGGAAAGATCGGCTGCCATTGGAGAGGAAACATTGGCAGGCGATACAATCGAATTTCCCATTCTCCAAACTCCAATACGCTGACTCAGCAAGAAAAGACGCAATCTGGAACGCTTGCTTAGATTTACGCCCAAAATCGTGGAACTTTAACGTTAAACCTGTTATGATGGAGGGGGTGGCGGTTGTCAAGTTCTAGGCCGAAAATTTGTCTAATCTCATACGCAAATAACTGCGGTTTGATACGCGACCGGTGCGCCTCCTGATTGCTTCCAGCTATTTACAAGTCGCTCCTATAATCAGTTAGATCTAACGGTGTTTCGAGGAACCTATTTCAATGGACGTAACGACAGTCAATGGCGATGTTGCCAGAGAACAGTTGGGGATTATCCTACCGCACGAACATCTATTCATTGATATTCGCAATCAGTTTACTGAGTTCGACGATCCAGAAAAAAGGGAGACCAGCAACCAGCCGCTGTGCATGCAAAATCTTGGAGTGGTGAAGATGAACCCCTACGCCATTCGAGACAATCTACTTCTTGATGATCTAGAAGCAGCCTCTGAAGAAGTCGATCGTTTCAAGCAGCGCGGCGGAAGCACGATCGTTGATTGCACTTCGGTGGGGATCAACAGAAATCCTGAGAAGCTGCAAGCCTTGGCAGAGCGATCGGGGCTGAACATTGTTGCCGGCTGTGGCTACTACACGTACGACACCCATCCGGACCTCATGAACACTTGGTCAGCTGAGCGAATAGCAGATGAAATGCTTCAGGACATGCTCGAGGGCATGAACGGGACAAATATACGAGCGGGGATTTACGGAGAAATCGGTACTAGCGATCCTATTCGACCCAACGAAAATAAGTGTCTCAAGGCGACTGCAATCGCCTTTCAACAACGGCGGGCGGCGGTTCAGGTTCACACGTTTCCTTGGGGGACCGCAGGGCTGGAAGCGGCAAGGGTTCTCATCGAGGGTGGCGTCGACCCAGCCAAAATCGTCATCTGCCATATCGACATCGAATTCAATCTTCCTTACATCCTTGAGCTATTGCAGCTTGGCGTAAACATCGAATTCGATGACTTTGGCAAGGAGTTTTTCATCCTCAAGGAGGACCGTGGATTCGCCGGTGGAGTTTTTGCAAGAGATATCGAGCGAGTCCACGTCATTCTCGATCTGCTAGAGCGTGATTTTGAGAAGCAAATCCTGATTACCAACGATGTCTGCCTAAAATCGATGTTACGCTGCTACGGCGGAACGGGCTACGATCACATCCTGACCAACATCGTACCCATGATGCGGGGCGAAGGGATTAAGGACGAGACCATCGATGTGTTTCTCAAAGAGAATCCGGCCCGAGTACTTTGCGACTGACGGCTCTGTGACTGACCGCGAGCATCGGAAGTTCTCACTCAGGCTCATCGGTCGTTTTCGTCTCAGTATCGGGAGATTGCCGAGCATCGAGTGTAGAAAACATCCGTTTGATATCACGTGCACCTAGCGGAATCACGGCCAGCACCAACAATAAAAAAGCACTTAGCCCGGCTATTAGCACGACTTCCCAGAACGTGATCCAAAGAGAATTCATCGCTTAGGGGCTCCCGATCTTTTCATGGTCGTCCGAGATTTTGTCGGGAAACAGTAACGATCCTGCGACAAACAGTAATGCACACATGGCGAAACACGCGACCGTGATTGTATTCCCGTTTGCGTAACGGCCTACTTCGTCGGTCAGAATGGTGCCATCGTCGGCAACATGCCCCAGCATTTGGGCGACGTGTTCCTGAAACCAGCCTTCAAACAGAGCGAGAATAGCCAACAGACCGCCCCCGAGCGCGAGCATGGCACCGGTCGAAGAAGCTCGGCGCCAATACATGCCCCCCAAAAGCGCGGTCGAGGCACCACTAAGATAAATGGTGCCGGTAATGAACAAAAAGGGCCACACATTCTCGGGTAACTCATACCATATACCCACGACTATCAACAAGGCGCCGATCACCAAAACGGACAGTCGTGTTGATAAAATGCTTTCTCGACTACTCAATTTTCGGCCGATCAAGGGAGCAAAAATGTCGTTGGTAGCAACCGATGCCCACGCAAGCAAGTAGCTGTCGTGCGTCGACATAAAGGCGGCCATAAGACCGGCGGTTAGTAGGCCGAGCCAAATCGTCGGCAACACTTTTCCCAACAACAGGGGCATCGCCTGCACCGAGCGTTCGGGAAACTCTTGTAGGTTTGCACCGCTAAAATATTCGGAAAGGCCAAGAGGGCCGTCAGCCATATGGACGAAGGCAAAAGCGAGAATACCCCAAAGCCCCGGTATTGCAAAACGGGCAAAAAGACCAAATGAGGAAAACGCATAGGCGCGTCGGGTTGTCTTTTCACTGGTCGTGGTCAACGAACGGGTTGCATTGGGTGCCCAACAAATGGTTGCTGCGGCAGCGAAAATTGCTTGACAGAGTAGATAACTCCAGCCATAGCGGGGCGACGAGATGGGGCTAAACGCCCCTTCGCCGCGAGCCGTACCCCAAGTCGCGACGAGATTTTCCCAACCCAACTCAGGTTGCCAAACACAAAATGCCAAACCAAGTAACATGCCTAAACTGAGCACGGCAAACTGCACGTAATCGGTTACGATGACCGCCACCATGCCGCCCAAAACCGTGTAGAGCAGCACCAGCACCACGAGTGCCGTGGTGATCACTTTGATAATCGTCTCCACTTCCTCTTGCCCGCCATAACCGGTTGCATAGGTGAGAAAAACGGCACCCATCTTGGGAAAGATGCTCATATTCA
>JAADGV010000002.1 GCA_013152205.1 Planctomycetota bacterium
GTCCAAATCATCTACGGCGTACTGAAAAATCAAACTATTTTCGATCCCACTCTAAATTCCGCTTGACGTCTAACGGACAATCTTTGCGTGAGATCCTCTACCTGTCCGTCTACCCGTGAACGGTTAACGAGAAAAACTGGCCTTGCCAACTATGACCCAAGTAGTAATACTCCCGAAAACGTACCACAATTACAAAATGAGCGAATGGAATGGCAAAACGACGTAAGGCAATCCCACGTTTGGCTGAGGGCGAACTGGAAATCCTCCAAATGCTTTGGCGAGAGAACGCTGTAACGATTCTCGAAGCCCAAAAGGCCCTTGGCCTACCCATTGGCTACACGACCGTACAGACCCGGCTCAATCGACTTGCCAAAAAGGGACTTGTCAAAAAAACCACCGATCGCCCAGGCCGCTATACCGCGTCGGTTACCCCCGAAGAGGTGCATGCAAAAGACCTGGACACTCTGGTCGAACGGGTGAGCGGTGGGCGAGTTACGCCGCTGGTAGCTCATCTCATAAACCATGAGAGTGTTTCCGCCGAAGAGATTCGCGAACTGAAAGCACTCATCAAAGAGGCCGAACGTCGAACCCGAAAATCCCAATCGCGAGAGGCGAAATAGTGGATGCGTTCCCAGAATTATTACTGAGCGGACTCGCACGAACCACCGTCTGCACAACGCTAGCTGCGTTGACGACCTTGCTACTCTTACCGGCTCTTGGCGTCCGCTCCACTCGCATCCATCGGACGGCTTGGGTATTGGTGATACTCCAAGGATGGATTCTCATTCCGTTGACGTTCACCGTATCCGTACCGAGTGTAATTCAACTACAACAGTTACCCGACACTTCGATCACTCGTTCTGAGCCTCTTCTAACGGTTTATTCGCCAACAATTCCGCAAGCCGTAAAACAGTCTAGTTGGCAACGAGTCGGAAAGCAAACCGCAACGGCAGCTTGGTTGCTCGGAACTCTCGCGGTGCTGGGTTTCTACATCAAGCGATACTATTCGCTTTTCGCTCATGTTCCTATCGGAAGTGTTCCGGAATCGAGGGAGTGGCGTAACGAGTGGCGCGAGGCAACTGGCACTATCTCGCCACAGACGAAAGTTCATTTTCGCGTGACAAGCCGTGTCGGGCCCCTGTTGTGTTTTGTGCCATTTGTCTACTTGGTTCTCGTGCCAAGGCTCCTATGGGCTAGTTTGAGCCGCGACGACCGAATCGCGATTCTTCGACACGAGCTGGCACACCTAAACCATGGTGACCTCTGGAAGAACGTGGCCATTCGCATCTTGGCCTTGCCTCAATGGTTCAATCCCTTGGCATGGCTCGCGGTTCGGCGTTTCGAAGAGGCGGGCGAATGGGCGTGCGACGAAGAAGTTCTAGCAACATCCAATTTGGCGAACACCGGTTACGCAAACACGCTACTCCGCGTGGCGGGCTTCTCGGCGGATGCCCCCTGCGGTGCCGTTGCCGCGTCTGGCGGTGTACTTACTCGAAGAGTCACGCGACTCTTATCTTCATCTGACAAGGAGGTCTCTAAAATGAAGAATCTTGCCATACCACTGTTACTGTTGGCAGTCGCAGCAGGTCAAGCAATCCGCATCGAATCGGTTCTTGGCGAAGAGCCAGCCAAGCCAGCGGCGGTCGAAACCAGGGCCGAGGCTGTGGCCAAGTGGCGCGAAGAGCCCTACCGCATCGAGCCCCCCGACGTGCTGTCCATCGAACTGACATGGAATGATTTCGACGTCGAATTTGAAGGCTCGCGGCTTCAAGCTACGAAGCTTCATGTGAACGACAACCTCCCAGTCGGACCTGATGGCACCATCGGCCTCGGGGGGTTTCTTGGGCAGATATATGTTGCAGGCATGACGGTTGAGGAAGTCAAAAAAGCGGTCGTCGAAAAACTCTCCGAACGTTATGGTATTCCCCAGGTAAAGGTCGAAGTCGCTATATACAACAGCAAAGTCGTTTACGTGATTGAAAAAACGAACGCCGGTGATTTCGCCGCTCGCATTCCCCACCCGGGCCCTGGTCCTCTACGCGTACTTGATGCTTTGGCCAGCCGATCCAACCAATTTCAAGCCTTTGACGATATCGTCCGAGTTTACGTCATGCCCACGAGTTCGCCTGCTGACCGCTTGGAAGTAGATCTTGATGCTCTAAGTTCTGGTAATAACGATTCGGCCAATTTCGAACTATTGCCAGGCGATCGGGTGTTCGTCCTAACAAATGCGGAAGCAGACGAGGCGAAGGAGCCAACTCCTGCGACCCCTCCTACGGCGGTTCAACAAGGTGCGTATTATGCACCGGCTCATCCAGCAAGCCCTGTGTTACCGAATCCCGTCAAGTATCCAGAAAAGCACTCAGCCCCTCCAGTTGACACCGAGAACGCACTCGCTCCGCTTGCGGTCGGAAGCCTTGTGGTGATCACCCTTCGAGGTGACATAGCGCGTCACTGGATACAGCCGCTCAAAGAATTGAATGGTCCTACCCCCGGACTAGAGGTTCAGATTGCTGCCAGCGTTGTAGAGATAAATTCCAACGGCAACTTAGTTGTGAAAGCAACTGGCGATTTGAAGCTGGACGATAGGAAGCTGTTGCGATCAATATCCGGCGTTGTGCGACCTGATGACGTTGGAAAAAATAATCATGTAAACTCTGATGACATAGCGTCGCTTGAAATCGATATTCGCACCACGAAGGCTCGATGATCCATTTTTTGGCGTTAGAGACGCCTCCCACAACGGACGATTGCCAACTTTGCAATTGTCCTGGGCTTGATGCCCAGCTTCTTCCCGACCACGGCACCATTTAGTAGAATAACCATCGGTTCGCTACTCGCGGGCGTAGCTCAATGGTAGAGCATCGGCTTCCCAAGCCGACTACGAGGGTTCGATTCCCTTCGCCCGCTCTTCGTCTGTCGCGAGAGGCCTGGCCTCTCTCCCGATATAAGATATTTTTCGATCACACAGCGGCATTGGGGCGCCTTCTTGGCTCAATATCTCTGCTAACGTGGTGTTGCGAAAAACGGCTTCTAATTCCGCCATGGCATTGTCTAACCTGCTGTGTAGCGGGCAAAGATTTGTGCCATGCTGCTCAAATTCAAGTGGGCAAGTCTTGATCCGCTGCATCGGTTCGACAGCACTAACCACATCCAGAATCGTTACTTCCTCAGGCGTTGCCGCGAGCGATATGCCTCCGCCAACACCACGCTGCGAACGCACGAGACCCGCTTTCGACAAACCCTGCAATACTTTCGACAGATAGGCTGCCGGAACCTTCGTCACTTCTGCCAGTTGCGACGTCGTGCAACTCGAAGGTGCTACGGCCGCCAAATGTACAACCGCTCGCAGGGCGTACTCAACCGTTTGGGAGATCATAGGGCTCTCTCTTGAAATTGGACCTTGACATCCAATATAGTTGTCATACTCTAGTGAAACTGGATATTTCGATCCAATTTTACCTACACGGCTACTTCTCGACGAGTGGTAGCGTGACCGCTGGGCAAAAAAGGGAGAATTCAACACGATGCAACATATAGACGAAGCACGGCTGGAAAATGACCTGGGCTATCGGTTTCAGTACCTGGCTGAATTTATGGGGTTTTCGGAGGGAGACATCACTGCGATTCACGATGCGGCAGGATATCTGGCTCCTATTGTACCTAATTTGGTGGATGCTGTTTACGACAAACTCGCTCAATATGACGCGACTTGGCGGCATTTCGTTCCTCGCCAACATGGCTACGAGGGCGATGTGGCTGAGGGTGTGGAGTCGCTGCAGATGAGCGACGAGGTCATTCAGTTTCGCAAGCAGCACTTGGGACGGTACCTCACCACCTTGGTTTCCGAGCCGTACGACGCGAAAATGGTGGGCTACCTTGATTTGGTGGGTGCCATGCACACGCCGGGCAAAGGAAGCTCGTCGATCGATGTCCCTTTGGTGCAAATGAACGCCCTGATGGGCTTTGTAGCCGACGCCCTGATTGCAACGATCCTCGGACTGGGGTTGGCTGCGGAGGTTCAAGAGCGGACTTTGAGGGCCTTCAGCAAGCTGTTGTGGCTTCAGAACGACCTGATTAACCGTCACTATGCCCAGCAGCCTGCTACCCAAGCAGCGGCGGTATCCTGAGTTTAGGCTGGAATGTTGCATATTTACCACGTTTTGGGTGAAAATCGCTGAAATTTAAGGCAACATTTGCACTGTTCAGGTAGTGAATTAGAGTTAAGAATAATGCAGTGACGACGTGGATCGTTCATTGTCGTAGAAACCGTTTTTTGTCTTACAGAGGGGAAACCGAGACATGCTTCGTATTCGTACTGTTGTGGCCATTGCCGCAATCACTTTGGGCACTCTGGCCGGTATGGCCAACACAAGTCATGCAAACGATGCTTGCTGCTGCCCGCCCGCTCCGATCCAGGTGACGC
The DNA here is from genome assembly GCA_013152205.1 of Planctomycetota bacterium. Classification (GTDB taxonomy): domain Bacteria; phylum Planctomycetota; class Planctomycetia; order Pirellulales; family Lacipirellulaceae; genus Bythopirellula. The sequence goes on from JAADGV010000002.1 coordinate 4,427, forward strand.
TTTGCGTTCAGGCACCTTGCAGCCCTTGTGCTCAGAGCGTGACGGTCTGCATCCCAGGCTGTTGCACCGAAGCTCCGACCGTTTGCTGGCGTAGTGGCCTGTTTGGTCGCCAGATCGCAACCTACACCTGGCCCTGCTGTGGTCACTCGGTGAAGGTAATTGTAAACCGACGTGGCGATGCAAAAGTGCGTGGCTAACGCCAAGCTGACAAATTTTGTAACCGCTTGAAAACACATAAACGGGACCGGTGCTAGTCACTTGTCCCGTTTATTTTTTTGTCGGCATGTTTTGCTTTTTCAAGGTGATGGGCGGACGCGGCATATTGGCTTCCATCGGGCTTGTTTGTTGACTTTATTGGACAAAATTGTGTGGGTTGGTGCTGCTATCGTAGTGTTTGGTGGGTTAGTTTTGGCACGAATCGCGGGGGGCCCCATTGGGGTGGACAATATTGAGTTCGGAATGCGGAATTTGGAGTGCGGAAGGGAATAATATTGTCCATTTGGGCGTGGTAAATGACGAAATCTGAATGACGAAAAAGCTGATCGCTAACGGCTAAAAGCTAATCGCTATTATCCCAGATGTGGTGGCCCAATTTCAACACAAAAATTTGGCTGGGGTGGTTTCTCGCAGAGATGCGGAGACGGCAGAGTTTTTTTTGACGGGATTTACTGGATGGACGAGATGATCGAGTCAACCACGATCTTGTTTGCCCTTTGTAAATCCTGTCGAAAAATCTTGCGGGCTGGGTGGCCAACAAAGTACCCTTGACACGTTTCTTTCTTGTAGGGTGCGTGGTCGTCGCCAAATCTGGTGCGTTACAAGGGAGTAATGCGTCCACACTATGGCGACATTGAATCCGAGATCGAACGCACCGTTTTTTCTGCGAGCACGCACCCTACTTGACTGATCTTGCGGCCGCTGATTTTTCTCAGGTGACTGCGTTTAGTTTTGTTGTTGGTATGAACGGCGTTGTCTATGAAAATGATCCCGGTAGCCCGATGAATATCACTGTGACCTCCGTATTCGTCCCCGAGCCTTCCACCCTGGCATTTCTTGTGGCCGGCAGTACGGTGGTGCTTGCAAGACAACGGCGTCGACCTGCCAGCAACCTTCTTCGCAGAACCTAAGCGACTTTCATTTTCCGGTTGCACTCGGTGCATGTCAGAGAGACGCGGGTGGCACAGACACTTATCCGCAGTGCGATATGCTACTTATTGGGCGCTGCTCGGACATGTGTCGGTGTGCGCAGCACAAGAGGATATTGTGTCCAAAGCATAATGACCTTCTGTGCTATGCACACCGACAATCGTTCGAAGACGCTTCCTCGTAAACCAACGTCAACTCCGAACGACTGTCGGTGCCACCCGCGGAGGGATGTTTGATGTGGGATTTTTGATTGTTGATCTGGGGGAGGGGATTTTTCAATCGTTATTTGACAATGGTCATTTGTCATTGAGTGAGGGGCGAAAGGTGCGTTGCGCTATCGCTTCACGCGGGCTACGGGCTGTTCGCTAGGGTGTTTTGCGGGGGAGATGTCGTGGCCGACATCTCTAACGAATCTGCTTTGGGGTTCTAATGACTCTTGGGGACGTCCATTGGTAAGTTGCTCTAATCCGCGGGTTGCAATTCGAAAATCGCCTCGATCTCGACTGCAATTCCTCCGGGTAGCGCTGAAGTTCCTAATGCACTACGGGCGGCGATGCCGGCGTCTTCGCCAAAAACGTCTCGCATTAGTTCGCTGAAACCGTTGATCACGGCTGGCTGCTCTGCGAATTCTGGGGTGCAGCGAACCAGTCCGAGCGTCTTTACGATACGAACCACGCGATCGAAATTACCGCAGTGCGCCTGCAAGGTAGCCAGCATCGCTAATCCGGTTTGGCGTGCCGCCTGATAGCCGGCGGCTACGTCCATGTCGTCGCCCACCCGTCCGCTGGTGAGTGTGCCATCGGGCAGCAGCGGGCCGTGCCCCGACAGATAGGCTAAGTTATCGACCATTACCAACGGCTTATAAACGCCCATTGCCTTGGGGGCAGGAGGCAGCTCTAGGTTCAACTGATCAAAACGGGCTTCTGCACTCATGGTTAGTTTCCTTGGCTGGTTATTTCTTTTTGTAGACTTGCTTGGGGTCAAAGACTGGTTTGCCAACTACCTTTAAGTTGCCGTCATTTTCTCGTTGGCGGAAAAAACAACTCTCGTAACCGGTGTGGCAGGCTGCCCCCCCCACTTGTTCCACCTTGAGAAGAATGGTGTCGGCATCGCAGTCGAGATAGATTTCGCGCACATGCTGAACGTGCCCGCTCTCTTCGCCCTTTTTCCACAATTTTTTACGGCTGCGGCTGTAATACACGGCCTTGCCGCTGGCGATGGTTTCGTCCCATGCCTCGCGGTTCATGTAGGCAAGCATAAGAACTTTGCCGCTGGCGACATCCTGTGCCACCACGGGAAGTAGGTGGTCGTTTGTCGGAAAATTGGGATCGAAAGTCAATGTTTCAGCCTCTGGCTTTTTGGAAAGTTACTCTCATCCTACCACGAACTGGCCCCATTGTGGTTGTAGCAAGCCTTATGACCGGCAAGACGGGTAGGTTCAATCCAGTTAGTACGGTTTGCCAATTGTTGCAGAACAAAAACGTCTGTAGCCGATCTAGTGCTTTGGGCCATAAGTAACACTTTGTACCAATGTTCATCGAAATTCGAGTTGGTTGCAATGCCCGTTGGTCGGCCTGTCGCTTTCCTGGCGCAAACCAGTCATACACAAACAGTTTGGCCGTTGGCCAGTGTCGCATGTGGGAGATATCACGTTGAATCAGCCGTTGACCGTCGTTCTACCAATGTACAACCGCGAGCGTCTTTTAATTTCGTCGGTTATGGATATTCTTGAGCTTTCGCCAATGCTCAGCACGGCAATCGAAGTGGTTGTGGTCGACGATGGTTCGACCGACGAGACCTATGAAACGGCTTGCGAATTGGCTCGCATCTACCCTCAAGTGACGGTGCTTCGTCAGGCGGTCCACCAAGGTCTGGGAGCAGCACTCGATCTTGTTCGTCGACGATTGAATGTGGAAATGGTCGTGGTTCACGATGGCGTGTCTCCGGTGGATGTCTCACAGTTGAAGTCGGTTGTCAAGTCGAATCCCCAATCCGAGGGATATTTACGGCAATCGATGACACGAGCGGCGTCGATGGTAGATTCGGCCGGATCGCGTCGCTTTGCCTCGATTCGCGCGTTGCACGACAGCATGGAACATGCTCATCGATCGATGACCGGTTTCTGCTGGCTGCAATTAGAAAAACCTCTGGTACCTCGTCGTCGTGTGTCCAATTCCAACCCTTCTGGGGCCAATATTTCCGGGCACCCTACGACCCAATCGGCAGTCGGAACCTCTCCTACAGTCGCAGGAAACTAAGTGTGTGGTGGTTGCGGCTGGCCTGCGAAGTGTCCAGTGCGGCGTAGGCCGCTTGTATTGCCGCGAAGACCCTTTGGCGTCAAGCGATATACTGAGCCAAGAGCCAAGGTAGCCTGCAAGAAGCGGTAGATTACTTTTCTTTGGGAATTTTCGAACTTGCGGGTCTTTGTAGCAATAAAAGTCTTGCCATCGGACGGCATCGAGATTATCATTTCCACCGTGCGAGGGAATAACATGCCTTTTAACTCGCAGGGGAGTTTAGCAAAACACTTTGGCTATCGCTGGGGCAGAACCCTTCTCGGCTGGCGGGTTCAGCGAATAGCCAACACATCGCAACACGTGGGCATGATTGCCGCCTGCTGCGTTCTTGTCATTCACTTTTCTTTATTTATGCGTTTGCCAGCGAATCTTTGGACTGAACGGAACCAGTTCTTCGGCGAGTGAGCAAATAAGCCTTGCGCGCCGAAGCAAACGCGCCTGAAATCCTTCGAAGCAGATATATGCAAGATTGCTTCTGCAGAGATGGAGGAGGCACTGGGGATGAGTACGGTTAATTATAAGCTAGAATCCAATGGTACGAGTGTACCTGAGCCAACCCAAGTGGCACGTAAGTTTCATCGAATTGGCGATGTACGGCTGCAGCAGGGTGCTTCGTTACGATCGGTTTCGCGTAAGCTGAATTTGACCGTTCAGGAGATACGCCACCAGGAAGACGCGTATACCAATCTGACGATTTCTGATTTACTCAAATGGCAAGAAGTTCTTGAAGTTCCCTTGTCTGATCTTCTGATCGACTCTTCGGGGCCTCTTTCTGAGCCGGTAAACAATCGAGCTTGCATGTTGCGGATTATGAAAACCGCTAAGGCGATTCAGGAGTCGGCCCATAGCCGCTCGATCGTGAGGCTTGCGAATATGTTGATCGAACAACTCGTGAAAATGATGCCCGAGCTTGCCGATGTTTCTGCGTGGCACACGGTGGGGCAACGTCGCACTAAGGACGAGGTAGGTCGGATCGTTGAGCGATCAATCCCCGATAGTTTCTTTAACGACAACGGAAAGTCGGCTCCTTAGCACGTTTTCCCTTTTTCTGTTCGCAGAAGGTGGGTGTTTTGCGGGAGGATATCGTGGCCGACACTGCTAACGAATCCGTTTTGAGGCAACACTTAATTTACTGAGCTAGCAATCTGAGAGTTGGTGCTTTGAACTTGTTGCCGCCAAGCGTTTTTTGCTCGTCGGAATACGAAAGATAACAGTGCCGCGACGACGAGTAGCAAGCCAGCTGCGCTTGCGGTAAGCAGCAGCCACCACAGGATTCCGATCGCGGCGAGTAGTCGAACTGCCCGTTGTTCGCGGAGTTGTGCTGCCCAGTTAGTGGTTGCGTCAATCTGCCGGGCTAGCGGGAGACAGACGCTTACGATCAATACTGCGAAGAGCCATCGCCAGCCATTTCCTCGCGAGATAGGCCGTGCTCTTAGTACCACCTGCCCTTGGTCATCGCTTAAAAAAAACTTCTCGGAACGGGTTTCTAGTCGATCCATTTGCCCTGGTAGGATCGGCGGATAGGCGGTCGTATTTTTTTGATGTTCTGAGCCGGGGTTTGGTGCGCCTAACTGTTCAAGAAGAGTTGCCCAGGCACTTGAATCGTCGCTGTGTTCGATATGGTTTGAGCCAAAGGCCGTTGTCGAAATCTCGTCTAATGTTCCTGAGGCGGGTTCTAAACGGCGCCATTCTTCCCAGGCTTGCTGGGTACGTCGTTGCCAAGGTTTGAACCAAGCTCGACCTTCTCGTTTTGGTAGTTCAAGAGCCAACAATCTTGAATCGGCAATCGCATGCAATGACAATTGCAAGGCAGCTCTTGAGAATTGCTCGGGAGCCAGAGGGTGCCCAACGATTGGGTCTGCCAACAACAATTGACCTACGGGGCGTATTTTCCATCGGATCTCTGGCGAAGGCAGCGGACGGTCGTCAATCAGTAGTATTGGCGACTGGAACTTGAACCGCCCCTTGGAGGTTTTGATCTGTGTTTGGTACGAAACGGTGATTCGGCGAGGTAAATAGGGTGGGCCCAGTGGTATTCGCCAGCCCTCGGACGTAGTTTTCTCGCGTCTCACTCGGCTGTCGCCAACGACGAGCTGTGTTAGTTTTGCGTTTTCTGGCAGTCGTAATGTGCAATGAGTTGCACGGCCGGGTTGCAAGACTAGCTCTGCTGTTGCAGAGAGATTGCCCTCGTGGTCGAGTACGCCGGAAATCAGAGCGTGTCGCCATATCGCGTTTTGCAGCGTGCCTTGATACGATCGCTCGCGGGCAAAAAATTGTTCGTGTTCAACGCGAAATGCTCGTGTGTTGTCTTGCGATTCCAAGAGTCTCCCTAATTCCAGTGGCAGCGGTTCGGGGGTGAGGCCTGGCCAATCCCAGTTGATCGATTTTTCGCCTACCCGTGTTGGTAGCAATACATATCGATTTCCACGCGAGGTGCCGGTCAATCGCAAGTCGGGAACCATCAATCTTTGATCGGCGGTTAGGTTTATGCTTCCGGTAAGGCGAAACGAGATTTCTTGATCTTTCGATACGGGGTTTTGCAATTGTATGGTAACAAGCCTTCGCCCCGAACGATTCGGCTGCTCGTGAACAGAACCTAGAGAAGCCGGCTCGATACGGTATGGTTTTTGAAAGGTGTCTGGAACGGTAAATTGTAGTTGGCCGATCATGCCTTCTTGCACCTTCACCGTAGTGTGTGCCGTTCCGGTCCAGCCATTTGGACCCGGTGTGAGAGTGGTGACCATGTCGGCGTCGAACTGCCGGTTGTTTCTCTTGATCTGCAACATGGGGAGGTCGTTTGCTTTCCGATTGCGCCAGACGAATCTCCCCACAAGATTTGCTGACGAGCCTCGAGAAATGCTTTGTCGCGGAATATTCTCCAGCGCCTGATGCGGATCGTTTAAGCTCACCAGCACCTCGGGTTCTCGAGAAAGTTCGAACCGCATTTCGGTACGATTGGTATCAACGAGCGAAATACTCGGCACGGCAAGTGTGCCATCGCTCGGCGTTTTGATGTATCCTTGCAAAATCAGTAGGTGTGGCTCTTGCATCGGTTGGCCCAAAAGGACCACTACCCGCGAATTATTCAACCGATGCCAGCGAACGGGGACCGCTTGTAAGGAGGGCTGTTGTTGCACGGTGACTTCCGTGATTTGAAGTTCCTTTGGAATTCGTAATCGGTAGGTTAGCCAACTGCCCCCCACTTCGTTGACGGAGGCTTCGTAGGTGACGAAGGTTTTTGCCAGTTGGCAATGAACCTTCATTGCTTGCTGTGCAACGAGTGTCTTCGGGTCGGGCCAGATGCGTAGCGAGCCGTCGAGTTGCCCTCGCCCGAGAGCATAAGCATACAGGGGCGGCTCTTGATCGGTCTTCCATTCGGTCGCGAAGTCGGTGGCTTGGATGCTGAGTGCGTCGCTGCGGAGGTTCTCGTCGTAAGACAACCCTGCGAGAACCGATACGGCCAACAGCGATCGATTGAGAGTAAAATCGGGAACCTTCACCCACGGATAGTCGATGCGTCCCACCGAGACCGTCCGTTGGAGTTGGAATTGAAGCGGGACAAGCACTTCGTCTTCGACGTTTTGCTTAAGGACGATTTCTAGGGTATGTCTTTGGTCAGGCAGATACTCCGCCGATTCGAGGATTGAATTGTTTTTAGGAGGAAGGAGTTTCAAGCCCGGCGACGTTACTAATAAAAATCGGCGCGAATCTGCGCTTTTCCGATGTAGCTGTAGTTGGACATCTAAACGTGCTGCCGTAGGTTCTATGTGTAGCCAAGATCGTTGATCTACGCTGCCTAACGATTGGGCTTCGTTGTTGGAAGAGGGAGAGGCCGACCAAGTTACTTCCAAGGTGTCGCTGGCAGACAAAACCGTTTGCAAACGATGCTTGGATCTCTCGATGTCGATTCGACCTGCTGTTGGTATCGATAGATCTTGAAATCCGTTTATTGATGTCATCAATAATTTAGCGCCGGGTATTGCAGGGGTATGGAGGCGTATGCTGGCCCTGTCCGAAGAATGAGAGACTTTGGGCCGGAGCGATAGCTCCAATTGGTAGTTTCCTACCGTATCAAGTTCGATCGAACACCCTTTGCCACTCTCTTCCCAATTGAGTACGACTGGAAAACCGTTCAATCGATGTGCTGAATCGATCCATTCGGCTTCGTCCTGGATGAAAGGCAAAAACAATTGGCCGTTGGTAACAAAGCTTTCGACGTCCAGCAGAATAGTCCAACTTTCGCCATCGGAGGTAGTGGCTGGAGAAGCAGCGGGGAGTACGCCCCGATATTGGACCGATCGTAAGACGCATTGCGCGCCATCGTGTTTGGCGTCGCCTTGGTTTCGCAACAAAGTATGAAGGAACGTTTCAGGAAGATAAATGTCTTCGCCTTGTGTGTTGCCTTCGGTATCCACGGGGATCAACAGTCGGTGAATTTCTCTTGGTGGCTTCTCGGGTGTTTTCTGCCCCGTTTCTTCGGCCGGTTCTGCAAAAACGAATCCTGAAATTAGAGAGGCGCCAACCAATAAGGCAAAGAACGCAGGTCGCTTTGCCCTGCGATACGACGGAGGTTGCAAGAAAGTCGATGTTATTTTTGGTAGAACGACTTGTAGCACCACCGACGAGAGAAGCCCCAAGAAAATTGCCTGGGGTGCCGTCAGCCAGCTCAAGGGAACAACCAAGCACGCTGCTGCGGAGATGGCGATTGCTAGGGCAAGGTAGCGTGGAAAGCGAGCGAGCTGTCTGCAGGAGGCCACCAGCGCTAGTAGCCAAATGGCGTACCATTCAGCTCGCTGACCATATTCTCGCTGTACGACTACCACAGGCGGGGTCTCGGCAAACTCCAGCGTTGCTGCACGCCGGCCAATGTCGGACACTAAGCTAGCCGCTGGAGGGCTCCAGGGAGATTCTGCCAGTTTTGGAGAGTCGGTCCATGTGTTCACATCAACAAGATCAAGTTCACCGTTGGCAACCCCCCGTTTGCCTGCTTGCCCTGCGGCGATTCGTTCTAAACGGAGCGCGAGACTTTTTGAAGAGACCCGAAACACATTGGGTGTTATCGTTGGTCGCAATTGGTCTCTCCACTGAGAGGTTCGCTGTTGGCTCGTGAGGACCGTTAGGTTTGGTGTGGCGACCAACGATAATCCGCACCGTTCTAGGGGGCTTCGTGTTTTTGAAGTGGTTGCGAGGGCAGTTGCATTGTCGTTTTCGCTGGCTAGCTGCGCTATTTCGCTTAGACGACTTTCGGCTCGTATGCCAAGATCTTCAAATGCCGAGCGGTCGACATGCAATTTTTCGTCCTTGGTGGCTCCACTATCCATGGCATGTAGTATGCTTCTCCAACGTGGATCCTCGCCACGTTCAAAAATTTCGTTAAGGGTCGTCAACGCTCTTTCAGCCGATTGTCGAGTTAAACGGTGATCGACTTTCGCAAACCATAATCGCCGCCAGTCGTCAGCGCGCAACGGGTTGAAAATTCCTTCGCCGGCTGCCCGATGAAGTGGCCCGAGCAATCTTGCCGACCAGTCGAGGGGGCTCATTGTTTGATTGTTTGAGAAACTTTCGACCGCAAAATGCTCGGGGGTCCAGAGCGTCCATCGGCCCGATTTAATAGGGTACGAGCAGCGTGGTAATTTTGGCTGGAACTCGAAGGAATGGCCAAGTGGCTTTCCTCGCAAAACGTATTGAATGGCGATGGTCGGATAGCGTCGTTGATCGGAGAAATGAAAACGACACATGCGGTCGTCTGCCAAGACCTCTCGTGGATCGAGTTGTTGTTGGTTTAACCAGGTATTTTGCAGCTTTGCCTGGGGCGGCAATTCAAACTCAGCTCCCGAAGCGCCCGAGTTTTCTAGGTGGTACGTGGCAACGTAGATTGCCGTTCCATCGTCAGACAACGACGATTGGATGTCGGCCAACCAGGCAATGAGATTAGGAGTACTCTCGCTTTTAATGTTCCGAGTAATTGTTAATGTCGCGGCGATCGTTCCGATGCCAGCTCGGTCTGCCCCAAGTCGATAGCTTCCGATCACGGGTAGCGACGACTGGGTCGACGATTCATCCTCAGGCGAAGCAATCGGTATCCAGCCGCGATCGTCCAATTGCGTGCCATTGAGCGGGCCGTGTACGACTAACTGGCCTTGCCAATCCTCAGCATCTGGGAGATGGATTAGATTGCATTTTTGGGTGTCGGCGGCAGGAGTCGAATAACTCCCTCGAAGGTGAAATGGTGTATCGATGGCTACGGGTAGTCGTATTAGATAGAGGACCCCTTGGCCATGCACCGAGGCTTGGTCGAGCCGTTGGGCGACAATCGCACTCGATTGCCCCACCACTTCCCATTGAGTGGATTTCGGTAGCGGCTCGTCGAAGGCAATCACGAGTTCAGAAACAATACCCGACAAAGGGGTGCAATCCAGTTGATACTGGTGGACAAACTCGTCGGGTAAGACGCTAACCTCAACGTTTACCTCCGCCCGATATCGGGCTGAACGCGGCAATAGTTTGATGGGGGTGTTTTTGGACAAGCGAGCCAGGTCGATGAGGGCTCCATCTGCACTTTCGGGAAGCAGAGCCGCATCTTCTGCCGATAGCGTATCGATCTGCAATCGGGCCCTATCGAGGCCGTGTAGCAGTTGAAGCTGCCCCCGCTTTTGGCTTCTTAGTAGGAGCAATCGTTTGGTCTGTTCGATCGAAGTAAACCGCACGGGAATAAGCTCGCTTGCCGTAGCCGGCAGAAGCGAGCCTTCTTTAGTCGCGCGCGAGTCGCATTCGATTCTTAATTGCTCGCCCGGTTTGAGTGGGCGATCGAGTTGCAAGCGAAACAATTTTTGCTTGCCTTTTTGGTACACATGCCATTCACGTAACGCATTGCTGGGACTGGTTTTAATCGCTTCGATCGACCAACCAGGAGCTACTTTTCCTTCTAGCTGGTAGATTGGCCGACCTTGGCTGGTGAGAACCGAGATGGTTCGAGCCGTGGTATCGTTGGGGTTGATTTCTAATAAGTAAAGAATGTCGGTGTCGTCGATGTCTGCGGGATCTAGGTCGAGAATCGTTGCCGTCCTCGCACGTATTTTTGTGGAACGCTTTCCGAGAACCACTTCAAAGGTTGCCTCTTCGGTCCACTCTTGCAGACGGTAAGATTCTTCTTCGGCAGTGGTGCCTAAGCCTACAATGTTCTCTAGTGATGCGTGCTGGGGGACGAGCGATAGGAGTTCGAGTGCTGGTGCAACTTGTATGCTGCTTGTTCCTTCCGTCCAGGTTACCTTGCGAAGACGAACCGAAGGAAGTCGCCATGTTTCGTCAAATACGATTCGCGAGAGGCTATGGATTTCGATCGTCTGTGGGAGAGACGAGGCGAAGAGGGTTGTTGTCAGCTCCGTGCCTGTGGCCGTTTTTTCTGTCTGCCATTCAACTTCTTTTTTGTCGATTGTTACCGATAAAACTCGGATGCCGTCGGGGAGCGAAAAACGCAGTTCCTCTTCGGCGGTTCGGTTGTGAGCATCGATGCGAAAACGAGAGGTTAGGGAGAGTCCCTGAGGATCTAATCGATAGGCAGACACCTGGCTTACTCGTGCTAGCCGCGACTCGTCGGGTGATAATTCCAACTGCGAAATACTGAGACGATGAGCGTGGCTTGGGCCTAGCTGGAATAACCAGCGTTTTTTGTTGTCTGGTAGGTCTTCGGTGCTTATTAACTCTCCGGCAGAAACGGAAGCAGTTCGATTGGATGGTAATGTTAGCGAAAACGTCTGTGGGGTAGTGCTTGGGATTTTGAGATCATATTCGATATCGTCGCTGCTGTTTTTAATTGCTTGTAATTGCCACTCGAAGTGGAGTGTCCCTGATTGCTCAACGTAGATTCCCAGTTCGTTGTTTTGTTCTGAGCCTCTACTCCATAAGGCTAAATTAACGGGAAGCGTTGGCTCCTGCTGCCAGTAAGACGAGGTGATTACAAAATTGAGCGGCGTAAGCGGCAGGAACCGTGGCGACTTGTTTGCCAGATGGACGTCAAGATTTGCCGACCCCTCAAGCATATTGCCAGTGGCGAAATTTGCGGTATAGGTGGCACTGGTTAGGCGGACGTCGGGGACGCGGTCGGGTCGATGGCCGGGTGTGGATTGATCGATCAGTTGCGAGAATTCTGTGCTAGAAATCGGTATGTATCGTTCTGAGCCAACAGGCCACTTTTCTGGCGTGTCGACGGGGACGAATATGCGGCGGTAGCTAAACTCTTGGGCAGTTTCGGCCGCAGAGCAAACGGCGTGAATCATCGCCCAGCCGGAAACCATGATGGCAAGAGCGTAGAAGCGAGCGAGCTTCGCCCGCTCATTCCGTTCCGATAATAGGAAGCCACTCATGATGCAGAGCCACCTGTTTGTATCGGTGTCGCCTGAGAGCCTTTCGCCGTTGCCTCGCTCTCAGCAACTGGTTCCCAAGCAGCAGTAACCGCGGTCGAAGCAGTGCCGAGTTTTGGCTCGAGGGTATTGTAAGAGCCGGACTTACCAACAAAGAGATGTCGCAAAATGGCCGCAGCAACGGTCATCAATCCGGCCCAGAAGATCGCTTGGACCGCGAGCATTGTAAAAGCAGGAGCGACGAGAACCAATCCAGCCAATGCCACCGTAAGCACCAACCAGAATAGGCTATTCTGCATGAGGGGGGTGTAAATAAGTAGCAGGCCAATAGCAAAAGCGGCGAGAGTCGTGGTAAACACCAGCCAGGACTGTCCCACGACGATTACGCGGACTGCGCGCGGAATCTCGAAGCCCCGATAGAGGTACTGATTGGACGAAGCCGGAGGAGGTGCTGAGGTGGCCCCGGTTAATCTCTCTAGGCCGGGTTGGTAATACGTGGGGTGACGACCCCATTGATAATCTTGCCAACCGAGCCAGAATTCGGCCGAGAGGTGTTCGGGCGAGCTTGCCACATGCCAGCCACGAGGCAAGACTAATTGCCAGAAAACAGGGGCACTCGTCGGGCGGCTATCCAATCGGGGCATCTTTGATTCGAGGGCTCCCCAGCTCGATAGATTGACATTGCGCTGATAGCGTATTTCTAGCGTGTGGCTCAGAAATACCTGGTCGTTGGGTATCGATACGGTCAAACGATTGGTTGGCGAGAGTTTGAATTCAGGAGGGATTCCATCTAAGAGCACTTCGATCGCTGGCAATAATAACTCGGACGGTAGCTGCGCAAAAACAGTACGTTGATCCGTGCGGAATCGAAACACCGCACGATCTTGTTGAAGTTTGTCGACGATCCAAGTCTGTAGCCATGCGAACTCTAGCGTAGCCCGTTCAGCGTCGTCTTCGGATTCGATTTGCATGAACAGCGGAACCATCGTTGGCTTGCCAGTGCCCTTCAGCAGTAACGCCGCGGTTCCTAGACTTTGTGCTCCTGATGCCGCGCTCCAAGGCCCCCGATCGGCGACTTGGTTGAGAGTCGCACGAATCGATTTTTCTGTTCGGACCGAAGTTATGCTGGAAATGACGTTGTTTTTAGGTGCAACAAGCGGCAGTGCCGTAGGGGTGAGCGCCTCGGTAGCAAGTTCGGGACATGCTTCTTCATAATCGATTTCTAGCAAGAATTCGCTTTGCATCGGGCGAGGGAGCGAAACGATCAATTGGCGTATTTTGACCGGTGCCGGCGTGCCCTCGGTTGTGGCAGAAGAGTCGGTCGGATCGGCGGGCAATTCTTCGCTAAAAATCCCTAGGCCAATGGGTACTTCTTCTCCGTCTAGGCGAACTTGCAGCGAACTGTTATTCCATAATTGCTCGGGGATTTGCAATTCCAACTGGGTGATTGGTTGGTACTTCACCTCGTATTGCAACTGCTGTAGAACGGAAATCTTCTGGGAATCGACGTCAATTTTCGTTTGGATCTTGACCGAAACCTCTCGTTCTCGTTGGGCAACGTCGATGGCGATCACCGCATCGGCAAGAAACGTACGCAGCTCTAAGGCATCTTTGCTTCCGGTTCGGCTCCGACTTCCATTCGCGATTTTAGAGAGCTGATTTGTTGCCGAGGCAATACTGATGCCTCTCGTGCCGGTTGTCGATCGAGTCACTCTCAGTGAAGGTTCTGATTCGACCGTGAGTTGCCCTGGCAAGACAAATGCGTGCAGAGGTTCGGGCAACGGTAGCTCGAGATGCCCCAGCTTAATATCGCGTCTCGCAATCAAGCTGACAGGTACTCGCTCTGCCTTCGGATTTGTGATGGGCAAGACCAGCAGGCCCTGCTGTTTTGATTCGATGCGGTCGAGGTTGACTACGCCACCCGACTCGACTTGGTCGTCGGTAATTTCCCATCCGTGCATTTTGAGTCGCACCGAAGGTGTGTAGGCACCGGCAAATTGATAATCGAAGTTTAGGTGGAGTTCCGCCTGATTTTTTGTGATTCGTAGCTCATATTTCGGTTCGACGCTAACTCGTTGCTTTCGCGCCACTGTATGCACATCCAGTGTCCAAGGAAGGCGAGCATATTCGAACTGTGCGACGGCGGGCTGTGCTGTTGACGATTGCTGAGTATCGTCGATGGTAACCTGCTCGATATCTTGATCGAGATCAAAGTATGCTTGCAGTTGGTCATCGATACTCAACAGAACCGTGCCCGACTGCCGGAACGCTTTGAGTACGTTGAACCCAGAGACCGTGCAGAGTGATTCGTCGAGGGTGGCTTCGTCTTCGTCTCGCTGTTGCTCTGCTGTTAGATGCAGTTCCCAAGGCTCGCTGCGGGGTTCGGGGAGTAGGATTTCGACGAAACCATCTTGGTCGACGATTCGATAATCGTTGGTCAGCGATTCTTTGGTCAACACGGCTCCCGTGGGAAGCTGTACGTGTAAACGGTCTAAGGGCTTGCCGTAACTATTGATCTTAAACGTCGCATCGTAGTGAACGCGATAACGATCCACATGAATCGCCACCTGGCCCACCGATTCGACCACCGCATTGAATGCTAGTTTTCGTTCGTCGGGAGACCCCCACTGTAGTCGTAGGGGACTCGTTTGGCCTGTTAGGCGAACCTCTGTTCCCCCGGTTTCAGTCTCACTCGTGGTCAGATCAATTCCTGGCGACGACTCGAACTGTGCCTTAGGCTCGGGCACTTGCAGCACGAACTGCGAACGGGCCGCATGAGGTAGGCGGATTTCTAACCCGGGGCTAGTGGGCCCTTGGCTGAGTTTTACTAATCCGTGTATTGTGAGGCGCCGACTTTTGTCCGGTTTACCCTTCAGCCAGATGACGTAGCTACGTCTTTTGGTATCGAAGTCTAGAAATTCTTCGCTCGACTGGTTCTCTAATTCCCACTTTTGGACGATCAAGTTTGGCAGTTGGAGAGGCACGCCTACCCAATCTTCGATCCTTGGCAAAATCTCAAGCTTGATTTGAAGTTTTGCAAGCGACTGGTCAGCCGTTCCTGAAACCTCGAGTGCTACCAGCGTGAAGAGAGGCGGGGTCGCTAGTCGGCTTTTGTCTTGTTGTCGCCAAGCGCGCTGGAATTCTTCGTAGCGAAATCCCAGCACTTGCCGCAGCTTTCCGTTTTTGTCTGGTAGCAGATAGATGTCAGGCCCGGCAGTCGCGTTCTCGTTGGCCGACTCCCACGGCTTGGTTGGTTTTTCTTTTTGAGCGGGCCGGTTTGTATTCTCGACGGCGGCATCGCTGTCTGCGGCTGCTTCTTTGGCGGTCGATTCTCCGTCGGTCGATGGTGGGTCGGCTTGCTGGGCGAGCGCAGCACTACACAGCGCAAAGAATGCCCATAGGGCGAGTGTACACGGGGTGGCACAGGCAGGACGCACGGCAGAACCATTAAGGCAGGAGACTGAATCGCAACGAATAGGAAGAGGGCGATCTACCTTCTATTATCCTATGCCGACCCAAAATCGTCAAAAAGTAAATGTCAGTTATTTCAGAAGTTTATGTGGGATATTTCACGTTATTAAGCTCATACAGAAAAAAGAGGGCCCGCGAATCACGCGAAAAGGCTCGTTTTTCTGAATATTCGACTTTTGCTTCGTGGCGAGTTTGCGGAGGTGAGTTCATCGATACGAGGAGGTAGGATTTTTTGCGTCCTTTCGCGTGATTCGCTGGCGCGCACCCATGTTGCTGATCTTTAATCGTATTTGTCGCTGTTTTCTTGGGGGAAATACGGGAATCCCGTCGGTAAATTGCGCTATTCAGCGATCAGCGGCAGTAGGCTTTGATGAAGTTCTGGCGTTGAGGCTGCAAAATAGTTGGCCTCGGCAATCTTGAACTCCCCTCCTCTGCTGGCGGTGAGGGTTCCGCCCGCTTCGCGTACCAACAACACTCCTGCGGCGGAATCCCAAGGGTGGATGTAGTGGGCCCAATGGGCGTCTAGGCGTCCGCAGGCGACGTAGGCCAAATTCAGAGCTGCTGAGCCTGTTCGTCGCACGGCCTGACATTGTGGGGCAACCTGCATGAACGCCCTAACATCGGGGGAATCTTGATCTGGCGAGGGAGGAAAACTCACGGCGACTAGGGCTTGTTCTACCTTGGTGGTAGAACTTGCGGCAATCGACTGCCCATTCAACTGACTTCCTAGGCCTTTGCCTGCTACAAAACACTCTTCTCTCAGCGGGTCGAATACCGTTGCAGCAAGCAATTGGCCCTCGTGGGCAACTGCCACAGAGACGCAAAAACAAGGGAAATCGTGTACGTAGTTGGTAGTGCCATCGAGCGGGTCGACAATCCAGCAGTACGGATGGTTTAGCTGCTCGGGGTTGGGGTCTTCTTCGCCCAAAAAGCCGTGATCTGGGAATTGGCCTAGGATGATGTCGCGAATAGCCTCCTGCGAGGCCAGATCGGCGTCGGTCACGAGATCTCTGGCCGACTTTTCTCGGGTCGAGAATCGGCCTCGCCATTTCATCAATTGCTCGGCACCGGCACGTGCTGCAGCTTCGCAAATGGCTAGTAAAATCTCTGATTGGGGCATCATTTCTCTCCATTATTTCAAAATTTTTGCCCGGTCTCGAAGAATGACATAAACCCTTGTTTCCCAAGCGATAACGACGATGATAGCTGGCCTAAGGGCCGTCCGGCAGCCGTATTATTCAGAATAACTTTGGCAGAAAGCTGGACACGGTTAGCCAAATGAGTATGATCGTAAATGAACAGGAAGTTGAGGACCAAGAGCTTACTTGCATTTCCCGTCCGCTGATTTGCGGAAGGCAATTGCCTAATCTCTATTATCCCCCCAACAGTAGACACTTGGCCTCTTCTCTGTTCCGGCCCCGTCGCGACACCTCGGTGTTCGACGGGGTTTTTTATTGCGCTGTTAGTTCTTGTGCTTCTTGGAAAAACGGCGAGCTTCGTCGCTTCTTGCCTTTAGTTGTGTTCGTCGTTAGGTTCGTCACAAGTTGGGTGGCGTGGCCGCCACCGCTAACGACGACAACTGCTGCTACTTCTTTCTGGGCACCCGCTGCATTTATCTGTGATGAGCTTTAGCGAAAATATTCCCATGACGAACATCTGGCAATTGCAGGCAAGCCATGCCCGATTGCAGATCCCGCAGTTTGCTGCGAGCGTTGACCTTTCTTCTCCTTCGCTTGGTTTGCAACAGCTTGACTATGTTGGCGCCCAAATTGCGGGGCACCTTCTCGGCGTTTCAGCCAGTGGTATTTCCTCGGATAGTAGCAATAGGGCTAGTGATGTTTTTGCACGAGGCGAAGACTTAGTTGCGACTTATTCGGAAGCCGAGGATCGACCGTATTCGCTGGAGGTTTATTGGCGTGTTACTGCTCGTGAAGCAACGACGGTTGTCGATCTTCTCCTTTCCCTGGAAACGTCGCTGCTCGAAAGTTTTCCTAGTGTCGCGACGCAGACGCAGCTAACCGCTGACGAGGCTTGGTTGGTTTCTTGTGAGGGGAAGTCCACAGAAGAAATCACCGATTTTACGGCAGGCGTTCTTAGCCAAGAGTCGTTGTGTGTTGTTCTTCGTCCCGAGGGCGTTGCTTGGAGTTTCGTCGAGATGTCTCATCCCGACGACCAAGGCAAGGTGAACGTCTACTGTCCCTCCAAGGGCGAAATCGCCATTCAAAGAGATCTGGCCGGGGCGTTCTTAGAAAAAGGCGTTATTCGCCGCTTGCGTGTTCGTGGTGCGTTTGTGCCGCGGGCGGACGACTTGCAACTTGCCGGGAAGTTGTTGAACGAGCTTGCTGCTGGTGCGCCGCCGTTGACGGCTTAGTTTGTGTTGCGGTTGTTTGCTTTGGTGGTTTCGGCCAGGATGGCCGGGCCAAAGGCAAAGCGGAAAGGGGATGTTTTTGGCTAAGCCGCGAGTGGCTGGGGTGACTTTATTGGACAAAAGTGTGGTGGTTGGTGCTGGTATCGTAGTGTTTGGGGGGTTAGTTTTGGCACGGATTGCTGGGGGGCCCCATTGGGGTGGACAAAAGGGAGTGCGGAATGCTTAATTTGGAGTGCAGAATGGAAAAATATTGTCCATTTGGGGCTTGGGAATGACGAAATCCGAATGTCGAATGTCGAATGTCGAAAAGCTGATCGCTAACGGCTAAAAGCTAATCGCTATTCTCCCAGATGTGGTGGCACAATTTCAACACAAAAATTTTTAGTTCCTAATTCGCGTCGGTTGCCAGTGGCAGTCGATAGCAGGCTGCTTCCTGAGCGTTACGGATGTAAAGCCGATCGCCGACGACGACCGGGTGGTTCCATGTCTTGCCCTCAAGGACTCGAAACTTTGCGAGTTCCTGACGTTCTGACGGGTCGGCTTTAAGCAGCACGGCGTCGCCGTGTTCACTCGCCACCAGCAGAAGACCGGAATCTGCCAGCAGCAACACTTGACCTTTGCCGTAACGGCCGCCCTTCCACTTGCGTTTTCCCGATGCGAGGTCAATACATGTGAAGATCGCTCCATCGAATCCGTAGCCGTGATCCCGATAGACGACGAAGTCGTTGAAGTCCGGCTTGAGATGTCGCGATGTCCACAATTCTTCGACGGACAGCACGGTGTCGAGCTTTGAAATCTGAAGGCGTCGCGTGCCCACTCCCCTTCCTGTTGGAATCAGGATGGAATCGCCATCGACGATCTGCGGCTGCAAGGCTCGATAGCCCTGATACTGCCATTCATAGGCCAGACGTTCGGCGCCCGTTTGCGGATTGAGCAGGTCTAGTCCGGTATTGGTCAGCATGAATACGAGGTCTTCGTCGGCAATCGTGCAAAGTTGAGGCGAACTGTAGGAATGATCGCCAGCGGCAGCCGACCAATTGAGTTTTCCGGTTTCTACGTCAAACGCCAGGGTCCCTTTGTCGCCCTTACCGCCGGCGTGAACGATTACGTTGGAGTCGACCACTAATGGGGACGAGCTAAATCCCCACTCCGGCGGAGTACGTTTTGCGACTTCTTGAAGATCTACCTGCCAGCGGATGTCGCCGGTTTTTGGATCGAGTCGCATCAAATGACCATTCGCTCCCATTGCGAACAAATTTCCGTTGGCCAAAGTCGGCGTTGCTCGCGGTCCTGGCCCTCCTATCGACTCATAGAAACGTGTTTCGACTGCTTGCGTCCAGACTTCGCGTCCCGACTCGGCCGCGTAGCACACGATTACTTCCAGCGGTCCACGTTGTTCTTGAGTGAACAGCAGGTTGCCGGCCACCGCAAACGATGACCAACCGGGGCCAACAGCAATCTTCCAGATTTGCTCGGGTGGCGTGATCGACCAGTCTGTGGAGATCAGTGGGCCATGCTGGCGGCTCGTTCGATCGGCGCCGCGGAACCCGGGCCATTCTGGATTGGTCAGCCACTGGTCTGCTTCCTCGTTCGATAGCTCCGCGCGTTGGCGCACCGGTCGATCCTGCCGCTGCGCCAACATTTGCTCTTCGTGAGACGGCTGCCAGCGCCATTTCAATTCAAGCGTGGCAAACTCGCTCCACATGCCTTCACTCCGCAGGAGATCTGAGAAGCCGAAACCGCACACAGCTGCCAGCACAACCACAAAGGTTCGTTTGAAGGAGAGCACTCTGGAAAAAAGAATCGCTCCGATAGCAAATGCTGCCGTCCCCATGGGAATGGTGAGAAGGAGAGTTCCCGGCATAACCATTGATTTGTCGATAAGCAACAAAGTCACGGCGAACGCAACACCCGCGCCGAGAAAACCGACACAGCGTTCTAGCGCCGTTGCTCGACTCAGCAGCAGCCACCACAGCATGATCAGAATCCCACACACGCCTGGGCCCAGCGCTGCTATTATTTGCAAAACTTCTGGAGCTTCGGCAATCGCCCGTGGAATCAACCATAAGGCGACCATACCGACAAGCAGTAGCAAGGGCGGCCAGATCCGCAAGGGCTTGAACTTTCCTTGCACCCCCGGATCGGACGAGTCGTCTGTTTGGTCATTTGATTCGATTTGAACGTCGCTCATGAGGGTTTTCCTATGTTCGCTCGATTATTCTGGGGCAACGCAACCGTCCGACCGGGCGGCTGCTACTGAATGACGCTGAACATGCCGGACATGCCGAGACGAAAGTTCAGAGTTCCGACTTCCAGGTTTCCACGCATCGGCCCTGACTTACCCCTGATGGAGGATCTAGCCTCTATTCATTCGATCCATCTGTGAATTTATTGGAGTGGTGATAAAGGGATGTTTATCGAATCTACTTCGGCATAAGCCAACAAAATAGCAGGTCTCGGTCTTGCTGCAAACTATCTCGATGTGATGCAGGGCCTTTCAGTTTTTCACAATGCGAGCATAGTGAATTCACTAGCCCAACGCGCTAGCGTCGGGTTTTTCGGTAAATCACCCGCGGCTAGCGCCGGCGGCTCAATCAATACCCCAAATTTTTGATCGTGACAAACCTTGCAGCAAGATACTCGGTATATGCTGATCGGCATGACGATGCCTGCCGTCGACTTCGCTGTTTTCAATGTGCAACGAAAGCTTGGGCAGTGCGATGGCGTGCTTATTGGGATTGCGCTGGAGCTTTATCGTCGGGAGTTTGGTGAGTGGCCTGGATCGCTGAAGCGACTCTCGCCGGGGCGGTTGCCTGGGGTGCCGGTTGATCGGCTTAGTGGCGGACCGTTGGGTTATCGGATTGTTGAGGGGCAGCCGATTGTTTATAGCGTTGGGGTCGATGGCGATGATGACCAGGGGCGACCGCCGATGGTTTTTGGCACGCCCACGCCGTTGAATGCTGCCCCGAACGATGTGCTTTCGATAAATCGCCCCCTTCGCACGAACCCTCATTACGATGGCGATTGGGTGATTTGGTCGACGGTGAAGGGGGATGTGGAATGAGGCGCTGCTGTTAGGGTGCTTTTCGGAGCTTTGGTTTTTTTACGCCTCTTATGGCCTCGCTGTTGCTGCTGGGGGTCATGATTCCGTTTGCGCTGGTGAGGTCGGCTGCGGAAATTAGTTCGGCTAACCCGGCGCCGGCTAATTCGGAACCTGAGATGTAGCGTCCTGGGTTAATCCAGCCTGACATCACTTCGCGCGATACGCCAAAGAGATCGGCTAGCAGGGCGTCCATGTCTTTTTCTAGTTGGCCGAAATGTCGTGCCCACTCGGCTGCTTCCGAGAGGCCCACATTCTCTTCGCTTTGCCATTTCATGGGATGGAATAACAGAATGCTGTAGGCGGTGACCATCCGACGTTCGCAGGCGGCGAATGGCCACAGTGCGGCTGAGGAGCATTCGCCGGTCACGATGCCGGTTGCGCGCAGCCCACGCAGACGAATCAGCGTCATCAGCGACATGGCGCAGTAGGGGCTTCCGCCCGGAGAATCGAAGTAGAGCGTGCATTCGCCGCCGGGCTCTACGTCTAGCAACTGTTGAGTTAGTTCGACTTCGTGTTCGGTAAGATCGCCAGCGACCGCGATTTCTGGGACTCGTTCTTCTTGTTCTTCATTCATATCAGCTTGGTGCCCTTATTTTTTAGCCCGTTTTTTCTTACGCGAACAGTGCCTTGCGTGTTGTCTCTAGCCTCCATTGTAGAGAGATATTGAAGGTGCCACCAGTTTTTGGTTTGAATTGTTGCCAGAAAACTTGCCGGCATAATCGTTACCAGCGGACGATTTCGGTGCTACAGCGTAGGGTCAAGTTAACCACAACGGCACAACGGGCACGACGTGAATCTAGCATGGAGCATTCTAATTGCCCCCGGTCAATTCAAGTGGAAGACATTTCCTACGGAAACAACCTTTACGGCATTTTGGTAGGTCGCAGCCGGGGAAAACACCTAAAATTCGACCTTCTTTCGTCGTGTTCGTTGTGTCGTCGTGGTTCAGCTTTGCGCAGTAGCAGCGTCCGGTTTTGGCTCTTGGTGGGAGAGAATTTTTGGAAATATTGCTAGCATGGTCCTTTGGACACGCTATTGGAAGCCCAGGGGGGCCGAGGTTCTGTCTTAGCCGCAAGCGGAAGCTGCGGTTTTTCAGATTCGCTCGCGGCTAGTAGGACTTTCGTAATTTTTTCGCCTTTTGCCTTTGAGTCTGCCGTATGGGATATCCTAGCCTTCAACATTGCGTCGAAGATTTGCAGCGTAATGGCGAGCTGATTCGTATTTCGGAGCCCGTTGATGCCAACCTCGAAGTGGCGACTATCCACCGTCGCGTGTTTGCTGCGGGTGGGCCGGCATTGTTGTTTACCAATGTTGTCGGCTGCAAGTTTCCGATGGTCAGCAACCTGTTTGGAACCATGGATCGGGTTCGGCTGATGTTTCGCGATGGCCTGGGAGCAGTTAGGCAACTGGTCGAACTTCGTTCGGAGCCAAAGAATTTTCTTAAGCGGCCCTGGCGATATCTTGGTACTCCTCGTAGTGCGCTGACCATGCTGCCTGCAAGCGTAAGGCGCGGGCTGGTAACTGCCAATCAAACCACGATTAGCGAGTTGCCGCAGCTCAAGAGTTGGCCCCGCGATGGTGGCGCTTTTGTGACTTTGCCGCAAGTCTATAGCGAAGATCCTCGTGAGCCGAGCCTTCGGCGATCGAATCTTGGCATGTATCGAGTGCAGCTTTCGGGCGGCTCGTACGTGGCCGATCAAGAGATCGGGTTGCATTATCAAATTCACCGTTCGATTGGTGTGCATCATGCGGCGGCAATTCGCTCGGGAAAACCGTTTCGCGTCAACGTCTTTGTCGGTGGTCCTCCGTCGATGGCGGTTGCGGCGGTGATGCCTTTGCCCGAGGGGATGAGCGAGCTGACTTTTGCCGGGGCGCTTGGTCGACGTCGTATTCGGATGATTCGTCGGCCTGGCGAGTTGCCTATCCATGCGGATACGGATTTCTGCATAAGCGGCGTTGTCGAGCCTGACCGTCTTGCCCCGGAAGGCCCGTTTGGCGATCACCTTGGTTATTACAGTTTGGCTCATCCTTTTCCGGTGCTGCGGGTTGAGCATGTTTTTCATCGTACTGGCGCTATTTGGCCGTTCACTGTTGTTGGCAGGCCTCCGCAGGAAGACTCGATGCTTGGCCAGTTGATTCACGAAATCACCGGGCCGCTGATTCCCGAGGTGTTGCCCGGCGTGCATGGTGTTCACGCGGTCGACGCGGCGGGTGTTCACCCCTTGCTGTTGGCTTTTGGTAGCGAGCGGTATATGCCGTTCCTTGATGTCGATCGTCCGCAAGAGTTGCTTACCCAGGCGAATGCGATTTTGGGGCAAGGGCAACTGTCGTTGGCCAAGTTTTTGCTTATCGCTGCTAAGCACGATGCTCCGGACCTCGACCTCTATGATGAACGAGCTTTTATTGGCCATGTTCTGGAGCGGGCGGATTGGACTCGCGACCTTCATTTTCACACCCACGCGACCGTCGATACGCTCGACTACTCTGGGGCAGGTTTGAATGCCGGTTCAAAGGTTGTTGTTGCTGCGGTCGGTCGACGACGGTTTGAACTCGCTACGACCATTCCGGCTGACTTGCAGTTGCCTGATGGCTTTCGGAATCCTCGGATTGTTATGCCTGGGATCTTGGCGATCGAAGGACCGCGTTGCGCGGCTCCTTCGTTTGATCACGATGTTTCGGTTGAAGCGCGCAGTTCTTCGCGCGATGAGGTTGCCAGCCCGATGCGTCGCTTTGCGGCAAGCTTCGACCGGTCGAGTTCGATTAACAACTTTCGTTGGGTTATAGTGGTCGACGATAGCCAGTTTTTTGCGGAGTCGCTGGGCAATTTTCTTTGGGCTACTTTTACGCGTACCAATCCGGCCAGCGATCTTTATGGGATCGAATCTTTTGTTGAAGAGAAGCACTGGGGGTGTCGTGGTGCGATTGTCATTGATGCTCGCATCAAGCCGCATCATGCGCCGCTGTTGGAAGAAGATCCGGAGATCACTCGCCGGGTTGAGGCTTTGGCAGCCCGGGGTGGGCCTCTTCATGGTGTTTATTAGTTTATAGGAAACCGCTAATCAGCGCTAATAGACGCTAATAAGGAAAGGAGTTGATATCCCAAAACTAGAGCAACTTCCCAAAATGTACGATCGTGATTTCCCGAGATGCGTACAGATTATTCTCAACATTAGTGTTTATTAGCGCTGATTTGCGGTTCACTATTTTGAGACTCGTGAACGGTTACATTAGTTTTGAGAGGTTGTTTTTTTGTATTCCGGCCAGGATGGCCGGGCTATGGGGCTTTGGCGATTCACGCTATCTTTGTGGTTGGTACGAGCGACTTTGACGACCGTCAGCATCCTTGAGACTTGAAAAATCACGCCATGGCTAGAATTACCTTTCACGGTGCGGCACGAACCGTTACCGGCTCGAAGTATCTTCTTGAGGCTGACGGCGCTAGCGTGCTGGTGGATTGCGGCATGTTTCAGGGGCTTAAGGAGCTTCGCCTAAAAAACTGGGAGCCAACGCCCTTTGACGCCAAGTCGCTTGATGCCGTGGTGCTTACCCATGCGCATCTCGACCATACGGGGTTTTTGCCGCGTGTGGTCAAGCAAGGTTTTAGGGGCAAGGTCTACTGCTCGCCGGCGACAGCCAAACTTGCCGAGTTGATTTTGCTCGATTCGGCGAAGATTCAAGGGTACGACGCTAAGTACGCCAACAAAAAGGGGTTCTCGAAACACAAGCCGGCCTTGCCGCTTTACGATAGCCAAGATGTTGAAACGACGGTCAAGCAATTTCGAGAGACGCCGCGTGGCAAGTGGTTTTGCCCAGCAGAGCCAATTTGGATGCGCTACCATGATGCGGGGCATCTGCTCGGTTCGAACATGATCGAAGTCGAAATACGCAACCAAGATCCGCCGCTTAGGGTTTTGTTTTCGGGCGATGTTGGTCGTTACGATGGTCCGCTGTATCACGACCCGTCTGCGCCGCCGGACTGCGATTACCTAATCTGTGAAAGCACGTATGGGAATCGCGATCATCCGGAGGTCGACTTGCTCGGCACCTTGGCTGAAGTGGTTGGCCGTTCGGTCGAGCGGGGCGGGGTGATGCTCATGGCTTCGTTTGCCATAGGGCGCGCTCAGCAGTTAATTTACTTGTTGCAAGTCTTGAAAAAAGAAAACCGTATTCCTGACTTGCCAATCTACCTCGACAGCCCGATGTCGTGTAACGCGACGAGTATTTATAAAGAACATCGCGAAGATCACGATCTTAGCGAAGGCGAACTCGACGACGAGCACCCGATCTTGGCTGGCCCTAGGGTGCATCTTTGTCGTTCGACCGACGAATCGAAGGCGCTTAACCGGCTCAAGGGACCGGCCATCATTATTTCGAGCAGTGGGATGATGACCGGGGGGCGTATTGTTCATCATCTGAAAAGACGTCTTCCTCACGCAGAAAACACGGTTGTCTTGGGTGGTTACATGGCCCGAGGTACGCGGGGACGGCGGATGCAAGAGGGGGCTGAGACCATTCGGATGCACGGGATCGACGTGCCGGTTCGGGCGGCGGTCGAAATGGTCTCGGGCCTTAGCGGTCACGCCGACCGTAGCGATTTGCTACGCTGGCTACAGCCGATTTCGAACCCGAAGCAAGTTTTTCTTACGCATGGCGAATCTGATAGTGCGGATGCCCTGGCTGAGGAGCTACGTACCACTCGCAACTGGAAAGTTCGCGTCCCCGATCTTGGCGAGACTCACGAATTGACCTGAGAACGTCTTGCCTTTTTCTGTTCGCAAGCGTGTTCTGCGGGAGGATGTCGTGGCCGACACCGCTAACGAATTTACTTTGGGATCAAGTGATTCTCGGAGCGACAAAATGCGCTGAAGGGGTTGTACAATAAAAAACTACCAAGAGAACACGACACATCCATTTAAGGATAGCCAACTGATGAAAAGTGAGACACCAGCTCTCCCAACAAAACGTCCTGCCAGCACAGCTGCGTTTGAGCGAGCGCTGCGGCTAATGCCTGGGGGGGTGAACAGCCCGGCACGCGCTTTTGGGGCCGTGGGAGGCTCGCCCGTGTTTATTGATCGTGCCGACGGGGCCTATCTCTTCGATCTCGATGGCAATCGCTACCTCGACTACATCGGTTCTTGGGGTCCGCAGATTCTTGGGCATCGACCACCGGCTGTGGTAGAAGCCCTGGAACGCGCACTTTCGCGTGGCACCAGTTACGGTGCGCCGACGGAAGCCGAGAGCGAGCTGGCTGAGCAGATTATCGATGCAGTTGCTTCGATAGAAAAGGTGCGATTGGTGAGTTCTGGCACCGAAGCAACGATGAGCGCCGTACGATTGGCGAGAGGCTTTACCGGCCGCGATTTGATCATCAAGTTTTCTGGCAACTATCACGGGCACGTTGATAGTTTGCTGGTAGCGGCTGGGAGTTCTGCGGCGACCCTCGGGGCACCCAGCTCGCCGGGCGTAACCTCGGGGACGACCAAAGACACTCTGGTTCTTGAATACAACGACGTTGCCGAACTTGCACAAGCATTTTCAGTCCATGGCTCTCAGATCGCAGGCGTAATTTTTGAGCCTGTGGTTGGCAACATGGGGGTAGTCAAACCGAGCGAAGAGTTTTGCCAATCGCTCCGCCAGCTAACACGCGAACATGGCGCACTGCTAATTTGCGACGAAGTCATGACGGGGTTCCGCGTTGCGTTTGGTGGAGCGCAAAGTCTGTTGGGGCTTGAACCCGATCTGACGACGCTCGGTAAAATCGTTGGCGGTGGCTTGCCGGTTGGCGCCTATGGCGGGCGGGCTGATGTGATGGATCATATTTTACCCGTTGGGCAAGTCTTTCAGGCAGGCACCCTAAGCGGCAACCCGCTGGCAACGGCCGCCGGGTGTGCGACGCTCAAACAGTTGAAAGAAACGCCACCCTACGAGCGTTTAGAAAAGCTTTCAGCACGACTGGAGGCCGGTCTGCGCAAAGCAGCCGAAGCGGCTGGCGTGCCTCACACGCTTGCGCGAGTCGGCAGCATGATGACGCTGTTTTTCAATCCCGAACCGATCGTAAGCTGGCGCGAAGCGAGCCAGTGCGACACGGATCGTTTTGCTCGCTACTTTTGTCACTTATTAGATCGTGGCATCTACATGCCATGCAGTCAGTACGAAGCGTTATTTGTCTCGGCAGCGCATTGCGAAGACGACATCGACGAAACCATTGCAGCCGCAGGCGAGGCGATGCAAACGCTGTAACTCGCTCTAGCAAGATTTAGCAGCATCCGCTTTTTCTTCAGCGGCACTTTGCCGGTAATAGTTTGGGACGAGTTGCAGTGGGTCGTCGGTTTTACCTTCTTGATGGGTGGCGATGCCCAATCGCCCTACCAATACTGCTTGTGGAGCCCAGGAGGATTCCTCCGCTACGTTGACGCCAGCGGGCAATCGCTCGGATAGTTTTTTCAGCGGTGGTCCCACAACCGTATCGCCCTCTCGTAATTGCCGCATCCATTGATCAATGCCCACGATCGATACCTCGGGAGCAGACATCGCTGCCACCTGTCCCCCCTCGGCGAAACAGGCAGCAAAAAGTTCCTGACGTTGTGCATCCAAAATGGCCCACAGCCGTTGTTGCGCAGGCGGTATGCTTGCTGCCATTGCTGACAGGGTCGGTACGCCGATCAATTTTGCGCCGGTGGCGTAGGCCAGTGTCTTAGCAACGGTGACACCAATCCTCAGCCCCGTAAACGATCCGGGGCCTGTGGTGACACAAATCAAATCCAGATCGTCCGCTCGCCAATCGCACGCGGCAAGTATTTCGCGCAAAGCTGGCAACAACGATTGGGCGGAACGCTGATCGCCCGGGAGCGTGGCGGAATGAATAAGGTCTACCCTATCCTTTTGGGCGTTCAGCATCGCCACCGACCCAATCCGCTCGCTAGTTTCAAGGGCTAAAACACGCACGACTAAACCTATAAGTACTCGGGAAGCTACCTCGGAAAACAGCCGTGAACCTACCAAGCTCGGGGTTCGGTTCCTAGGCGTGTTGCTGTTGTTGTATCCCATTGTTTGGGGGTCGTAGCGAGAAAATTGCTCGTCTAGCAGCCCCCCCGGCTATTTTTGGGGGGAGCCGCTTCTGTTGTGACTGTAGGCGGAAGCCACGGCTTTTTTAGGGGCGACCGCGGCTTCCGCCTGCGGCTACTACAGAATCAGTGACTTTGCGATCCTCCTGTGCAGAGTCGACGTGTCCTTGACCCCCCAGTTAAGGCAACTTAAACTGACAGATTGGCATCGGCGGGCGGCAGCTCGCTTCCCGTAGCCTCGACATATTCGGGGCGGTGCCTGCGCATCTGCTGCCCACCTTCAGTGCTCAATAGCTACAGGTCAATTTCCCGGTGAAACGAGCGATAATCAGCGATATCCATGGCAATCTTGAGGCTCTTAACGGGGTTCTCGCGCATATTGCTGAACAGAACGTTGACGAGACCTTTTGTCTTGGCGATGTGATCGGTTATGGCCCGAACCCCTGTGAATGCCTCGACTTGATTATCGACCAGACGAAGGTCACTTTGCTGGGCAATCACGATCAAGGGGCGATGTTCGATCCCGAAGGATTTAACAGCGGTGCGGAACGGGCAATTTTCTGGACTCGCGAACAATTAGAAAACTCGGGGGGTAGCCGAGAGCAAATCGATCGCCGTTGGGACTTTCTCGGCACGGCTGCTCGCTTGCATCGCGACGACCCTTGGCTATACGTTCATGGCTCGGCGCGCAATCCCGTGAACGAATATGTATTTCCTGAAGATATCTACAACCAAAAGAAGATGGAGAAGCTCTTTGGGCTGATCACCAAGGGTTGCTTTCAAGGGCATACGCATGTGCCGGGTGTCTTTTTAGAAAGCGCTGAGTTCATCACCCCCGATCAAACGAACCATGTGTATCACATCCGTGATGAGAAGTTCATGATCAACGTCGGTTCGGTTGGGCAACCTCGCGATGGCGATTCTCGGTCGTGTTATGTCATCCAGGAAGATGATCAGATAACTTTCCACCGAGTGGAATACGATATCAACGTGACCGCCGATAAAATCTACCAGACGTCCGACTTGGACAACTTTTTGGGAGACCGCATCAAGGAAGGGCGGTAGCGAATTAGCGATACTGACCACTCTGTGTCACGCGAGCTAGGCCACCTGCACTAGCTATAGCGAATTGCTACCATCACAACTGCCAAACGTCTGCGCTCCCCGCTTTAAGAATTCAATACCGAAGGATCATCCCAAGTGGACCAACGTCGCGTCGTCGCCTTTCTGGCTATCTCTTTTCTTGTCCTGATACTGTTTACGCCAAAGCAGCCTGACAAGAAAGACAAAAAGCTTCCTCCCGCTGGTGCCGAACAAGCCCAAGTGGAACAGCCGGGAGAAGTGCCCGCCGAAGAACTGGCCGTATCAGCCGATTCGCCCGCACCTCCAGCGGATGTCGTAGAACTGGCTGTGGAAGTTGCGGAGCCGGCTGCGGATGTCGATTTAGAATACGTTTCGATAGGCTCGGTAGCCGACGATTCTCCTTACCGACTCTTGGCAACGCTTACCAGCCAAGGTGCTGGCGTTCGAAGGGTTGAATTAGCCAGTCCGAGATTTCGAGACTTGCACGACCGGGGTGGCTATCTGGGGCATCTGGAGCTTGCCGCCGATACGGACGAGGGCTTACTCGTACAATCCGTGGGCACCGGGACTCCTGCTGCCACGTCGGGTATTCAGCTTGGCGACCGGCTACTCTCGGCAGCGTCGGCCACTAGCGAGCCGACAGACCTTAACCAACCACAAGATCTTGTCGAAGTGCTCGCCAAGCACAAACCTGGCAGCGAATTGAAGCTGAAGGTGGTACGGGGTGACGAGCAACTCGACATTGCAGTCGCGCTACGGCGTCGGCCATTGGAAGTCCTCCGCCCCGAAGCCGAGAATGTGCTGATGCGAGACGACAAACTCCCTGCCGGCTCCATAAGTCCGCCTTCGTTTCAATTTACGTTTGCCCAAATAGGGAACGCAAAAATTGGCGTCGATGCGAGCGAGATCGTTGGCCTCAAATTGCGTGACGACAACTGGAAAATCGTCGATCACGACGAAACGAGCGTTACTTTCAGAAAACAGCTACCCAAGTATCGCGTCGAAGTGCTCAAGCGATTTTCGATCGAACCCGTACCCGCCGAGAAGCTGGCCGAAACCAACTATCCCGGCTACGGCCTGAAGCTGGATATCGAAGTTCGGAACCTTGGGCAAGAGGTTTTGGAAGTTGTCTATCAGTTGGATGGCCCCAATGGCCTGCCTATGGAAGGTTGGTGGTATGCCCACAAGATAGGTCGCAACTGGGGGAGTACCGGAATTCGCGATGTCGTGGCTCGGTACGACGGGAGCAAGACGGTGCAGTTTGGCCCTGCTGATATTGCCGAAGGCGATGTCGAACCGCTGCAAGGCAACTCGCTTTCCTACATTGGCGTCGATGCCCAATATTTTTCGGCAGTGGTGATGCCGATGAAGACGGCACCCGGCGAAAAATGGATCGACAAAGCAGAAACCATCTCACTTAGCCCAGAGCCTGGGGCCAAAGAGAAGGCGATAGAAGGTCGCTATGTGAACGCGACTTTTCGACTAAGCAGCCTGCCCTCGCCAATCCTAGCCGGTAAATCGTTGCAACATTCCTACGAAATTTTTACCGGTCCGAAACGTCCGAAACTGCTCGCCAATTATCAAACCTACGGGGGCTCGCCCCACACACTCGGCGACCTAATGTACTACGGCTGGTTTGGCGCGGTGGCCAAGGTCATGCTCGGGGTGCTTCACTTTTTTTATGCTATCACACGCAACTACGGCATCGCCATTATCTTGCTGACTGTGCTCGTGCGTAGCTGCATGTTTCCGATTAGCCGCAAGCAAGCACAAAGCATGGCTAAGATGCAATTGCTGAAGCCGGAGATGGACAGGCTCAAGGAAAAGTACAAAAACGACATGCAGAAGCAGTCGCAGGCGATGCAAGAGCTGTACCGCAAGCACAACATCAACCCGGTCGCGGGCTGTCTGCCGATGTTTATACAACTGCCAATCTTTTTAGGGCTTTATCGGGCATTGATGGTCGACGTGGAGTTGCGCCAAGCACCGCTCCTGGGGGATGCGATTCTCTGGTGTTCGAACCTTTCTGCCCCCGACATGTTCTTCGATTGGTCGCCTTGGATGCCCGATTTCATCAACAGCGGCGAGGGAATTACGGGGCTGGGCCCCTATCTGAATGTCTTGCCACTGGTGACGGTCGTCATGTTTTTGTTGCAACAAAAAATGTTTATGCCGGAGCCAGCCAACGAGCAGGCAGCCATGCAGCAAAAAATCATGAAATTCATGATGCTCTTCATGGGTTTTATGTTCTTCAAAGTTGCTGCCGGTTTGTGCTTGTACTTCATTGCTTCGAGTATCTGGGGAATCGCCGAACGAAAGCTCATCCCAGCGCCAACGGCCCCGCCCACAACGACCACAGACAGCCCGACGTTCACCTCCGATCGTGGAAATAAAAATGGTCAGCCGAAAAACAAACGGCCTACTAAGAAAAAGAAAAAACGTTAATTCTAGCCTGCTGCTTGCAGCTTAGCGTTGCCTCATGCCATACGACCTCGACGACACGATTGCCGCGATTGGCACTGCCCCTGGCGGAGCGGTACGCGGCCTGGTTCGTATTACCGGCCCGCAAACGCTTGCCTGCCTCTCCGCATGTTTTTCATGCCACGACGACAACGACCTGAGTTTGAGTACGCTCAAAGCCCCCGTCGTCGTCCTCGGAACCATCCGTTGCGAAAGCCCGAACAGCCAAACGATTTCAGGATGCACACTAAAAATTCCCTGCGATCTTTTTCTTTGGCCTACCGATCGCAGTTACACACGTCAGCCAACGGCCGAATTGCATACGATTGGTTCGCCGCCGCTGTTAGATGCGGTGATGAACGAGGTTTGCAATCACGGCGCCCGGGCCGCAGAACCGGGGGAATTTACGCTGCGTGCGTTTCTTGCCGGACGGATGGATCTCACGCAAGCCGAGGCCGTATTGGGCGTGATCGACGCCAGAGACCAACCCTCGCTCGACACGGCCCTGGCCCAGCTAGCCGGCGGGCTTTCGCAGCCACTCACCGAACTCCGTGAAAGCCTACTGCAAATTCTGGCCGAGTTAGAAGCGGGGCTCGACTTTGTCGACGAAGATATCGATTTCATTTCGCGTTCAGCACTCCACGACCGTCTCGCCGAAGCCAAGCAAACCGTAGCTGCAACCATCCAACAGATGGCCAACCGGGCCGATACTGTCGATTTGCCCCGGGTCGCGATAATTGGTGCGCCGAATGTAGGAAAGAGCAGTTTGTTCAATGCACTGATTTCCTCCGAACAACAGGAGGTTCGGGCACTTGTCTCGCCACAATCGGGAACCACTCGCGACTACGTCACCGCGGTAATTCAGATTGAGGGGATGCCCTGTGAAATTGTGGATACGGCCGGTCAAGAAGCAACGCTAGCCGGGGAGTCGATCGAGCAGGCCGCTCAGAAAATGACCGGCGAGCAATCTCGACAGGCCAACCTACGGCTGGTTTGCATCGATGGCATGGCTGCGGATTCTATCGAAGAGATCCGACGCATGTTTCCTGTCGACTCCTACCTAGTTGTAAGGACCAAAGCAGACTTGGCTACAGATTCTGCCCCCGACGACCAAGCTATTTCGTGCAGCAGCGTCACGGGAGCCGGATTAGATACCCTACGTTCACGAATTCGCGAACAACTCATGAATACCTTGCAAAACGATAGTGGGACAGTTGCCACCACGTCGGCTCGGTGCACCGATAGCCTCCGCCATGCGGACGAATCGCTGTTGCGATCGTTGCAGTTGGTCGAGCATTCGGGAGGCGACGAACTCATTGCCGCCGAAGTCCGTGGCGCATTGACGGAATTGGGCCGCGTCGTCGGTGCCGTTTATACCGACGACGTTTTGGACCGAATCTTTAGCCAATTTTGTATCGGCAAATAACCAATCGCATAGCCCGGCCATCCTGACCGGAAACACCCAGTGCGGCAGAGCCGTAGCCAAATAGATAAAATTTTCTCGCAAAGGCGCTAAGTCGCAAAGGAAAGTAAGAAAAGAGAGCGCCTTTGCGAGATCCAATTTGCAGGCCGATTATCCAAAGTTTTTGCTCGTTGCTCAAACGTTGACCGTTTGCAACAAAAAGTGATCCACCAGAAACTTGAGTAATTCCTAAAAATACTTCTCCCTAAGGGTTGCTCCTTTTCTTGGTGTTGCTGAGCAATAAAACTGCCGACTTTCCTAGAGATAGCCGTCGCACTTCCCCTAGCACCGGGTAGGTTATAAGTAGATAGTTGCGCAGCGAAGGAACACCAATCGCTTTCGCTGAACCCGCCTTTGGCAACCCTCACTCCCCACCCTCCCGACCAACCTATACGATGCTCGATCAGCCGCCCGTTTTCTGGTTTCGGTCTACGCTCGCTCCGCGTGCGCAATCGATCCGCTCGAAGACTCTGCGACTGTTTCTACAGCTAGTTGCCGTTAGTACCCTGGGACTGTGGGCAGCAAATCCGTTGCCTAGCCAAGCAGGCGAGGGCCTATGGCTCGATGTTGCCCGATCATCAATCACCACCCACGAATTGCATAGTCATGTGAGCGTGCTCGCAGACGACATGCTGGAAGGTCGCGAAGCAGGCTCACGCGGTGGTCGGGCAGCAGCCAAGTATATTCTCAAGAGCCTCGAATCTGCGGAGCTAAAGCCCGGCGGGCCTGGTGATCGTTTGACCCAGCCATTCAATCGGCGATCGCAAAACCTGCTGGCAATTCTCGAAGGCGAAGACCCCGAGCTGCGCGACGAGTATATCGTTGTCGGGGCCCATTATGATCACGTCGGCTACGGCTCGCGGCGCACTAGTCTTGGGCCGATTGGCTATATCCACAATGGTGCCGACGACAATGCCAGCGGCGTAGCAGCTTTGCTGGAGGTGATCGACGGGATTACTCGATCGGGGCATCGACCCAAGCGCTCGATCCTGTTTGCTTTCTGGGATGGTGAAGAAAAAGGGCTGCTAGGTTCAAAACACTGGCTGAACAATCCTACGATTCCCCTGGACGCTGTGAAGCTAACGATCAACGTCGACATGGTCGGGCGGCTTACCGATGGGCGAATCGAGCTGATGGGAGCACGCACGGCCCCTGGGCTCCGCCAGTTGATGAGCACCACGTCGCTGAGCGAAGGGACTTGGGTCGATTTCACTTGGAATCTAAAAGACAATAGCGACCACTTCCCGTTTTACCAACGCGGAATTCCCTGTCTCTGTGTTCACACCGGTTTGCACGACGACTACCATCGTCCGACGGACGACATCGAGAAGCTCAACATCGAAGGAATGCGAGAAGTTAGCCGTTATCTGCTCCAACAGCTCTGCGATCTGGCCGATACCGAGCAACTGCCTGATTTTCGATCCGCATCGCGTGGCGAAAACCTCCAATCTCAAAAACGAGTCGAAGCGCCGTTGCCAGCAATTCCCTCGCGGCTTGGTTTTACGTGGGAATATATCGACGGCGAACCTAGTGCGATACTTATCCAGCAGGTCGATCAAGCCGGAGCGTCCGACGAGACCGGCCTACGATCGGGCGACCAAATCCTGGCGGTCAACGGTTTGCCAATCACCAACGAATCGCTGCTGACGGCGGTTGCTTTGCGTAGTGAATCGGAACTCGAACTAAAAGTTCTGCGACCGGGAACCGAATCAACAGAAACGGTCAAAATTCTTTTGCAAGGCTCAGCCGTGCGACTGGGGCTTTCGTGGCGCGAGAACGAGGCCGAGCCGGAAGCTGTTTACATTACCCGGGTGGTGCCCCACTCCCCCGCTGCACTGGCAGGCATCGAGCTATACGATCGCATCTACTCGTTGGATGGGCAGCCAATCGCGGGACAGGACGACTTACTTGCCCGCGTAAAATTGCTTTTGGACGCAAATACTGAAGAATTTCATCTAGAAGTTGAATCCCGCGGGTTGGTCCGGGAAGTCGTTGTTTCGTTGCGACTGCCGATCGCTGAGACAGGCGACGCAACGCTTTGACCGACTGAGTCAAGCAACACTAGCCCGACGCGCTAGTGTCAGTTTTGAAACAAAGCCTAAGTTTGCAGTCCTCGATGCGGTTTCTCCCCTCGAATTTGTTCTCAGCGTCGCTGCTGCTCTATACTGTGGGCTCCACCAACTGGCTTCCGGAGGACGTATGAGTACAACCAATCGACGCGACGCCTTACGAGCAATTGGAGGCACTTTGGCTTTGCCGCTGCTGCCTGGAATTGCGTTAAGCATTGCTGCCGAAGGCGACGTCATCAAAAAACCCATTAAGGTGGGGCAAATCGGAGTAGGTCACGCACACGCCAACAAGCTGGCCGTCTTTCGCGATTCGCCCGATTTTGAAGTGGTTGGCATTGTCGAAACCGACGAGGCCTTGCGAAACAAAGCTAGATCTCAGGCAGCCTATCGAGATTTGCCTTGGATGACCGAGGAGCAATTGCTCAACGTCTCGGGGCTTGAACTGGTGCTTGTCGAGACTCAGGTACGCGATCTATTGAATACCGCCGAGACTTGTGTGGCGGCTGGCAAGCATATCCATCTCGACAAACCAGCGGGCGCATCGTTGTCGCAGTTCCGCCGCATCTTAGACCGTGCCGCCCAACAGAAGCTGTTGGTGCAAATGGGTTATATGTACCGCTACAACCCTGCCATTGTGCTACTGCGTGAAGTGCTCAAGCAAGGCTGGTTGGGTGATCCCTTCGAAGTACACGCCGTGATGAGTAAAGTCATCAACCCCGATCGTCGCCGTCAGTTGGCGGAGTATCCCGGGGGAGTCATGTTCGAGTTGGGCTGCCATCTAATCGATCTCGTCGTGGGCGTCCTCGGAGCCCCCCAGAAAGTAACGCCCTATCCGCAGCAAATTGGCGGAGACGACCGGCTGGTCAACAATATGTTGGCCGTCTTCGAGTACCCAAAGGCCCTAGCAACCGTGAAATCGAGTGCTTTAGAAGTCGAGGGTTTCAAGCGACGGCATTTTGTTGTTTGCGGAACCGAAGGGACTTTCCATATTCAACCGTTAGACGCCCCGACAGTACGTGTGGCGTTTTCTTCCCCCCACGCGAAATACAAAAAGGGCTACCAGGACATCGCTTTGCCCAAATACAAACGCTATGTCGACGATGCCGCGGATATAGCAAGCATCCTTCGCGGCAAAAAGACAGTCGATTTTTCGTACGAACACGATCTGGCAGTACAAACAGCCGTTTTGCAAGCGAGCGCATTACCACTTAACTAGACGAGGGAATTTCAAAACACGTTCTAACCCAAAAAAAGAGCCCCTTCGATCGTGCCGTCCTTTTTGGTTCGCAGGCTCTCGAGTTGCGCTGCGAGTAAACTGAGTCTTCGGTCCAGTTAGCCGACGGCATCCCTTGTCGAAAGGGCCCTTACACTTGAAGTCTATGCCCGTACAGCAAACGAGGCAAGAAAAACCTTTTTCGCCCGAGAAAAGCCCATGTGGGCAAGGGTGGCTAGAGCGCTATCGCCTTTTCTGTTTGCTAGAGCATTTGTCACTTGAGTGCTGCGCTCCACCGAGACGGTGGGGCTATATAGCCCGGTCGTTGGCTACTTCCCCGCCGTACTCTGGGATGGGCTCTTATCAAAAACTACCTAGATACGACTCTAGGCGGACGATTCGATTGAGGGTCCACCAATCGAGAAATTCGGCCCGCAATCGCTCAGCCGACTCATGCTCTGTAACAATACAACGTGCCAGTTCGGCGGCGTGCCCATCGCTGGGCATTTGCGCAAGCCAACGTTGAAACATTGCCTGGGCCGTGGCATGGTCGTTAAGCTTACCAAGGCGACTTTGTAGCTTCTCGACCAACGGATAGAACTCGGTACGCAACTCGGTCGGAAATACGCTGTGGAATAGTTCGATCGAGTATCGCAACCGCTTGCCTGCCAGACGAAGCTCATGAAGCTGCTCGAGAGAGGGCTGCTCGTTGGCTCCGCAAGGGGCCATAAGGGCGGTTAACTCCATTACCGATTGGCTTGATTTCCGTAGAGCCACTTTTGCAAATGGGCCAATCGTTCGCTTCTTTTTTTGATTCTCTTTACCTAGTGTGGCCAAACATTGCTTCAAGCTACGTTCGATCTTGCCGTGTTTTGCTCGCTTCTCTACCGCGACAAGCTGTTGTTGAACATCCACCCGTTGCTGTTGAAGACGTGCAACTACGTATTCTGAAAACGGTTTGGCTTGAGATTCATGCTGGATACGCCCTAGCAGGACATCGGTATCTCTTGCCGCCCCGGCAGCTTGCCGAATACGCCGTAGCCAACGGCGAAGCAAAGTTGGCTTTTCGCTCATCAGCGGACGAAACGCTTGTAAAGCGGCTCCTGCGCGTCGGCAGGCGACACGCAGTTGGTGGACGTGCTCAACATCCTCGGCATACTCCCAGGCTGCCAATGGCAACATCTTTTGCACATGCTGCACGCGCAGCGTCAACACCTGCTCAGCCACTTTTGTAGCCGGCAGGCGATTCGACGAAATATCAATCCATTTGCCAGCCATCCAACTAGATTAACTTGCCGGCAGCCTCAGGGCAACTTTCAGCCGTTTGCAGGTATCCAGGCAAGGAAACCGCTCATCAACGCTGATGAACCGCAAATTATTTCTAGCTTCTACCGATGTACCGTTGTTGTTCAATCCAGTATCGTAGAATTATTGATGTATGCGCCAGAAACTTTACTTGCTTCACAAGCTTCTGACAACGAGAACTGCCATGATTCGACGTACTGCTTTGTTTTCTCTACTGAGTTTCTTCCTCCTTACGTTGCCATCGTCGGTATTGGCCAAGGGCGATACTCGACCGCCAAACATTGTCGTCATTTTTATCGACGACATGGGGTATGCAGACATTGGGCCCTTTGGCGCCAAGGGCTATGAGACGCCGCATTTAGATCGAATGGCCAAAGAAGGACGCATCTTTACAGATTTCCATTCGGCGACGGCGGTCTGCTCGGCTTCGCGGGCTGCCTTGCTGACCGGATGTTACCCTGAGCGCATTAGCATCCGTGGTGCGTTACCGCCAAGCGCCAAGCATGGCCTTAATCCCGACGAAACCACGATTGCCGAGCTATGTAAACAACAAGGTTACGCAACTGCGGTCTATGGAAAATGGCACTTGGGACACCTCCAACCCTTTTTGCCCCTGCAGCATGGATTTGACGAATACTTTGGTTTGCCCTATTCCAACGACATGTGGCCGCAGCCTGATGTGCAAGGCGATCCGGTCCCAAAAGGACGTCTTCGCTATCCTAATCTACCTTTGTACGAAGGTGATCGAATTGTTAGCGAGGAGGTGACGGCCGAGGATCAGGCTCAGTTGACCACTTGGTACACTGAGCGAGCCGTGCATTTCATCGACCGAAACAGCGAGCGACCGTTTTTTCTTTATCTGCCACACACGATGGTGCATGTGCCGATTTTTGTTTCTAGCAAATTTAAGGGCAAAAGCGAGCAAGGGCTGTACGGCGATGTCGTGATGGAGTTGGATTGGTCGGTTGGGCAGGTACTCGAAGCATTGAAACGCAATGGCATCGACGACCAAACCCTTGTTGTGTTTACCTCGGACAATGGGCCTTGGCTCAACTACGGCAATCATGCTGGTTCGGCAGAGCCGTTGCGCGAAGGCAAAGGCACGATGTTTGAAGGTGGGTACCGCGAACCGTGCGTGATGCGTTGGCCGAAAAAAATACCGGCTGGCACCAAGTGCGATGAGTTTGCAACCACGATGGACCTGCTGCCGACGATTGCGAAGTTGATTGGCGGCAAACTTTCGACAGATCGCCCCATCGATGGCAAAGACATTTGGCCGCTGATGGCTGGCGAGGCTGATGCAAAAAGTCCTTATGACGCTTTCTTCTGTTACTACAGCGGCGAACTACGTGCCGTTCGCGACCGACGTTGGAAGCTCCATTTCCCCCACCGCTATCGCACGTTGGCTGGCAAGAAGCCTGGGCAAGATGGCTATCGTGTTTCCTATAGCCATACCAAGATCGGCCATGAATTGTTCGACCTGAAGAACGACGTTGGCGAAACCACCAATGTGGCGGATGCGCACCCCGAAATTGTTGCTCGGCTTAAAAAACAGGCAGAGCAGATGCGGGGCGAGCTTGGCGACCGTTTGACCAAACGCACAGGAAGCCAAGTCAGGCCAGCGGGGGCACTAGAATAATTCCTCGCCCAACGGTCCTACTCAAGTCCGGATTTTGGCATACACAAACCCAAGAAACGAATTTATGAAGACGCTCATAAAAAATGCACAAGTCGTAACGCCCACTGGCATCGAAAGTGTCTCGGTGTTGGTGGAGGGTGATAAAATTGCCGCGATTGATGCTGCCGTCCAGACCACCGCGGATGAAATTGTCGACGCCGCGGGATTGTTCCTGCTGCCTGGGGTGGTGGACGATCAAGTTCACTTTCGCGAGCCGGGCTTGACCCATAAGGAAGACCTGACCGCAGCAAGTCGGGCTTGTGCGAAGGGTGGGGTGACAACCTTCCTGGAGATGCCTAATACGGTGCCTGCGGCGAAGACGCAAGCGTTGGTTGATGCAAAATTGGCACTTGCAGCAGAAAAATCGTTGGTCAACTATGGGTTCTATATTGGCGCAACACCCGATAATATCGACGATCTTGCTACCGCGAAAAACACGCCCGGGATAAAAATATTTATCGGCTCGAGCACGGGCGACTTGCTGGTTGACCGTCAAGATTCGCTGGAACGGATTTTTGCGGAGACCACGCTCCCGCTTACGGCCCACTGCGAGGATGAGTCGACGATTCGGGCCAATGCCGAAAAATATCGAGACAGCAGCGATGTGGCAGACCATTCGCGGGTTCGCAACCACGAGGCGGCAATCATCGCCACCCGTCGAGCGCTCGATCTTGCTTATCGGCATAATCATCGTTTTCATGTCTTGCATGTCTCGACCGGCGCAGAGACCGAGTTGTTGGCCGACCATCGTGGGCTGATTACTGCGGAAGCTTGCCCCCACCACCTGCTGTTTAACGTCGACGACTATCCGCGGCTGGGGACACTGATCCAGGCAAATCCATCCATCAAAACGGCAGCCGACAACAGCCAACTTTGGCAGGCTTTGCTGGACGGAAGAATTCAAGTCGTAGCAACGGACCACGCACCGCATACTTTAGAAGAAAAACAGCAGCCCTACCCTCACGCTCCTTCGGGCATGCCTTGCATCGAAAACTGTTTGGCATTGATGCTCAACGAAGTGAACCGAGGCCGCTGCACTTTGGAGCAGGTGGTCCAGTGGATGTGCGACGCCCCGGCACGGGTATGGGACATTGTGGACAAAGGCCGAATAGCGGAAGGCTACGATGCGGATTTGGTATTGGTCGATTTAGGGCGAACTTGTCGAGTTCGGAACGAAGATCAGATATCCAAATGCGGCTGGAGTGCCTGGGATGGCGAGGAACTTACCGGCTGGGCTGTACGAACCTGGGTGATGGGGCAGGAAGTCTATCGCGAGGGGAAGTTCGATACCAGCCGCCTGGGGCAGGCCGCAGAATTTGACCATGCCCGCGGCGGATATTGGGCCACCGTCACCAGCTAGACGGTCAGATTGGCTAAATGGACGTTGGCCTCGTGCTCTGCCAACGGTAGAATGCACGTCGACCCAGCTGATACCAAAATGCAAGCAGCATCTCCCGCCCCGATTGTTTCATCTACTGCGTTCCGTAAGGACACGAGTCAATAATGTCGGAACGACTTTGGTACTTGAAACGCTGTGATTTATTTCAGCGGCTCAGTCCCGAACAACTTGCTTCGGTCGAGTCTCGTAGCCGTATGCGGGAATGTCCTCGGGGTACGCCAATCTATCTACCCGCAGACTATGCCAATGGCGTGCTGTTGCTGGCCAAAGGGCGTGTGAAGATTGGTAGCTTTACCGAAGAAGGCAAGCAGACGATTCTGACGTTCATCGAGCCGGGCGAGTTATTTGGCGAGTTGGCCCTGATGGGCACGGAAGAACGCGAAGAATATGCCGAAGCGGTCGAGAAATCGACGGTGCTTCTCATCCCCAACGAGGTGATGCAGCAACTGCTGGCAGAGAACCCCGCGGTTTCTCTGGGCATCACCAAATTGTTTGGTTTGCGACGGCAGCGAATTGAGCGACGGCTAAAATACCTGCTATTTCGCTCGAATCGCGAACGGCTGGTACATTTACTGCTGGAATTGGCCGAGCAGTATGGCCAAAGGACCGGTGCGGGCGTGGAACTTCGTATTAAACTCTCGCACCAAGACTTGGCGAGTATTGTAGGTAGCACACGAGAAACCGTGACGGTTGTGCTGGGCGAACTGCAATCCGAGGGACGTTTGCAGCTAGGACGAAGGAAAATCATATTAACGGACATAGCCCAATTGGCCGAGAGCGTGAGTATACCCGTCCCCCGACTTCGAGGGGCTTGATGGCGGTATTGTGAGGTGTTTCACAGACAAATTGGCCGCATTAGACGACTATTGGCATAGAGGGATCCGCAGAAGCCGCTGGACTCTGCGTGCGGCATACTGAGAAGGCTAGAAGAATGTCAACTAACCAACAACATGACGACTGGCGTGACTGCCCCATTGGCGAATTGAGCCAGATGGTGGGGCGATTGAATGCTGCTCAGCGGCAGGCGCGGATGAAGCAGCTTTATGGCAAGGCTGCGGCTTGTGTGCTGCTGGTGGCGGTTGGAGTTTTTGCGGTAGGTACGGTCCTTTCTTCTCGGTATGGAGGGATTACATGCCCCGAGTGCCAAGAGCATTTTGTGGCATTCTACGACCATCAGACCAAAGCGACGGCCATGGATGATGCCCTAGCCTCGAGCATGACGAAGCATCTTGAGAACTGCGGTAGTTGCCGTAGTGCTTTTGAAAAAAGTTACCCTGGCGTTCTACCAGCCGAGCTGTCTGATCAGCTCGCGGTTCCTATTTTCGCTGTCGCCAATTTTGCGACGCTCTACTGAGCCGGTGTTGCTTCGGTCTTAGCAGCCTCAAGATATGCGGTCGGGTTGGCCTCGAACGAACGTTTTTCTTTGGCGCCGGCAAAAAGGAAAAGTTGGCCTTTGTCTTTGGATTGCTTCGAGTAGAAAACGCTGCCTGCGATACGTTGCTCTTTTTCTACGAGTGAGACAATGCAGTCGCCCCCGAGTATGGGTAAATAGAGTTTTGGGTTGTTCTCGAACTTCTCCTTTTGCTCCTCGCCTGCTAACAAATAGATTTTGTTGTTAAGCTCGACTGGGAAATTCAATTTGCCTCGCACCCAGATCCCTTGCTCTTTGATCGAAACAGGGCAGTATCCCTCCATCGCTAGCTTGCCGTCGGGTATCGCCTCTTTTTCGTCGTTAGCTGCCTCGTCAGCCAACGGCTTGGCATCGGCCAAGGCCTGTTGGTCTTTCGCATTTGCTGCAGGAATCATCTTCTGCTGGCCGTCGCCCTTCTGCGGTGGGGCTTTGTTGGCGACAGCAGGCGAGCCGCTACCTTGAGCGTGGCCCATAGCCATTGCTCCATAGCGGCTTGGATTGGCTCCGAAGGTCGCTCGCTGGTGCGATCCAGCGAAATAATATCGCAGTCCCCCGACGGTGGCGACCGTGGCGGGCAGACCTTGAATCTCTTTCTGTAGATCGACTTTACAGACGATGCAATTGCCATTGTGGGCAATGTCTTCGCTGGTGTATCGCTCGGTGTTATTCTGAAAACGCTCTCGCAACAACTCGCTGGCGAATAAATAAATTCGCCCCCGATGGACTACCCCAAAGCGCGGGTCGCCAGGAATTCGCTTGCCTGTTTCTGAATAGGAAACAAGACAGTCTCCTCCTAAGACAGGGGCGTACTTTTCTGGCGCTGCGATAAAGATGTCTTTTTCGCGTTGGTTGGCAAACCAATAGATCTGTCCATCAAAAAAAACGTGTCGGGTTGCGAGCCCTTCAATCCACTTTTGTTGGTCTCTTAACGCAACCACCGAGTAACCCTTTGCAGCAACTGGCAACTTGGTGTGGGAGTGCGAAAAAGGCAGGTACGGATTTGTGTCCGTGAGATTTGGTTCGGTGTAGACGCGTTGCGAAGCACCTGGGGCAGGTTGCGTCTGGGATGGTGGCTCTCGCGTACCGCTCTCAGCCCATGCACTCCCGGCAAAGGCAACCAGCAAGACCACCGTGACTACCTGGGCGGCCAAGCAAGTAAGTTGCCTGAGACATTGCGTCAGTGAATAGATCGCCTGCATAAACATAAGGAAACGCTAACTAGGACCAGTTGCTTCCAACTCGAGGGAGGAGTCTAGCGTTTTCGTCGAGTAGCGACGACGTCTTTTGCACCCGTTTTGAGACGTCAGGATGTTAAAACAGGGGAACTGGGGGCGACAGTAAAGAGGGGGTCGCATGGAATGCAACCAAGAACCGTGCAAACGCCAAGATGCGCAGCTGGCGGCTTCAGTCTCACGGCCGCGCAAACCTGAGACCTAGTTGGGGTTTGGGGTCGCCGCCAGCCACTGCATCTTGTTTCTTTGGCGTATCGCATTCGTCACAGCTAGATTTTAGGCCGTGGCCACATTGGTGGTCTGTGAGATGGTTCACATTCGAGAAACTATTTGATTGGTAGGCGAGAACCGTGAACTTTTTCGGCCCGCTAGAAACCACTCAAGGCCTAATAACAGCAAACAAGGCGCGAATTCGATCCATACGACAACAAAGTAAAAAAAGTACTCTCCATTGTACCGGGTGCCTAAAACCGGCGGGTCGGGATAGTGGGCACTCAACCAGAAACGCAGGTAGTAAAGCAACGAACAGCCAGCCACGAGGTACCAGGTGCGATACTTGGCAAATGGCAAGAGCGGGAGTACCCAGCACCAGTACCACGGATTTTGGGTAGGGCAGGTCATCCAGAACCACGCCAACGTCAACATGGCAGCCCGGCACCAAGCATGGGGATCGGGCACACCGGCTGCACGCCATGCTAACCAACAAGCAAGACAAGCCAAAAAACCGCCTGTGATAACTCTCGTCAAGAGAAAAGAATCGCCGGTTAGATCTGAAATCTCCTCCAGTTCCAAATTTTCCGGCGGCGGAGCTTCGTCCCCGAAAAGCGTTTGAACCCAACTCCCCAACGATGCGAAGCGCAATACGGTCGCTCTCGACCATGCATCGGGCACCGCCACAAACCAAGGCTTGATCTCAGGTGCTACGTCGGCTTGAGGGCCTAAGTTTTCTAGCACAACCATGAAGAGCAGATCGTTCATTTCCCATCTCTTAAAAAATGCTTGGAGACCAGCGGGCGGCTCGGCGCTTGGATCGAGATGAGGGAGGGCAGTCGGGAGACTGGCGCTGTCTTGCACTAGTTCGGCTGTGGGCGGACGGTCGTGAGCGACAAAGGTTAGCATTGGCGCGAGCAAGATAGTTGCGGGAATGGTCGCCGCTATGGCTCCTGAAAAAGTGGCGCCAACGCCGCAACGCCGCCACCAGACGGCAACAAACAGTGGGAGGAGAACCACCGGGTAGATTTTGGCCGCGATCGCTAAGGCCAACACCACGCCCGACAACGTAGCCGCCCGAATCGGTGCGTCTGTCTTATCGCTACAACTGCGGACTAGCAGCCAAATAGCAAGTGTGGTCAGAAAAATGGCAATCGAATCGAGATGCCCCCCGTTGGCAATTTCTTTCAAAACCAACGGGCACCAACCATAGGCGATACTCAAACCAGGATGGAGTTTTACTTCGCGCAGCAAGGCAATAACAACCAAGAGCGTTGCCAAATCGAAGAGCACCAGCAGTAATTTCATCACGACAAGGCGAGTGTGCAACGATACTTTCTCTGGGGTCACCAGGGCCGCCCATGCAAAAACCGCCTGGCTAACCAGCGGATAAGGCGAAGAGAGTTCACCGTAGTGAATCTGCTTGAGGCTAGCTGCAAGCGATGCGTTACGAGCCTGCAATGCCACTAGCTTTTGCAGGTCTTCCTTTTGAAATTTGGCTGGATTTTCGACGGCCTCTCGTA
This sequence comes from Planctomycetota bacterium, assembly GCA_013152205.1. GTDB lineage: Bacteria > Planctomycetota > Planctomycetia > Pirellulales > Lacipirellulaceae > Bythopirellula. Next base: position 49,281 of record JAADGV010000002.1, read on the forward strand.
CCTGTTGGGGCGAGTAACGATAGGGGTTCACTCCATCTGCCAGCACGGCACCATCCCAGATATAACGATAGATATCAATTTCGTGCATCGGCACCGAGGGCAGCAAGATCGCTCGAAAGAGACAGGCGACGCCTACGATTCCGCAAAGAAGCATCTTGGTGGGTTGGATGCGAACCACGAGACCTAAGGCCGCCCCGTAGCAGAGAAACTCCAGAGCAAAGATCGTCAACATCCAGAGGGTAGGCTTCTCGGCGTCGGGCACGTCGCCCGCAAATTGCCGGCCCAACCACAACAGGGCAGCATATCCGCAAGCACTAAAAAGGGCGAGGAAGAAGAGCGTACGAGTTGATCGACAATTTTTGCCGAAGATCTCTGAGATGCTACCCATCACTTTGCCTCATCGGCTCGGTTGGATGGCGGCCTACGAGCTGGTTTCATACTAGATTTCCGCCAGAAGCCGTACTTCGCAATCGTGTACAAAATCTTTGTGCCAGCCAAGATCGTCCCGCGCAGGGTGCCGCTGATTTTGCTAGTCCCGATACGTTTGCGATAACTGACGGGCACTTCGAGCGTGCGTAGCTCTGCTTTCACGGCTTTGATTTGCATTTCTACCGTCCAGCCAAAATTGGTGTCTTCCATCCCCAGCCGACACAGATGTGGGTAGGCGATGGCCCGAAATGGCCCTAGGTCGGTGTAATTCGCCCCGAACAACCGGCGCATCAGCCAACATGCCAAGCGATTTCCATAGAGGCTTTGGGGAGGCATGGCCCCCTGCTCGCGATCGCCGGCAATTCGCGATCCCAGCACAAAATCGGCCTGATCGGCAAAAATTGGTGCGGTTAGTTCCGACAATTGATCGGGGTGATCGCTGTAGTCTGCGTCGACAAACACAACCACGGCCGGGGCGCATTCGCCGTGCTTCACCCGATCTTCAATCTTGGCCAGCCCAGCTAAACATGCCGAACCGTAGCCACGCCGAGGCTCATACACAACTATTGCCCCAGCAGATCGGGCCACTTCGGCAGTTTGGTCGGTAGAAGCGTTGTCGACAACGATCACGGCTCCGACCGCTGGCAAATCGCGCAGCACTAAGGGCAACGCCTCTTGCTCGTTATAGGCGGGAATAACAACGATGACTTCGGAAAGCGGCATCTAGCTGGCTGCGGAGTGAAGGAGACGACCTTTTCTCTCACAGCGTACAAGCCATTTACCCGCAAGGCAAACTCAGTCTATCTCGAGCCACTCCCGCCGCCCGCGGTCGGAGTGCTAGGGACATAGCCACCCGTTTGGGGTTGGTAAGGCACATAGGTCGCTGTGGGAGCGGCGCACGAACCATTGCTACAACCTCCACCACCATAAGGTGTCTGACAGCCACTGAATGTCGCAGCCGCTAGCGCGGCAACCGCCAATAAGAAAAATTTGTACACCATTTTTTGAGTTCCTTTCCAATGATTCCGTATTTCCGTTTACAGAAATATGCGTGGGTGATCTTATCCTTTTCTAATTGCAAGAGTGTTTTGTGGGAGGATGTCGTGGCCGACACCGCTAACGAATTTGGCTTGGGATCAAGTGACTCTTGGGAACGTCAATTGGTAAGTTGCTCTAGCCGTCACTACTTTCGGCGGGCCTGATCGTTCAGTCCCCAGTCGTAATCAAGATAGCTAACACTTACCCGACCGCTGGATGCCAGGGTCTGAGCACCTCGGTCGGGTAATAATGGAGCTACGCGGCGCATTTGAGTCGCTTGGTCTGAGCCGAAGTCTTCGGCAAACCATTTCAGAATTGGGGAGATCGCGATGCGACGTTTGGCCGCATCGTAAGAGAATTTTGATCGGTCGGCAAAAAACCGTTTAGAATTGAAGGTCAGTTGGCTATCAATTTTCTCTGCCGTGTACGCACTATTTAGCAACGGCGGACAGCCAATCGAGGCGCAGACGATTGCAAAGTGAATACGAGGATCACCCATTTTGCGCAGCACGTCGTGCTCCATCTGGTTCAACGAATACGTGCGTCCCTCCACCGGCAACAGGAGATCGTCCCAAATGTTGTAGCCAAAGACTTTGGCTGTGTGATTGCGAATGCTGGTGGTAGGGTATTCGCGCAGGATGCCTTTGATCGTGACCGCGTTGTAGGCGTTGATCCAAAATGCAAACTGACTTTCGCGGGAAGAACTCTTGTTGGGGTCTGCTTGCGAAAGATGGGCGAGGTACTGATCGAGCATTGCCTGATCTTGCGGCGATCGTTGCCACGCTTGATAGTTGACAAACCCTGCCGAGTCGCAGTACTTGCGAAGCAGTGCATCCCACGAACTATGATCTACCTGCTCGAAAGAAACTTGTTGGTTTGCCGACACAGCTTTGCCCAATGTTGCCGCTCCGCCTGCCCATGCAATCGATGCCTGCATTGAAAGTGCTAGGAATATCAGGTGTTTCATCGTTACGGTCTCCACCGCGAATTTTTTGGTATCAGTGCAAGGTGCAAACCCATGCGGTCGCAATTTTTCTGCTTTCTCAGCCGTTTCGTGGGAAAACACGATCTCGTATTCTGGAACATCGCTTGAAGTTCTACTGCGGATTATGACTAGTACGCAAAAGTGTGTCTGTGGGATCGATTACTTCTACGAACTATTTTTCTGTAACCGTTCACTTGATGACAGCATTCGCAGACTGATAAATAGAAACGGGATTTCACGCAAAGGCGCAAAGACGCCAAGAGCTTGCGGCTGAATAGATGCGAAACGCCAACCTTGTTGGTTGCGAAAGGAGCGAAACTGCTGAAAAATGGAAAAACGTGCCCCAGGACGAGGAGGACTGCAAAGCCGCTTAGTTCAAAAATAGATAAGCCACAGAGAACACCGAGGACACGGAGAATCCCGTATTTCAGTACTCTGAGTTCTCGGTGTTCTCTGTGGCTAGCTCCTTATCGGGCCGAATTTTTTACTTTCAATCCTCTATGATCATGACCGCATGGGTTTGCACCTTGCACGAGTGTGGCTACAATCGGGGGTTTGTTAACAGTCTTCTTCCCTTAACCTAGTGGACAACAAATCGATGAAGCTCGCAGTTATTGGTGGCGATGGAACAGGCCCAGAAGTCGCAGCCGAAGGAGTCAAGGTACTTGAATCGGTCGCAAAAATCGAAGAATTCGACTATGAACTCACCCACCTCGACTGGGGGGGCGATAGATACCTCAAAACGGGTGAAGCTCTCCCCGCAGACGGCCTCGAACAGCTAAAGCAATTCGACGCGATCCTACTCGGTGCCGTCGGCCACCCCGATGTCGCTCCTGGCATTCTCGAACGTAAGCTGTTGCTCGATGTTCGCTTTGGTCTCGACCAGTACATCAATCTACGACCAGTGAAGCTGTTTCCCGGCGTTGAAACTCCTCTGAAAGACAAAGGGCCCGAGGACATCGACTTTGTTGTTGTGCGGGAAAACACCGAAGATCTGTACTGCGGTGCAGGTGGTTTTATGCACAAGGGGACACCTAACGAAGTTGCCACTCAAACGGCAATTTACACCCGGAAGGGCTGCGAACGCTGTATTCGCTACGCGTTCGAATACACACAAAAGCGTAATAACCCCAAAGGCAAACGGCTGACGCTTGTTGCAAAAACCAATGTTCTTACCACGGGACATGATCTTTGGTGGCGGACTTTCCAAGAAGTTGCTGGCGACTATCCTGACGTCGAGACCGATTACAACCACGTCGACGCTTGCTGCATGTGGATCGTAAAAAACCCTGAGTACTACGATGTCATTGTCACGACCAACATGTTCGGCGATATCATCACCGATCTTTCGGGCATGATCCAAGGTGGCATGGGGGTTGCGGCGGGTGGCAACATTAACCCCGAACCAGGGGGGGTTAGCATGTTCGAACCTATGGGTGGCAGTGCACCCAAGTACACCGGTACGGGCAAAATCAATCCGATCGCAACGATCAATGCCGTAAGCATGTTGCTCGATCAAGTGGGCCAATCGGACGCGGCACAACGAGTGATGAGCGCCATTATGCACGTCACCGCAACGAAGATGAAAAGCCAAAGTGCGGGGAAAATGGGGTATAGCACTAGCGAAGTCGGTGACCTAGTTTTAGATGCATTGGCCTAGCACTCCTCTTGGCTGAGTACGCCTATCCGCACAGATAGGGCTTTAAGTAAATACTTGTGTACTTCGCGCGATCAATCGCGGTTATAGCGGCTCTACCTCAGTACCTTTTTTCGAAACGAAAAAAGGTACTGATCGGAAAAAAACAATCTGCTCTGACTGTGGCTAACCACCACGAGAGCAGATTTTTTTGTACTAAGTCCGACCTAGTCCTACACAACAATCGCCAGACTGTGTACCCTGGTGTTTTCCTACTAATGTGTTTTTAATTTGGGATGAATAAGATGAAACCTCACCTAACCCCACGGCAGGTCGAAGTGATCCGCCTAGTGAGCCTTGGTTGCACCAATGACGAGTCGGCTGCGATCCTTGGCCTTTCTCCAGCTACGGTTGACAATCACAAGACGCGCGCCATGCGTGCCCTCGGCACCGACAAAGCCGTTCTCGTTACTCGCCTTGCATTGAAGTACCGCATTACCTCGATGAAGGACCAACTGACGCGATCTGAAAAGCGCAAGAGTGGCCGAAAAAACGATGGCTGGAACTAGTCCTCGTTTTTTTGAGTTCGTCTACAATAGCCGGACCGCCACGCGGTCTAAGAACGTGTTTTGAAATTGAAAAAGGGATTCGGGGCCAGGGGCTGGGGACTAGGGAAATGGGTCGTTTCACTCCCTAGTCCCCAGATCCTAGCTCCTCTCATGCTCAGCCGGTTTTCCAATTTACGAGGCGAGGGAATTTCAAAACACGTTCTAAGGGGCCCGGAGGCAAGTGTGCCTCCGTCTGCCCGACAACTCGCAATTTCCAATGCAACGGGGACTGGCCTAACACAGTTACGGTCGGCTTGTCAGTTCTCTGGATATTGCCACGCTATTGCTTCACGGCTCGCCTTCAGGTGCTGCTGAGACGAACGTCTTGTTCGTCGCGGTGGCGCCCCTACGGCAAAGCCTGGAATATGGTATTGTATGGCACTGCCTTCGCAAAGATTTCTAGTGCAGCGAGCGCACTAGTAACGGGGTTGGTAGCCACTCTTTCAGACCTTATTCTTTCAGACCATGCCTGCTAAAGAACCCAAGATGGCGCTGGGACCATTTCAGTTTCAGCCGGCTAATGTCAAGGTTCAGGGGCGTCCGCCTCTTGCCGAATGGCAGGGGCCGTTGCAATTTGCTTTATGGTGCCAACGAGCAAGTCCTTGGTGGATTGGTGATATGATCAACCGGGGCGAAGACCTTTTTGGCGAGGAATTTGGCGAAGTCTGTGGCGACACTTTATCGACCGAAATGGTAAGCCGTTATGCTTCGGTTGCCCGTCGAGTGCCTGCGCAGAATCGACGGCCAGTCCTTTCATGGTCGGCACACGCCGCCGTTGCTCGCTTGCCACATGCAGAGCAGCGTCGCCTGTTGGCGGAAGCCGAGCGTCAAGGCTGGAACAGCGACATGTTGCGCAAGAAGGTGCAGGAAATCGTTAAAGAGAATAAAAAATAATCCCGCCTTCTGCAACTCTCCTACTCTCCACGCCCCACCTATGCTCTACTCACCAGCGGAAATTGCTCTGATCGGTTTGATCATGACGTTCGGCGGGGTAATCCAGGGCGCTGTTGGATTTGCGTCTGGGATGTTGGGGGTTCCCTTGCTGATACTCAGCGGCTTTTCCTTGCCCGAGGCGGCAACGATTAACCTTGTCTCAAGCGGCGTGCAAAACATTATTGGTGCGTGGAAACTACGGTCTCACCTTGAGCCGAGAGAACTTGTTTTTCCGGTCGTTCTGCGTTGGCTTGCAATTCCCGTTGGAACCTATGTTGCTTGGCTGACTGATCAACATCTTTCCTCCGCACAGTCCAAGCAACTTATCGGCATGGTGCTGCTAGTGGTCGTGCTACTTCTATGGGTTTGCCGTGTGACACCGCGCGAGCATCTCAATGCATTCTGGCAGACTTTGGTTTTTTCTACCTCGGGGTTCATGCTCGGCTTTGCGACCATGGGCGGCTCTCCGATGGCAATTTACGTCAACTCGCTAACCTGGCCGGTCGCCAAATCGCGAGCATTTTTGTTCGCCTGCTCAGCTGCGGGGCTACCTATCGCAGTCGTTTTTTTTTCGTGGCAGTACGGCTCTAGGATTATTCCTGCTGCCGTGGCCGCATTGATTGTGATGCCAGGAATCCTTGCCGGACTCTGGCTCGGTTTACATTTGGGGCATCGTCTGCCTAAGCCCCTCTTCAGGAAAATCACTTTCGCGTTAATAGTCGCGATAGCGGCAATCGCGATTATGGCTCCATTCTTTTCAGAATAGACCGTGCCATCGGCTTAACTGCGGCTTCCGCTCGCAGCTAGTATAGAGGGGGAAGTGGAGAAATAGTATGCGATCACACTTTTTGGATCTCGACGCAGATTCCGCCGGCGCGAAATGTTTTGTGCATTCGCGTAAACCAAAGCTCTTGCTTGCAGCGCAAACCGACGTTCTCGCAGAGCTGCATCAGTTCCTGCCGATTGAAGGTTCGGCAGCACCAAAGCCGGCTTGTCCATGCGCCTGAAAAGCTATCTTCGGTAGAAAGCAACAACGCTCGGCCACCTTTTGTTAGTACCCGTGCCATCTCGGCGAGGCCTGGCTCGGGGTCGGGCAGATGTTCTAGAACATATCCGCAAGTGATGCAGTCGAAGGATTCGTCGGCAAAGGGTAGGTTCGCGAGGTCCGCAGCAACGTAGTCCAGCTCGTCACTTTTCAGACGATTTTTCGCTCGACGCAACATCTGATGCGAGAGATCGATGCAGGTGATTTCGGTACCTTCGTCGGAATATTTGAGCAAGTGACGAGCGATTTGCCCTGCCCCGCTGCCGATGTCGAGAGCCGATCGTACGCCAGCGAGGTCGAATTTGCGAGTACGAAACAGACGTTCGCCCAATGGGATGTGCAACGAGACCATGCTGCAAGCGGCAAGCATCGCACCTTTTGGCCCGCCATAAACTCGCTTTACCTTGCGGCGATACTCGTCGTCGCTTACTCGGCTGATGAGGTCGTCTTCAATCAGTCGGTGCAAAGCCGCACGGCGCTCGCTGCGTTTGGTTCGTCGTTGTTTTGTAGCATTCGAAATTTCGTGCATGGGTAGACTCGCCGATTCCGATTTAACCATTCATTTATCCGAGAATGCCCTGCTACGAAGGCGCCAGACAAGCCTGCTTAAATATAGACTCGCCGATTATAGATATACCACTCTAGGACTAGCACAACCAGTGCCCCAACCAGCAATAGCTTCCAAAGCTCGCGTCTTACGGGCGAAGATAGCGATTGTGCGGAAACGTCGACGTAACCGATAGAAAGCGAATCGACGACTTTTACGCCATCTTCGTCTTCCTGCCGTACCCGCAGCCGGATGTCGCTTTCTGCACGATCGAAGAGGTTAACCGCAAACTGTTTTACAAGCTTGCCGCCCTCCCAGACCTTATAGACCCCCAATTGCCCTGTCTCGTGGAATGAGAGCCGCCCTGGGGTATCGATACGCAGTTCTCGGCGCGAGCCGTCTGGCAGCTCAACCTCGAATTTTTCTGTTTGGCTGTTCATGCGAAGCTCGACCAGTTTTTCGGGCTTGTTGTGTAGCGAGGATGTCCCACCAGTGTTAGAAAAATATCCCAACACATTCAACCAGAAACTGGGGAAACTATACTTTCGGGGCCAGTCGGTGTTGTAGGTGCGTTGCCCTTGTTCGTCGGTGCCAACAATTTCGAAGCTGAGGACGGCATCTTCGTAGCGACCGCGTGGAGCGATCGAAAAAATCGGGCCTTTGGTCGAATCGATCAACACTCGCCCTCCGAGTGGAGGCTTTACCGTTTGTGCGTCGATAATCTGCACGTTGCCCAACTCTAGAAGATTAAGAAGCGGGTGGCTACGTTGCCAATCGATAATTTGCGGACCGTAGACTGGCTCTTTTTTAGTTCCTTGCGTCCACTCGTTTGTCGGGGGTATGCGTCCAACAAAAACGGTATTTGCCAAAGGCATCGTCTTGGGTTGGCATTGGTCGAAAATAATTAGGTCGTATGTTTCTTCTTGCGATTGTTTAAGAAACTCATCTTTCTGAAGAACCTCGGGAGATACTTTCTCCACTTTGGCAAGACGCTTGGCACGCTCGGTCGACAGGGCGGATTCGAGCGCCATGTTGCCTGGCGTTACCAGCAGCACTCGGGCATCACGGCGGCTTTCGACGATGGCATACGCTTCGTTATCTATGGACAGCCGATCGCCAAAGTCGCTGGGGATGTCGAGCTTTGCCCGCAAGATGCCTTCGACCTCGACACCTAGGTTGAATGTTGTCGAACTGGTGCTGTCGGCTGCGACTTCAAGTCTTGCCGCGTCGAGTAGTCGCTCGTTGAGATAGAGTTCGACAATCGCCGTTTGCGTCTGGTCGCTAAAGTTGGCGACCTGGATAAATGCCTGTTGATGCTCGGGTCGCTCTTCGCCACGCCGCGTGTTGAGCGCCGTGATTGCCAAATTCTGCGCCTCGAAAGTACCGATCGGCAGAAACAGAGGCTGAAGATTGCCGAGCGAAAAACCTTCGACCCCTCGAAATTTGCCGTCACTAAAGACATAGAGTTCGACATCTTGCTGCTCGGTGACTTCAAACTCTCCGGCAGCATCGTCGACTGTGACACGCCCAGGGTTCGCAAATCCGTCAGCCAACTCCAATGCGCCAGTCAGGTCGGTTAGGCCTGCGGAGGGTTCAATCCGTTCTAATGCTTCGCGCAGCAAGCGGCGATTATTCGTGAATTCCTGCACGACATTCGGTTGCTCGGCAAACGAAATGATCATGGCAGACATGCCCAACTCGAATTGGTCGATGAGTGCCGCCACTCGCGATTTCGCATCCTCTAGCCGGGTAATTCCCGTTTTTGTATCGGTTGCCGACATGCTGGCTGAGTTATCGATCAGGAAAATAAACCGCCGCCCCTCGAGCGACTGCCCCTGCCACCCTGGTCGTAAGAGGGCCAATATTACCAAAGCAATGACAAGCAATTGAAGAAGCAAAAGCAAGCTTTTTCGCAGTCGCTGCCAAAGACTGTTTACGTGCAGATCTTCGATCACTCGATGCCAAAGATAGGTACTAGGAACCTCTAAGGGTTGGCGTTTCAGTTTCAGGAAATAGAGTGCAAAGATCGCGGGCGGGATCATCCCCATGATGATCCAACTGGTGGGCCCTAGCGAATTGCGAAATAAGCTATCCATGGTGTTTAGCGAACAAGCCCTCGGCGTCGTAAGTGGCTAGCAACCAGCTCTTCTACTGGCAATTGGTTGTTGGCCATCAGATAGTGAATGCCGCGGCGCGAACAGAAATCTTGTGCTCCCTTCACAAATGAATCCAGCGTTTTTTGATACCGATTCAAGAGAGGGACGCTGACGGTAATCTCTGCTACGTCTTGATCTTCGCAATCGACCAATTTCAGGTCGCCTTTTACCTCGGGCTCTAGCTCTTCTTGAGAAAGCACGTGGATCACAAAGCAATCGACTTGATGAGAAACAAAATACTTGAGCGCCGTTTCGTATCCCTCTTTGTCCATCAGGTCGCTAATGAAGACGACGACTCCACGACCAGCATTGCGAAGACAGAAATTCTTCACGCCTTCGGCAAGCGATATCGTTTCGCCAGACTGAATCGATTCGACGTGCTGCAACATTCGCCAAACGCTTTGCCGGCCACGAAGAATGGGGCTTCGCTCGCCTGGCCCTTGTGCAAGCGTTTCGATCCGCACTCGATCGGCCCGAATCAATCCCACAAACCCCAGTGCTGCCGCTAATTGTTTGGCATACTCCAACTTCGTCGGACTGCCAAAATCCATCGACATACTTGCGTCGATCAGCGTATAGAAATGCAGATCTTCTTCTTCCAAGAACAGTTTGATGATTAGTTTGTCGAGGCGGGCATAAAGATTCCAATCCAATAGCCGCAGATCGTCGCCCGGCACGTAGTTGCGAAAGTCGGCAAACTCGACGCTCTGCCCCTTGTGCTTGCTCCGCCGTTCGCCCTTCATGCGGCCACGAAATATTTTGCGAGTCACCAACTCCAGCCGTTCTAACTGGGCAAGCAACTCGGGCGACAACAATGGTGTTTCACTAACCTTAGCCAATCGTCTGTTCCTGATGTTTGGTTGCTATCGAGGGTAATTCGCGGGCTTTTTTTCTGTTCGCGTAACTACGACGCCTTCTTCGCTTCGTCCGCTTTTTCGGGAACGAGCTTGAGGATGTCGCGTAATACCTGATCGGGATCAATGCCTTCGGCTTCAGCCTCGAAATTGAGAATCACACGGTGTCTGAGCGCTGGTAAAAATACTCGACGGATATCCTCGAAACTCACATTGTATCGCCCCGCCAGCAAAGCTCTTACTTTGGCAGCAAGCGTGATTGTCTGTGCCCCGCGAGGGCTGCTTCCCCAACGCAGATATTTGTTTGTCGCCTCTTGAGCGAAAGGTCCGCCGGGATGCGTGGCCAAAGTGATACGCACGATGTAATCCTGCACATGCGGGGCAACGATCACCTCTCGAACCAGTTGTTGCCATTTAAGAATTTCGGCCCCGTCCATCACTTTCTCTGGCTCCACGGTGATGCCGCGGGTTGTTCGATCGATGATCTCCGCCAGTTCTTCGCGGCTAGAATAGCCAACCACCAGCTTGAAGAAAAAACGGTCTAGCTGTGCTTCGGGCAGGGGGTAGGTACCTTCCTGTTCGAGCGGATTTTGCGTTGCCATGACAAAAAATGGCAACTGGAGCGGGAGCGTTTTGCCGGCGATGCTCACCTTTTGCTCTTGCATGGCTTCGAGCATTGCCGATTGCGTCTTGGGCGTAGCGCGGTTGATTTCGTCGGCAAGGCAAATTTGCGTAAAGATCGGGCCTTTCTGGAATTCGAAAGCGCGCCCACCCTCGGGCGTCTCCACCACCATGTTCGTGCCCAAGATATCAGCCGGCATGAGGTCGGGCGTAAACTGGATTCTCGAAAAGTCTAAGTTGAGTGTTTGCGCTAGCGTTCGCACCAACAGGGTCTTCCCCAATCCGGGCACACCTTCGAGCAGACAATGGCCGCCGACAAACAGGCATGTCAACACGCCATGCACAATCTCGTTGTGGCCAACAATCACTCGGCCCAGTTGCTCGCTCACGGCTTTGTAACGAGTGGCAAATTCTTCGGCCCGTTGTTCGATTGACTCGCCTATGCTCATCGTGTTTCACTTTCGTAAGTAGCTTGGAGGTGATTCTTTCGGTCTATCAGCGGCGTGGGCTGTCGCCTTTGCCGTCCTGGTCGCGGTCGTGCCAGACTTTTCGTTTTGCTTTGAGTAGCCGTTCGGTGTAAGACTCTTCGGTCGGCTGCTCTTCTGGTTCTACCGTCTTCTGCGGAGACGCACCGGGCTTCGTCGTTGTTGTGGCGATGGTCGAAGGGTCGGGGGCTTCTTCGGTTTCAGCACTCTCGAAACGGGTCGTGGCACGTCGGCTTTCTATCTGTTGGCTTATTTCTTGCTTGCGACTGCGTAGTCGACTCATGGTCTCGGGGATCGCGGCTTCACGCTGCCGGCGAAGTACGAAGTCTCGCCAGCGGCCCAACAGGGGTGCCAGCCAGAGAAAGTTTACCTGCACTCGCCGCACAAAAACATCGGCAAAAAACAAACAACTGCCCACAACCAAAATCCAGGGCCAGATCGATTGGTCGGAAATAGCCGGCTTGAGATCGCGGCGAAATGGATTGGTTGGCTCTGAACCCTCGAGCTGGGTGCTGTTGAGTCCTGCTTCGACAATGATCCCTGCTGGGCCTCCCTTTGCTTCCAATTCAGCAAAGGCTCGCAACAGAGCCATGTTGGTTTGGTGGTCTCGATACTCAGCCGAGTAACCCACATTCACCCCGCTACGAATTGGCGCCTGGCCCTCTCCTGGATTGACAACAAGCAAATAGCTGCCCGCGGCTTCCGAATCGAATTCCCCCACATAGCGACCTGGAGCCGTCTGTTCGATCCGCACAGGCACCGACGACATATCCGGGGCGACGACCGTTGCCGTCATCGACTGGTCGTTCAAAAACTGGTCGTCCTTGTCGAGTGCGGTAACGATGATCGTTGTTTTGCCATCGCGAACATCGGTAGCAATGCTGTAGTTGCCCGAGTCGTCGGTCGGCCGCATCGACCAGCGTACCATTTGGCTGAAGAACTTGTCGTAGTTCTCCCATTGGGTCCACTGGCTCGCCCAACGGGCGCCAGCATCGGTGGTAAACGCCACCGCCTTGCCAGCCCCATAGGTCCAACTCGCAAGTATGGTGGAGTTCTTTTCGGTCGTGGGGAGAGGCGATCGGATGATTACTTCGACCAGTGGGTTTTGTTTGACCGAGGTGAGTACGAAGCCAGATATCGGCGGCAAGCCACCCTCAAGGCCCTGGATCAGTTCATGTTGCGACACAATGACTGGGGCAACTGGCGGCTTCGGCTCGTACGCCAGTGGACGGGCGATGCGTCGCGCTTCGCGTTGATAGATTCTTGGCAGGGCCTTGGCGTTTTTTACCACGTAATACTTGCCGCCGGTGACCGAAGCAATCTTTTGCATCTCTTGGCTACCAATGGTGCCATGCGAACCGACCGCCACCGTGCTGACCTTCACCCCCTGCTGTTTCAAACGCCGCAATACGGCTGGGGTCGCAGGCGTCGGGTCGCCATCGCTAATGATAATCATATGCTTCACCCCGACTTTTCCAATCCCTGCAAACGCCTTGGCAGCCATCTTGAGTGCTGGATCGAAAGAAGGCATGTCGCCAATACTCATTTTGTCGACTCGCCCGAGCATCATCTTGCGGTTAGGGCCGACGCGAATCAGGCCCCCCTTGGACTGACCCCAGAGCCATTGGTCCGATCCATTCCATTGAACCAACCCGCAGAAATCGCGGCTGCCGAGCAGCTTGATCGATTCGAACGCGATTCGTTTTTGCCAGTAATTGCCCCGGGGCATCTCGCCCGCATGCATCATTAGCACCAATGCGCCGACGGGGGTCACCTTGACGTTTTTGATTTCGAAATCGACCGGCATTGCCTTTTCAAGTTCGGTATTTGTCCAACCGCCGGCACCAAAGGTGTCTGGCCCCCCCATCATGATTAGCCCGCAACCCATTTCCCGAGTATTGCGCACCAACATATCGATTTGGTCGTCGCTAAAACTGCTGACATTGTCTGCATCGGTGCCCGTACTTCGCGATACGTTGGCTAGTATCACTGAATCGTAACGCTGAAGCTCGGCGAGCGAGGTAAACAACCGATCGCTGGGCGTGACCGTCACGGCAATATCTTCGCTTCGAAGTCGCTCGACCAGGTAGTCGGCTTCGCCCTTTTTGTCCCAATTCTCGATCAGTAGCACATGCCCCTTGCCACGTACCTGAGTAAAAGCAGACGCGATGTTGTTTTGTACCATGCCATCCGCAGCAGGGTCGTTGGGGCTGAACCTAGCTTCGTAGGTGTAGAAGTCGGGCTGATCGATTTCTTCGGGAATGGTGTAAACACGCTTTCCGGGTGGAACCTCGACTTCCTGTTCGGTGAGAATCTCTTCTCGGTCGCCTGCCTTGCGAATGATGCGCAACTTTCCGGAAACCGTCTGCTCGCTACCCTCGGGGGCGTCGTTTCGCAGCACGACGCGCATCTCGAAGGGTTGCCCCCGCCGAGTGTTGGCTGGCACGTCTACTTTTTCTACAGCTACTTCGCTACGGGCCGACAAGATCACAGGCACAACATCAATACTCACCCCAGCCGCAGCGGTGGCGCGTGCATCGCGCCGAGCATCGCCGACGTTCTGGTTGCCATCGGTAATCAGCACGATTCGCTTGGCCGAATCATAAGGGAAGATGGCCTTGGCTCTCTGAATCGCGTTGGCCAGATCGGTGTACTCGGGATCGAGTATCGTTTCTAGCCGCGAACGCAGCGGAATGGCGACATTCACCAAGGGCATCTCGACCGCCGCATCTCGACCGAAAACAATCACCGCAAAGCGATCGTTCTTTGCTTCGTCGTGATATTCTCCGATCGACGTATTGACGTACTCAACCATCGCTTGGCGTTGGTCGGTAGGGATGCTGAGCGATTGGTCCAGCAGGTAGACCACTGTCATCTGATCGCTGCGCCGTTGGTATTTAATGTCGGCCAGCGAGAAAACAATGATTGCAAAGACTACCGAGCGCAAGGTAAGGGCCAACAGCCGGCGCCAACGTCCCAGGCCCGACAAGCTTTGAAAGCTCACCCACCACATCAGCGGCAATAGCAACAGCAATAGCAAATAGCTGGCGCTATCAAAGGCAATGCTGTGCTGAAACATATGAGGGTCCAACTAAAGAAGAGCGGGGTTTGAAATGATGTTTTTTTGGGTTCTGGCCGCTTCCTTACGGTCGCGGTTCTGTAGTTAATCCCTTACGGTCGTGGTTCTGTGGTTAATGGCAATGGCTTAGAAAACGAATCTTTGGACGCGGTGGTTATTTGAGTCCAGAACGTGCAGCCGTCCTTTGCTATCTTGGACCAGCGCCCAAGGATTGTGCAACTGCCCGGGGCCTTTTCCGTTCGATCCCCAAACCCCTAACGATTTGCCATCTAAGGTAAATTTCTGTACCCGATGATTGCCGTACTCGCAAACGTATAAATGCCCCTGCCCGTCGAGTACCAGATCGTAGGGGTAATACAGCTTACCAATTTCGCTCCCCTCTTCGCCCCAATTTTTTAAGAGATTGCCCTCTTCATCGAAAACCTGGATGCGATGGTTGCAAGCATCGACAATCCAAAGATGATCTTCCGCATCGATCGCCATGTTCTGGGGCCGACGAAATTGGCCTAACTCCGAGCCATGGCCTCCCCATTGCAGGAGAAACTGGCCCTTCGGCGAAAACTTCTGCACTCGATCGAAATCGCCATACTCGGCCACATAAAAATTGCCTTTCGAGTCTTCCACTGCGTCGGTCACAAACCCGAAATTCCCTGGCTCGTGCCCTTGCGTGCCGCCAATCGTGGCGGATTCGATCATTTTGCCAGCCGTATCGTAAACCAGCATTTGATAGTAATGGGTATCAGCCACCAGAAGTCGGCCTCGGCGGTCGAAACTTAGCCCCGAGGGCCGGCCGTTCTTGCTTACCGGCGTTCTCCAGCCCCGCAAGAAATTGCCATCCACGTCGAAAACCTGGATTCGGGCAGTCATATCAACCAGATAAAGCCGATCTTCGCCATCGATGGCAGCAGCACGGGGCTTTTGCAGGCGTCCCTCAGTAATCCCCCGTTTCCCCCAGATATACACGTCCGCCTCTTCTGAGGACTGATGGCCTAGGCAACCTACGAAGGAAGTCAATATCACCGCTAGGCAAACAACCCCTGGCCAGCGCAGCGCGGTCGCCCGATTCGCTAACCACGGCAAAATAAGCTCCGATAGTGCCACCATAATTTCTAACGATCTCGGTAAAAAAGTGCGTCGGGCTTTGGACACTTCGTCCCCGCTCTTGCAGGGACTTTTGGCCACAGTCGCATGTCTGGCTGCTTGACCTCACGCGGCGTAAAACGCTATATTGCGCCATCTAATACACTGCCGCGAGGGCGAGTTGCCAGGGGGTATCTCGCTATCGCCCGGAATCATCATAACTATAACGGGCGCCCGCGTGCATTAGCCCAAGCGAAGCCCAGACATTTTTGTTATGGCGGCGTGCGGGGAGGCCTTGCGCTGTGGCACGATCGTCCCCCAGGAACAGTGTGCGCAGCCCCGAGTTGAAGGCCTATGCCGCCGATTGTCATTGACCTACGCCAAGCCGACGATCGTCGGGACGTTGTCCATCGGGCAGTGCAGACCCTCGCCGAAGGCCGATTGGTGGTTTTCCCGACAGAAACCGTCTACGGCGTAGGGGCCAGTGCGCGCAGCAGCATCGGTGTTGAGAAGCTATTTGAAGCCAAAGGGCGCTCGGTGGATGCGCCTTTTGCGCTTGCCATAAAGAGTGCTGAAGAGGCTCATGATTACGTACCCAATATGGGAAAAGTGGCCGAACGCCTAGCACGACGCTGCTGGCCTGGGCCGATTACGCTGGTTGTGGACTATGGCGAAGGCCGGGGGCTCGTTAGCCAACTGCCCAAAGAAGTACAGCAGGCCGTGGCTCCTCAGGGGACAGTCGGTCTGCGGGTGCCAGCCAACGACGTGGTACTCGAAGTGTTACGCATGTTGGCTGGGCCTATTGCTTTGACCAGTGCCAATCGCACGGGCGAGCCAGCCGCGGTGACTGCCGAACAAGCTGTGGAAGCTTTGGGGGATCACGTAGGTTTGGTACTCGACGACGGCCCAAGCCGATATGGCCAGCCATCAACGGTTGTGTTGGCCTCGGACAAAGGGTGTCGCTGTTTGCGAGAGGGTGTGGTGGGGCAAAACGCATTGGATCGTCTTTCAAGTATGATTGTTTTACTAGTTTGCACAGGAAACACATGTCGCAGCCCGATGGCTGAGGTCATCATGCGGCAACTCATTGCGAAAAAACTTGGATGCACCGATGCCGAATTAGAACAGCGCAACGTCATTGTTGCCTCGGCTGGCATTGCAGCAGCTCCAGGTTGCAAACCAAGCCCCGAGGCAGTTGCTGTCGTCAAAGAAAAAGGCCTCGACTTAACCAACCACGAATCGCAACCATTAACCGAGAAACTGGTTCGCCACGCCGATTTAATACTGACGATGACCACCAGCCACCGTCATGCAATCCTGCGACGTTGGCCAGACGCTTCGGAGCGAATCCAAACCGTACGACCCGACGGAGCGGATATCAACGATCCGATCGGAGGGCCGGCTGCCGTTTATCGAGCGTGTGCAGCGGAAGTTGAAAATGCCCTCGAGCAACGAGTCGAGGAAATCGATTTTTGTTGACCGACGGGCGCGACCAGACGAGAAATAATTTACCTTGTTTTATTGCAAACTCACAGTGAAAAGGAAATAACCACTGAGTCACAGAGGACACTGAGAAAACAGATTCAAAGTCCAATTAGAAGTAGGGTATATGATTCGGTGTTCCTTCGATTCAAAATACTCCGTGTTCCCCGTGACTCCGTGGTGAAATTTCCTTCTTGTTTTCAGTTTGAGTAACAAAGAAGATCGCATGAATGCGAAAGGCAAAAAAATGCGTATTGCAATTGGAAGTGACCACCGCGGCTATCACCTCAAAGAGAAGCTAGCCGCGCTGCTCCGAACGAAGGGGCACGAGATCTTTGATGAGGGCACCTCGGCCACCGAAGCGGTCGACTACCCAGATTTTGCGGCCTTGGTCGCGCGTAAGGTAAGCAACCAAACGGTCGATCGAGGCATCTTGATCTGTGGCACCGGTATCGGCATGGCGATAACCGCAAACAAATTCCCCGGGGTTCGTGCTGCCCCCTGTACGGACGAGGTGACCGCGGAGATCAGCCGCCGCCACAACGACCTGAACATTTTGTGTTTGTCGGCAGACATGCTAAGCCCGCGCAGCGTCGAACGAATGGTGGAACTTTGGATCAAAACCGAATTCGAAGGAGGCCGCCACTCGCGCCGTGTCGAAAAAATTAGCGAACTCGAAAATAGCCTCTAAAGCCCTATTTCGACCGAAGCAAGCAAGGCCGTGGTTGTGTTTATTTTTGAGGCACTAAAGGAAAGAAGGGAACCGCTAATCAGCGCTAATACACGCTAATGGGCGAAAATAGGTTCAGCAGTTCCAAATATGAATCGTGGCAAACTTGGGTGGCTGGGGTCAGGTTGCCGGAGTAGGCCTGATTTTTTCCTCAACACATGACCGGCAACTGCCCCCAGGGCGTGACAATGGCAGAATGGAACGCACTGGGGGCAGATTGTCAGCAACGTTTCACCCGGAGTTTCAGCGTTGATGAGACAACCTGACCCCAGCCCCCCCCGGTGCGTTTTTGAAACTACGGAGGTTTTTACTTGGTGCCGGGTTCTTCTGCGGGCGGCGTTGCGGGGGTGAATATGACTTTTGGTTTTGGTTTTTTGTCGTCGGTTGATTCGTCATTGGCTGGCGAAGCACGGCGAATTGTTCCGGTAAAACCGGTCGGTTCTTGCAATCGCATCCGTACGGAAATCTCAAGTAGCTCGCCATCATCTATTTCGTAAGTCGCTAGATCATCGATGTCGTTTGTGAGGATGGAGGTTAACCTTCCGTTCTCTTTGTCGGGAATCGATACCGGAAAAGCGTAACGACCTGCTGGAATTTGAATCTCGCCGACGCCGTCGGTGGTGAATTCGACAATGTTGTTTCTAAAGTAGAATATCACAGGCCGTCGCGACCGCTGCTGGGGATTGATGTAGCCCTTGGTTGGTTTTTCGAAGTGCAAAGGCTTGCCGGTTTTGTCGTCAACGAGTTGAACGCGGACACGGCCACCGGACATAAGCAGAATATCGGGCGCGGTTGCCGTTTTGCCACGAGCGACTTCTACGTTCTCGACTCCTTGGGTTACCCAACCTTCAACGTCTGCGGTGAGGTGGTATTTACCTGCAGGGAGCGATTCAAAGCGATAATGGCCCGTTTCGTCGAGTGGGATACTTTCCGTTTGAAAACTACGGGGGGGGATTGGCTGTTCGCCCGTTTTTGGCTGTGGTAACACTCGTTCTAGCCGGACGATACTGCCTGCGGGGAACTTCGTCGCGGTATTATCCGTGGGGAAAGCGACTCTACCCTCGATCACGCTGCCCGGTACGAGTTGGAGATCGACCTTGCTGGGAATGTCTTTGATGGTCGCGCGTTTGGCGGCAAACTTTGGATGTTTTACGAGCAACGATTTTTGAGGGTCAGCGTAGCTGTAACGAGTCATAGCGATATTTGGGTCGGCTTTCATTGCCTCAGCCATCTTGCGTTTCGCTTCGACAGCATTGTAGACGGCGAGGTCGGCAATGACGTATTCGCCGTTGGCGTTGGTCGTGGCCTGATTGATGCCATAGTTGCCGCCCCAGATGCCGGCATAGCCCGTCGAGACCTGGGCGCCCGCGACAGGCTGACCCTGCTCATCCGTTATACGACCGCGCAGGGTCTGCGCGGGCTGCATCATCCAAAGCAGCGAATCGCCCTGCCGCGCAATCGTGGGCGCAACGTCAGCCTCAAATCCCGGCACACGGCCATCGGCTTGTCCGGTGATGATAAATACCTTTGTATTCTGAGGCTGAAAATGCTCCTCCGGGATTCCTTCGGGA
Organism: Planctomycetota bacterium; assembly: GCA_013152205.1. Lineage (GTDB taxonomy): Bacteria > Planctomycetota > Planctomycetia > Pirellulales > Lacipirellulaceae > Bythopirellula. The sequence goes on from JAADGV010000002.1 coordinate 68,560, forward strand.
AACTCCCGCTCGATGTCGATCACATCGACGAAACGAAATTTTCCCTGTTTGTCTGACTTGGTCGTCAAAATTGGTTTTGCGTTTTGCTCCGGCCCGCGGACTCGTCTTGAAAAGACTTTGACCAACACGCCTGCCAACGGCTGGCTGTTTTCGTCGATGCAGAGTCCGTGAATCATGTTGGGCTTGGTGGCGTCGTGTAGCTGCTTGTGAAGGGGCCGCAGTAACTTCCCTTTTCCCTTGTCGGATAGGGCCGTTGCGCCTGCTGCGGTTTCCGTTTCTGTTTCTGTTGTGCTACTGTCGTCGGTGTCGGCGACGGGGGAACTCGCGACGAGATCTAAAGTTCCGCCCGGTCGCTCCTCGTCAGAATCTGCCGGTGGGGTAGAGAGGACGAGTGTTCCGTTAGCGCTTGGTTTTTCTTCTTGCGAAGACGCTGGCGGGGTGGCTTCCGTGAGGTCCACAGTAAAAGTGGGCGTTCCTATTTCTTTTTGCCATTCTGCTTTTCGGGGCTTCGACGCGTCGTTGCTTTGGATGAAGAATTTGATTTCTGCTTTCACCGAAGGGTAAGGGAAGCTGCCAGGTTCACTCAGTTTGAGCACTCCGTGATTACCCTCGCGGGTTAGAAATAAATAAGGGTTCCCCTCGAAATTGCGATAAGGACCGGACATGCCAGGATCGCGCAATACTTCCATCCGCTGCACTTTTTTGTTCAGCGGGTAGGGCACTTCGCCTTGCATCGCCTTTGGCAGTTCTTTGAATTGGGTGTCGGTGATTTGCCATGCGCGCATACCGAGCATTCGTACCGCATACTTCTTGATCTCGCTGTCGTTTTCATTCTCCAAGACACCAAGTAGATCGAATCCCTCTTTCCTCGCCCATTCGATTACCTTGGGGGAGTTTTCATCAACGGTTCCCCAAGCAGGCAACTCGCTTGGCCAACCGGCTTGACGACCCGTATCGAGATCGTAGAAACAATCTCGTCGGGGGTTTTCAGCCGGTGAAATTGTAACGCCGCTTGTACCTTCGCTAAGTCGAACGTCATCTCCCACGGGAAAATGAACAGATTTGTCAGCGATTTGCGACTGTCGAGAGGGGCTAGCGAGAGATGGCAGCCCAACTTTGGCGTAGTGGCTGTCTGCGACGTAATCTTCCCAGTTTTCTTCCCACCAACGAGCCCAGCGAGTGGCTGCTTTTTCAAATAGTTTTTTTTGCAACGTCTGCTGACTGGGAGTGCCTTGTTTGTGAACGAAATTAAGCTCCATTTCGCTATGACTGACGCCATCGGTCATTTTTTGCAGAGTAAGAACGACTTCGCGAAAAGCCCGCCCGTAGGTTAAAAATTTACTACCATCCACGGTATCGTATTGCCTGAGAAACTTCGAAAGGTCGTTGTCTTTTACTTCCAATCCGTAGTCGCTTGCCGGAGGCTGAAGAGTTCGTGGGATCGCCCGAATCAAGGCGGGTATCGCCCGTTTGTCGTTGATTGCACGCAGCGTGAACGCAATTTTGCGAATCGGATGATCGAGAACTTCCTCGTCCAAAGCTTCGATCAAAGAAGGCACTGCCGGCGGGCCGATTTCGACCAGGGTTTGCACCGCAGGGCCCCACTCTTCGACTGGGTCGACCAACCCTGGTTTTGAGAGGGTCTCGATAGCAAGACGTACTTGCACTTGTTGTTCTTCGGATAATTTCGCGATGGTAGAGCCATTGTCTGGTTTGCCCGAGGCTACGGTCGATGGCTGGAGAGTAATAAGCGATAGCCCGACTGCCGCAGTGGCTACGAATGCAGTACACAGATACCGCCAGCGGCGCGTGCAGGTGCGCAGTATGGTTAGCTTTTCGTCGAGCAGCATGGCTACGCGGTGTTTTAGTTGCGAGGGGCTTTCCCACAGACCTACTGACGAGGCGAGGCGGGGTGCGGGGGTATCGGTGGCGTTGCGTGCCCAGGCGACTAGTTGCTCGGCGTAGTCGGTGCGGTTGGTTACGTCGGCTGCGGCTGCGTCGGCGAGGGTTTCTTGGTCGAGACGTACTTGGCGGCGTAACAGCCAATAGAGGGGCTGGGGCCAGAGCAGGATGGTTAGCAGCCGCGCTGCGGCGAGTGTTCGCAGGTCGCCGTGGCGGATGTGGGCTAATTCGTGGGCGAGAATCGGGCGGAGCGAGTCGCTTTGGTCCGACAACATCGCCTGCGGCAGTAAGATGGTCGGTTGAAATACGCCTAACGCCGCCGGGGCTTGGATGTCGTTGCTAACTAACAGGTTTGGCAATCGCTTAGCGTCTTCGCCGATTTCGACGAGCAACGATTGCACTTGCGGCGGAGCAGGGGTTGCATGACGTAAAAGGCGTCGGGCGAGGATGCTGCCGCTTGCTTGCCAGACGATGAACAGAAGGCAGCCGCCGAGGTAGATGCTGCTGAGCCAGACGGGCCAGGGGAACGGTTCTGATGGGGGAGTGGGGCTGGCTTCGATTGTCGATTGGGTTTGGATGGGTGGGGTTTGCGGTAGGCGGTCGATGTCGATCGTGGGAATCAACTGAGTGGTTGGCGGTGTGATTGGCGCGGCGATTTGAATGTCGCTCAGTTCCAGCAAGCTGGTGGTGGGTTTTTCTTCGGTCATCAAATGCACCAGCGACCAGCCGGGCATCGCGCATAGTCCAGACAGCAAAAACAGCGCTGCCAACGTCGGTCGGGCGAGGACCAGGCGGCGGGCCGGTTGGTTGATAAGCCGAAACAGCACCAGCGCGACCGTCAGCAAGAGCGTGGCTAACAAAAAATAGTCGGCGAGCCAGAGAGTCAATAGTTCGGTGAGGGCGTTCATTGCTGCTCCCCTTTCTTCCGGCGCGCGGTGCGGGACGGCAATTTTTTGGACGGTGATTTGGCTTTGGAAAGCATCGACTCGAGTTGAGCGAGTTCGGCTTTGCTCACTTTGCGTGTGCCGAGGGCATGGACTAGGTATTCGTCGAGGCTGCCATCGAAAACTCGCTCTAAAAAACCGGTGGCTAAGCCGCGAAGCGTTTTTTCTCGCTCGACTCGCGGTAGATAGACGTAGGCCTTGCCCTGGCGTCGATGGGCGACCAACCCTTTTTGCTCCATCACTTGCAGCAGCGAAAGCACGGTGGTGTAGGCCAACTGTTCGTCATCGTCGTTCATCTGGTCGCACACTTCGCGAACCGTAGCCTCGCCCCGCTGCCAAAGCACTTTTAATGCTTCGAGTTCGCGTTCGGTGGGTGGGGTCAGAGTCATATCGATCGCCTCCTGAACTGAAAAAATGAGCCACGAAAGAATGCTTCGAATTCGCGTTCGGTCAGTTGATAGTCGGCCACCACACTCTCCTACGGGTCGTCCAGTAGTAATACGTGTGATTCTACGGGTTGGCCAGTAGTTGTCAAGGTTTTTTTGAGATGTTTGCGCAGCGAGGGATTTTAGCCACAGAGAACACCGAGGAAAGGAGAAAAAGTTGGGCGTGGACTATGCCACACTAGCCCGACGCGCTAGCGAGGGAATTAGCGAAGAATCCCTTGCTAGCGCGTCGGGCTAGTGAATTTTCTGTGCAGGATGGTCCGGCTATGGGGTTACTCTAGGCAGTAGAGGAATTCTTGGCGGGTGCTGCCGTCGAGTGTGGCGGCTCGCATGTAGATTCTGCTGCCGCAGATGGTTGGGGTGGCGACGACCTGATCGGCTAATTTATTTTTGCCGAGTAGCTCAAAACCGCTGGGGTCTGCTTGGAAGATGAATGTGTTTCCGTCGTCGCTGGTGACGTAGATATTTTCGCCCACTAAGACTGGGGAAGAGGTGAAAGTGGCACCGTCGAGGCGATGCTTCCAAGCGATTTCGCCCGTTGCCATTTCGTAGCAGATCGCTACGCCGGCGTCGGTGATCGTGAAGAGGTGTTTGCCTTTGACGAGCATTGAGGGGACGTAAACGCGGGTGTTGTTTCGCCAGACGACTTCGCCCGATCCGTCGGCACGGACGGCAGAGATGTGATTGTTGGGGTAGCCGCCGCTGGTGATGATTAGTTGGCCATCGGTAACGGTCGAGGTAACGCATTCGGTGGTAGCGCCTTCGATTTCCCAAAGTTTTTTTCCGGTCAGTGGAGCGAAGCTAGAAACGAGATCGCAGCCAACGACGACTACTTGATCGCGGTCGTCGGCCTTCAAGATAATTGGCGAGGGGTAGTTGGGGAGTTCCGGGCGTTTGTGCTTCCAGACGACGTCGCCAGTCTCGCGGTCAAAAGCAGCGATGGCGCCGCCTGCTTTGCTATCGGCGGTGACGATTACCAAGGGTCCGTAGATAGCGGGAGACGAACCGTAGCTTTGATGCAACTGGTAGTCGGCGACTTTCTGTTGCCAAAGTTGCTGGCCGTCGAGGCTGAGGGCGGTGGTGTAGATGGCCCGGTCGTTTAGGAAATTGATGAACAGCCGTTGGCCATCGCAGGCAACGGTCGACGAGGCCATCGAGCCTTTTCCGTTTGGCTTACGGTCAGGAAATTGGAGGCCCCCTTGATGGATATCGGTTTTCCAAAGTTGTTTGCCGGTGTTGCGATCGAAGCAAACAACGGATTGGATTTCATCCGCTTCGTCTGCCGTGGCCAGATAGATGCGATCGCCTACCACCGTTGGGGAACCATGGCCGCGACCTGAAATCGGAGTTTTCCAGAGGACGTTTTTTTCTTCGTTCCACTCTTGGGGCGGGGTTTGATTGTCGGTGGCCACCCCATTGCGATTTGGTCCGCGCCACCAAGGCCAGTCGTCGCTGGCTGTTTGGCTGCGATCTTCCGCAAGTGCGGCAAGTTGCGTGCATAGGGTTAGTAAAACAAGGATTAGCGAGAATTGGCGGGGCATGACATTTCCGTTATCGAGAGGTGAATTTTTTTGTGTGTGAGGGGCAGGGGGGCTACAAGCAGCCTCAGGAAGATCGGGCCGAGAAAGCTTCAACCCAGGGGGATCCCCATCTTTTGCATGAGTAGTTTCATATCTTCCCATGTGTCTTTCTTGGCCGACGGATTTCGTAGTAAATAGGCCGGATGATAGGTACAAAGCACCTGAATGCCCTGGTATTCGTGAAAGCGGCCTCGCAATCGGCCAATCGAAGTGGTCGTATCAAGCAGGTTCTGGGCTGCAACCGCGCCCAGACAGCATATAAACTCTGGCTGGATCAGTTGCAACTGTCGATCGAGAAATCGTCGGCAATGCTGTGATTCTTCTGGCGTGGGATTGCGATTCCCTGGTGGCCGACATTTCAGCACGTTCAGGATGTAGACGTCCTCGCGGGCGAGCTGGCAAGCCGCAAGGATGCGATTCAACAGTTGCCCGGCTTTCCCCACAAAAGGCTCGCCTAGCCGATCTTCATCCCCACCCGGTGCTTCGCCAAGAAAACAGAGCCGGGCTTTCGAGTTCCCTACGCCGAAAACCGTCTGCGTGCGCGTACTCGCCAATTCTGGGCAAAGCTGGCATTGGGCAACTTCGTCGCATAATACCTCCAGAGTAGCAGCCGAAGAAACTACCGATACCGTTTCCTTCTCTGGCATGACTGCTTCGGTGGCCATAGGGGCCACTGGAGAGGGCGGCGCAGCCTCATCACCAAGCTGCACAGGCTCAGCCAAACCCTCTGGCGACAGGCTCAGCGCCGGCTTCGGGAGTTGCTGAACACCCGCTGCGGCTAGGCTTTCTATCGTCTGAAGTGCCCGGCGATGTAAGATGGCTCGGCGATTATCGTTCATTATGTCCGTACTCCGAAATGGTCTGCACTCTCTGAAAACTTATCGATCTTCGGCGGCCAAAGCCATGGGGCTTACTACGAGTTGGTCGATATTATTGTGGCAGAAATCACGCTGCGGTATTCGACAAGAATTCATAGCAGCACCCTGGAAGTCAAAACGTTTTTCATTTCTTCGTGCTACTAACAGTTCAAATTTGTGCGACGAGTAACGGTTTTGGGTGATTGGACCTGTAAAAATAGGACTCTCGCAAAGGCGCTAGGGCGCAAAGAAATCGCAACGGTTATCAATTTGAGTTGGAACACTAATCTTCTCTAATCGGCGCTAATCTGATTAGCGAAGATTAGCGCCGATTCGTGTTCTTTCAATAAATTTTTGTGCTCGACGGGATGTCGCACATCTAGTTTATCCTGTTATCCTGTCGAATTTTACCTGCTTGGTTGCGGCTTTGCCTCGCTGGGCCCTTGTGGTGAGAAATCCGGACTAGGCCCTAGGGCTGGTATCCCTCGGCCCGGCCCTCAACGGCAAGGTTGAAGGTTCGGTTGTAGTCGCAGGCCGAAGGCTCGGTTTTTTCAGGCTCGACCGCGGCTTCCGGCTGCGGCTAATAGGACTTTGCTGGCTCCCCCCCTCGAACTAACTTTGATTGGCTTGAAAACTGGGAAATTGGGGCCGTTTTCTTATGCCACCTTTCGGCTACAATGGTTCGTTTGTGTCTATTTCTGCATCGTGCCTGGCAGGCTCCCCTCAACGAGCTTCCGCCGGGACGTGAACCGAGGAGAGTGGCGTGCCTGGAACCTGTGTCATTGGATTGCAATGGGGCGACGAAGCCAAGGGGAAGATTGTCGACCTGCTAACCCAGCAGCACGATATCGTAGTTCGCTACCAGGGCGGTGCCAACGCCGGCCATACCGTGGTTGTCGGCGAGGATGTCTACAAGCTCTCCCTGTTGCCCAGCGGTGTACTCACCCAAGGCGTGACCTGCGTCATCGCCGGCGGCGTAGTTTTTAACCCGGTCAAAGCGATTGAGGAACTCGACGAGTTGCTAGCTCGTAACGTCGACGACTGCGACAATCTAAAACTCAGCGACCGCATCCATGTCATCTTTCCTTGGCATTTCGCCGAAGATCGGGTGTTCGACAGCAACACGTCGGATGGCGAAAACATCGGCACCACCCAACGCGGCATCGGTCCCTGCTATCGCGATAAAGTAGGACGATCGTACGCCATCCGCCTGGGCGACCTCTACCGCGACACCTTTCGCAAACAGGTGCAGCACAATACCGAAGCGAAAAACCAGGTTCTCGCTGCCATGGTTGCCGAGGGCCAGTTCGAGCCGCTCGATGCCGACGCGATTTACAAGCAATACTGCGAGTATGCCGAGCGACTCCGGCCCTACGTGGCCGACACGACCGAATACCTACTCTCGTCGGCTGAAGCGGGCAAACGCATTTTGTTCGAAGGGGCCCAAGGCGCATTGCTCGATGTCGACCACGGCACCTATCCGTTCGTCACCAGCAGCAACAGTTCGGGCGTCGGCGTTTCCAACGGCTCAGGCGTCCCGGCTCGCTATATCAACAAGGTGATCGGCATCGTCAAAGCCTACACGACCCGCGTTGGCGGTGGGCCTTTCCCCGTGGAACTAGACAACGAAATCGGCCAACAGATTCGCGACCAAGGCAACGAATACGGCACCGTCACCAAGCGGCCCCGACGTTGCGGTTGGCTCGACACGGTCGCGGTTCGCTATACCTCGCGCCTTAGCGGCGTCGATTCGATTTGCGTCATGCTGCTCGACGTCCTCAGCGGCTTGCCCGAATTGAAAATTTGCACCGCTTACGAAATCGACGGCAAACGAACCAACATCTTCCCCAGCCACGTCGACGACCTGCGCCGAGTAAAACCGATCTACGAAACCATGCCCAGTTGGCAAGAAGACCTCACCCAGGCCCAATCGCTCGACGACCTGCCGCAGGCGGCTCTCGACTATGTCGATCGCGTTAGCCAACTCGTTGGTGTGCCCGTCGAAATGGTCTCGGTCGGCCCTGCCCGCAGTCAAACCATTGCGGTCGGTTCTAGTCCTTTGGTTACGGCAAAATCTTAATCCCCCGATGCTGATGTCCCAGGTCCAGCCCTCCACCGTTCTCGACGACGTACCGCGTAGCCGCTGGCCGCGACATATTGCGATCATCATGGACGGCAACGGTCGCTGGGCTCAACGGCGCGAGCTACCTCGCCTCGAAGGCCATCGGCGCGGCGTCGATTCCGTACGCAAAACCACCGAAGAATGTACACGCCTCGGCATCGAGCAGCTCACGCTCTACTGCCTTTCGAGCGAAAATTGGAAGCGTCCGCAGCAGGAAATCGACTTCCTCATGCACTTGCTCGAACAGTACATGATCGAAGAACGAACGACGATCATGGACAACAATCTGCGTGTGCGAATGATTGGCCGTCGTGCGGACATCCCCGACCAAGTTTTGCGTGAACTCGACCAAACCGTCGAGATGAGCAGCACCAACACCGGCATGTGGCTCAACCTCGCCATCAACTACGGCAGCCGTGCCGAACTCGTCGACGCGATGCAAGCAATGGGCGAAAAAATTGCCGTCGGCGAACTCTCCGCCGACGAGATCGACGAGCAGACAATCTCCGCTCATCTCTACACAGCCGGTGCAGACGACCCCGACTTACTCGTCCGCACAGCAGGCGAAATGAGAATCAGCAATTTTCTACTTTGGCAGATCAGTTACGCCGAGCTTTGGGTCACCGAAAAATGTTGGCCCGATTTTAATGAAGCCACTCTCCACGACGCAATTCGTAGCTTCGCCGCCCGAGATCGAAAGTTCGGCGGCCTTAAGAAATGAATTTCGATTGTTTGAGCTTCGAGAAAGCTATTGGACAGGATAACAGGATAGATTGAATGTCTCTCACGAGAATGTATCTAGAATGCAGTATCAAGAGTTAACTGAAAAGATTATCGGATGCGCCTACCGTGTCCACAATGCAATGGGATTCGGGTTCTTAGAGTCTGTCTACGAGAAATGTCTGTTGATTGAGCTGCGAAAGCTCGGGCTAGAGGCGGAATCTCAGAAACCCCTTACCGTTCACTACGAAAATAATGTGGTCGGACAATTTGTCGCTGATGTGGTGGTTGAAGATGCGGTCATCGTGGAACTCAAATCGGTCCGACAAATTGCAATATCGCATGAGGTGCAACTGGTCAACTATCTGGTTGCCACGGGGAAGCCGGTAGGGTTGCTTTTGAATTTCGCCGAAAAGAAAGTGGAAGTAAAACGAAAAGTCAAAGATCTACACGACTGATTCACAGGAGGTCTCTCATCTGGCCCATCCTGTTATCCTGTCAAAACTAGATTGCTCGATGTCAATCAAAGTCTAATTTTCAATCCCACACGTCACTGAACCCGCATCTACAGGAAAAATACATCTGTGCTTCGTTGGCGAATAGCTCTTGGTATACCGTTGGTGGCGTTACTCGTAATGCTATTCTGGTTGGATGCGAATGCGTCTAGCCCCGGACTCTATCTCGCGCCACTTGTGATCGCCCTTTGCATACTCGCCACTCAAGAGTTGATCGGCCTCTTCCGCGCCGGAGGACACAACCCTCTAGGATGGGCAATTTATGTTGGAACATTATTGCCTGTGCTGGCGACCTGCCTGCCAATCCCCAGGCCCGCTTGCGGCTTAGCGGCAGGACTCCTAGTCGCAATAATCGGCGAAATGATCCGCTACAAAAAACCAGGCACCACGATCACCAACCTTTCGCTCGCCGCGTTTTCGATACTCTACGTCGGCGGGCTACTTAGCTTCCTCGTCCAGTTGCGTCTCTTGCCCGGCGATGGCTCCTCGCAAAATGGCATGTTGGCATTGATCTCCCTGTTTTTCGTCGTCAAAGTCAGCGACACAGGTCAATACGCCTGTGGAAAACTTTTTGGCAAACACAAGCTCGCCCCTCGCCTTAGCCCTGGCAAAACTTGGGAAGGCACCCTGGGCGGCATCACAATTTCGGTGCTTCTTACCACCCTGGTTTTCCGCTCCTTCGTAGATAATACCGCCTCGTTGGCCCTATACGCTTTTATCCTTTGTGTCGCTGGTATTATTGGCGATTTGGCCGAATCTTTGCTCAAACGCGACGCCGGTGTCAAAGACTCCAGCAGTTGGATTCCCGGGCTAGGAGGCATCCTCGACATGCTCGACTCGCTCCTCGTTGCTGCGCCCGTTGCTTATGCCTGCTGGGCCACCGGGCTTCTCGGGCCGTGAACCGGCCCCAAGGTCACAGTGTCCAAGATGTCACCCCCCATTATGATCCTTACAACCCACAAAAACCTTCTGTAACTAACTATTTAGGCTCCCTCTGGGTCGTTCGACTAGTTTTACCACGGTACGATTAGGTATAGTTGGTAGGAACTCAGGCAATTCAGGTTTTTAGCGGTCGCCAGTGTGCGGCCGCCTCACTGCATGATTGAAGCAACTATCTCGGTCGGCGATGCCGAACAACTTGTGCTATTGCTAGGAACTCAAGACCAGCATCTCAAGCAGATTCGTAGCCTGATTCCCGCGAGAATCTCTGCCAGGGACGGTAACCTCGTTGTCCAAGGCGAAGAGTCAGACGTCGTCCACGCCACTGCGGTATTAGAAGAGCTGCGCACCCACCTTGGCCGCAACGGCTCGCTCGACTCCGACCTTGTTACTGAAGTCATTCGCCGGGTAACGAACGGCGAAGAATCGCCGACCCCCGAACCAATCGCCGTACGCGGCGGCCGAGCAATTCATCCCCGCACCAAAGGCCAAGTGGCGTACGTCCAAGCGATCCGCAACAATGGTCTGGTCTTTTGCACCGGGCCTGCTGGCACGGGCAAAACTTACTTGGCGGTTGCCACCGCCGTCGAAGCTCTCCGCTTGCAGCAAATACGCAAAATCGTACTCGTCCGCCCAGCGGTCGAAGCCGGCGAAAGCCTCGGCTACTTGCCCGGCGACCTGCAAGCAAAAATCAACCCCTACTTGCGTCCCTTGTTCGATGCGTTGCGCGAAATGATGGACTTCGACCAGATGCAGCGTTACATGGACGAAGATGTCATCGAAGTCGTTCCGCTCGCCTACATGCGAGGCCGAACGCTCAACCGTGCATTCATTATCATGGACGAAGCACAAAACACGACCGTCTCGCAGATGAAAATGTTCCTCACCCGCATGGGCGAAGGCTCGCAGGTCGTTGTCTCTGGCGATACATCTCAATCCGATTTACCGCCGCATACCAAAAGCGGCCTGATCGACGCTGTGTCGAGATTAAAAAAAATCGATGGCTTTGCCCACATCCTCCTCAAAGGATCAGACATTGTCCGCCATCGGCTAGTCCAAGAAATTGTCAGAGCTTACGAGGAAGGCCCAAAAAAGAAACGCTAAAGCGTATCACGGTTAAATGTTCCGGCACTCCGACCCAGAGGGCCGGTCTATATAGCCCCACCGTCTCGGTGGGGCGGAACACTTAAAAGTAGGGTGCGTGCAGCAAAGCGAAACGCACCATTTACCCAAACCCAAAAGCCCCTCCAGTTTTTTCACCGAGTCAAAAACCATGTCCGAAGGCAATCAAAAACGAACCCGGCAGCAACGAGTTGCTTCCGTCGAGTTGCCGCCAGGACTTTGGGGCATCTTTCTCGGTCAACTCCGCCGCGGCAGTGTGCTGCTCCGCCTCGCTCTTTGCAGCCTTGTCGCGTTGTTCTTGTTGGTTTTCACCAAAGGCTGGGATCCTCCCTTTAATCATCGTTTAGGAGAGGTTCCTAAACGTGATATCGTTGCTAGTGTCGACTTCCAACAGCCGGACGAAAAAGCAACCGAAGAAGCACGCGAAAAAGCACGCCAGGTAGCAATCGCCGTCTACGACCAAGATCCCAAGCCACTCACTCAACTCCGCGCCCAGCTAAAATTAGACGTCAGCAAATTGCTAGCGACAGAAAACTACGCCGACCTCGATTCTGGCCTCTGGCAACAATTCCAGCCGCCGCTAGCCGAAGGCACTCCCGATCCCACCGAAGAAGAACGACAAGAACAATTCCAGCGTTTCCGCGACGCCTTTACCGAAGACAACGGCTTCGAAAAATTTGGCGAACAACTCGACGCTGCCATGACCCCGCTCGAACAATGGGGATTACTCAAGGAACTCCCACCCGAACATGACGCCAACGTCGAAAAAATCTTTGTCCGTCTAATCGATGGCGAAAACATCGGCCCCCAAGCTGGACGCGATGTGGCTGAAGTCCTCATCACCAGTGCCGCTGCTCAACTTCAACAATCACTGAACGAAAAACTTTCGTCGGTTGAACTCGCGAGCCGTATCTTCGCCTGGATTCAACCACGCCTAGAACCCACCCTTTCGCTCAATAGCGAAGCAACCCACGAAGCCCAAACCCAAGCTGCCGAAGAAGTCCCCGTTCAAACCAAGTCATACCATGCGAGCGAGGATACTTTGGCCCGTGCTGACGAGCCGCTAACCAGCGAATCTCTCGATCTTCTGCAACTGGAATACCAGCAGCGCATCGAAGCCCAAGACCTTGGCGTGAGAATTCGCCGCGCTTTTGCCATCTTGGGCATGTACGTCGGTCTCTACATACTGTGTGGATTTTATATCTACACGCACGAGCCATCCGTACTCTCCGAACTCGTTCGTTATGTCTCTCTGCTCACACTAGTGCTACTTACCGTCATTCTGTCTTGCATCATCAACCAATATCAATATCTTTGGGGAGCCGACCTCATCCCCTTGCTCCTTTTGGGTATGACCTTGGCAATCGCCTATCAACAAGAAATGGCGTTGCTACTTTCTGCCAGCGTCACGCTGATCATTGCCATTTCGATCGGCCACGATATGCCGCAGGCTCTCGTACTCATGGCAACCGTCGCCGGCGCAATCCTCGTACTCAAGCAAGTACGCACTCGGGGTAAATTACTTCAAGTCGGGTTCGTCGCTGCGACCGTCGCGCTGCTTACCACCGTTGGAGTGGGCATCCTCTACGGCCAGCCTTGGACACTCCTCTGGCAAAACGGATTTACTCTCGCGCTCTGGTCGATCATCGCCGGTTCGCTTATGACCGTCTTGTTACCGGCGGTCGAAAACGTTTTCAATGTCCAAACCGACCTCAGCCTCATTGAACTCGGAGACCCTGCACATCCTTTGCTGCAAGAACTCATCCGCCGCGCACCAGGAACCTACAACCATTCCATCACCGTCGCCTCGTTAGCCGAAGCCGCCGCCGAATCGATTGGCGCCCGCGGTTTGCTGGTCCGTGTCGGCGCATACTTCCACGACATCGGCAAGATGCTCAAGCCTGGTTACTTCATCGAAAACCAAAGCCAAGGCGACAACCGTCACGATACGCTGGTCCCCGCGATGAGTACGCTGGTCATCATTGCCCATGTCAAAGACGGTGCCGACCTCGCCCGCCAAAACAAACTGCCCGAGCAAATCATCGATTTTATCCAGCAGCATCACGGCACCACGCTAGTCGAGTATTTCTACCGACAGGCCAATCAACAAAAAAGCAAAGACCCCGAAGCGAGCGAGGTCGACGAAAGCACCTTCCGCTACCCCGGCCCCAAGCCACAAACCAAAGAGGCGGGCGTCCTTATGCTGGCTGACGCGGTCGAAAGCGCCACCCGAGCCCTCAAAGAGCCTACCCCCTCTCGAATCGAAAACATCGTCGAAGAACTTTCGCTGAAACGACTTCTCGACGGCCAATTCGACGAGTGTGGGCTAACTCTGGAAGAACTCCACAAAATCGGCGAAAGTCTGGTAAAATCGCTGACAGCCGTCTACCACGGTCGCGTTAAATACCCCGGGCAAGAAACCGCATAGTGAAAACAGTCCGTCGCAAAAAAAGTAAAACGCTCCAGCCCTAGGAAATGCCATAGGATTGAAGAACCACAAAGAGCACTAAGGACACGAAGAAAGAAAAAATAAGTGTGAGAGAATTTGCACCGATTCCCGAACAGGACGAAGCGTTGGCGAAGAAGGTCATCGGAGCGGCGATCGAAGTGCATCGAGAACTTGGACCGGGATTTTTAGAGAGCGTTTATCGCAAGGCAATGGCGTATGAACTCTCTTCTCAAAAAATTCAAGTCGAAGAAGAGAAAGCCATCGTCGTCCCCTACAAAGATATTCAGATCGCCGGTCAGCGGCTGGATCTACGAGTGGGTGGTCGAATCATCGTTGAACTAAAATGTGTCGAAGAGTTCGCGCCAATCCACCAAGCCCAACTGATTTCCTACTTGAAAGCCACCGGCTTACGCCTTGGCCTACTGATAAACTTTAAGATCCAAAAGGTGAAAGATGGAATTAAGCGCGTCGTCCTCTAAATATCTTCGTGTTCTTGGTGCCCTTTGTGGTTAATAGAATGCAACGTAAACCCTACCCGATAAGTAACTTTTGCGCCGTGCCAATGGTATTTCAAACCCCCGTTGCCAACCAACAAACCGCTCTGACCGTTGACGAAGAGCGATTACAAGTGGCCGTTCAATCTGTACTCGAAGATTCCCACTATCAAACCGCAACGATTAGCATTGCGGTCGTCGACGACCCTGCCATCCACAAAATCAATCGCGAATACTTGCAGCACGACTACCCGACCGACGTGATCAGTTTTGCTTTATCCACCGATGCAAACTGTCTCGAAGGCGAATTGGTAATTAGCGCCGAAACCGCCATTCGCAACGCAAACCAATATGGCTGGCCACCTGCCAACGAGTTGCTCCTCTACGTCATCCACGGCACGCTGCACTTAGTCGGTTTTCTCGACAAAGACCCGACCGACCAAGCCGCTATGGTCGCTGCCGAGGCGACTCACCTACAAAAGCTAGGCGTTACGTTACCCGTTGACCAGTCACGTTGGCAAAATGCCGATTGCGGTGAGGCAACCACACCGTGAGTTCGACAGCCCTATTCTGGACCAGTTTTTGCAGCTTGGCAGCAACAGCCATTGCTAGCCTGGGGTTTCGCGCTTTGCGAGAGTTCTCGCGTCACGACCTCGAAGCTCTCTGTCGACACCGCGGCCATCCCAAACGCTTTAGCCAAGTCCTCCGTCATCACGAGACGGTTGCGATGGGCGTCGAAAGCCTCGCGACTTTCACCACCGTCGTCGGTACCGTTTCCGGCTGGCTTTGGCTGAAGACCCGTTGGCAATTTTCTGACGAAATCACTTGGCTAGCATTCCTAGCTTCGTGCGTTACTTTAAGCCTGATACTAGCCGCGGTTACAACTTGGATACCTTGGGCATTCTCACGAATCTTCTCAGCCGGATTTCTGTTTTACACTTGGCCCTTATGGAAAACACTCTCGGCCTTGGCCAGCCCGCTCGTCTGGGGAGCAAAAAGTGTCGATCTAATTTTACACCGCGTCGTTGGGCAAACCCCTCAGCAAGTCGACGAAGAAACGATCGAAGAAGAAATTCGCACCATTGTCACCGAAGGGCACCGTGAAGGCCTCTTGGAAGAGGACGCCCGCGAAATGATCGAAGGCGTCATCGAACTCGGCGATGCCGATGTTTCCGAAATCATGACGCCGCGAACCGACATGCACATGATTCCGCTTAACATGCCCTGGGACGAATTAGTCGCCGATGTCATCGAAGCCACCCATACCCGAATTCCCGTGTTCGACAAAAACCGAGACGATGTCGTCGGCGTTCTCTACAGCAAAGACTTGCTCCCCGAGTTGGCCACCGGCGACCCCGCTTCGAGGACACCGATCCGCGACCTCGTTCGCAAACCGGTTTTCGTTCCCGAAACCAAGCCCGTCGACGACCTGCTGCAAATGTTCCAGCAGCTTCGAACCCATATCGCGGTCGTCCTCGACGAATACGGCGGAGTAGCCGGTTTGGTCACGATCGAAGACGTGCTCGAAGAAATCGTCGGCGAAATCGTTGATGAGTACGACAAAGAAGTCGCCCAAGAAATCGAACGGATCGACGACGATATTTACGAGGCCCTGGGCCGTACCCACATCGACGAGATCAACGACGCCATGAAAATCGACCTGCCCGACGATGGTGATTTCGACACCATCGGCGGCTTTGTCTTCACTGAAATTGGCCGAGTCCCCATCGCCGGGGAATCTCTTGTCTGGCAAAACCAAATTCGTATCGAAGTGCTCGATGCCTCTGAGCGCCGCATCAACCGCGTACGAATCACCCGCCTCAGCGAAGCCGAGCGCGAAAGCGCCTAGCCCACATTTCTCGCCAGGGTTTTATCACCAAGGACACTAAGTTCGACTTCCACGTATGTCGCGGGCTATCTCGCCCAGCGGAAAAGTGCAAAAGCCAAGCTTATTGATGTGTGTATTAATAGAGGGGCCCCTATAAAAAACCACTTTCCACGCAAAGGGCAGGCTGCCCCGGCTTTGGAGGCCGGTCAATTGCCGCTTTTCGACGGCCAGGTTTGCCGATAGAATGGGCCAAGATGGCTCCTGCTGCTTTTATTGGCAAGGGGCTATTAGCCTCGCTCAGTGAATAAGACCGGCGAGGTAACTTTTTTACTACTTGGTAGTGCCATGGGTAGTATAGGAAAAGTAAAGCAGCTAAGTTTCTATCGCCAGATTGGCAAAAAACGCTATCAAGCAAAGAGATACTAGAAACTTGGTCCGGTAGCTCAGTTGGTTAGAGCAGGGGACTCATAATCGGACCTAGGGTGTTTTGGCTAACCCTTAAAAACTCGACTAATGCCTTTGCTTTCAGAGTGAAACGCCACACGACCAAAAAAAGTGAATACCCCAATTCACCACTATTACCCTTCGTTAGGGTGTCACTGACACCCCAAGCGTTATCAGCACGCTGACTTAGTACCAGATTTCAGCCGCCGATAGAATGCTCGCTCACCTTAGTCAGTTTGGTCGATCCAGGCTTGCTGCCGCGATTTCCGGACTGGAAACTGTCAGCGATGCCCCTCTGCAAGCCAAGCTCTCTAATGAGAGCGGCGTCTGCCCATTGCCAGCAGGAGTATCCACAAAGTTAGTTTAGGAGCTTTGTGAGTGCCTGTGCTTGGCAGGATGTAGTTTCTAACTGAAGTTTGTGTGTCACACACTCGGCAGTTAGTCAATTGCCGTTCGTGCGGTCGGTCAGATTCACCGACGACACTAAGGCCACAAGTCAGAACCTACGTCGAACGATGAATTCAAGGTGATTCGGGCACCTTTGTTCCGGCATCCGGCGTATCATGCCCAACGCTTTTTTTGCGGGATTTTGCTGCCGTGGGCGGCTTTTTCAAGAGCCTGATTGCAACTTGGAAACCAAGTGATGTCATTTTGGAAGCAGCTGTAGTCACGCACCAATTGACTCTTCCCAATTTTATTTTCAGCAGCGAAACCCAAAGCTTATCGATTGATATCCACAACGATTTGCCCTATGAGTTGATTCATGAATATTGACTGCGTCTATTTTCTACCGGCGATGGCGTTGATATTTCTGGTCCTGTTCGCCCTAATACTCTGGTCGCTCCAGGTTAAGTCCAGCCAAGACCGAGGCAAAAGTACTAAAGACAACCTCCGATAATCCTTGTTTGAGAAGTCGGTCGTTCTGAATTGTTGATTTTTGGGTTCCTATTTGGTTTGGAACTATCATAGGTCGCCC
>JAADGV010000055.1 GCA_013152205.1 Planctomycetota bacterium
AAATGTAGATTCGAGCATCCTTGCCCTCCATAAATGACAGGGCAAAGATACTAAACCAGCGAGAAATCGGCAAGCGCAACTGTAGTACTAGAGCGAGATGCCCTGTCGCTGGGGTGGTGTTGGTTCCGCCAGAGACTTCCTCGCCATTGACCCAGAGTCTTACTTCGCCATTGATGCAGCGGACGTAGTAGTGGTTCCATTGGCCAACACCTTTGCTGAGGTTCTTGGATGGGAAGCTGCGCGAGCCGTTGGCTGAAAGTGGCGGGAAAAGTTCCATCTTGGTCTCGCCCACAGGAAAGACGTCGCCGTTGGTGGTGAACCAGTCACTCTTCTTGCCATGTTTCTTTTCATAGTTCTCTGCGTAGCCATGGTCGAGCATTTGTATTTCTACGCCATCAGGGAGTTTGCCCGGCTGGAGGCTTTCGAGTGATTTCAAGGGGGACCAGACGAAGACCCCCGAGTTGCCGGCAGATTGGAGGTGGCGCCACTCAACCACCAACTCGAAGTTGGTGAAGGCTTGCTTCGAGCGGAAGACGCCAATTGGTTTGCCAGTACAGTGTGCGACACCGTCTTTCCAGCTCCAAGTATCGGGATCGCAATTGGCGTTTACAAAGTCGGCTTCGCCCAGCGTCTTCCAGCCGGGGCCATCGCCATCGATAAACGCCCGACTTGGCGTCTGTTGGGCCGTTGCGATGTTGCTGCCGCAGAAAAAACAGGCCACGAGTAGGAGTACGCAATGAACGATTTTCGGTTTCATGGGATGGTCCGCTTCGTTGGGGATCCAGTGGGGAAACTACGACAAGGCCTGCTCGCGGCGACCGAGTAACCAATGGATGGTACTTCGGAGATTATCAATTGTTCCGTACGCAATACTGTAGCAGACAGGGATCACCACAAGGGTTAAGACCGTGGCAAATGCCAAGCCAAAGACCACCGCCGCGGTAAGGGGTTGCCAAAATTCGGCCCCTCCAGAGATATTCAGTAATAACGGCAGCAGGCCTCCGATGGTGGAGACGGTTGTCAGCAGCACAGGGCGGAGCCGGTTGATGCCAGCTTCAATGATCGCTTCGCGCAACGGCAAACCACGTAATCGTGCTTGGTTGGTAAAGTCGACCATCACGATGGCATCGTTGACAACAATGCCCGTGAGGCTTACCAGTCCAATGAACGAAGCGAGACTAAACGGAAAACCACAGGCCCACATGCCGAGAACGACTCCAATAAAGCTAAGTGGGACCGTTAGCATAATGATAAAGCTTTGGCGAAAGCTATTGAATTGAGCTACTAGAATTCCAAAGATCAGCACTACTCCTAGGAACATGCTGTAGAGGAGGTAGCGGAAGTTCTTGTCGCGTTCTTCATTTTCACCAGTGAACTGAGCTTTGATACCTTCGGAGGGGGTTGTTGGTGTTCCGATAAACACCATTGGATCGCCTTTGGCAGGCCGGAAGCCTAGGCTAGGCAGAACTTCGTCACGTAGTACAGCAAACACATCGTCGGGAAGGGTCGGATCGACGACGTTGCACTTGGCTACCACCGCCCGGTCTCGTTCGTAACGGTTGATGCTGTAAAGCCCTACGCCTTTGTGCAGGTCAGCCAGTTGCGAAATCGGCGCGCGGCGTCCATCCGGCGCAGTAATCATCAGACGTTCAAGGCTGACTGGGTAGCGTTGATACTCGGGAGCTAATTGCAGTCGCAAAGTCACGTCTTCGTCGTCAAGAGTGAGTTGGATTTGCGAATCACCAGCGATCGCTACCTGAACCGCCTGGGCAATTTGTGCCTCGGTGAGGCCATAAAGGCCAACGACTTTTGGCTTGGGTTGGACGACGAGTTCCGGGTTATCTGGTCGGTAATCGGTAGCGACGTCGACGGTACCGCGGACTTTACCTAATTGGTCAGAAATGTATTGCCCCATCTTGCCGAGCTTTTTCAGGTTGTTTCCTGTCAGTCGGACGGCGACGTGCGCGCCGCCTGGCGGGCCATCTTCGACCTCCTTGATGGAATACTTCATGCCGGGGACTGGCTTAATTTCTCGGCGTAGCGAGGCAATCACTTCCTGCTCGTGAACCGATCGATCGAGCGGCGACAGCAACTCGACCATCACTTCGCCAAACTCCGGACCGTTGGCCGGGTCGTCTTCGATTCGCATCGAAAGGCCGCCAGAAGAACCAATGGCGGTGACGTAGGGCTGCATCACGCCTCGTTCTTTCCACTGTTCTAGCGGCTCGGTAATTGCCTTCGAGGCGGCCAGGGTTTCTTCGATACTGTATCCCAATGGAAGCTCATACTTAATGCTAAACTGGCCGCGGTCGCTTGGTGGGAAGAATTCAAAGCCGAGGTGGCCAAACAACTGGGTAGCACCAACCAGTGCTAATCCACAGAGCACAAGTACCGCATAACGATTGCCGAGCGCTAACTGCAATGTACCCACATAGAACTTTGTCCAAAAACCAAGGTTAGGGCGTACTTGGCTGGTAAGCGGTGTTTCGACGGAAAGGTTGCCTTTGGCAACGGCTGCAAAGACTTCGGTTTCATCGTTTTTTGGCTCCTGCTTCCGATACCAACGAGCCGCCAAAGTGGGGATGATAAAGTGGTCAACCAGAACGGATCCTAAAAGTGCAACGCTCACCACCTTGGGCATAACACCCAAGAAGTCACCCATGATTCCGGGGACAAGTATCATGGGCAGAAAAGCTGCGATCGTCGTCAAGTCTGCTGCGATCACGGGTAAACCGACCTCTTCGATACCTATTTTGGCAGCGGTCGTTGGGTCTTCTCCACGTTCGATGTGGCGATGGATATTCTCCGCAACGATGATCGCACCATCCACAACCATCCCCAGCACAAGAATGAAACTAAACACCACCATGTTCGAGACGGGGATACCAACGGCATAGAGAAATATCAACCCCACCGCCGAACTGAAGGGAATGGCGATTAGTACCAGGATTGAAATTCGCAGTCCCATGGTCCAGGTGAGGATGATGAGAACGAGCATGGCACCAAATAATGCGCTAGAGCCTAGTACGCGAAACATGAGCCAAATTTCTTGTGAGGTATCTCTCGTTGCGGTGAACTGGATGTGGGGGTATTCGACTCGGAGGTCGTCAATCAGAGCGTTCACCGCTCTCGATGCTCCGAGGGTGTTAATGTTCGATTCTTTGTTGACGATAATCGTCGCACAATCGTGGCCATCCAGTTGGGCAAGATTCATAACCCGCCGATGAGAATCGACTACCTGAGCGACGTCGCTGATACGGATAACTCGCCCGCCGGTACTGCTGACAATGGCTTCGCGAATATCATCTAGGCCTCGAAATTTCGATTCGTTACGAACCGTGCGATCGATTTTTTCTGCGTCGAACGAACCTGCGGGGACTTTGGCGTTAAAGTCGTTGAGAGCTTGACGGATTTGCAGGAGCGTAAGGCCATACTGGGCAGCCAGGTCGGGGTTGACGTTGACGTGGATTTCACGTTCTTTGCCCCCAAAAAGTTGCGTATTGGCAACACCATCAACCGCTGCGATACGTTCTTCAACCTCCTCAGCAATCTGTTTCAAAGCTCGCTCGTCAAAGCCAGGGGGGCCGGCAAGGGTAACGAGCATCAACGGGGCATTTTCGAAATCGATCTTTGTGACTTGCGGTTGCACCTCGCGTCCAAGCGGCAGCTCGTTGCTTATGCGATCGATGAGATCTTTCACCTCGCGTTTAGCATCGTCTGGGTCGACGCCATCAAGAAAAATCACCTGCGTAACGCAAGCGCCACGCATGCTTGTCGAGGCGATGAAATCGACGCTTTGCAGCTCGGTAAGAGTCTCTTCGACCTTACGGGCAATTTCGTTTTCTGCTTCTGAAGGTTGCGCGTCGGGATAAGGAATCGCGACAATGACAACCGCCTTGGTGATCGCAGGCGTACGCTGGACAGGGATATATGTAGCTGCGTAGAGAGCCAGCAAAACCACCAGTGTGGTAACCGTCAGCACGATCCGAGGGTGATCGATGGCTTTAGAGCTGAGTTGCATTTTCTTGATGCGATAAAAGGGCTGTCGTCGGTGGAGTTAGAAACACTTACGTTGTCTGAGGCCTCTCGCGACTTGGTGATTGTAGAAGGCTTCGCTATTCCAGATTATTTTCCTGTAGCAACATCTTTCTGTAGCAACCTCGACGCATTGGTTTGTACTGGCCTCTCGCCTGGCGATGGTTGTGGCGGATTGACGATACGTACCAATTGGTTGTCTGCTAACCGGAATTGTCCACGGACAACTATCGAATCAAGCGTTGCATCTTCGGCGGGTAACACAATATAAGCACCTTGATCAATCCATTGGACGAGATCGATGCGGCGTGCGCGGTAAACGTCAGTAGCCCCCAAATCCCAATAGAGCATCTCCATCTCGGCAGGCTCCTTAGCAACGGTGTATAAATGCGCCTTTCGCTGCCGAAAAATAACCGACGATTCCGGCAACTTGTAGCCAGGAATGCGGGCGGTCACCACATCTGCGGTGGCCACCATGCCGGAGCGTAGCAGCCGTTGTTTGTTGGAAAGGCGAATTTCTACCGAAAATAGTCCTGTCCGAGGATCAGATACCTCGGGGATTCGATACACTTCGCCCTCGAGCGTTGGCCAGGGGTTGCCAAAGCGGTCGCGACCTTGCAGACGCACATAGGCGCGAAAAGCATGGGCTTCGTTGTCATTGTCGGCTACGTCATTGTCGTTGTCGGCTGCGTTCCGACTAAGGTCGAGAGCCCGTTTGCGTGCTTCAAGCTCGCGTATCTGAGACTCTGGAACATCGACAACCAACAGCACATCGTCGTTTTCGACCAGTTCAAACACTATCTGATGGCCGGTCACCGATTCGCCCGACTTGAGAAACCGCTTCGAAATCGTCGCATTGACCGGCGCGGTCAGCGTGGCATCTTCTAAGTTCTTTACCATGACGTCGTATTGGGCTTGGGCCATGGCCAAATCAGTTACGCGAGTCTGCAACTCCGACTCGGTGACGGCAGAAGGGTTGGCTACCCGGACACGCTCGGCACGGCGGAGGTCGGAGGTGGCTTGCTCTGCGCGGGCAGCCGCTTCGTCCATTCGAGCACGAAATACTCGGTCGTCGAGCGTTGCTAACATTTGGCCCGCAACCACTTGGTCGCCATCATCCAGCGGTTGGCCAGCTTGGTTTTCGCCAAGTTTGAGTACGCGACCTGATACCTCGAACCCGACTTGATAGGTTTCCCAAGCCTGAATCTTGCCAGCATAGGTTGAGGTGATCTCGCACATCTGCACATGGAGAGGCTCAATTGCCACGGGTGCCTTGGGAGACGCTACGATTGAGAGAGTCCGAACATGCTGTTTAACATGCCCTAGTTTTATTTTGTCCTTAGAGCTTAATTTCCACATCACGCCAACCGCGAATACAGTGACAGCAATCAGAACCAGATAGTGGAGGAGCTTTTCGGTAAAGGCCTTCATCGATGGAATATCCCGGTAGTCTCTGCTGGTGTGCCTGTCCGCTGGAGGGACGATAGCCGATTGCCATCGCTGGGCCGACGAGGAGGGCGATTGGGTAGTTTCACACGAGTTCTATCATAAGGACACGGGCGTCTTGGAGCAATGCTGCACTAAGCATCTACAGGCAAAAAACGCCATGCCTAAAGTGGGTAACTACGGTGCGGTATCCCCCAGTATTCACCAGGGTCTTTCAGTTTCCCAAGCTAGGCTAGAGATTTGCCACACTAGAGTAACTTACCTTTTTCTGTTTGCAAAAGTGTTTTGCGAGAGGATGTCGTGGCCGACACCGCTAACGAATCCACTTTGGGCTTCAATGACTCTCAAGAACGTAAATTGGTAAGTTGCTCTAGTTGGATCATCGGGCGATTCCGTCAAATAGCAACGAGCCGATCCGAACGATGGTCGCGCCTTCGTAAATTGCCGTTTCAAAATCGTGACTCATCCCCATAGAAAGTTCGTTAAGCGAAACTTCGGGCGGGCAATCTTTGGCAGCTTCGTCTCGCAGCAGGCGCAGCTTACTAAAGTTTTCGGTGGCAACGGTTTCGCCTCCTTGGCGGGCAGCCATGGTCATCAGACCACGAATTTCAACGTGATCGTATTCCGGAGCTTCATCCAACAAACGTTTTAGCTCGTCAAACGTGAGCCCGTGCTTTTCGACATCGCCAGAACAGTTTACTTCGAGTAGCACACGCATTTTGCGGTCGATCTGCTTAGCCGTTTGGTCAATCGTTTTTAACAACCGCAGGCTATCGACGCTGTGAATGAGGCTAACCAAAGGAAGAGTGCGGCGAACCTTGTTTCGCTGTAGGTGGCCAATGAGGTGCCAATTCGTATTCGCTAGTTCAATGGCGGCGGCCTTATCCCAAAGCTGCTGGGGGCGACTTTCTCCCAGTTGTTGACAACCGGCTGCGAGCAGGGCGGCAGACTCAGCAATACCGAAGTACTTGGAAACGGCGACCAACTGTACATCTTCAGCGGTGCGGCCAGCACCCTCAGCAGCCTTGGCAATCCGTTGCTGTACACACGCGACGTTGTCGGAAATTTGCTGAACTAGGTCAAGCATATTGGTGATGAGTTACACGGAGAAAGGGGAGGTATGTCAGGCTTCGTGTGAAATTTTTTCAGGCGTTGTTGTCCACCCCAGGTCGGAAAATATCGCATAGAGGCAGGGCACCACAAAGAGCACGAGTACGGTCGAGGCCATTAGACCAAATGCGATGCTGATAGCCAATGGAATGAGTACCTGGGCCTGAAGGCTTCGCTCGGCCAACAGCGGCAGTAGGCCAGCTACAGTAGTGAGTGACGTTAGCAGAATGGCACGAAATCGTAGTCGGCTCGCTTTGCGGCAAGCTTCGAGCACATCGTTGCCGGCATCGCGCTGCATTTTGAGAAACAAAACGAGCAAAATCGAATCGTTGACGACAATACCTGCCAGCGAGGCAAAGCCCAACATGCTGGGCATGCTGACGTCGACACCCATCAGTAGGTGCCCCCACAGAACGCCAATCAAGGCCAGGGGTATTGCCAGCATCACCGTCAAGGGTTCGAGGTAGCTGCGAAACTGAAAACTGAGCAATCCAAAAACTCCGATCAGTCCAACAAACATCGCACGCAACATCGATTGTTGCGTCGTGGCTGTCTCTTTGGCCTCCCCTTCGAAAGCAAAGCGAACGCCGGGATACTTTTTCTGCAATTCAGGTACGAACTGGTTTTTGAGAAGCCCGACGATGTTCGCGGTGTTTGCCACGCGGATATCTATGTCCCCTCTTACGGTGACCGTCCTCAAACCATCGACACGGGCAATGCGAGACCATCCTCGTCCTTCCTTCACAATAGCGACCGTGCTAAGTGGAACTTGCTCGCCTGAGGGGCGGGTCAGATAGAAGGCTTCTAAATCGGCCAACGTGCTTTGGTCGGCGGCGCGAAGTTGAATATCGATTTCATACGATTCGCCGTGGACCTGAATTTCATCCGCTGTCACCCCTTGAAAAGCAGTACGTAGTTGACGGGCTACCGTCTCGGCATCCAGCCCGAGTCCAAACGCACCTTCGCGAAGTTGAAGGCGAAGCTCCGGCTTTCCAGGTCGAAGATCGTCAGACAAATTATAAACGCCCTCAAATTTCAGCAACCATTCCTTGACCTCAGCGGCTGCCGACTGCAAAGGCGCGAATTCGTTACCCTGAATCCGGAGTTCAATCGGTCGCCCTCCGGGGCCAATGGAAGGTTCCGAAAAAGTTAACGTAAGAACGTCGGGTAACGGGCCTGTTGCGGCACGCCATGCTGCGACGATTTCATCAATTCGCGCATCGCGTGTTTCCGCATCCAGCAAATCAACTGTGATCGTCGCTACGTGAGGGCCGGTCTCAAAAGCATCCAAGTTTTGATTGAACTGCACGACAACCGTTTGAATTAAATCCTGCCCTTTGGGCTGGCGTGGCGCAAACTCTTGATTCACTCGATCAAGAGCCTTGACGATTTTGTCGACTGCCTCCTCGGTATGCGAAAGGGGAGTCCCCGGTGAAAGTAAAACACGGGCAACCACGACATCGCCATCAAGATCGGGGAAGGCCATGAATTTGATTACTCCCCCCGCCAGTAAGCTAATCGAAACCAGAAATAGCCCCACGACGCAACCCATGAAAAGATATCGCCAACGCAGGGCTAGGTCTAAAAGCGGGCCGAAAAGGTCGTTGCGAAGTTTATCGAGCGCTGCATCGAAGCGACGGCGGAATCGATTTTCTTTCCTCGCACCAACTTCATGAAGAGAGTGTCCAAGGTGGGCTGGGAGAATGAGAAATGCTTCGATCAGGCTTACCGCAAGGACGAGGATCAGCACCATGGGCACGACTTTGAGTACCTTGCCAATATCGCCTTCGATCGTTGCCAGCGGGCCCAGCACACAAACCGTGGTTAAGAACGAAGAGATCACGCCCACCTTGACCTCGCTGATGCCTTCGACGGCTGCCCGCATTGGCTTCTTGCCTTGGCTCAGATGCGAAGCGATGTTTTCGGCAATCACAATTCCATCGTCCATCAACAAGCCAAGGGCCAGCAACATGCCGATCATGGTCAGCATATTTACAGTTAACCCAAGGAAAGGCATCAGGAAGAACGCGCCCAAAAACGAAATCGGTAGGCTCATGGCTACCCAAAAAGAAAGTCGAAAGCTGAAGAACAGCCATAGCGTGAGGAAGACAAGCGTCATCCCCTGCCCTCCATTGCGGATCAGCATCTGCAAGCGGTCGACGACCAAGGTCGAGATATCTTGAGTGACGTGAATTTCGACGGTCGGATATCGCAAACGTTCTTCTTTGGTGAACTTTTTGACAATCTCGGCAACTCGAATCGTATCTTGGTTCTTTGTCTTTTCTATTTGCAAGAGTCCGGCTCGCCGTCCCTCAAGAAGAATTTTGTCCTCCTCTTCTTGGAAAATATCGCGTACTTTGGCAATATCGCCAAGGCGTATCTCTCCGCCGCCCACACCAGCCACAATGATCAGATTTTCGAGTTCCTGCGGATTACGACGCTCTTCGACTAACCTTACGAGAATATCACGATGCCGTGTTTCAAGAATACCGGCGGGTAGATTGACGCTTTGCCGTTCGATAATCCGAGCAACGTCTGAGGCACTTAGCTGGTACCGCATCAGCGCCGCCGCAGACAATTCGATGCGAAGTTGATGGTCAGAAAATCCACGTATCTTGACCAGTGAAATACCTGGCAAAATTTGCAGCCGATCTTTCATATCTTCGCAGTACGCTTTGAGATCGCTGGCTGTCATAGGACCAGAAACTACCAGCGAGACAACATGGTCGGTTGTGCCCAGTTGTGTGATGATCGGATCTTCGACGTCGGAGGGAAGATCGTCGATGGCATCGATTTCGGTTTGAATGTCACTACGAAACGCCTGGAAGTTACCGCCGTCTTCCATCTCAGCGACTACGCTGGCAAAGCCCTCGCGAGATTCCGCACGCAACTCTTTAATAAATTTGATGCCGTCGAGCGCATCTTCAACCCGCTGCACAACCGTCTCTTCGACTTCTTCCGCAGTCGCTCCTGGGTAGATAACCCGAACTTCCACCTCGCTGGGCGTTACGTCAGGAAATGTTTCGCGCAGCAGGTTCCGAACGCTTAAAAGGCCGAGAACCACCAAAATCGCCATCAGAATATTGGCGGCGGTTGGATGTTCGGCGAAGAATCGAATCATCGCACCGATCCCTCGCCAGTTGCTTCTGAAATGAGCGATTGCTCAGCTTCAGGGTCTTCGACCGCCTCGACTTTCATGCCTTCAATCGCCGGAGTTGGGTCAGAAATCACCAGCCGCTCTCCAGGCACAAGGCCTGTCGTCACATGAGAGAAACCGCCTTGAGAAAAGTTGACTTCAACCTGTCGGCGTTCTAAGCGGTTCTCCTTATTCACTAAATAAACGTACCCCTCGTGCAATGCGGTCCTAGGAATCACCATTTGCCCGGTCCGCGGCTGGCCGCGAAGTTCGACTTCGCAGAACATGCCAGGCGCCAAAGGGGGCCGTTCGCCGGGGATCACATTTTCGTAGGGTTTGTCGACCGCGATGACAATACTTATGGTACGCGTTTGAATATCAAGCTGCTCTCGTATTCGATCGAACCGGCCTTGCCATTCGACGCTAAAGTCGCCGGTTTTCATCCGCACGATGGCATCGACGTTAAAAACCTTTCTCATCGTCTTCATCGCATCGACCATCGGGTCAATGGGTTGGCCATCGGAAGTGAGCAAAGTACGGGCTTGATCGATAGGGAATTGAGCTTCCACTTCTGTAACATCCGTGCCATGCGCTTCGAACAAAGTCTGGCCAGCTGGCAGAAACTGTCCTTTTTCTAGAGACACTTTGCTAAATCGACAATCAAACGGTGCGTTGATAATCGTATAGCTTAAATCGAGTTGTGCGCGACTAAGCCCTGCTTTCTTTGCATCGTGCAAGGCAACCAACGCTTGACGTTGCGCTGGCAGCACGTTTAGCGAATTGTCTAGCGACTGCACACTCTGACGCTGAGTGAGTACTTCTCGTTCTTTGCGTTCCACCTCCGATTGTGTGACCGAATTCGAAGCGGTCAGCGAACGCAGCCTTGCCAGATCGCGATTTGCAAGGTCTAACGAAGTTTGTTCGATTTCAATCGAAGCACGATAGTTTTTTTCTTGAGCCGTTAGCTGCGCCTGTTGAGATTCGACCTCCGCAATCTCTGCTTGAAGTTGCGCTATTTGCAATTCGTACTCAGCCGGATCAATCCGCAGAACTTCTTCGCCAGCTCGAATGATGGCCCCTGCTTTTAGCTCCGGGTGAATTTTGATAATACGACCCTTCACCTCAGCCACGGCTGTCCAGATATCCGCCGGCTGCGCTGTCCCGTAACCCACGATCCGAGGCACAAGCGAAACCTGAGGCACTTTGATTACCCGTAGCGTGCGAGTCACTTCAGACACTTCGACCTGAACCGGTTGCGACCGATTTCTCACCATGAAGACCAGCACAACGATGCCTACGAGTACTGGCGGCACAAACAGTAATTTCTGCCCAAATGGCCAACGTCTTTTAGAATCACTCACGTCACAGTCACACAAGGGTTTGAGGCTTAGGAGCTAACCGTCAATTATACGTCGGTGGGCAACCAACTGCAGGGGAAAATTCGGCGGAGATCCAGCCGCTCGCGGCTTAGCAAGAAAATCCTACCAATTTGGTCGCGGCCCTGCCGCGTTAGCCCTTTTCGGCGAGAAACCCAGGCTAAGCCGCTTCAAGTGGGCGGGTGTGTGCTGCGGACTCAACCCATCGAGCAATGTCTTCGCGACTGGGGGCATCCCCTTTGCGGAGTATCCTTTGCCCTTTCTTTGTGTCGCAGAAAGTCAAAATCTTCGATGCGACTTCGTTGGGATTGGCCTCTTTGATTTGCTTGGGCTCAAGAAATCCGCAAGCGACAAACAACTGGGCTCCAAGCCCCCTGAGCTGCGGAATGCGACAGACAAGTCGAGCTTGGTGCTGCCAATTGGCAATGGTAGTCGGTTTGATATGGCTAACGTCCAACTCTTCAGCCGTTGAATCTGGGTCGGCACTTAGCAAATCGGCGACCGTACGAATGCCGACTTTGCTGAGGCGACTTGCTGTTTTTGGGCCGATTGACGGAGCCGCTTCAACGTCGCTCTCTCTTGCTAAGTAAAAATCACGTTTGCTATGTAGCGTTGCTGACTGCGATGTTCGTTGGCTTGGCTGACGGGAGACACCGCCAGAATGAGTTGCTTTCTGACGTCGGCTGTCCTGTTGATTTGTTCGAAGCGAGCGAGGCCAAGAAAAACGGTTTCGCGAGTGACTCCAACGGTCTTGATATCTTCTGGCGCCACGAATCCAATTATTAAGTCGAGAGCGACTGTACCGCTCGCGTGAGGGGGCGAATTGGCTGCCACGACCGCTACTAAAGAACTTCTCAACCATGCGGAGAAGAAAATCCGCTTCGATATCAAACAGATCTTCGGGAGAAGCAATGCCAGCGGCTGAAAGAAGCTGAGCATCGTTGAGCGTAATCTCCGGAACGTAGCACATCAATCCCATGTGGGTTTGCCAAAGCTGCACAGCCTCGGGCACAATCTCGCGTCGTCCCAATCGGGCGGCCACTTCGGTGGCATCAGCAACAAGCAGGTCGCCTACCGTTTGGATGCCGATCGACGAAAACAGTTGAGCCGTTTTATTACCTAGTATTGGGAAATCGTCGAATGAACTGGTTTCGGAGAGATAAAACAGATCGTTACTCTCGCCATCGGCGGGAACCACTCGCAGCGAAGGTCCGCTCTGGCTGTCAATCGATTGTCGCACGATTCGAGTGTTTGTTTTTGTTATCTTTTGGGTCGGCTCTGTTGCGACATGCTCGGGGGTTACGACAGGACGCCGTCGGATCGTTTCGAGATCGTAGAGTACCGAGCCAAGCGACTCGAATCGTCGTCGTGCGTTTTTGTCTTCGGTGAACACAAACACTTGATGGCCTGATTGGGCAAATTCCTCAAGAACCCCTGCCATAGCCGCAGCCTCGGAGGTGTCTTGCCGTAGAAAGGGCTCATCAAGAATTAGCGGCAACTGAATGCCGTTGCTTGCGTAAGACCCAACCAGCGCGAGGGTCAAAGCCAAATAAACCGCATCATGCTGAGATGGAGAAAGGGCTTCAAGTGTTTGCGGATTCCCATCGCAATCGACCACCGTGGCGTGTCGACCATGCCGATCGAGGTGAATCTGCACCAACTGTCCATCGGTAAGTTGAGCGAGCACATCTGAAGCACGCCAAGTCCCGGTGGAATTCACCGCCGACTGCACCGTTTGTTGTTGCAGAGTTTGGCTGATAAGCTTTTCGAGGCGTTCTAGCTCGGCTTGATTCTCTTCGAGAGAAACGCCGCCGATCAGGCCTGCCCGTTCGCTTTGCAAGCGTTTCCAACGCAGTTCTAGTTGTTCGATGTCGGAATGTAATGTTGCCAGCTCCTCGGCCAAGTGGGCACGCTCGCGTTCGAGCGAGGTGCGACGCTGCTCAGCCGTACTTTCGATCTGCAAGCGATCTCGACGGCCAAGTTGCATGGCTTCAGCCGAGTTAACAAAATGGCCGTGGCGATCGCAGTTGCAATGCTCGCTGACGGGCGATTGCGGCATAAGCAGCACGGGTTGACCGACGAGGTGGTTTTTCTGGATTAACGATTCTCGACGACTTAGCAATTGTTCGAGCCGCTCGCCCAGATCGGTTTGTGCGCGGGCCAACTGACGTGATTCCACCGTGGCTTGCTGTCGACGTGCGATCCGCTCTTGCTCGGTGAGCTGGCCACAGAGAGTGTAAACCTGAAGACGGAGCATCTCAGCAACCGGAGATAGCCG
Organism: Planctomycetota bacterium; assembly: GCA_013152205.1. Lineage (GTDB taxonomy): Bacteria > Planctomycetota > Planctomycetia > Pirellulales > Lacipirellulaceae > Bythopirellula. The sequence continues at coordinate 13,382 of JAADGV010000055.1, forward strand.
AGCGTGTGAATCGAGACCGATGCAACGGCCCGGTTCGTTGGCTCGTGCTAACTGTGCCACTTCGGCATCAAGATCGTTGAGCAAACGCTCCATCACATTCAGCGTTGTGCGTCCGTCTGCCAAACATGTAACCGAGTCGGCGGTTCCATCGGCAGTGAGCTGGGCCAGTTCGTTGCGAACAACTGCTTCGCGAGCGTTTAAGTCGCTAAGTGCTTGGCGACAGCGACTAATCTCAGCTTCAATTTCGTCAAGCTGCCGTTGATGCTGTGCCGTATCTGGGGCACTAGGAGTCGACTGAGTTGCGCTTTCAAGCGAAAAATAACGTAGTCGAATTTCGACATCAGCAAGCTCTTTTTCAATGCTTCGTAGTTGAGCATTTAGCTCGTTCTTGCGATCTTGCTTTTCGGCCAAGGCTGCGTCGACTTCACCTAGCTCGCGTTGCAAAACGCCGCTCTCTTGGCGCCGGAGTGCCAACTGTTGTTCAATTTCCTGGGCTACTGCGTCGCGAAGCCCTACGAGGCCATCAACACGGCGGCGATCTACGGCAGTAGGCGACGGATCAACTCCACTGTGAATACTGCAACTAGTCTTCTGGCTGACGGCATGAGAAGCCGTAAACTGGCGACTAAAAGGTTCGCTAAGCAGCCATTCGACGGGGGGCGATTCTGCAAAGTCAACAACAAACAGCCGGGAGGCTAGCTCGGGCGACAGATTAGAAAGCAACGACCGCATGGTTTGGCTATCAATGGCGTTACCATCAGCCGAAGCGACCGTTAGCTTTTCTTGGGTGCCGGCGCCCCGATGCCTACGAAGAAAATACTTACCCTGCTTGCCTTCAAGCGTGAGGGTACCTTCGGTCAGTGGCACAGTTTGGCCAAACTGTTTTCGCCAAGGGCTATCGGTTTTGCCATAAATCAAGTGGCTGGCTAGCCGAGCGATTGTGCTTTTCCCGGTTCGCGGATCGCCAAAAAAAACATTGAGCTGGCTATTTAGCGAGTCGACTTGCAGGTCGGGCCAGGCCCCTCGTCCTTCGAGGCTTAGCTGCGAAATTCTCATCTTGGGCATCCTTGCGGGGGGCAATCGGAAAACGCGCGCAACACCAGCGCAGCGGGACTAGCGAGGCTGCTTTTCTGCGGGGTGCAGCCCCTACCTAGCTGGGCTGAAAGTTAGCGGGAACTAGAAAAACACGCAATGTCGATTTTGCTAGCAGAAATTGCGAGATTACTAGCCCCGACTACTAGAAAATCAAGAAAATCGGCGTTAGCTGCCGCCGTTTGTAGCTCATTAGAGGCTGGACATGTGCCCCTATCCACCGCGACAATAGCTTGCATGCAATGAAAGCTAGCCGTAACGGTTGACAATCCACCTCCAACGTAAGTTTCCCCACCGTGGCAGACGACGACTTCGATATCAGCAGCCTGGCCTCCTTCTTGCACTTGCTGCCTGCGCAAATCACTAAGCTTGCCGAACGCAACAAGCTGCCCGGTCGTCGCGTCGGTGGGCAATGGCGTTTTTCGCGTCCAGAAATTAACCAATGGCTCGAAGAACGCATCGGGGTTTCCGACGACCCACAGCTTGCAGCAATGGAAATCAATCTCGAACGTGTTGAATCTAGCTCGGCTGAAGAAATCCAAATCGCGATGCTACTGCCCGTCGAAGCGATCGCTGCGCCGCTCAATGCTCGTACTCGAGGCAGCGTGATCGCAAACATGTGCGAGTTGGCCGCCAACACGGGAATGCTATGGGATCCTGGAAAAATGGCCGAGGCTGTCACCGATCGCGAAGCCATGCACCCGACGGCACTCGACATTGGCGTCGCTTTGCTCCATCCCCGCCGCCCCCAATCGTCGATCCTTGGTGAGTCGATCCTCGCCCTTGGAATCACCGGCCAAGGAATCCCCTTCGGCGGAACGAGCGGCCTGACCGATGTTTTCTTTTTGATCTGCGCAACCGACGACCACCAGCACCTACGCATCCTCGCCCGACTAAGCCGTATGATTAACGACCCCGATTGGCTAGCTAGCTTGCGATCTGCCGCTGATGCGATCGATACCCACCAACTCATCGCCAGCCGCGACGAAGAACTTTCGGAATAGCGCCCCATCGCCAAAACCAATCCACCCGCCGATATGCCTGCGACCACTCCAGAAAGCACCTCGCAAAATCCGACCAACGCTTCAGGCCCGTCGGTAAGCGTACTTGCCGTAGGGGATTGGAACAAACGCGAATTTTCTTCGGCAATTGCCGAGATCGCTGACACCGAATCTTGGCAAGTTGTGGCCAACGCCGAATCGGCCAGCCAGTACCTTATGAGCCTATCCCAAGATCAGGCTGAAAGTGTCCAGCAGTCGGTGCCACCACATCAAGCAGGGGCTGCCTGTGGCACTCCGCCCGAGCTAATCGTACTCGCCCAATCAATTCCAGGCGAGTTCCGCCAAAGCGATATCGATCGACTCAGCGAACTCGCTCCCCTCGCCCGCATCATTGTGGTTGCAGGCACTTGGTGTGAAGGCGAAATGCGGACCGGCTCGCGACTTGATGGCACCCTGCGGCTGTACTGGTACGAATTCGCGCCCTGGTGGCAGGCGGCTTTGCGAAACTTAGCCGGCGGCTTATGCCCGCCCTGGTCGCTACCCCTGGACAATCCCCAAGCAGGTCGCGGCATCTCCAATACACATAGCGCATCGAAACCGCTGACGGGCACCGTCGTCGTCGACGCCGCAGATTTCGCCGTCTTCGAATCGCTCAGCTCGGCTTTAGCCAGCTTCGGCATCAACGCCGCCTGGACATGCCACGACGACCCAGCAAGCCTACCCTCGCACATTGCCGCCGGCATTTGGGACGGCGGCCAGCTCAACCGCAAGGAACTTGCCCGCCTCACCTCGTTTTGTCAAAAAATCCAAGCACACGGCAAGGTCGTCGCCCTGCTGGATTTCCCCCGCGTCGAACACGTCGAGCAAACCCGCGCCGCCGGAGCCGCCGCCGTTTTCGGCAAGCCTTACCTCGTCGACGAAGTCGTCGCCGCACTGCATTAGTTACTCCTTTTTATCCGTCGCGAGAAACTGATCAAACTGAAATACTTGCCGCAAGCCTAATACCCCAAAGGGGTTTCACATCGTAGCCCAGGGTAAGCAGCGAAGCTGCGCCACCCTGGGTAATCGTTTGCTGAGAATCAAAGAACCCTGCAGGGGTTCTACAAATTAAAACGTCACGTTTTCCCGGCAATTCTTTTGTACAACCCCTGCAGGGTTGAGTTTTTCTGGCTACTCCCAACCCAGGGTGCGCTCGCTTTGGCTCGCGACCCTGGGCTACGGTGTGTAACGCCTTCGGCGTAAAAATCCTCTGACTGGGGCATTTGGCAGTGATATGCTGTTTTGCGTCGCAAAATTTGGAACTACTGACATTGGTCATTTCCCTCCACTTCACCACTCCTCAAGCGCCGTCCGTAGCACCTCGCGTCGCCAGCCTGGCTCGTGAATCGGCCAGCACCGCACTCCGTCGATCCCCTCAGGCAAGTCCGCAGCAGAATACTCCGCTGGCTGCCCACCATCAAAGGCCACCCGCCAAGTACTCGTCTCTGGCGGAGTCAACTCCGGAGGCCGTCGTAGTGTGTTGCTGCGCCGCCACGTCACCCGACCTTGGTCGAACAACGTCACCATAACAGGCGGCGTCATCTCCAACATCCGACGAGCGATCAACTCGTGGCTAGCCGTGCTGTAACGCCGTTTTAGTTCATACAAATCCCACCCCAGGCAACCACCATCAGCCGCAAACCACTCGCGCGGCAGCAACAAACAGCTAGCCAACCGATTTGCCACCTGCTCGCGTCCCGAGGGAGGAATATCTACCAGCGAAATCCCCAGCGCGGCAAACACCCGATGTGCGACACACTCGCCCAACTCATGAGCAACCGCCCACTGCTGCCGCTCCGCCCGCGGCTCGTCGCCTACTAAAATCGTCCCCCGTCCGCCCCGCCCTCCTTCGCCAATACGCACATACCGTGCCCGCACATCCATCGCCGCATCGCGAGCAACCACCAACCGAAGCCGCTGCGCCAGCCGAATCGCATCGACCGGGGGCCCCACGACCTCCCCTTCCGCCAAGACTTCCCGCGCACAGTCGTCCAAAGCATTCGCAAACTGCTCCGCAGGAATTTCAGTAAGCATCGCAAGCCTCGGCCTAACCACCAGGAAGTATACATTAGTACACTATCTGATAGTCGGAGTATTTGCAAGAGCAAATTTCTCTTGAGCTGGTATCCATCCGAGAAAAGATCGGTGGAAATTAGCCACGGATGGACACAGATAAACACGGATGTGAGTAGAAGTTGGCGTCTCAAAAACTACTGAGCCTCAGCGTACCCAGATCAACAGGATCTGCAGCACGGTCTTCTTTTGCAGGAGATACCGAAAAACGATATTTTGACAGAATGCCTGGCGCCTTCTTGCTGAATCGCACGCTTAGTACGTATTCACCGGACGGCACGTCGTCGAGCCGGAACGAGCCATCGCGGTCAACGCTAGCGGTGATATAAGGGGCCTGCCACTTTAGTTGCTGATAGCCCTCGTAGGCGGCAGTCCATGCCTTACCTCCGTCTGTCGCTTTCCAAGCCTTCCACCAAGCTTTTCGCTTTTCGGGATTGTTCCGCACCTCTTCGGGGGCTGGTGGCCGAGGCGGCGATCTAAGATCAGCTTGCACGTTGATCATCGCAAAATTCCAGAGCACCTTATTCGCATAACCGGCTGGGGAAGCCAACTTGCCAACGATGGCCTGTCCCGAGCCGCCTAGGTTGAGAGTTGTGGTCTCTCCTGCGATGAATTCTGCTGACACCCTTTGGGACGAAGTAACTTCGGTAGCGCCCTCGTCGACCATCAACAAAATGCGCCGACCGACGCGGTCTTTCCCGGGGAACACTCGCTCAAAAACAAATTCCCCGTCTTCGCCAGTCGTGACGTCGTGACTTGAAAAGATATCCGGCACATTGCCGCCGTACGAATGAAGCCCACCTGCAAACAGAGAAAGCACAACATTCGGGGCCGTCTTTGCTCCGACTCGGAATGTTCCTTTCACCCGCGCCCAAGGCGTCAAAGCAATCCTACTTGGGATAGGTCCTTCCGCAGACTTCAAATGTGCGAACCCAAACGGATGGGTGATGACAAGCTGAAAAGGCTCGTCGCGTGCCGGAATACTGAAGCGGCCATCCGTATCGGCATCAAGCCTTGTCGCAAAAGTAGAACCGTCGTCAATGTCGCCATTTTGGACGCTGATCTGCGAACCGGCGACGCCGAGCGCAATCTTTGCGCCGGCGGCAGGCTCGCCCGCAGTAGTCAAGACCGTTGCGGCAATGTCTTCGGCAGGTTGAAGCTCGAAATCGAAGTCAACCTCTCCTTCGTCTGTCATGATGTCGCGAGAGATTGCGACTTGGTAGCCCGCCGCCTCGATACGCACTAAGTGGGCCGGATAATCATCATTCATGCGAATTCGGTATGTCCCGTCAGACGCCTCATAGCTGTCTCCCGGAATCCAGTTCATGCGAATTCGAGGGTCTTTGTTGCGGAGTCCGGGGATCACTCGAAAATTCTTGATCGGCTTCTTTGTTTTTGCATCGACGACAGTCCCAGACACCACCAACGCTCTCGGCGGCTTAAAGACATATTCTTCTTCGCGTGCAATCAATGGTTGCTCCGTTAGTTGCATTCCCCCAGGTCGGCAGATGTCGGCCTGGAACTCATCAAGCGGTGCCTCATCCCATTCCCAAACGCCGTTTTCATCAGCATACTGACTCACGTGGCCGAACTCGAAGTAGCCGAACATCCCACGCCAACGTTGAAAGAATATTCGCGCCTTGGGGATTCCGTTACCCTGCTCGTCAACTACACGAATACGAATCTTTCCGCCAGGTTTCATGGAGAAGTTCACCGGTGCCATGTCCGAATCTACGAGGACTTCCTGCATGTCGGTTGCACGTCCTTTCGCAGACACAACAATCCGAGCCATACGCGGCTCGCAACCGACTAAGCGATAAACGCCCTGCTCGTCCGTTCTCGCCTCACGAATGTCATTGAGAAACTTTGTTCGCACCAATGCCCCTTCGATTGGCTGTCCCACCTCCTCGGTCACCGTACCGGTTACGGTTAGTCCCTGCTTAAGTTCAATACGCCCAGTAGGTGCTTGATTTTGTTGGACCTCAAACCCACTACGAGGTAGGCTTTGCCTCAACGGCATAAAGTTAGGGTGTGCGATCTCGACAGAGGCCTGTGACATGGCGACAGGGACGCTATCGAATCGCCATTTCCCTTCCGAATCTGTCGTAATACGTTTTCCCATACCTAACTGCCTAACGTCTCCTAGGCGTTTTTTGTATTCGATGCCTAGGCGAACTTTGGCATCAGCGATCGGTTGCCCAGAGTCATCGACCACAACTCCTCCCACCGACCAAGCGGCATCCAGCTTCGCAGTAAACTCTTGCGGTATATCAGCCGGATGGGGCACAGAATCCCAGCCAGCCCAGTAAGGCCCATACCCGGGCTGGTTGATACTGAGGTTGAACCGTTTAGGGTAGTGGGGGAGCGTAATTGAGAGTCGCCCCTTCTTGTCTGCCTTGGCGAACGTACCGTATTCGCCGACGCGGACGAACTCGCCACGATCGATTTGATCAGCAGTGGGCTTGGGACTCGTGCGGATTTCAACATTCGCATTAGACACCGGTGTTCCTTCTGGCCCTACAACATTTAGTTGAAACTGAAATGAACTATCGTCGTGCTGTGGACCGGCGATTTTAACATCAGTCACCGCCGAAGAACCTTTTTCCGGCGCGATCTGGCTGGAGATCGTGGCCGGAGCGTTCGGCAAGACAAATTCGGCTACGGTTCCACCAGACCGGTTTATTTCAACCGTTTTGGTGGCCATGGGGTCGTTCTCCAGCGAGACCTCCACCTGTTGAGTCCCCGCATTCTCGCTCAGGTCGATCGCCAAGCCGAGAAAGATGGCCGTGCCACCTTCCTCGGTTAGTTCAATGGGAGCATTGCCGCCGATCAACTCGCTATATCCCACATCACGTATGCGCTGCCGCACGCTGACAAAGGGTTTCCCGTGGCGTTTTGGAAATTTGCTCAGGTCGCCGGTAATCTTGACGAACAGATCGTGTCGCCGTGGCAAGACAATTTGCACGTCTTTTTGCCCCGCCTGCAGATCGGTCACAATACCCCGGGCACCGTCCACAGCTTCGACGACAAATAGGTATCGCGATCCATCGGCTAATTGATCCAACGAAAATCGTCCCGTGGCATCACACGTGGTGATCAGTTGGCCATATTGAGCCGGGAAAGAATTGCTAAAGCCATCCTCGCTTATCTCGTGTTTGCAGTAGAGCTTCGTCCCAGGCGCCGGTGTGCCGTCGGCAAATCGAACCACCCCGGTGCCCGGTTTGCTGCGAATCATGGTCGGGCGTAGCACTTCGCCCGGTTCAAGTCTTAGCGGCGCGGTTCGCAATGGCTGGTACCCTGGTGCTGCGATTCTCAACTTGTACCGTGTGTCGGCCAAATGGGTGAGCAGGTACTCACCGTTTTCGTCGGTGGTTTTCTCGAATACAGGACCGCCAGTCCCGCCATTGATTATGGGATGGGCCACCAATGTGGCACCCACGACCGGTTCGCCAAGCTCATTCGAAACCTTCACCAACTCAGAAAAACCGGGGTTGAGTGTGATCGTGACATCGTCAAGCCGTTGACCTGGTTTCAGTTCAAGCGGTCCGATCCAGGCTGGCGCATAGCCTTCGGGGAAGTATTTCAACCACACTGTTCCCGAATGCACTTCGCAAGAAAAAGTGTCCGTAAATCGACCTTCGGAGCTTTGGATACTATGGTTCATAACCGAGGTGTCGGGTCCTGTACCGTACGACGAGCCGGAGTGCAACCACCCTTTAACCTTTGCCGGCGAACCATCTTCCAGCACGATGCGGCCAGAGATCGTGGCCGGGGCGTCAGACTTCTTACTGCCTTGCTCATCAGTTACAACCTCGCTATCAGCCGTTTGCGCCTCAGTCGACCAAATCGATGGCCCCGCTACTACGAACAGCGCCACTGCCGCAATCATCAACATTCCAGTGCGAGTTACTCGCACTGGCTCGCGTAGCGGTTCGCCAAACAATCGTGCCACGCGGCGGCGCAACTCTGACGGCGAACTGCCAGTGGCGGCCATAGCTGCTAGGTCGCTGGTGGCGTTTGGTTGAGCAAGTTCCACCACCCGTAGTAGGGCTGTGGCGTAACGCAGCTTCGGCTCGGCATCGGTGTCCACCATCGCCTGGCAAGTCATCTCGTCGCAGCAGTACTCGCGCAGCGTGCTGATCCGCCGACTGAGATACCACAGCGGCGGGTTGAAAAACAGGAGGGCCTCGGCCAGTCGTTGAACTAGATTTACCCACATGTCGTGACGTCGCACGTGGGCCAGCTCGTGGGCGAGAATCATTTCTAGTTCGCCCATCGAAAGGCCGGCAATCGCCGCGGCTGGCAGGAGAATCACTGGTCGAGCCAAGCCAACAACTTTTGGCACGACAATCTCTTGTGTCTCGGCTAGCACCGGTACAACCTTGAGTGACCACTTGCGAGCAAGCGACCGCAGAGTATCGACCAGCGGCCCGTCGACAATTTTTTTCGCCCCGACACTGAGCCGATTTGTACTCATCATGGCTCTCATCAAGCGGACCAGCATCAGCACGACGCCGATCGCATAGCTAACAAGCACCCACGGAGCAGCTTGTTGCCAAAAGCTTGTCGTGATTTCCCGGGCAGGCAATTCGGTTGCCGAAGGCGATACCAATGGCGTGTTGATTTTGGTCGTAGGTGGTTCGGCATCGACTGTCGCGTCAGGCTCCAGACTCAAAACAGGTTCAACAACGGCCGCTGAAGCGGGCATCGCCGCTTCAGGGGCGCTGGTCCCCACCCGTTCCGCCTCGCTCCCAAGCACCCCATACGTAATTGGCATCGCCACCAACGCCGCCAACAAAGCAGCTACGTGAAGGGTGTAGCTACGCTCGACCGATCGCTTGGGCCACAGTCGGTCCAGGCTCCAAACAACGAGCGCCACCGCAGCGACTTGCCACAACGAGTGCAACAACATGAGACAGAGTCGGCTGCTAAACGCTGGGTCAACAAAAGTTTGCCAAGTCATTGCTTCCGCTCCTTTGCCTTTTGCGTGATGAGTTTACGAAGCTCGGCAAGTTCGTCGGCCCCGATGTCGGTCGTCTCCAACAGATTGAGCATCATGGCCGAGGGCGAGCCATCGAAGACCCGTGATAATAAGTCGCCCATCATGCCGCCGGTGACGCTTTCTTTTTTTACCTTGGGCGAAAACAAGAACGATTTGCCCTCTTTCCGCCTCCGCAAAAACCCCTTGCGGTGCATGATATTGAGCATCGTTATGACGGAGCTATGCGCCAACGGCCGGTTGGCGTCTGCTTCAAGCCGCGCCCGCACCTCGCGAACCGGCAACGGCGACTCGTCCCACAAGACCTTGAGAAGCTCGAGCTCCAACTCCGTCGGATGCTCGGATTCGGTACGTGCCATTGCCAGTTACCTTGGAAGAAATATGAGAGACGTCTCCGACGAGGAACGCTTCGCTAAAAAAACCCTATCATCGAATTCTTTAGATGATCGTAAGAGATACTATCGAGCAAGTCAACAATAATCATCTAAATAATTAAAAGATGCTTTTACGAGATCGCGAAATACGCCGCAGACTAAGGGGCTACATACTCCGGCATCCGAGCCGGAGTACTCGAAGACACAAATGCGAAACGCTTTGAAACAATTTCTTTTTGTAAACCACCAGCTTTGCTGGCGAGAATTCATCAGGCTCTGCCGTTCCAGCGTCGGTAACCGCGAAGCGGTTCAACATCGTAGCCCAGGGTAAGTGGCGTAGCCGCGCCACCCTGGGTAGGGGTTCCGCCTGGCAATGTATACCCTGAAAGGGTATCACAATGGTCGAGCATGTTGTTCAACCCTTTCAGGGTAGGTTTTGGTTTGTTGCGGGTTACCCAGGGTGGCGCTCCGCTTACCCTGGGCTATGTTGTTAAACCCCGTTGGGGTGATTTCTTGCCCCCTTCCAGGGGGCTTCCTCAAACCACCAGCTCTGCTGGTGGTTGGTGATTACCGAGGGCACCAGTCGCTTCAACGCACTATTCAGGCAAGCCCTTCGTCGAAGCCTGACCAAGAAATTTCGTAATCGTTCTCAGGTAGCCAGGAAAGGAAAAAATAGGTGGAGGTGTCCGGGCATTCATAACAACTGGTACTGCAATGCAGGCCCGGAGCACAGCGGTTCAACACGGCTGAACCCCGTGTACCAGCAGCAAATCGCTAGAACACTGGGAAGTACAGGAAAATCATCCTTTTCGAATTTCCGGAGTCCCTCAAATAGGAAAAAAATCCATATTGGTAGACCAAAATCACATTTCCTGTTAAAAACAGGAGTTGTTGTGAAAAATAAGCGTCGCCCAATCTTGGCGTATTTGTAAGTACATCTGGGAAGCACAAGAGGCATCAAAATGAACGGGTATCGAGTCCTTCTTGCCATATTGAGCGTGATGCTCGCAGTGACGTCGACCCACGCGCAGAGTGCGCCAAAGATGAAAATGACTACCCCCATTCCGCCAGGGGTCGCCACGGCCGACTCGTTGGAAACTCGCCTGGGGACATTAAATTTCACCGATGGATTCCCGGACGATGCGACCGTCAAAAAGGTATTAGACAACCTCGATTTTCAGCGAGCCGTACAATCCGTTCTGACTTCTATACCGGCCGCATCACTGCATGCAATGCGAAAAGGGCTTCGCACCTTTGGCCCCGACAACACGTCGGTGGTCGTTTTTGAGCAACTGATGGACTCCAAAGCGTTGTTCCTCACAGCCAATACGGATTCTATCTATTGCATGATGTGGCTGGATGTGAAAAACGGCCCTATGGTCATCGAAACACCCCCGAACGTACTTGGGTTTATTGACGATGCTTGGTTCCACTATGTTGTCGACTTTGGCAACGCAGGCCCCGATAAGGGTAAGGGTGGCAAGTTTCTCATCCTGCCTCCCGGCTACGATGGCGAGGTTCCTGATGGCTACCACGTCGCTCGAACCGGCACCTATGGTAACTGGGTCGCATGGCGTGGATTCCAGGTCGACGGAGATCCCAAGCCTGCGGTAGAGGCAACCAAGAGGCTGTTTCGCGTCTATCCTTTGGCGAGTAAGGACAATCCTCCCAAAATCAAGTTCTCCAATGGCTCGGGCATTGCTTTCAGCACCCTTCATTCCATGGATTACACATTCTTCGAGGAAGTGAACTCAGTTGTCCAGTATGAGCCTGCCGATTCAATGGACCCAGAGACACTCGGGGCCCTTGCCTCGATCGGAATTCAAAAAGGCAAGCCATTTGCGCCGGACGCACGCATGAAAAAAATCTTGATCGAGGCCGCAAACGTTGGCACTGCCACCGCACGCGCTCTCACCTTTCGCTATCCAGACAAGATTCAGCGATACTACCCTGACAGTGCATGGGGGACCGCCTTCGTCGGTGGCAGCCACAAGTTTCTTGACGGTGGGGCTCGGATACTCGATGGGCGCACCTTCATGCTCTTTTACGCCACAGGCATCACCCCCGCAATGGCCAGAAAAATGCCTGCCGGGGTTGGATCGCAATACGCAACCGCCTTTGTCGATTCCCAAGACAAGGCACTCGATGGCGGAAAAACCTACCGACTGCATCTACCCCCCAATATACCGGCAAAGGATTTTTGGTCGATTACACTCTACGACAATCAAACTCGCTCGATGCTGCAAACCGACCAACAATTCCCAAGTCTTGGCAGTTCAAAAAAGGGAGTTGTCGCCAATCCTGACACTTCGGTGGACATCTACTTCGGCCCCAAGGCACCAAAAGGTAAGGAAAGCAACTGGATCCAGACCGTTCCTGGCAAAGGGTGGAACACCATTCTCCGCCTCTATGGCCCGCTGGAACCTTGGTTCAACAAGACCTGGCAACCCAGTGAGATCGTACTTGTCGAATAGCTAGAACATGAATTGATGTTGGAAATCCGAAACGATGCCCAACCCAAATTTGAACACCTATGGCAGGATTATTGAGGTATGCGTCAGGAAAGCGACAGGCCGACCAACGGGAGTGCCGGTTTTAGCGAGTGAATTGCTGAAGCCAAGTAAAGTTCCTGATGCGCACATCAATAAAATCCCCCAACGAAGGGAAAAACTACGATGAAGAACTCTATCGGCATCTTGTTTGTTTTGACCGCTACCATGAGTGGCATGCAGGCGACGTTCGCCACCGACCAGGCGGCGGACAAAGCCGTCATTGAGAAGTCGGTTGAGTCGTATGTGGCCGCATTTAATGCCCATGACTCCGAAGCTTTGGCAGCCCATTGGTCGCCTGAGGCCGTTTATACCAACCCGAGTACGGGCAACCAGGTTGTAGGGCACGAGGCAATTAAAAAAGAGTTCGACACCCTCCTGACAGAGAGAAAAGGCGACCAGTTAGAAGTCGACGTGGAATCGATCGAATTCGTCTCGCCCAACGTGGCGGTAGAGAATGGGGTGGCGAGAGTCACAGGACCTGAGGGAGATGTTGAAGCAAGCCACTACACTGCCGTCCACGTTCGACGCAGCGGCAAGTGGCTTCTTGATCGCGTCAGCGAAGCAGAAGAAGCTGCCGCGTTTCCTTCGCACTACGAGCAGCTTAAAGATCTGAAATGGATGATCGGCACTTGGTTGGATGCCAACGGGGACGATCAGATCGAGACCACCTGCCAATGGGCTCGCAACAACAATTTTATCATTCGCTCGTTCAAAGTGAGCGTCGAAGACCGCATCGATACTTCCGGGATGCAAATCATTGGCTGGGATCCGGCGGCAGAAAAAATTCGCTCCTGGGCATTCGATTCCAATGGTGGCTTTGCCGAGGGAAAGTGGACCAAGAAGAATAACCGCTGGATCGTAGAATCCAACGCCACCTTGCCAGACGGCCAGAAGGGCTCCTCGATCAACATCATGACCATCGTGGATGCAAATACCTTCGGTTGGCAATCGACGGGCCGAGAGGTTGATGGAAAAATCTTACCGAATATCGACGAAGTCAAAGTAACCCGCCTTGGCACGCCAGAATGATCGGTAACCCATGAGAATAGCCTCTCACTATTACAAAGCGAGTGCTTGCTTCTATTGCGGCATGCGCCAGGAAAGCGAGTGAATGCTGAGGCCAAGTAAAGTTCATACTGCACACATCAAGAAAAATCGTTCGTTTATAAAAACTTATACTACAGATTGGGAATTACGATGAACCAATATGCAAAACTCATGGTTGTTGCTTGGGCAATTCTCGCCCTGCCTGTAAATGATGTCCTGGCCCGAGGGGGTCGCGGCGGAGGGGGACGCGGTGGAGGAGGAGGAGGAGGAGGCCGGTCGTTCTCTGGCGGCGGCTACTCCAGGCCTGCTCCAAGTCGTTCACCAACAATGAGCCACCAGTCCAGACCGAGCCCTTCGCACACTAGGTCGCCAAGCGCCAGCCGAGTGGCTCGTCCAGCTAACCCAGGCGGTCGAACAGCTCGACCAGGGGGACCGGGCGCCAGTACGCGCCCTGCGGGAGGTGGCCGACCAGGGGGACATGCCAGTCAGGCCGAATTACAAAGTTTCTTGAATCTCTCAGGCGGACAACATGCGGGGAACCGCGCAGGCGCTGCGGTTGGAGGACGACCTGCTGGGGCAAATTCAGCGATTAACAATTTCCTGCACAACCCCTCGGGAAGCCATGCTTCAAGGGAAACCGTCGCCGGCAATCGATCTGGCCGTATCGATCAGCGGACAGATGGTCGATCCAATTTGAGAGATAGCCGCGGTGAAAATCGAGATTTTGCTTCAGACAACCGACAGGATCGCGTCTCAGGACGTGGGGATCGCCAGTCTGTGCGCGTAGAAAATCGCGGAGACCTGCGATCGAGCTTAGCAGATGGCCGTGGGGAACGCCGAACCCCCAGGCAACAACAGCTCGGCGAACATGCAGACCGCATTCGTGATGGGTTGAGCAACCATTACGATAACAACCACCTATTCGACAATTTTTGGGGAAACAACCCGAACGCTCACTATCGTTTCCATCAGAACCCCGTGTTCTGGACCTGGGCTTCGTTTGCCACGGTTTCATCTTTCATGCCATGGAACTGGGGAGGCGCCGCATCCTACGATTATGGGTCAGGCGGCAATGTCTATTACGAGGGAGACACTGTCTACGCTGATGGCGAGGAAATACCCGCCGAGGAGTACGCTGCCCAGGCCGAGCAAATCGCTACCAATGTCCCAGAAGTCGAGAAACCTGACGAAATGAAATGGCTTCCATTGGGTGTTTTTGCGCTAACCCAAGACACCGATTCCAATGCAGTCCCCAACATGTTCATTCAACTAGCTGTTAGCAAGGAGGGCATCCTCGCCGGCACCTATCAGAACAAGACCACCGAACAGACCCAGACGCTAGAGGGGATGGTCGATCGCGAAACTCAGCGCGCTGCCTGGACTATTGTGGATAAGAATACCCCAATTTTGGAGACTGGCATTTCCAACCTTACCCAAAACGAAACCAGCGTACTCATGCACTTCGAGGATGGCCAGACACAACAATGGCTGATGGTCAGAATTGATAAACCGAAAGAAGAAGCTAAATGAAGCCTAAACGGGCTAACCATCTTCTGGCCCTGCGTCTTCCTCGTGAGGAATCAGAAAGCCCAAGTGGTGTTCGCAGTGCCACAAGTGCATACGATTCCAATGCGCGGCATCGGCATCCTTGAGGAGACCGATGGCCGCCACAAGTCGCTGCAGGCCGACTTCGTCGTCCACCGGCTGCTTCTGCGGAGCGTCGGTAGGCATTCTCAAATTGAACCGTTTTCCGATCTTGCCTAGAAAAAACAATCGGAAATATGTCGCCACCATAGCTCGTTGCAAAATCCTCGGCACACGACTGAGGTATCCCTCAATGGACATTTCGATCCCCGTTGCCAGATGATTGCAAACCTGCCCCAGAGACCAATTGCCGGCACGGTCGTAACCAACTTGCAGCAGCCTCCGAGCCTCTTCCTCAGATTCATCAAACGAGGCGAGTTGTATACTTCGTCGTTTCATAGAAAACTTTCTACCCTAGGGTTTACCAGCACCGAAGGAGCTGGCGCTACGCTCACTGAGACGCAACGCCAGCCGGTCTTCGAAGCTTTTGGCCTACCTTTGTATTCAAAATTTAGCGATTGTCGAAATTCAAACCAACTGCCAACGGCTTCAACGGCTCATCAAGCTCTGTACCGCCCAGTGCATTGGCATAATTGGTCATCACCTTGGCGGCGATACAGGCAACGACATCTAATGCTTGCGCGTTGGTATAGCCTGCTTTGTAAAATTCGTCGACATACTTCTTCGTCGGGTGCCCTTGCCCCTGGTAGACAGAGACGGCGAAATTTCGCAAAGCTTGTAATTTCGCATCCGACAAACTTTTTCGACCTCGCACCGCCTGCATGTGCTCGTCGGGGGTCTTAAAGAACATCTTACCAGCCATCGTGTGTCCTGCTGTGCAATACGTACATTTGTTCTCGACGGCAATCGCCAATTGCACAATGTTGATTTCTGCCTGGTTCAAAGTGGCGTGTTCTTTCAGATTCTTTTGCAAAGCGACATAAGATAAGGTGAGCGCCGGCGAATTGGCCATCACCTTTGTGAGGTTGGGCACAAAACCAAATGTCTCTTTGTAGAAGCTGTAAACCTCCTCAAGCCCTGCAGGTGGCGTGGCTTGAACAGAATAACCGGTCCTCGTGCCAGAGCCTTTCTTTGCCGATCCATCCTTGGCACTTGTTTGCGAACTAAAACTAGTGAAAAACACCAAAGCTATTCCAGTGGTTAAAATGAAAATTCGACTCGTCATCGTAAAAATCCTCTCGGTAGAAAAAGTAAAGAACACCAGAAATCTAGCCTAAGCAAACGCCGGTTTACGTCCGAGCGCACGACGGGCGTCTGCAACTTGGCCGTAGTGCATCGTTGCATGCAAAGACAACATCATGAAACACTGACCAACCGTGCCTAGGAACTTTTCTCGACCGGGAGGGCAGTTCTTGCTCGGCTGGTCCAAGTCGTCGTCGGATAGGCCTTCCAAAACATTCAGCGTTTGCGTGCGGACTTCCTCAAATTTCTTCATTAATTCGTCCAACGATGGGTAACGATCTGCGTCGGCAACTACTTCGTTGCCGCTGCCGAAAATCTCTTTCCATTCGATCAGCGGATTCTCATTCCCTAGAATGAGGTGATTAACAATGTTGGCCTCGGAGTAGGCCAAGTGGCCAAGTACCCACAAGGGATGGTTGCCGCCGTTCACCGTCGGTTGAGTCAACGGCGCGTCCTTCATGTCGTCGATGAGGCCAAGCGTAAAAGCTTTGCTCGTTTCGAGGGCCATTTTGAGAAAATCTGTCGTTTTCATTTTTTGTACTCCTGGTTAAAAAACTTCAAGGCTTACGGACGAACCCGCTGCCTACGGCTTTGGCAAAAATTGGAATCATGCTTCTCTAAGTGGGGTGTATTTTGAAAGCATATTCAAAAAATAGGTGGAAACGAACTTAGGCGAGAATCAACAGTGTGGAGTCGATCACGCCTTGGATCGACTTCTTATCTGCCCGCGCGCGGGCCATAACATTCAAGCCGTTAGCAGTGTTGACTAGAAACGCCGCCAATGCCGCAGGGTTCGCTCCATCGCGCAGCTCGCCCGCGTCGGCTGCTTGCTTGAGTTTGTTTTCCAGCACATCTTGCATTCGCTTGAGAACTTGTCTCGCAAGCTGTGCGACGCCATCCGGCTGTTTGCTGAACTCAATCACGGTGTTTGAAACAAAACAACCTTTACTGTCAGGCTGCGTCATATGTTCGCCCCAGCATTGCAC
Organism: Planctomycetota bacterium; assembly: GCA_013152205.1. GTDB lineage: Bacteria > Planctomycetota > Planctomycetia > Pirellulales > Lacipirellulaceae > Bythopirellula. Next base: position 30,332 of record JAADGV010000055.1, read on the forward strand.
CAACGTACGTATGTTCTCCAACGGAGTGCCTGGGCCGTCGAGGATTTCCATTCCTCGCAAAAATTCCGTCTCGCAATAAAGGTCGAACGCGCGATCGTAAAGCGCCTGTTTGTCTCCAAACGCCAAGTACATGCTGCCACATTTGATTCCCATCGCAGCGAGCAGTTCATCACACGACGCCCCCTCAAAGCCCTTACTCCAAAAGACCTCCATTGCGGCTAGCAATGCCTTTTTTTCGTCAAACTGTCGTGGGCGCCCTCGATTCATTCCATGATGATTGCATTTATTGAATGGCCATACAAGATATAAACCGGGAGTTTTTGAATAATAATTCAAATTCTTGCTCCCAACGAGCAGAAAGCCTCGTTGAATGGTCATGCCAAGATTAAAAAACAGCTTTTTAGCGGGGGTACGCTCACGGTCGAATCTACGTCTACGACTACCGCCGGCTTGCAGGTCTACAGCGGGACGCTCGTCAACCAGTCAGCGGGGCTCATTAACTTCGACGGCGAAATCGCCAGCCTTGGTGTTGCTAAACCGCTAGCGGTGGACCAGGGTTTCGGGCATTTCTCGCAAGAATAGATACACCATCAGAGACATGCTGAGGATGCCATTGAATAGTGTGTCGAAAGCAGCGTCGGAGCCTAGCGTTGCACTCAAGTAGACGAACGTGGCTGACGTGACTAGCGAGACGCCACACAGAAAGGTTGCTGTCAGGCTGATGGTATCGTTGCTCGTCGTGCGTAGTTCGCGTAGTTCGTGAAAGAATTGATAGACGACCAGCGCGAAAATAATCGTGGTCGCAATCGAATAGTCTGCTAGGGCTGGCAAGCTGATGGCGGCGTCGTAGATTCCATGGGCAAATACCATGAGGCCAAAGGTTGCCAGGGCATGAGGGCCCCAATCGCGTGGGTAGCGCAACCCTCGATAGACAGCCAAACCGATCAGGCCGGTGAGCGTCATGTGAAATGGGTTGGCTGTCAAAAAACGACCGATTGCTGCCTGTCCTTGGGAGCCGGAGAAGTAGCCGATATTTTCTTCAATGGCAAACCCGAGTCCAACGCAGGCTGAAACTAGCAGGACGACCAGTTCGTTGCGCTGTCGCAACAAAAATGGCATCAAGGGCAACAGGCAACAGAGCTTTGCCAATTCTTCGCGGAGTCCAACGCCAAGAATGTTGTAGCGCAGGCCGGGCATCAGCTCTCGGCTATCATTCAACTCCCAAGCGACTTCTTGCCATAGAAGCAAGAACAGGGTTGGCCAAACGCTTAGCGCGCCGAGCCCTACGGCGGCCAATGCAAGCCACAACCGCTGATCGCGAAGTCGGGTAACCTCTAGCGTTTGCAGCAAGAAGGCAAACCAACAACACCCGGCAAAAACGGCAAGCATCGTTGGCCCCACATGCTGTAAATCAGCCAACATTCTCTCAGGAATGCTCCACCAAACCTGGCCCCACTCGCCCTGCTCGGCCAATTGTTCGATCTGGTGCCACTCGTTGCGAGAGGCCCCGTTGTCGATCTTCACAGCCGCCTGAGGCTGGAGCCAATACTGTGCGAGGAACCCTGTCACGACCCCCAAAGCAATGATCCAGATGACCATTCGCCACAAAAAGGCGGGGTCACGGGTTTTTCGTTGGAGATAGCTGTTCCAGTTCATAGTCGCACAGTGTACCGCAGATAGTAGTCGCCCGCGGGGCAAGAATTCATGGTTTTCACGATTTCGTCCGATCTGATATAGTGAGCGGCTGTTAGCGTACAAGTGTTCACATTCTAGTTCTGAAAGGCCACCGTCGGAGACGGCACGTCCCACATTCAGAATTCCGCAATCCGCATTCCGAAATCCGCATTCCAATGCCCCGCGAACCGATTCTTTCTGCCGAAGATCATCAGCCCCGCGACCCTGAACCATCGGTGGTAGCGCCCGAGGCGACGCGCGAAGAAGACATGGCCCTGCGTCCCAAGCGGATGGAAGACATGGTTGGTCAGCGCGAAGTTTACGAGCGGCTAAAAATCGCCGTCGATGCTGCCCGGATTCGTAGCGAACCCCTGGGGCATGTATTGCTCGATGGCCCGCCCGGGTTGGGTAAAACGACGTTTGCCATGTGTATCCCGCAAGCGCTCGGCGTGCCGATGCAAATTGCCAGTGGTGCGGCGCTGGCTGCTCCGAAAGATCTGCTGCCGTATTTGTCGAATGCCGAAGAAGGCTCGGTGTTGTTCATCGACGAAATCCATCGTCTACCCAAGACGGTCGAAGAGTTTATGTATCCGGCGATCGAAGATTTTCGCATCGATATCACCTTGGGCGAAGGCGTAAGCGCGCGGACTGTCAATATGGCGTTACGGCCGTTTACGCTCATTGGTGCAACGACCCGCACCGGCCTGCTTTCTGCGCCATTGCGCGACCGTTTTCAAGTCCGCGAACATCTCGATTTTTACGACAATGACGATCTCACCGAGATCATTCGCCGCAATGCGGGTAAATTGCAAATTGAGATCGACGACGCTTCGGCCCTGAAAATTGCCCGATGTAGTCGAGGCACCCCGCGCGTCGCGAACAACCGCCTGCGATGGGTTCGCGACTATGCCACCAGCCGGGCGGACGGAAAAATCACGCTGAAAGTGGCCACTGAAGCGCTCTCGATGTTGGCCATCGATAGGAAGGGCCTTGATGGGCAAGATCGCAAATACCTGGAAACCATTTTGCGGGTATTCAACGGCGGGCCGGTTGGGGTCGAGGCAGTTGCCCACACGCTCAACACGGCGACCGACACGCTGACCGATCGAGCCATTTTTGTTACGAGCCGGGTTGGTCGTACGCACCCCGCGCGGCCGTAAGCTAACTGCCGCTGGCTACGAGCATCTGGGGGTCAGCCCGCCTGAGGACTTGGCGCAATCCATGCTTTTCGATGCAGCGGAATCGGATGACGAAACGCCTCGGTCGATGTTAGACTGACTCACGAAGAAGTAATTATTTGTAGGGTGGGAGGTTCTGTCGGCGGATCGAGCGAACCACTTCAATTCGTTCCGCCGCCAACAGGTTCACCCACCTTTCGGTCCTTGTTCCCGCTGAAAAAATCTATCAACCGACCAAAGAAAAATGGCTTCAAATTCCAACAACACAAAAACATCGGGCGTGGCAAAGAGGTTTACTCGTGCAATTGGCCCGGCAGTTATTGTTGCCTGTGTCGTACTCGGGCCTGGCAGTATTCTGACAAGCTCGAAAATCGGCTGTCAGTTTGGCTATGAGATGATTTGGCTGCTCGTAGGGGCCGGCCTGCTGATGGTCGGAGCTGTTGCTACCTCGGCTCGAATCGGGGTGACCTTAGAGGGAACGCCATGTGAAGAACTCGCGACAAGATTGGGACGTCCCGTTGCGGCTTTGGCTGGTATCTCGGTGTTTCTGATCGCTGCATGCTTTCAATTTAGCAACAATGTAGGTGTGCTGGCCTCGCTCGAACCGTTGTTCGAAACCAATCCCGCTATGCAACGAAATCTGCTGATCGGGCTGAATGTTGGGCTAATCGCGTGTCTGTTTGGTTTTAAGCGACTCTACCAGCCCATCGAACGGTTAATGATGTTGTTGGTCGGCCTGATGTTGATTGGCTTTGCGGCAAACTTGATTATGGCTAGACCTTCGATTGTGGGGATACTGGGTGGACTGGTCCCGAGTGTTCCCGAGGAGCTTTCAGGTGGATTTTTTCCGAAGGTTGAACAAATCGCTTCCGGGGCAAATAGCGAAATCAAACCGACGATCGTCGACCCTTGGTTCGTTATACAAGGCCTACTAGCGACAACATTTTCGATCGCTGGTGCGTTTTACCAAGCCTATCTGGTCAAAGAAAAGGGCTGGGGAGTTGCTCAGCTCAAGCAGGGAGTTACCGACTCATTTGCTGGCATCTCCGTGCTGGTTGGCATTTCGCTCATGATCATGGTTACCTCGGCTTCGGTCCTGTATGGCAAGGTCGCGTCTTCCGATCTAAGCAGCGCTGCCGATGTGGCACGTCAGTTGGAGCCACTGTTTGGGTCGACCGCCACCGTGCTTTTCTGCCTGGGCATCTTCGCCGGTGCTTTTAGCTCGTTCTTAGTGAACTCAATTATCGGCGGAACTTTGCTGGCAGATGGGCTCGGGCTCGAAGCCAAAATGGACTCGACTTGGACAAAGATATTTACGGTCGGCGTGCTACTTATCGGCATGTTTGTCGCACTATTGACCGATGGGGCCGACCGGGTGCCACTGATTATCTTCGCTCAAGCAATGACGGTACTTGGCGGCCCGGTGTTGGCGTTTTCGATGCTCTATTTGGCCACACGTCGCCCGACCGGCGACACGCCACGCACACCAGCATGGATACTCGGATTGATGAGCGTGGGGGCCGTGGTTGTCATCGCATTGGCTGCCCGAACAGCATGGCGAATCTTCTTGCAAGTTCAGCTTTGAAGACCACCTGCAATTCACTCTATACTCACCGCGAACTCTACGTAAAAAAACATTTGCTTCGAGCCTGAGAATAATAGTCGCATGCCACACCAAAAAAACGATATTCTTTTGGTGGCCAAATTATCAAGCAAGCATTTTGCAGTTCCTATCGTGGCTTTTCAAAAGTGCGTGGCCATAGTTTCCTGTGAGACGGCTTAGAAAACGGCCAACTATGAAACCCAAGGAAGCCACACCGCACTAGCCCGATTATGCGGATTGTAGGCCTCTTCTCCCCGAATACAGGGGTTTTGCACGAACTCTGCCTCGCTTTTTGATGCCTCTGATCCCATCAGATTCCCCAAGCGCAACCTATACTTTCGTCGCATGGCAGGAAAATCCTTCGACCAGAGTGGAGGATAAGTTTCCCGTACGGAAGCAAGGAGCTAAACATGAACACGCCAAATTCAGCCAATAGAATCGAAAACCAAGCGGATTCACCTCAAGCAGCCCTAGAACTAGAAGGCCTGCAGGTGTTACTTGCCGAGGACTGTCCCGATCAGGGGCGACTCTTTCTCAAGTTCCTCCAATTGGCTGGGGCATCGGTCACGCTCGAATGTACTGGGCAGTCGGCTGTCGATACCGTCAGAAAATCAACGACGCCTTTTGATGCTGTGGTAATGGACTTTCAAATGCCAGAACTAGATGGGCTTGATGCCACAAGGCAACTGCGCGAGCTAGGCCATAGCGGGGCAATCATTGCGGTGACAGCGTTTGACTCAATAGAATTAAAACAGTCTTGGTTCCAGGCAGGGTGCAATGAGTTTCTTAGGAAGCCGCTCCAAAAAGCAGAGCTGGTCGACGCCATTTTGCGTCACACAACATCTCAACCCCAATGCTAGTCATCACTCTCAATAGCGGCGAACTTGTCTCAAAAAGGCTTGCGAGCGTCAGACAACTTCTCCTGCCAAACAGATGTAGAATGCTGGAGAAGAACCAATGACTTCGAAGAGGTGTGACACGCACTACTCAAGCTCGCGTTTTTTTCTACAGGTGCTCGTGACGATTTTCCTCATGGAAGCCGTCGTGATGTCTCTGCTTCCGGTCATACTGCCGGTCCATGTCAGTGGGTGGGTCGAGGCCATAACCGATGCGACGCTGTTGACCGCTCTCAGTGCGCCAGTGCTTTGGGTACTAGCGTTTCACCCAGTGCATCGGTTGGCGTTCGCAAAAATAAGTAAGGCGAATCACGAGGCGGAAGAGCTAAGAGCTTTTGGTCAGATACTCGACCGATCTCTCAACGAAATCTACATCTTCGACGCGGATTCGCTACATTTTGTCCATGCGAATCGTGGTGCATGCGACAACATCGGCTACACGATCGAAGAGCTTCGTGGGCTGACGCCGATTGATATCAAGGCCGAATATACACCCTCTTCTTTTGCGAAATTAGTTGCGCCATTACTCGACGGCACGCAAGACTGTATCGAGTTCAGAACAGTGCATCGCCGCAAAGACGGATCAGAGTATCCTGTTGAAGTGCATCTTGAAACCTCGACTTTGGACAAAAGGGCTGTCTTCGTAGCCGTTATGCTCGACGTCACCAAGCTGAAGCAAACAGAAGAAGAGTTGCGTAAGTTGTCTGCCGCAGTTGAGCAAAGTCCGATGACCGTCGTGATAACAGACGAACTTGGGACAATCGAATACGTCAACCCAAAGTTCACCGAGACAACCGGCTACACCTCGGAAGAGGCGATTGGCCAGAATCCTCGCATCTGTAGTTCCGGCGAAATGCCACGCGAAACCTTTACTCGAATGTGGAATGCACTTACCAAGGGCGAAGTATGGCAGGGAGAATTCCACAACAAGAAAAAAAGCGGCGAAACCTATTGGGAACTGGGTACGATTGCCCCCATCCGAAATGCAATAGGCGAAACGACGCATTACGTGTCTCTTAATGAAGACATCACAAAACGCAAACAGCAAACTGCTTTGACGAAAAGTCGAAGTCATGTTTACAAACTACTGGCCTCGTCGACGCCTATTGAGAAAGTGTTAGAGACCGTCGTGCAAGGTGTGGAGTCGTTTTCTCCTGGTATGCTCTGCTCGATACTCTTGCTCGATCAGGAAGGCAAGTGCCTGAGGCACGGGGCAGCACCAAGCCTACCGTCGTTCTATAACGAAGCCATCGATGGTGTGGAGATTGGCCCCTCAGTAGGTTCCTGCGGAGCGGCTGCATTCAATAACGTCCCGGTTTTTGCCGAGGATGTGATGCAACATCCGAATTGGGAACCTTATCGGGAGTTAGCAAAGCAGGCTGGCCTGAGAGCTTGCTGGTCGGTGCCGATTCGTTCCCGCGACGAGAAGGTTCTCGGCACATTGGCGATGTACTATCGGTCTCCCCGATTGCCCGAAGCCGAGGATCGCGAGCTGATTGACATAACGGCACACCTTGCCGGTCTTGCCATCGAACGGTTCCAAGCAATCGCACAACTCAAGCAGGCGAAAGTGGCTGCCGAAGCAGCTAACCAGACGAAGTCGGAGTTCCTGGCCAACATGAGCCACGAGATTCGCACGCCAATGACAGCAATTCTCGGCTACGCCGATCTACTTTCTGATGAGCAAGACGCCCCGCCTCGCTGGCGCAAAGCAATCAGCACAATCAAGCAAAACGGGCAACATCTGCTTACGATCATCAACGATATCCTAGACATGTCCAAGATCGAAGCCGGCAAAATGACCGTGGAGTATATCGAGACCAACCCAATACAGATTGTAGAAGAGGTCGTATCGCTCATGCACGCTAGGGCTGAGGGCAAAGGCATCGACCTTGTGGTGAAATACAACACTCTGATCCCAGAGCAGATCGAATCTGACCCGACACGGCTAAGACAGATTCTCTTAAACCTGCTTGGGAACGCAGTAAAGTTTACCGAAGTTGGCAAGGTGACGATTCATTTGGCAGTGAATCCAGACCAGCAACTGCTCCATCTAAGTGTTGTAGACACAGGCATTGGAATGAGCCCTGAGCAACGCGACGTCATCGCTCGCTTCGAGGCGTTCAGCCAAGCCGATGGTTCCACTACACGCAAGTTTGGAGGGACTGGCCTCGGCCTGCGGATCTCCAACTCGCTCGCCCAGATGCTCGGTGGAGGACTCAAGGTCGAATCTGAACTCGGTAAAGGCAGCACGTTTACAATGACGATCAGCACCGGAGAGCTAACTGGTGTACGAATGCTGAACCTGGAGGAAATTGCCAAGAGTACTGAGCAAACACCCCAGGCGAAGAGTAAACAATCCGACGATTTAAGTGGCGAACCACTCAAAGGGCTACGGATATTGCTGGCAGAAGATGGCCCTGATAATCAACGCCTAATCTCATTCCTCCTGAAGAAGGCTGGTGCCAAAGTCACGGTCGCAGAAAATGGACAACTTGCCCACGATCTTACCTTAGCAGCAATGGGTGAAGAGAATCCTTTCGACGTTATTCTGATGGACATGCAGATGCCAGTACTCGACGGATACGGGGCGACTCGCAAGTTACGTGAAGTAAATTACGCTGGTCCAATTATCGCCCTAACCGCCCACGCCATGGCCGAAGACCGACAGAAGTGCCTCAACGTGGGGTGCGACGACTTCGCCACGAAACCCATCGACCGGACCAAATTGATCGTAATAGTAAAAAAGTACGCTAACAAGGTAGAAACCCCAATAGCATTACAAGAGAACAACCACACTGCTCCAAGTAGCAGCCGTTAGCGGTGGCGGCCACACCACAACGAGCATCGAAAGTTGACCATCACAAAAAAATTGCTTGCGATTCTAGGGCTGATCTACCATCGGCACCGAGACGACTGGCGACTCGATCGAGATAATTTGCGTTTCAGGGCGAGCATCGATCTTACGCTTCCAACGCATGAGCTGTTGGCGGACAGACCACTGCTTGTAGCAACTAATGCGGTAGGTCGGCAGAACGTCGGTCAGCAACGCTCTCTTGCTTTTCAGGTATCCGGGGCCAAGATCGTATCTCCAGTCTCCGCGCCGGAATGAATCTTCGATCGCCATAGGATAGAGTAAATTGCCAGCACCTTTCACTGGCAAAGTCGGATCGTAACCTGCTCGTAAGCCAAAAACATAGCCCTGGTATACGTAATTATAAGCAAAGGCAACCGCACGATCGTCGATGTACAGTAGGTTGATGTCCACACACCCACTTTGCGCTGCGACCTCGTGCGTTTCTCTCAAAAAAGAGGCGACCTCATTGTGCGTAAGGGTTGTGCCTGTTTTGGAAGAACCCTGCCAACTGGCAGCCGCAATTCTTAGACATTCGTCGTAGTAGTCCCACTGCGGAGCAACAGAGGCATCGGGACGGAAACGAACATGGGTTATTTTCCCAATAGTGCTCAATTGGCGTTTCCAGCGACGATAGCTATTCCGCCATTTACTGGTTCGCGAGGCGAAGTAATCTTCCCAACTGCCAGAGAGGTCGACGACTGCGATCGACTCAAGCTGGCTCCGCTGGGGGGCGAAATGAGCTGTCTCCAGAGAAGCTTCGATGAGATCGGATGCCTCTGGGCCACCTTCGACCCACCGCAGTTCTAATACGTCGAAATTGCGACTCGTTGTGCTGAGGTAATCAAACGCCGCGGCAAAAATCTGCCCGGGGCATGGCCCGATGGGGCCGTAGAATGATCCCCAGAAATCAAGCGGATAGGTCAAGAACCGAATTTTTCCGACCTTGGTCAATTCCTGTCGGACCACCAGGGGCAAGATGCCGACAACATTTCCGCAATCTTCCACCACAAGAACTTTTAAGCGTTGATCTGCTCTCGAGTGTTTCCAATAAACACAGAGCCAATCAAACGATTGGAAATAGTTCGCCCGAGGCGTCTGCGCGAGCAACTCCCCCCAAGTCGACTTGAGTTCAGCTAAGTCGTCGATGGAGTTGATTTCTCGGATGTTCATTTAGTTCGGGATTCCGTACTTTCCTGGCTGCGAGTGGTAAGTAGCGCTAGAAATATAGGTTACTGTCACCCCTCAAGCGGCCCTGGCTAACAGCAATGGGCGTATTTCGCCTTGCGAATCAAGGCCGGCTACAGTACGCTGAACTTAATGAGAATTAGTCTCATGTATTTTATGCCTGTACGCTGGTATAAATCGCCCTTTTAGTACCCAGATGCTTGCTCAGATGACTGTTATGCCGCTTCCGCGATTGCCCTGCGACTCGCTCGCTCGGATCGCCGGTTTACAGGTCGACGACGACGATGCAACACGCCTCAAGGCGATGGGCATCTGCGTGGGTCGACAGGTGCAGTTGGTTCGGGCTGGCGATCCGCTGATCGTTCGCATCCTGGGCGCTCGAATCGGCCTTTCGGCCCGGTTGGCTGAGGGGGTATCCGTTGAACCAATCTGAATCGATCGAATACCTGCCCCCTTCTGTTCGCTGATTTTACCTGCTAACTCTGTTTGACGAGGCCTTTGCTTCTTAGGTTGCTGACGCGGTGAGTTCAACAATTGATGACATCAGTCTGACTGTCCTTTCGCAGACAGATCGTCCTGCGACGATTGCACTGGTTGGCAATCCAAACGCAGGAAAAACTTCGGTCTTCAACCGACTCACTGGGCTAAGGGCACAGACGGCAAACTTTCCGGGGACGACTGTCGAGCATCGGCGCGGGCGGATTGAACTGGGCGGTCAAACGGTAACCCTGCTCGACTTACCAGGGCTGTATACGCTTGATGCAGTGACGCCAGACGAACGAGTCGCCGTCGATGCACTCGAAGGAAAACTCTCTGGGTGGTCACAGCTCGACGCGGTGCTGGTGATTCTCGACGCCACCAACTTAGAACGCAATCTGTTTCTTGCCAGCCAAGTTCTCGATCGGAAGCTGCCAACCGTTGTTGCGCTGAACATGATCGACATCACAGAAAAGCACAATTTGCACTTCGATCTGGAGGAGCTTTGCGAGCGTCTAGGTTGCCCGGTGGTGGCGATCTCAGCACGATCTGGCCGCGGTATGGATGTGCTAAGCAGCAAGCTTGCTGAGTTGCTTCGCAATCAAAATGTGCCGGTGACGCCCCCCGACCTTGCCTCGTGTAGCTCATGCAGTGGTTGCCAATATTCTGCACGATACGACTGGGCAGAGAATGTCAGCGCTGCGACTTCGCATGGCGACACCTCCGCTCATGGGCGACTTACCGAGGCAATCGATCGGATACTTACGCACAAGGTGGTAGGACTAGGATGCTTTGCAGCCATCATGGTGCTGACATTCATCATTATCTTTTGGATGGCACAGTACCCGATGGATCTGATCGATGGTTGGTTTGGATTGGCTAGTCAAACCGTGGGTAAGTGGCTGCCGGCGGGGGATTTCAGTAGCCTTGTGACCGATGGCATTATTGGTGGTGTGGGTGGCATGCTGGTGTTTTTGCCGCAAATCTGCATGTTGTTTTTCATGCTAGCCTTGCTCGAAGACTCGGGCTATCTCGCTCGAGCTGCATTCGTGATGGATCGGCTGATGCACCGGGTGGGCCTACCAGGCAAAGCGTTTGTGCCGTTGCTATCGGCACATGCCTGCGCAATCCCGGCGATTATGTCTGCGCGAGTGATCGAGGATCGACGCGATCGGCTGGCAACCATTCTTGTGCTGCCGTTGATGACCTGCTCTGCCCGTTTGCCCGTGTATGCAATGGTGATGGGGCTGCTGTTCCCCACTGATCCGGTCAAGGCGTCGCTCCTGTTTGCGGCTGCGTATGCTTTGGGAATTGTGACAACGCTGGTGATGGCGTGGGTGTTTAAGCAAACATTGCTTAAAGGAAAAACCCGGCCGCTAGTGATCGAGCTGCCCAACTATCGCGTACCTTCGCTACGAAACGCATTGTTATTGATGTACGACCGAGCCATGGCGTTTGTAAAAAGCGTTGGCACGACAATCATGATGATCTCGCTGATAGTTTGGGCGTTGGCTACTTATCCGAAGACGCCAATTGAAGAAATGCCGACTGAGGTGCAATCGCAGATTGCTACATTCCAAGCCAATGGCGAGACGAAAAAAATAGACCGATTGATTAGCCAAGTAGAGCTTGAAAATTCGTTTGCAGGACAGCTTGGCCGAGGAGTCGAACCAGTGTTTGCTCCACTCGGTTTCGACTGGAAGATGAGCGTCGGCGTGATTAGCTCTTTTGCCGCACGCGAAGTCATTGTGGCAACGCTTGCCGTGCTGTACGGCATCGGCGAAGACGGAGCGGAAGATGGCGGCCTGCTAATCGACCGCCTGCGTAACAGTACCCACGCCGATGGTCGCCCCGTATTCACAACGGCCACCTGCCTGAGCATGCTCGTATTCTACGTACTGGCGATGCAGTGTTTACCAACGCAAGTTGTGACACGCCGCGAAACAGGCTCCTGGAAATGGCCCCTTTTGCAACTAGGCTACATGTCGGTGCTAGCGTACGTGGCGGCGCTGGTAACATACCAAGTCGCGGCAGGGATGGGGTTTGCTTAGAACCACAGCAGACTTATCTAACGAGGCGTCAGCTTCAAATCCTTGAACCGAACTTCAAGGGCTGGGCCGGAGTGGATTTGCAAGGCGACGATGCCTTGCAAGGCTCCATCGGGGTCGTCGAGGTCGACGCAGAGATTGCCGTTTAGGTAGGTTTGGATTTTGTGCCCCACGGCGACGATGCGGTACTCGTTCCAGGCGTTTGCTTTGAGGTGCTGCTGGGCTGACTTATCCCAGAGGATCGCCCGGCCATGTTCTTCGTAGAGTTTGCCCCACCAACCGGCGCCGATGTCGGCTTGGTATCCTTTGACGTCGCCGCTGCGAAGCCGTTCGCTACGGAATTGGATGCCGCTGTTGCCTGCGTTGGGGGTGAGTTTTACTTTGACCTCCAGCTCAAAATCGCCGACGGCCATATCAGAGACGAGAAAGTGATTTTTCTTCAGTCCCGGAGAGGTGCCAACGATTTCACCATTTTCGACCTTCCAGTACTTGGCATCTCCGACCCAACCGGTGAGGTCCTGACCGTTGAAAAACTTCGCGGCATTTTCATCGGTAGCCAACATCGGCACTTGCTGTGGACTGGCAAGATAGGCCACCAGCGAGCGGATTTCGTGCGGCTTCATCTGCAACCATTGATTGTCGGGCATCATCGAAACCTGGCTGAGCATCATTTCTTCGATTTCGTCACGTGGCAAGACAAGCGTCTCGTTGGCTGTAACGACGGTGACGGCGCGGTCGTCCTGTTTTTTTACAATCCCAGTGATCGTACGACCATCGTCGGTGACGACTATCGTGGGTTGATACTCCTTGGCCATCACCGCGCTGGGATCAATGACATTGGTAAGCAGATAATCGAGATTCGCTCGATTCGAGCCAGTAAGCTCTGGCCCGATGGTTTCGCCAGTACCAAAAAGCTTGTGACACTGCTGGCAAGTTTTAGCGAAGATCGCTCTGCCAAGGTGCTGGTCGGGGGCTGGGCCTTTGTGCTCGATCATCTTGCGGTACTGGGCAATCTGCTTTTTCTTATCCTCAGACGTATCGCGGACGACACCCCAGATACCGCTCATCTTTGTTTTGATCTCCTCGTTGCCAAGGTTTCGAAGTTGGCGGAGCAAATCGGCAGAGAGATCGATCGGTGCGACCTGTTTTTCGCCGATGGCATCTAGCAATGCAATGGCGTAATTGGGCCGCGAGGCAAGCGTGTTTAGCGCGTCGCGCTTTTCGTCGCCGTTGAACGAAGAATAACTATCGAGAATAACTCTGGCTGTATTTTTCTCGGCGTAGGCGGCAAGTCCACGAAGCGCTTCGCGACGCAATGCCTTGTCGGCAATCAATGCTTGCAGCACCGGCGCCAGTTGAGGATCTTTGGCACCGAGCAACGATTGGAGGGCCGACTTTCGCTGTTTGGAATCAGTAGCGGTATCAGACAATAGAGAGCGGGTTTCATCCAAAGCACGCGAATCGCCAAACTTCACCGCCAAGCGACGCGCCTGCGTACGAACAGCCGTGTTTTCGCTCTTGGCGAGTTGCCCATACGTCGAACCCCAAGCAGCAGGCATCGGCAAGCTCCGCCTCCCTTCGAGCGACACGGCCATAGCATTTAAGAACGTCAACTGTTCGTCGGCTGTTGATACTTTGGCAAGCGCATCCACAACTAGTGTGATCGCTTTTTCAGTGCCAATGTCAGCGATGCGACGAACGGTGTGCGAAAACAATGCCGGGGTTTCCGCAGCTTGAGCCAGGGCCAGCGCACGGGCCATGTCCTGCTCGACCAGGGGTTCTAGGGCGTACCATAGCATCAGTGGCAGGTTGTGGTCGTCGGCGTCTTCGTCGTGAGTGGCTAGTGCGGCAATTAGGTCCCAACGGTTGCTGGGCGGGATTTGCTGACTCGCTGAAGCGAGGTACAGCCGAACGATGGGCGAGGGGTCGTTTTTGGCTAGCTCTACTGCCAAGTCCAAAGCCTCAGGCAACAGGTTTCCTTCTACCGTTTCAGTTGCTAGTTGGATAACCCAAGCACGAACGTATGGACTGTTGTCGGTTAGAGCTTGGTCGATCACTGTGGACGAAAGATTGCCGGTAACGTGCAGTGTCCAGAGTGCTCGGAGACGACGGGTTTCGTCTGCGTGCGAGGCGGCGATTTCAGCAAGGCGACTGATTGCGGCTGTTTCGAGTGTTCCATCCACCGAACGCTCTTGCAGCAACCGTCGGGCGTGGCGGACGTACCAGTCGTTGCTGTTGAGTTGCAATTCGACAAGCTGCCTGTCGCTAAACGGTTTCAAGTCGACTGCGACAGACGGCGCGCCTTGGTAGGCAATACGAAAGATGCGGCCATTGGCCCGATCGTGGGCCGAGGGATCGCCTCGATGGCACTGCTGTATATCGTACCAGTCGATCATATAAACTTGGCCATCGGGGCCATAACGCATGTTGAGAATCTGTGATGCTTGATCGCGGGCGAACAGAAAATCGGCGCCGTGGTTGCCTACGTAGCCAGAACCTTTTGGCGTGAGGATATCTCGATTGAGCCGCGCGCCGTGGATGTTGTTCATGAAGATTGTGTTGTGATACTCCTTCGGCCAACTGCCGCCAAGATAGATCATTGCGCCGGCATGCGCATGGCCACCGCCAGCCGCATTAGTCGAAGCATGAGCAACGGGAGTGTTGCGTCTCCACCAAGCGTGCTCGGCGATATTGCCGGCGTAGTGAGCATGGTCGGCAATGGTTTTGATGTCGTCGTACGTGTAAGGGTTGAAGTGGGTGCCTCCTTGCCTTTGATAGCGAGCGTCTTGAATCATATGGTAGAGGTGGGGAATAACACACGCGGTAATAAACATTTGGCCCTGATCGTTGAAATCGACACCCCAAGGGTTGCTCGTGCCGTAGGCAAAAACTTCGAACTCATGGCGAGTCGGGTGATAACGCCAAACTCCGGCGTTGATTTTGGTACGTTCGTCCTCGGGGGTTCCAGGTTTACCTACCACCGAATGGGTAAATACACCGTGGCAGCCGTAGAGCCAACCATCGGGGCCCCAGATAAAAGAGTTGAGCGTTTCGTGCGTGTCTTCGTAGTGCCAACCGTCGAGTAGCACCTGGGGCTTGGCATCAGGAACGTCGTCGCCATCGTGATCGGGGATAAAAAGCAAATAGGGCGAAGCGCCAACCCAAACGCCGCCAAAACCGACTTCCAAGCCGCTGACTAGATTAAGCCCTTCGGCAAAGACCTTGCGTTTGTCAAACTTTCCGTCCTGGTTGGTATCTTCAAAAATCAGAATACGATCGCGACCTTCGCCCTCAGGGGCGCGACGCGGGTACTCGTAGGCCTCAGCCACCCAGATTCGGCCTCGATCGTCGATGGCCATTGCAACGGGTTGCTTGACGTCGGGCTCTCCGGCAAAGACCTCTACCGAAAAATCCTCAGGCACCTCCATCGCTTTGGCTGCCGAATCGGGTGAAAGGCCGGCATGGAGCAAGCTGCTTTTTTTGGCCTCGTCGAGCGACGGGATAGCAGCCCCAGGTTTTTCTTTATGGAAGCGAAAATTGTCGAAATTCACATGGCCCCAGCCGCCGCTGCTCTTATCAACTAGGCGCAAAAAAAAAGTTTGCCCCTCGTGTGCATGCAGATCGACCACGCGTCGTTCAAGATTCTCCCGATTATGACCGGATGCCGTGTAGATTACCTTGCCAGTGTCTTTCTGGACGATCTCAAGCACGGTATCGCGGTGCGAGCCACCGCCGATCCGAAAGCTGGCCCAGGGATGAGTGACATGAAACGAAGCCGACGTAAGAGTACCAACGGGCTTGTCACCATGCTTCTCGTATCCACCAATCCAATATTCTCCTTGGTGTTCGCTTTTCGAGTCGCCTCGGCGAGAGTGAACGGTATCGCCACGAATTGGCTGACCCGCAAAGGCTTTGCCGCTAGCAGTCCAATCTTTGAGAGTGCCGGTCTCGAAATCGAGGTTCAGCGGCTTGCCATCGGCCCCGATTGGTAGCATCCCGGTCGTATCGTCTGCGGGCTTTTCTTGCTTGGGCTTGATCGGTTTTGGCTGAGCCTGTTCCCAGGCAGACTTATCCACCTCTTTGGCGTGATGAATCAGCACAAAAGTGCCCTTCTTGTTGCCCACAATCACATCCGCCCAACCGTCGCCCGTAACATCGCCCACGCTGACCTGAGTTCCCACTCCCGAATTGAGATCGATTCGATGCGGAACAAACCTAACTTTGCCGTTTTCTCGCACTGTCTTGAACCAATAGCTTACGGCAGGGTCACGCGCACCGGGGTCGTTACCGTTATGCGCCCAAAAACGTTTGCCCGTGACGATATCCAGGATGCCATCGCGGTCGATATCGGCAAGCTCCTGAGCGTGCAACTGCGAGAAAACAATGCCGTAGTCATTTTGCTCGGGCTTCTCTCCCATGATCGAGTGTTCGCGGAACGTGATGGTATCGCCGTCCGGAATGTTCTCGAACCAGGAAAGCCCGTAAGCGTGCGCCGCTTTGCTGGTCACGACGTCGTTGTCGCCATCGCCATCAAAATCGTAGGCAAACATTTGGGCGCCGCCGTACTCGGCAAATTGCACGGGATGCCGAGTCCAAAACTCCGCGGTCGAATCATCAGCCGGCTGCTCCCACCAAGCACTTTTTTCTAGCAAGTCGGGTCGTCCATCGCCGTTAACATCGCCGACACCGATGCCGTGGGTATATCGTTGGTACTCCCCTTTTGGAGAAATGGCATGAAACTTCCAGGGCTGCGTCGGGTTGGCCGGGTCGGGACCGGCATAGCCGAGTTGCCCACCGGTGTTGAAGACTAGTTCAGGTTTGCCATCCCCGGTAATGTCTTTGACGGTGGGCGATTCATTATCAACAACCGGGTGAGCCAGATGCGATTTCCAGTGCCCGTCGCCACCCTGCGGGTTTTGATACCAAAAAGTTTCTTTCCCTGGGAAACCGATGGCAAGAATGTCTGCCCAACCATCGTTATCGACGTCAAAGGCGTAGGTCAAAAAGTTACCCGAGTAGCCGTTGATATCATACGCTTCTGCAGGGCGAAATTCATGACGCTCCGCAAAGTCGGGACCAGCATACCAGTAAGGGCCCGAGACAATATCCATCTTGCCATCCTGGTTGAAGTCGGCAAACGACGCGCCTTCGCAATAAAACTGATCGGTAAGTTGCAGCCGCTCGAACGAATGAACCCGATAGGTTTCTTCGGCAACGACAGCAAGCGAGCTGCAAAGCAGGAGAGCGAGAAAAAACAGTGATCGCACGGCAATCATCATGTCAACATTTCCTTGGTAGGTCGATCAAGTAACAAATGGGGCTGAGCCAAATTGTGGCATATTGCCTTACGTATTGCACGTAAAATCTGGCAGGCGAACAATTTCGCCGCCTTTGAGCGCCGACTGGTGGGCGCAAATGCCAACGCTGGTCCAGTTGGCCGATTGAGCGGCGTTGGGCCATGGGTCGCGATCGTCGAGCAGCGAGCGGACCATCTCGTTGACCAAATGGGGATGCGAGCCGCCGTGGCCACCGCCTTGGACGAACGAGAGATGCTCGGCATCTTCGATCGTCTGCGTAAATTCCTGAATCTCCGCGGGCAGCAGGTGGGCAAAATCGGGGACAGCAACCGGTTCGGCTATCTCCGGCTCTGGCCTCTTGGCGGTGTGCAGGATGTGGTCGCCATTTTCGACCAACGACCACTCGAAGCTTTTTTTCGTGCCGTAGACATCGAAGCTTTCGCGATATTGCCGGGCCGTGTCGTAGAGGAAACGCCAAATATGGGCGCCCACGTCTGAGTCTTTGATTTTGATATGACAGGCTTCGACCGCGAATTGGTTACCCGACTTCTCGCGGATGTCGTCGCGAACCGTTCCCGAGCCAATGCAAGTCACGTAGTCAGCCAAGCCATCGACCAAGCCCAACACGGGGCTAACGACATGGGTGGCATAATGCATCGGGATCATGTGCTGCCAATACTCGGGCCAACCGTCCATGTCCTGAGGGTGGCTAGCTTGCATGTATTGCAGCTTGCCAAGCTCGCCTTTTTGGTAGAGATCTTTGACGAACAAAAACTCGCGACTGTAGACGACCGTTTCGGCCATCATGTATTTCAGCCCCGTGTCTGCGACGAGTTGACAGATCGTTTCGCAATCTTCGACGTTGGTAGCCATCGGCACGGTACACATGACGTGTTTGCCAGCCCTGAGCGCTTCGATGCTCATCGGCGCATGGTCAGGGATAGGCGAATTGATGTGTACGAAATCAACCCCAGGATCAGCCAGCACATCTTCGTAGCGGGTGTATCGCTTTTCGATGCCAAGCGTATCGCCAACTTCGTTGAGTTTGCTCTCGGTCCGCTGGCAAATCGCCGCAACATTGGCGTCGGGGTGCTGAAGATAAATAGGGATGAACTCCACGCCAAATCCCAGGCCGACCATCGCCACGTTGACTTTTTTGTCGCTCATCTTGCCACGGCCCCAAATTGAATAAGGGTTTGATTTTGGAAACAACTTCCGAATGGAAATGAAACTTCTCCTAGATACTACCCGGAAGAAGTCAGGCTGGAAATGAGCCCATTTTTTTGAGGCAACAGCTGAAATTGCGCTCGGTTTACCGCAGAAACAAGTTAAAGCTTGGCTCAAAACCAACACTAGCCCGACGCGCTAGCGAGGGGAAGGTGGAATACGCGATTTCCCTCGCTAGCGCGTCGGGCTGGTGTTGCTCGTTCCCAAAAAGGCTTTGAAGCAAGAAGCAAGCCTAGCGGCGGGCCGCAGCGCTTTTGGCGATGGCCAGATGGCCGAAGAAGGTATCTTCGCCGCGAACGATATAGAACTTCACCGAGCCGACACGGGCTAATGCGTCCGTATGCTCGACGATGTATCGCATGTCCTTGGTCGAGGAGACGGTCCAGCGGTGCAGTTTAACGAGGATGTCGCCCTCCTGGACGCCTTGCTTGGCAGCTGAACTGCCCGGGCGAACCGAGGTAACTTGCATTCCACCCTTGTATGGCAATTCCGTGGCCCGCATTGCACTTTGCGACGCCTGTTCTAAACGCATGCCAAAGGTGTTCCAGGTAGCTTGCTGGACGGAGTCGGTCGCTTGCAGGCTTTGCCTAACTACGCCCGAAGAACGGTTGGCAACGGTTATTTCAAGCTCAACAATCTCGTCGTCGCGTCTTACTCGCACTGCGACACGCTCGTTGGTTTTGCGGCCAAGCAACGCTCGTTCGACGTCGATATTGCGGCGAATCTTCACCGAGCCGATTTGTTCGAGGAGGTCGCCCCGTTTGAGTCCACTCTTCTGGGCAGGACTGTTGCGATCGATTCGGCCTATGGTGATCGGGCCTGTGGGGCCATCGATCGCCATAGGTATCATGCCATGCCAATGGTTGTCGATTCGCTCGATGCTCATTAGTCGTGTGGCGACTTCGAGGGCCTTGTTCAGCGGAATGGCAAAGCCAATGCCTTGGGCACCTGCCCTTACGGCCACATTTACCCCAATCATTTCGCCATCGATGTTAAGTAGTGGCCCGCCAGAATTTCCGGGATTGATGCTGGCATCGGTTTGAATCAAATCGAGATACTGCTGCGTTTCGTTCACTTGCACATTGCGATGCAGTGCGCTGATGATACCTCGGGTTACCGTATGCTCGTAACCAAAGGCGTTACCGACAGCGATTACCGTTTCGCCGACCATCAGGTCGTGAGACGACCCAAGACGCACCACCGGCAATGGCGAAGGAGTGTGAATCCGGATGATTGCCAGATCGGTTTTCTTATCGCGAGCAATAATTTTTGCGACGTAAGTACGGCCATTGTCGAGCGTCACATTGATACGGCGAACACCGTCTACCACATGATGGTTGGTGAGTATGTAGCCGCGAGAGTCGATCACCACGCCGGTGCCCATGCCATTCACTTGACGCGAAGATCTGCTCCCACCATCAGCGGTGTTTGTAACCGACTTTTGCCCCTGAATGTTGACGACCGCTGGGCTACAGCCGCGCACTGCGCGCACGATGGGCGTAAGACGTTCGTCCGATACCGCCCAGGCAGAGCGTGAGCCAGCAGAAAGGCAAATCACTGCTAGCAACGTCTGCAAAGCGACAATGATACGTACAGGAAGGTCGCGGGAGCGCGGGTCAAGCATCGCGGGTCGTCCAGGGATAATAGCCAGCGCACCGGTGGCGATAACGGGCGGGAATGAATGCCTTGCGGGAGGCATCCGTTTAGGTGTATGCAACGAAGATCGGCCTACCGTTACGACAGGCTTAAACGTCACAATTGCTAGCCCGCAGAGTCCGCCTAGCTTGTCAACAAATGTGGCAAACGCGGGCAGAGAACCGCTAATCGCGGCCGGGAAGTGCTAGCTGCGGGCCAAAGTCGACCTCAACGGTGTTGTGGTCTACCGACGGTGCGTCAGCACTCACCCCGGTATAGACTGGCCCGGTCGGCACGGCTAAGAATTTCGAAGGCATTTGCGGTCGATAGCGAACCGCCGGTGGCCCGACAGCAATTCGCCTCTTCAGATCGATGGCATGATCGAAAGCGTAAAATGCGCTAAGAGCCGGAGCTGGCTCACACACATCCACTGCTTCTACGATTTCTGCTGTTTCTTCGATTTCCGCGATCTCGCATGCGACGCCTACGTCTTCAATGGGTTCAGATTCCACAACTTCACAGCAGTCAACCGGGCTTGCACATGGAAAAGGCTCACCAGCGGAGCAAAGGTTATCCACAACCTGCGAGAATTCACAATCAAAGAGTGCGTCGATACATTCACCCGAAGTCATTTGCGAGCGAGCGGAGCAGCCGCTAACGATTGCTAGCGTCAATAGCAACAAGCCAAGGCAGTAAGTGGTCGAGATTGTCCGCACTCTTACTCCGTGATTGCTAGCATTGGGGCCGTCTGGTGTCTGCGCATTTTTCGCGCCACTTTGCCTAGATCGGCCTTCGGGCAGGCGTAACTTTTACCTAACCGGTAAAGTTTCGCAGGCTGCTTACGAAGAAAACTCTCGCAAAGATTGTCCGTTAGACGTCAAGCGGAATTTAGAGTGGGATCGAAAATAGTTTGATTTTTCAGTACGCCGTAGATGATTTGG
>JAADGV010000040.1 GCA_013152205.1 Planctomycetota bacterium
TTCAGGTTACCTCCTCGTGAGTGAAGGACTTTAGTCCGAAGCTCACGAAATTTCCGAACCTACCGGCTTCTAGCCGGTAGTAGTTGAGTTTCGCAGGTTCCCGGGAACAATGGAGAGATTCCCAACCCACTAGATTATGAACCGCTAGCCGCTTTGCGGCAATGATTGAAATCTGTCATGTCCTCTGAAGTAAACATCCAACGCATTGATACCAGCGATCCCCGTGCGGCTGAGCAAATTGCCCATCTTCGCCAGAAGCTTTCGCCCGATGGCAATGTCGTTAGCGAAGCGGGGCGGAAGAAGACCATTGAGGTTTTTGGCGAGGCTCTCTCGCCCATGCAAACGGTCGAACGAATTTGCGACGAGGTGCAGCAACAGGGGCTTGTTGCCGTTTTAGACTACACGGCCAAACTCGACGGCGCGGAATTAACGGCGGAAACCCTGCGGGTCTCGGCTCAAGAACTCGCCTCAGCCCATGCCTCTGTCGAACCTGAATTTCTCGAAACGATTCGTCGGATTCGGAGCAATATTCTTCGGTTCCAGCAAGCCATACTCCACACCGATGTGACGGTCGACGTTCCCGAAGGTGGCTACCTACGGCAGCGTTATTTGCCGTTGGAACGAATTGGTATTTGTGTGCCCGGTGGAGCGGCAGCTTATCCGTCGACCGTGCTGATGACCGCTGTGCCAGCCCAGGCGGCTGGTGTCAAGCAAATCGCCGTGGTTGCCCCTCCCACGCAGTTTGGCTCCTACAACCAAGATATGCTGGCCACTTGCCACGAACTTGGCATCACCGAAGTCTACCGCGTAGGCGGTGCCCAGGCGGTGGCCGCTATGGCCTATGGCGTCGCCGGTTTGCCCAAGGTCGATAAGATCGTCGGCCCGGGCAATTTATTTGTGGCCTTGGCCAAGAAACACGTCTTCGGCGTTGTCGACATCGATTCGATCGCTGGCCCCAGCGAAGTGGTGGTGATAGCCGACGAAAGCTCGCGGGCCGACTTCGTTGCGGCAGAACTCATCACCCAGGCCGAACATGCCCCGGGTTCTAGTGTCCTCATTACCTGGAGCGAGTCGCTGGCGAATCAAGTTGCCGAGGAAATGGCCAAGCAGTTGGCAGGTTTGGAGCGTGGCGAGCTGGCCCGGCAGTCGTTGGAAGAATTTGGCGCGTTAATCGTGGTTACCGACCGCGACGAGGCCGTTGAGCTAACCAATCAATTGGCTCCCGAGCATTTGCAATTGTCGTGCGACGATCCGGAGGAAATGCTTGGCGTGATCCAACATGCCGGAGCCATCTTTGTGGGGCCTCACAGCCCTGTGGCACTTGGCGACTATGCTGCTGGCCCCTCCCACGTGTTGCCGACCGGAGCAACGGCCCGTTTTTCGAGCGGGCTTTCGTCGAACGATTTCCTCCGCTCGGGCAGCGTGATTCATTTCGATCAGGAGGGCCTCAAGTCGGTGGCTGACGACATTATGCGGCTGGCAAAAAAAGAGGGCCTGACAGCACATGCCGAGAGTGTGCGAATTCGTACTTGTGAAGAGAACTAGAACGAGACTACGCGTAACAATGAATTTCTTTCGATCAAACATCACGACCATGACAGGCTATGCGCCCGGCGAACAGCCGCAGGGTGGCAAGTTTATTAAGCTAAATACCAACGAGAACCCTTACCCTTGCTCGGCGAAGGTACAGGCATCGATAGGTCGGGCAGTCGAGGCGGGCTTGCAAAAATATCCTGACCCGACCGCAACCGCCTTTCGCATCCGGGCAGCCGAGCTATATGGCGTCGAGCCTGACTGGATTCTCTGTGGCAACGGCAGCGACGACATTCTCACGATCGTAACGCGGGCCTTTGTCGACACAGGCAACCATGTCCGTTTTGCTCGTCCCAGCTACACGCTCTATCAGACCTTGGCTGAGATCCAGGGGGCTAAGTGCCACATCGTCGATTACCAACCCGACTGGTCGCTGGGAGAGGATTTCGCTTTGCACTGCGATCACCTGCGTCTTGCCTACCTAGCCAACCCGAACAGCCCCTCGGGCACAGTAATACTGCCCGACGAAGTGGCTCGTATTGCCGACGCCCTGCCCTGCCCTCTGGTCGTCGACGAAGCCTATGCCGACTTTGCCGAAACGAATTGCCTCTCGCTGGTTGCTGAAAACGAAAAGGTGATGGTCGCAAGAACGCTTAGCAAATCGTACGCCTTGGCAGGCCTGCGTTTTGGCTTTCTTGTGGCTCAACCTCAGGTGATTCGAGAGCTTTCGAAGGTCAAAGACTCGTACAACTGCGATACCCTTTCAATCGCCGGGGCAACAGCCGCGATCGACGACCAACTGTGGTTCGAGCAAACACGGGCGGCCGTGATTTCTACACGCACTCGATTGGCTGAGCAGCTACAGACGCTGGGGTTCGACTGCGTCGGATCGCAAGCCAACTTTGTTTGGTGCAAGCATCCCAAACATTCGTCACAGCAACTCTATCAACGCCTCAAAGCCGATGGCGTGTTGGTTCGCTATCTTGACTATGGAGATTGGGGCGACGGTTTGAGGATAACCGTCGGCACCGACGAACAAATCGATGCGTTTCTGGCAATTCTCTCGGCGATTATCTGACAGATCGCTTTCATAGCTAGCACTGGCAATTTGGGAAGCCCGCGCAAGGCTTACGTTTGACGCAGGCTTTATTCGTGGGTTGCAGACCTCAACGCCGATTCTACCGATACGGCTGTGAAAACCCGACTGTGTGTGCAGCTTGCCGTGGTCGGCATAGGTTGCCACACGGTCGCTACCCGTGACCTTCTAATTATGCGACGAACCATAATGATGATTCGGCGAGTCTTCGCAACATTGCTTATTGGCGGCATGACAATCTTGTTTGGCAATGCGTTTGCGCTTGCACAAGAGGTTTACCCAACGCCCCTGCCAACCATTGGGTCGAGTACGGGCATAGCTGGTCAACTGCCAGCATCAGCTAACCCTGTGCTTTGGAGGCAGTACCAGGCATTGCAGTCTGGCACGCCGATCAGTGGCTGTCAGTCTTGTGGCGGCAAAGGCGGCTCTGGTCTCTATAATCGTTGTGGCTGCAACACCGAACTCTTTCCTTGGATCACTGGCCCCGGTAGCTGCGATCAGTGGTGCGTTGGTCCAAAGTGGAACGTCGAAGCCAATGGCCTGATTCTCTTCCGCGGCGATGCTGATTGGAACCGTGTGATTGGCGTAGTCGGCGGCACTACCTCGCTTGTCGATCAATTCGATGCTGGGGTTGGTGGTCGAGTGTTTGCTACCGGCTACAACGAGTCGGGGTTTGGCGTGCAGGTTGGCTGGGAAGGTGTCAACAGTTGGGACGCGACATTGGCTTTCGATCCGGTTGGTACCGAGACGCGTACTTTTCGGTACACATCCAGGCTGAACTCTGTCGAGGTCAACTTCCTGCCGCAAGTGCCCTACACCTGGAAACTGTTCTCCGGCTTTCGCTTTGTCGAGCTGGCTGAAGAGTTTTCGGATGCTCGTGTCAACGACAAGCCGATTCCGTTGCCGGTAGCCGTGCCCGCAGCCCCGGTGGCGGTGGTCGACACCACGGTTAGCCGCCTGTTGAGGAACCAGTTGATTGGCTTTCAAATTGGCGGTCGGCGTGATGCCTGGAACTGGGGAAAGCGGCTTACGGTCGAGACTTTTCTGAACGCAGGTGTCTATTACAATCGTTTCCGACGGGATGATGTGATGCAAACCGACACAACGGTCATCACCGGCGACGACATCGATACGCCTGACAACGAGTTCTCGATGAGTACGAGTACCGTTCGTACTTCCGTGAGAACCAAGCCCTCCGACATTGCTTTCTTAGGCGAGGCGGGGATTTCGAGCAGCTGGAAGATTAACCAGTGTGTGGCATTACGAAGTGGCTACCAAGTCATGGCCATCGACGGGGTTGGTGGAGGTTTGGATGCCTACTTTGCTTCTGGGCTGAACAGCAACAGCTTGCTTTACCACGGCTTGCAGTTTGGTATTGAGTACCGCCGCTAGTGCGTATTGTTGTTGTCTGTTCCAGCACTTTCACCCACCGAGACGGTGGGTCTATATTGTTCCACCGTCCCGGTGGGCTGAAACGACCGAGTGGGCATTCATGCCGCTCGCTCTCTCAATGTGTGATTTGAATCATACCTGCAACGACTGTAACGGTTGTTCCTACGGCGAGCGTTGTTTTTTTGCAACTTTTCTCCAATCGGGACGTTGTGTTTTCACAACATGGCGTACTCTTTCACAGGCTTGCATTCTTCTGCCTGTTCGCTTCTTGCGCAAGTAGTCGTTTCGGCGAAGCCCTCCCCGCCCCAACTCCCTCCCCAAAGTCGCAGGAAATGGAATCTATGAACGACTCATTGGTTCGCATTGCGCTGTCTGGTCGCGTGCTTCGTTTGATTATTTTCGTTTTATCGCTGTTGGCCTCCTGTCCTGCGGTGGCTACGGCGCAGTACTGCACACGGGATGAGTGTGATGAGTGCAACTTGTGGAATCGGTGCCTGAATTGCTGCCACGAGTTGCCCGAGCTTTGGCTGGTGAATACTCGTTGTGCGCCGCGATGTAGCAATCTCGACGCGGGGTTCGATTGCATTAGCTTCAAACGCTGGGATAAGAGCCGTTGCTGCTGGGTCACCGAGAGTGCGGAATCGTTTATTGCCGAGGAGGCGACGATGCCGACTTTGTTTTATTCGCATGGCAATAGTTTGAATCATAAGTACGCCATGAAATCGTGTTGGTTGATCTACAATAAGATGCGGTGCTGTCCGGGCAAGAAGCGGCTCGTATTTTGGTCGTGGCCGGCAGAGCGGGTTTATAAGACCAAAGGTCTCCGGGTTCGCGAAATGATTCGGAAGAATCTGCGCCTCAAATATGTTTATTCGGAATACCAGGGATACTACATGGCTAAGTTGGTGCAGCGGATGAGTCTGTCGCAACGTGTGATGATCTCTGGGCATAGCTATGGGGGTATTAGCGCTGCGGCGGCATTGCACTATCTTGGGGGCGGTTGCTTGAAAGGATTGACGTTGGAAGGTGGTGTGGCAGAGGAACGTCCTAACTTGCGTGCAGCGATTATTTCTGGCGCGTTTGATAACGACATGATGATTCCGGGCCACCGCTATGGGCAAACCTTTGTCGCTGGCGAGAAGATATTTATAACTCGTAATTGCCATGACAAGACGTTGAAGAAGTGGCCCAGGACCGGCTCTAGGACGGGGCGGCAAGCAGTTGGTTTTACCGGAATTAATGCGAATTGCTTGGGTAAATACCGTCCGAAGCTGTGCCAGCAAACGATGTATCCGGAAGTCGGTCGGTCGCACTACTTGAAGCCGCACCTAAAGACATCGCGGTTTGTGTCGGCCCTTTGTTGTCTGTCGTTTCCCAATTGTAGCGAGTGTATCTCCTCGCCCTCGGTTGCGCAAGATAATTCGCCGGTCGATGGCGATAGCCAACTAACGGCAGAAGAGCAACCGGAGTTGATTGGGGCGAAGCTAAATCAGCGACGTTGAATTTTTGCGGTTACTTTTTTCCGACTGCGTTCGCGGCCACCTTGGTGATTGGTCGTTTCGCGCGGGGCGAAACGAAGTAACCTTTCTGCAAAAAACGAAGCGTGTATTGCTGTACTTGCTCGTTCTTCGGGAGTGTTTGGTGGATGCCTTTTACTTGGGCGAAATCCGCAGCACCAACGAGCTTCGAGGTGGCGACCGAGAGTAGCATGTCGTCGTCGCCGGGAATGGCGTCGAGGTAGCCTTCGTCGTCGCCTGTGCCACCAACGATAATGCCGAAATCGAAGCTCGGAATCGCCAGACGCTGTTCTAGCGTTTGCCAACCCTTGCCCGGCGCTAATTGCTGAACAGCTTCGCCGCCGAAGAGTTGAGCAAGCTTGTTGTCGCCAAGTTTGTCGGCCACCGTGGCACCGTGGTTGGGTGGGGCGATCATGACAAACCGTTTATAGGTAATCTCTGGCTGCGCGGAAGCCGGCAACGAGGCCAAATCGCTAAGGCAATGTCGGATAACGATGTTGCCCATGCTGTGGGCGACAAAACTAATGGTCTCGACGCCCTCGAGGTGCCGGATCACATGGCTCAGCGAATGGGCGTGTTCGCCAATATCGTTCATCGTGGATGGGTAACCTACGTTGACAACCGCCAAGCCGCCTTCTTTCTCGATGTACTCGGATAAGCTGTCCATCCACTGGCGACTAGCGCCTAAGCCGTGGACGACGATCACCACTTCCTTGGGTAACGGTGGTAGATTTTTCTCAACTTTGACCTTTTCCAGTTCCGCCTCGCAGTGTTCGAGCGAGCCGAAGGTGCGGCGGCGGTCTTCGGGTGTGAGGAGACGGTAGTGGCCGACGACGGCGCTCTTTTGAATTCGCCAATTTTGATAGACCACTTCGTCCGACCAAGTGAAGCGACCGCCGAGGGTGCGGCTACCGATTCCGAACAAGCCACCGGGCTCGGCTGCAGCGGTTGTGTAGAGCAACGCCACGAGGAAGAGGCCTTCGAGTGCGAGAAGTGCTAGCCAGTTTTTTCGATTACGTCTCACGACGATTTCCTCCAACGATTTGTTGATTCGATTTTAATTCGATAGCCCGCGAATTACGCGAATGGTCGCGAATTTTTTTGTGGTGACATTCAGCAATGGTGCTGAAGGCTGTTGATTATACCGGGTGGAAGGGTGTGGCCCAATGTCTTACTTTTGGCCACGTTTGGTACGGGGCGGTTGGGGGTCGGGTTCGCTAGCAGTTGGGGATGCTTGTTTTGGCTAAGCCGCGAGCGGCTGGGGGACTTTATTGGACAAAATTGTGGTGGTTGGTGCTTCTATGGCAGTGTTTGAGGGGTTAGTTTTGGCACGAATTGCTGGAAACTCTATTTGAGTGGACAATATGAGTGCGGAATGCGGAATTTGTAGTGCGGAAGGGGTAATATTGTCCATTTGGGCGCTGTAAATGACGAAATCTGAATGACGAATGACGAAGAAGCTGATCGCTCACGGCTAAAAGCTAATCGCTATTCTCCCAGATGTAGTGGCACAATTTCAACTGTGAAATTTGGTTGAGGGGAGTAACTCTTCTGGCGGCTTGTGGAGTCGTGGATGGAGGCCGTTTGACTTCGTGAATCTGGGCTAGAGCGGCTGCGGCATCTTTGCTCCCATCTTTTTTTGCCAGCTATGTAGTTTGCCAAGTAATTTTTGCACTTTGGCTGGCTGCGAATCACTGAGGTTGCGTTTCTCGCCAGGATCGCTCTTCAGATTGTATAGCTCGACGTCGCCGAAATGATAGAACTCGATCAGCTTCCAATCCCCATCGCGTATCGAAGCTCCAGGAGTCCAGGTTGAAGTATGGTAGTGGGGATAATGCCAATAGAGCGCGCGGTCGGCTAGCTCTTCTTTCTCGGTGAGCAAAGGGACGAGGCTCACGCCATCAGCATGTAAGTCTGGCATCGTCGGCAAGCCGGCCAGCTCTAGCATCGTTGGGAAAAAATCCATACTCACGACCGGCGTATCCGTCACGGTTCCAGGTTTTGTGACGCCTGGGGCGCGGATAATCATTGGTTCTCGCACACCGCCCTCGTATAGCCAGCCTTTTCCGCTACGCAGCGGCAGGTTGCTTGTCGGGCCGGCTTTTCGTGAGGTCACAAGTCCGCCGTTGTCAGAGAAAAAGATCACGACGGTATCGTCACTCAAATTCAATTTTTCGAGTCGGTCGAGAACTCGCCCTACGCTGTCGTCCACGGCTGCGACCATGGACGCATAATTAGGATTGTCTTGGCGACTTCTAGACTCTCCGTTGTGCTCTTCGATCGACGGTGCTTTGTCTTGAAACTCACTCGCAGCCTTTTCTTTGTAATGGTGGAACCGCTTGCGATAGGGGGTGATTGGCGTATGGACGTTGTAATAAGAGAGGTAAAGCAAGAAAGGTTGGTCTTTGGGACGCGTCTCGAGAAACTGAAGCGACTCTTCGGTCAATCGTTCGGTGAGATACTCGCCTTTCTTTTTTGCCTTTAGGGTGGGGTTATTCCACGGAGAATAATATCCTCCTGGCGGCGACCCTTTCGAGTTTCCGCCGATGTTGTAGTCAAACCCCTGATCCTTGGGCCAATGTCCTTCGTCGCCTAAGTGCCATTTGCCTGTAAAGAATGTTGTGTAGCCATTTTTCCTTAGCACCTCGGCAATGGTCACTTCTTCCCAAGCCAGATTATCGCGATCGTCAATGTGTTGGAACTTTGGTTGCTGTGCTGGTTTTGCTCGATGCCCGGGAATCCAGTCGGTAATGTCGACCCGAACCGGATGTCGGCCGGTCATGATGCTTGCGCGAGTCGGCGAGCAGACTGGGCAAGCGGCATAGCCCGTTGTAAACTTCATGCCCGACTCGCAGAGAGCGTCGATGTTGGCGGTTTCGTAAAAGGTGCTACCAAAGCACCCAACGTCTGCCCAGCCCAGGTCGTCGACTAAGAAGAACACAAAGTTCGGTCGTTTGGCTGCCAAAATCGGGGCGATGAGCCCCGTGTTTAGCAGCAATGCGGCAACCAAGGACGGTAGAAAAATACGACCGAACATATTTTATTCTCCATGAGAGGATCAGGACGATTGCAAAGTCACCTGTGGGAGGCGTCTCTGACGCCGATCGTGAGTCAAAACAAGCACTTTCGGCGTCGGGAGACGCCTCCCACAATCACAGATCGTCGACTTTCGACTTTGCAATCGTCCTGATGAGAGGATGAAATTCTTTCGCCACCTACAAGTTAAAAGTGTAAAACGATATGCTAGAGCGACCGGAAGAACCATCTTGCCCCGGCGTCATCATAGCAATTGCCGCGAGGGCGGGCCACTAAACCCGAAGAAACTCCCAGGGCAACTGCAAAGTCGGTACGATCGACCAAAGTTTAGAAAAAAGAATAACCACAGAGGACACGGAGTAGCACAGAGTGCCTTAAAAATAGATTTTCTCTGTGGTTCAAATTGTTGCGGTTTTTTTTGTGAAATTGTGACTTTGCCGTTCCCCTGGATGGAACTCCAATAAATAGGAATTAGGAAACAGATCGATGCAAACGGATATTCGTATTCTCGAAGTGGAGCCATTCTTCACACTCGAAAAATCTCGCACGCCTTTGAAATTCGGCGGCGTTGTTATGGACAGCGTCGTTTATTGCCATATACGTGTGCTGGTAGAAAACCGTGCGGGTCAACGCGCAGAAGGCTGGGGGGCTATCTTTCTCTCGGACGTCTGGGCCTGGCCAAAAATTGCTGCTGGCCACTCGGTGGCTGAACAGTTGATGCAAGACTACGTCCGTGAATACTGCAAAATTGTTGCCGATGTTGATGACCATGCGCACCCGATCGACCTGTTTTGGCAGCTTGAGCCGCAGATGTTGCTGTTGGCCGAACGAGTTTGCCGTGCCCGAAACATCGATGAAACGATGCCACGGATGGCTACGCTCGTCTGTGCCTCGCCAGTTGATGCTGCGCTGCATGATGCTTTTGGGAATGCTGCGGGCATTGATTCCTACGAGGGCTATGGCGCCGACCACATGCAACACGATCTATCGCGTTGGCTCGGCTCTCGCTTTGACGGTCGCTACATCTCGGATTACCTCACGCCACTAGCGAAAAAAGTTGACGCATTTCATCTTGTGGGTGGCTTAGACAAGCTATCGGAAGCGGAGATCGACGGCGACGATCCCCAGGATGGTATCCCCGTGTCGCTTGACCAATGGGTTCGGTACGAAGGCTTGCACTGCCTTAAAGTCAAGTTGCGTGGAAACGATCTCGCTTGGGACTTAGAGCGTTTGCTAGATGTTGTTGCCATAACGCGGCAAGAACATGCCAAGCTGGGCCTCGAAGATTTGTGGCTCACTGGCGATACCAACGAGATGTGCGATACGCCTGAGTATATGATCGAACTTTTGGAAAAACTGCGAGAGAGCGACGCGCAGGCTTTTCAGTCGACGCTTTATGTCGAGCAGCCATGCGAGCGCGATCTGCGCCGTAGAATGTTTGATGTTCGTGAACTTGCGGCGATCAAGCCGGTAATCGTTGACGAAGCTCTCTCTTCGTTAGAAGACTTAGAGCTAGCGTTGGAATTAGGTTACAGCGGGGCGGCGCTAAAATCTTGCAAGTGCCAGTCAGAGGAACTGGTGATAGCCGCTCGACTTGCCGAGTTTGGGCTGCCGCTGGCCGTGCAGGATTTAACCAACCCGGGGATTGCTTTGTTGCATTCGGTGGGCTTGGCCGGTCGACTCAAAACGATTCGCGGTGTCGAATCGAACAGCCGACAGTTTTTTCCGGGCAGCAGCGAGGCGGAACGACAGATTCATCCCGGTGTTTACCGGTTATCCGCGGGTCAGATCGATACCAGCACGATCCGTGGTACCGGGCTAGGCTACCGCTGGCAAGAAATTGGGCGTACGTTTGAGAACGCTGAAAATCCTGCGTAGGCCTACTTCAAGTGCAACGGCAAAGCGGAGGGGTGGCGACTCCTAAAAAGGAAACCGCTAATCAGCGCTAATACACGCTAATACACGCTAATAGGAGACTGTTTTCTCCGTGTTACTAACGATTCAAATTTGCGCAACGTGAAAAAGTTTTGTATGATCGGGCCTGAAATTTAGACTCACGCAAAGGCGCTAAGGCGCAAAGAATCGGGAAATCAATCCTTATAAGTCCTCACGGCTCCGTAAAGGGATTTGGATCTCGCAGAGACGCTGAGACAGCAGAGCTACAATATTCCAGGTTTCTCTGCTGTCTCTGCGAGAGAATTTCCTTTTTCTGCTTTCCTTTGCGACTTAGCGCCTTCGCGAGAAAATCCTACTAATTTGGTTGTGGCTCTGCCAGGCTTGGGTTACCTTTCTCCTGCATTTGAGAAAAATAATACAGCCACTTTTGCGTAGGAAATTTCTACACAACTGGCTCCCAGCCAGGTTCGTACTCTCGTTGCCAGAGAGCCATCGATTTTTTGTCGTTGAGAATATGACCATTGCTTGGGTCACAAGCTAGGGTGCGTCCTGTGCGTTGGGCGATATTGCCTAGGTGACAGAGTAGCGTGCTTTTATGGCCTATTTCGATCTCGGCATTCAAGCTCAAAGGTTGGTCGTTTCGAATCGCCGCTAGAAAATCAGCGATATGCTCGGTATCACCGCGAGAAGCACTCTCGGTGCCGAGTACTTTGTTCTTTCTATCGTAGAAAGTGCATTTGCCATCGCTTTCTATCTCCAACGAGCCGTTCTCGCCGTAGAATACGACAAATTTTCCATCGCGCTGTCGGTTGCAGCTTAGCCCTTGCCATGTGATTAGTTTTTTGTCGTTAAACTCGAACCCTACCGACTGTGTGTCGGGGGTCTGTTGGTCGTCGTCAAACAGATAGCGACCGCCGTTAGATGTCACGCGAATCGGGTAGTCGACGCCAAGTCCCCAACGGCAGACGTCGAGTGTATGAACGCCATTGTTGCCCAGTTCGCCATTGCCCCAGTGCCATAACCAATGCCAGTTGTAATGCACTCGGTTATCGAGGTACGCCGTCCGAGGGGCGGGCCCTTGCCAAAGTTCGTAGTTGAGTCGCTTTGGGACATCCGCTTTTTTTCCGATACCAATCGAACCACGAGCACTGGCGTAATAGGCGCGTGCGGAATAGACGCGGCCAATTTTTTCTTCACGCAACATCCCCATTGCCGTAATGATCGAAGGACTACTTCGCCGTTGTGAACCCATCTGCACAGCACGCGAATATTTTCGGGCGGCTTCGATCATCAACTCGCCTTCTCGCGGGTTGTGGCTGCATGGTTTTTCTACGTAGACATGTTTGCCCGCGGAGCACGCCAAGATTGTCGCGGGCGCATGCCAATGGTTGGGAGCGGCACAGATTAGGGCGTCGACTTCTGGATCGTCGAGGATGCGCCGAAAGTCGCCGATTTCTTTGGGCCTTGGCGCCCCTGTCTTTTCAACCGCTTCTGCACCCTCGGCAGTACGTTCGGTATCGACATCGCACACATAACGTATTTCGACACCCGCCTGCGAAGCAAACTGTATTGCTAGCCGCTTGCCGCGCGAAAGCCCCATCACGCCAATAACAACGCGGTTTGACGGTTTGTCGTTAGCTACGCCAACGGCTGCGGTTGTCGCCAACCCTGCTGCGCCGAGAACCGTTTGGCCTAGGAATTGTCGTCGTTTGATTTCATTAGGCATCGTATTTGGCCCCTGTTAAAAGGATGATAGCAGGTTCAAGATTTCAGTCGGCGGCTGAGCTTGTATTCTTCCCCGGGCGCCAACCCAGGTGCTCTATTGTGACAATATGCAACGCGAACGGCAATCATTGGTTTAGAAAAATTATAGATGTGTGCATCAGAAACTTTACTGGGCCTCGGCATTCACTCGCAAAATCCGGCACTTCCGTTGGTCGGCCTGTTGCTTTCTTGGCGCATGCTGCAACAGAAGCGTCTTGCCTTTTTCTGTTTGGCAAGACGCGTTCTGTGGGAGGATGTCGTGGCCGACATCGCTAACGAAACCGCTTTGGTCTTCAAGGACTCTCGGAAACGCGAATCGGAAAGTTGAACATGGTGTCGAATTTGCTTTTTCGTGCCGACACGTTTTATTTGTGTTCATCTGCACAGCATGACGCTGGCGACGATAATCCCTCGCAAACCCACGGGTGAGCCTGATCGGCCTCGCTTTGGTCAAAATAGTGGATCTCCGCCGAAGTAAATGGTTTGCAGAAGGTCGCCATCCATTTTTCCCACGTACGATCGCCGATCATCGCCAGACGTTCGATGTCTTTGAAATGTTTTAGGTCGAACTTGATGTCCTCCCAGAGGGCGGCCAAGCTCCAGCCATGGAACTCTCGCATGTCGAAGAGTACCCGAATTTTCCCGTGGCGGTTAATCAATTGCTCGGTATGAGGGACAAACTGGTGATAATCTTCAGCAGTCAGCTTGCCGATGGTTCGTATGGTCAATACTTTTCCATCATAGTCTTCAACTAATTCAACAGCCATCGCACACCTTCCTTTCCTGTGACTTTGGACCTAGTTTTGGTTGCCTAGCTCTGGATTGTTTGCTCTACAAGGTTAGATGCAAAACGGGCCCCATTCCTTCGCGGCAATGTGAGGTTTTGTCGACCGATCGTTCTATCTGGCTTGCAATGCTAGAACATTGTTGAGCCACAATCGTTGAAGCTGGCCGACACTTTCGATTCCATAGCTTGTTCGCAACGCCTCGGCGTAGCCAGTCTCGATACCTAGTTTGACAAAGGGTAGTATCTTTGTCGGTTCATCTCGCTCGGCTAGAAATCGCACCAACGAGACGCTTTGCCCATAGAAGGCTGGGAATTGCTCGGCTGACGAAAGGTTGTCGAGAGTCAAGAGTTCTATCAGCGGAAAGGCGGTCCCGGTGTGTACGGCGTGGCAGCAGTCGCGATTGTGTCGAGCCAACTTTTCCTCGGAGTCGGCGAGCGTGGCGATCCCTTCGTCGAACCATGCGGGCGGCTGCTTCCCGGGAAAGTAGTCGGCTAACACGATGTGGGTCAGTTCATGTGGCAACGCCGTCGTCCTTCCGTGCTGGTCGACGAGTACGTCGATTCGACGGGATACAATGCGCCCACTCTGCTGATTGATCAGGCTGGAGCCTGAGGTCTGTCCTGCCCCAGGGCCAACGGCTCGAAGATAACTACCTTTTGTCGCGTGCAGGACAATTCCACAGGTTGGCTTCCACGAGTCGGCAGAAACCTTTCCCAACCACTTGTTTTGAATTTGTGGTCGGAGTGTCTCGCAAACTTGGGCAATCTCTGCGGCATCTGGCCCTCCGTCGTACGAGCGTACAACGAAATTGGAGGTGGTTGCCACCAAGTTGGGGCGTTGCTTTGGTCTCGTGTCTGTCGGCTTCGCCGCGACGGCGCTACAAGCTTCTGAGCCAAATGCCAGGTACAAGGCAAGAAGTAGGAGCCCCAGGCCATTGGCCAGGATGGGTAGCGGGCGATTGCCGAAATGGAACTTGTAAGCCATGCGAATTTAGGACCGGACAGACGACTATTGAGGTATGCGCCAGGAAAGCGACAGGCCGACCAACGGGAGTGCCGGATTTAGCGAGTGAAGGCTTGGAGTAAGTAAAGTTTCTGGCGCATACATCAATAAAAGGAGCTAAACCCAAGCGTGCTGCCCAGGTGGGAAGCAGTCGGATACTCAAATCTCGCGCCAAATCGCTTTTCATTCGCGGGAGGAACGGTAGCTGCGCGTCGCAAGTGTCTATGACACCACAGGTTGCAGCTTGCTCGCGGCTCTCGGCAATCCACTGCCCTCCCCTTCACGGATGCCGTAGGCGAAGAGCCATTGCCGAAGGGTAAGGCAGTTGCCGCCAGTTCCCTAGGCACGCCCAGGCGGGACTGCGAAAGAGCTTTGCAAGCCCGTTTTGGGAGTGGCGTGTGAAGAAAAGGAAAGCCGGCAGCATCCAATAGAGCAGAGTAAGAAAGTTGTGGCGGCACAGGGAGATGTGCCACCGCTTTTAAGTATGCCAGGGATGACAATGGCTTTTTTGGCTCAGATCGGGCCGGGAGGTGTACTATGAGAATGGTCGTTTCTATCTTGGTTGTGGTTGCTGTTGTAGCAACGCTTATGGTGCCGAATGCCTTTGCTTGGCGAGATTCAGGCGCCAAGGCGCGGGGTGATACTACCCCATTCTGGGGTTCGAGTAAGAGGCAATGTGTGGTTCGGACATCCCGAACTCCCATCGTAGTGCGAACACTGAGGACGGATTCTCCTCAGGTAGTAGCGAGTAACGACACACAACAACAAAGCTCTCGTCGTTTCTCGTATGAGCCAGCGAATGAGGTGACCAGTGAGGTGTCGAGGCAAGTCATCTCGCAGCCGAGAATGCGGGCTCCACGGTCGACGTCAACCAACAAGCCACGGTATTTGGGCTCGAAAGCTGAGCGGAATAGCTATCACAACCCCTGAGTTGACCTCGCTATTTTACAAGCACACTAGCACGACCACGTCGGCAATCGGCGGGGTCGTGTCTTTTTTTGTGCGTCTCTAATACTACAGCGCTAAGTTCATTGAACCACGACGACACGACGAGCACAACGACGCATGTGTCAGCAAGGTTGAAATGAGATTCTGAAAGTAAATCAGGGTATGGCTGGGTACAATCAACAAGGCCATTGGGCTTAGGCCCTTCTCGTCGTGTCCGTTGTGTCGTTGTGGTCAAACCTAGCGCTGTAGTATTAAACTGCTTCTCTGTTAGAGCAGATCACTGTTGCGTGTTCCTGTTTTCGCCGGCCAGGCTATGGTTTTGCTTCCCCGGCGAGGTGGAACACACAATAGTGATATGCTCTAATGCTACTGCGCAAGGTCGAGCTACGACGACCCAACGAACATGACGAATAAAAGACTGGATTTCAGGTATATTGAAGAGCCTGAGCATAGGAAGCCTTCGCATCGATTCGCTTGGTCTATGGGCAAAGATAAAGAGCGAAAAGTCAAATTTTTAGCAAAGAGATAACGCATGAACTGGTTGCGATTGATTTTGTTTGTTTTTATTTTTGCCACGGTGTTTGGCAAGATTGCCCAAGCGGAGGCACCGATCAAAGAATTGATCTTGCCGGGCGAGGCATTTCGGGTGGAGGGCCGTCCGGCGTTCATTTTTCTTCCGCCGAAGGAAAGCCTGAAGAAATCTCGGCCGTGGATCTTTTATTCGGTAACCCTACCCGGCTATCCGGATAAACACGAAAAATGGATGCACGAGCAGTTTCTGGCGGCAGGCGTTGCCGTGGCGGGGATTGATGTCGGCGAAGCTTACGGCAGCCCCAAAAGTCGCCGCTTGCTGACTGCCTTTTATCGAGAGATGACCGACAAGCGAGGTTACGCCGCCAAACCTTGCCTGCTGGGGCGTAGTCGCGGCGGCTTGTGGGCGAGTAGTTGGGCCATTGAGAATCCGGATTGCGTGTCGGGCCTTGCGGGGATCTATCCGGTGTTCGATCTGCGTAGCTATCCGGGGCTTGCGAGGGCAGCCCCGGCCTATGAATTGTCGCCTCAGCAACTGGAGGCTCGACTCGCAGAGCTAAATCCGATTGAGCGAATCGAAGTTCTTGCCAAAGCACGCATCCCAGCGTTTTTTATTCATGGCGACGTGGATAAAGTGGTGCCCTTGAAGGAAAATTCTGCCGAGTTTGTCAAGCGATACCAAGCTGCGGGCGGGCGGTCGCTTGTTAAGCTCGTGGTTGTCTCGGGGCAGGGGCACAATTATTTTCCAGGTTTTTTTCGTTGCCAGGAACTGATTGATTTTGCGATTGGGCGTGCTTGCGAGGCCGGGGAGTAGTGGCTAAGCCGCGAGCGGCCGACTTATTGCTACAAAAAAGACTTAGCGGAGAGGACAGGATTCGAACCTGCGGACCAGCGTGAACCGGTCACCGATTTAGCAAACCGGCGCTTTCGACCACTCAGCCACCTCTCCGGCCTCGCTCTTGCCAGAACTGCAAGAGCCGGACAGACGCATTTTAGGCGATCGATGGATTGCCGCAAGTCCCATGTGATCGCTATTTCCGAAGTTGGGTGCGGGGACGCCGCTATTGCGTCGAGACTTGGGTTCGTAGAAGCGTGTGGCGAGGAGAGGCGTCCGGCGCCGAAGAGTTGCAGGGCTTTCCCGACGCCAGCGATCCGTAGGGGCGAGTTATACGCATTCTAATCTGAAGTAGCGCGATTGATGTAGGGGGCGGCGCAGACGGACTGGACTAAGGCCTCGT
This sequence comes from Planctomycetota bacterium, assembly GCA_013152205.1. Classification (GTDB taxonomy): domain Bacteria; phylum Planctomycetota; class Planctomycetia; order Pirellulales; family Lacipirellulaceae; genus Bythopirellula. The sequence goes on from JAADGV010000040.1 coordinate 16,742, forward strand.
CCAGCACGGCTGTTTTC
>JAADGV010000106.1 GCA_013152205.1 Planctomycetota bacterium
TTCAGGTTACCTCCTCGTGAGTGAAGGACTTTAGTCCGAAGCTCACGAAATTTCCGAACCTACCGGCTTCTAGCCGGTAGTAGTTGAGTGGACAAAATTGGGTTGGTTGGTGCTGCTATGGTAGTGTTTGGTGGGTTAGTTTTGGCACGAATTGCGGGGGGCCCCATTGGGGTGGACAATATTGGGGGCTAGAGGCTTGGGAAATAGGGGTTTGGGACTTGGGTTTTGTCCTTTTTGGGTTGATAGGGTGTTGTTAAATGACGAAATCTGAATGACGAATGACGAAGGCGGGAGCAACGGTGCGTAGGCGGTATTATCGTGGAATGTTGGTTTGGATTCCACTATGAAATTTGGCCGGGGGGAAGAGGGGGAAGAGGAGAATGGGTGGCTGGAGCGGGGGGTAATCAGGACGATTGCAAAGTCATAAAATTTGGCCCGATAAGGATCTAGCCACCGAGAACACTGAGAACCTAGCGCGGCCTTTGGCCGCAAACAAAAAAAGGGAACCGCTAATCAGCGCTAATACACGCTAATGGGTGGAAGAAATGCGAAAAACGGACATGACATTAGCGATTATCAGCGCTGATTAGCGGTTTTTTCTTTCAAAAAAGTGTGTCAAGAAAACAAGCTTTTACGGGTTTGTATTTCAGAGTACTGAAATTACGGGATTCTCGGTGTTCTCTGTGGCTTATCTATTTTTTGAACTATGCGACGTTGCAATCGTCCTATCTGGCTAGCGCAAGACGCTAGCGTGGGATAGAGGTACTGGTTACGATGGGGGGGCCGACCCCTTCAATCCACATGGATTCTTTTCTGAGTTGCCGATGCGTACGATTTCGCTATGGTCCCTAACGCGGCAGGGCCGCAACCTATGCGAGCTTCCGCTCGGTTGGGATGGTCCGCTCCCGTTGGTCGCTCGCCAAACATGCGCGCACGGTGCGAGCATGTTACAGACAAAGACTCTAAGGCACATGCCTAGAAAATCTTGTTGCTGCTTGGCACTGCTGATTGCCTTGGTTTCTGTGGCCGGGTGCCAACCGAAAAACGAGTACCAGGAACCGCCACCGCCGACTGTTACAGTTGCCAATCCGGTTCGTCAGATGGTGGTCAAATCGTTAATGTTCACAGGCACCACCGAGCCGATCAACATGGTGGATGTTCGCGCCCGGGTGGAAGGCTTTCTTGACAGTATCGAGTTTGAGGAAGGCAAAGCAGTTAAGAAGGGCGACCTGCTATTTAGGATTGATCCTCGCCCGTTTGAAGCAACCTTAGCCCAAGCTGAGGCTGGCGTACGGCTGGCCCAAGCGCGTGTGGCGAGTGGTCGAGCGGAAGAAAATCGAGCGGTGGCTGAGGTCGCCAATGCAAACGCCCAACTCACTCGCGCAAATAAAGCCGCTTCGAGTGGTGCAATCACGGCTTCTGAAATCGACATCTTAAAAACGGCCGTACTGACGGCACGTGCTGGCGTTGAAGGAGCCAAAGCGGCCATTGCCTCGGCTGAAGCCGAGATTGCCGCAGGCAACGCACTGGTCACTCAAGCAAAGCTGGACTTGCAGTATACCGAAGTTCGATCGCCTATCGACGGACGAGCAGGCCGCCGACTAGTCGATGTTGGAAACCTGGTCGGTTCTGGCGATTCGACGCTTTTGACCAAGCTGGTGCAGTACGACCCGATTTATGCCTTTTTTACGATCAACGAAAACGACCTGTTGCAGTTTAACCGTCGCCATTTAGAGGAAGTAGCAAAGGCAGCAGACGCAGGAACGAAGACCGATGAAGAAATGCGACTCGATCAACAAGTGTTCGTTGGTTTGGGCGACGAAGATGGATATCCGCACGAGGGGCGAGCCGACTATGCCGATCTGGCGGTGGATAACAGTACGGGCACGTTCTTGGTTCGTGCCGTAATTCCCAATGCCAATCGCTTAATTCCACCCGGCGCTTTTATTCGCGTTCGCGTTCCGCAGGAAGAAGTCGAAGCGGTACTCATCGACGAACGGGCCATTGGTCGAGATCAAGCGGGCGCCTATTTATTGGTGGTTGGCAGCGATAATACGGTGGAACGAAGGGTGGTAACGCTTGGCGACACGTACGATGGTCAGCAGGCGGTAATCGGTCCGATTGGTCCTGAAGATCGAGTGATCGTCAACGGCCTGCAACGGGCCCGCCCAGGCGCCAAGGTCACCCCTCAAGAATTGCCCCCCTCCTCTCCGCCCGCCACCACCCCTTAGCCCGGCCATCTTGGCCTGAAAAAAAGCGCCCCAATGCTATCACGCTTTTTCATCCACCGCCCGATTTTCGCCACTGTGATCTCGATTGTCATCGTGATCGCAGGGCTTGTTTCGCAGTCGTCGTTGCCGATTGCGAAATTCCCCGAAATCACTCCGCCGACGGTCCAGGTCACATGCTACTACCCAGGCGCCAACGCTCAAGTAGTAGCCGATACGGTGGCGGCGCCGATCGAGCAGGAAGTCAACGGCGTCGAGGACATGATCTATATGTCTTCGGTCAGTTCCGACGACGGTAGCTATACGCTTACCGTGACGTTCGAAATTGGCGTCGATATGGATATGGCCACGGTGTTGGTACAAAACCGTGTGTCGATTGCCAACGCGAAACTACCCGAGGACGTGCGGCGGCAGGGCGTGACCACCAAGAAACAGTCGACCAGTATTATTCAGTTCATTGCGCTGACCTCAGACGATAAAAACCATGATGCGTTGTTCCTGAGCAATTATGCCACTCGCTCGATTAAAGACGAGATAAGCCGCATCAAGGGCGTAGGCTCGGTGACCATTTTTGGCGCTTCTGAATATAGCATGAGGATATGGCTCAATCCCGAGTTGCTAAAAGCGAGAAATCTAACCACCGAAGACGTCGTTGCCGCCATCAGCGAACAAAACGTGCAGGTAGCGGCCGGTCGACTCGGCGAGCCACCAGCGGATGCCCCGTTCCAGCTAGTGATCAATACGTTAGGCCGATTGAGCGACCCGAAACAGTTTGAAGAATTGATCATCAAAACTTCGGGACGGCGTATCACGCGCGTGAAAGACGTCGCTCGCGTGGAACTGGGAGCGAAAGACTACAAGTACACGTCGTCTTACAACGGCAAACCTTGTGCAACGATGTCGGTCTATCAGTTGCCGGGCGCCAATGCGTTGGATCTGGCGGCAAAGACCGAGGCAAAGCTCGACGAATTGAGTAAAAATTTCCCCGAGGGCCTGAGGTACGACATCCCCTTTGATACTACGAGTTTCGTGAAAGCTTCGGTTGCCGAAGTCTACGAAACGTTGTTGATCGCAGTGGTCTTGGTGGTCTTGGTGATTTACGTCTTCCTACAAGACTGGCGAGCGACCATTGTGCCGGTAGCTGCGATTCCTGTTGCGCTCATTGGTACGTTCGCAATGATGGGGGCGGTTGGGTTTTCGATCAACATGCTGACCCTGTTCGGCATTATCTTGGCCATCGGTATTGTTGTCGACGATGCGATCGTCGTGGTGGAAAACACCGACCGATATCTGAATGAAGGGTTTTCGCCCAAGCAAGCCGCCGAGAAGGCGATGGACGAAATCACCGGGCCGGTTATCGCCACCACACTGGTATTGCTGGCCGTGTTTGTGCCGACGGCTTTTATGGGTGGTATCACTGGGCAGTTATACCGGCAATTTGCGCTAACCATTTCCGCAGCGGTGCTCTTCAGCACCGTCAACGCTTTGACTTTGAGTCCTGCGTTGTGCGGCATATTCATGCGGAAGTCGACGGGAAAGAAAAACGTTTTCTTCCGCCTCTTTAATCGCGCGTTCGATGGTGTGACCAACATTTATGGTTTTATCATTGGCCAGTTTGTGCGGCGAGTCGCTATCGTGTTGCTGATTTTTGTAGGCTTGATGGGGGTCACCGGTTGGGGCTATACACAGATCCCCACTGGTTTTCTGCCAACCGAGGATCAGGGATACTGCTTTGCGAACATCCAGTTGCCCGACGCTGCCTCGCCGGGGCGAACTCAGGAAGTGTTAAAGAAGCTGGATAAGATTGTTGCCGAAACGCCCGGTGTAGCCGACTGGATTTCGGTCTCTGGTTATTCGCTGCTTAGTGCAACTAATGGTGGCAACCTCGGTTTGATGGCCATCATCTACCATCCGTGGGATGATCGACAGACGCCCGAACTTTCGCAAGAAAGTATCGTTGCCCACCTGCGGCAGGAATTTGCCAAAGTCCAAGAAGGCATCGTCGTCGCGTTTATCCCGCCGCCCATCGATGGCTTGGGGTCGGCTGGAGGGTTTCAGATGCAACTGCAAGACCTGGGGGGCGTCGGTCTCGAAGAACTCCAAGCCGTTGCCAACGAGTTGGTCGCGGACGGCAATGCACAAGCTAAGTTGATGGGGATGAGCACCACAATCCGTGCCAATGTGCCGCAACTGTTTGCCGACATTAACCGAACCAAAGTGAAGACGCTTGATGTGCCGCTAAGCTCCGTGTTTAACACGCTACAAGCGTATCTCGGGTCGACCTACGTGAACGACTTCAACAAGCTGGGCCGTACGTATCAGGTGCGCATCCAAGCCGACCATGAGTTTCGGGTTGATGCCGAAGACATTCGCGCGCTGGATGTCCGTAACCGCAACGGCGACATGGTGCCGATTGGTACTTTTGTTGACGTACAAGACACTTTTGGCCCACAAGTGATTCAGCGTTATTTGCTTTATCCCTGTGCCCAGATCAATGGCGAGCCGGCCCCCGGCTATAGTTCTGGTCAAGCTCTGCAACTCATGGAGGAGATGGCCGATCGGAAATTGCCCTCGACGATGGGTTATCAATGGACGGGAATGTCGTACCAAGAAAAAGCCTCGAGCGGCGGTCAGGCGTTGATTTTTGGGTTGGCCGTGGTGTTTGTGTTTTTAGTGTTAGCTGCCCAATACGAAAGCTGGACTAGCCCAGCCGCGGTTATTTCGGTGGTGCCTTTGGCCGTGCTGGGGGTGGTGATTGCGTTGGTCGTACGGGGTGCGGATAACAATACGTACACGCAAATCGGCATCGTGTTGCTTGTTGCATTGGCCAGTAAAAACGCGATTCTTATCGTCGAGTTTGCTTCGGAACAACGGAGCAAAGGGTTGAGTATTCGCGAAGCGGCTGCCAAGGCGGCTCAGATGCGGTTCCGTGCGATTCTGATGACCGCTTTCTCTTCCATACTGGGCTTCTTGCCCTTGTTGGTTGCCAGCGGTGCCGGAGCAGCAAGTCGGCAGGCCGTGGGCAACTCGGTCGTAGGCGGGATGATTGCGGCAACCATGTTTTCGCTATTGTTTGTGCCAACCTTCTTTGTGGTGTTCCGTGGACTGGGCGAATATTTCAGCAAGCCTGCAGCGGCGACCGAGAGCTAAGCATCGCTTGCTAAAAGCTAAGGCCCAAAGGAGAGTCACCAATGTCCCGGCAAGTTGGCTTAACGACGCCCATGGTGCGGGTTTTGGGGTTGGCTCTACTCGCAGGTGGCTACAGTTGCCTATCGCTGCTCAAAGGTTCGCCGCCGTTTGTCTACGTGCCAGAGATTCCCGCCGCCATCGATGCGGCTCTCTCGGTTGCCATGGCAATGGTGCTGGCTTTCCGAGTGAACCGTGCTTACGAACGTTGGTGGGAAGCCCGTACGCTGTGGGGCACCCTGGTGAATGTAAGCCGAAACCTTGCAATCAAAATTCGCGAACTGGTAGCACCGGATGAAGAAGACCGACAGGCGGCGCGCGATACCATTGTCGCATTTTGTCTGGGACTGAAAGATCACCTACGTGACACCCCCCAGCTTGGAAATTTGCCAGGATTTGAAGGCAACAGTTTCGTGCCCAAGCATTTACCCAGCCACGTCGCACGGCAACTTTACCGCCAATTCAGTCAATGGCAAGCTGAAGAAAAACTGTCCGAGCAACAGCTCTGGGTACTCGACTCCGACGCCCGCGTCTTGCTCGATGTCTGTGGCGGTTGCGAACGGATCAAGACGACGCTGATGTCGGTCTCTTGGCGATTCTTTACGTGGCAATGTATCGCGTTGTACTTGCTCGTCTTGCCCTGGGGATTAGTCGACGATTTTGGGGCCTGGACGGTCCCGCTGACGACACTCATCGCCTATTTCGTCATGGCGGGCGAAGGCATCGCCCATTACGTCGAAGAGCCGTTTGGCCTTCACGAAGACCACCTAGACCTAGAAGCCATTTGCCAGGGCATTGATCGTTCGGTTAGCGAAATTCTGGACACCAAACCCGAGGCAATCTAGCTTTTGAACCGAAGCAGGAGACGAAACGTGAGACGCTGCATCAAAGACCGTCGAGATACCTGGAGTTTAGGAGCGACTCAAAAGCAACTTTGATATTTTACCATTAGTAGGAACCACGGAGACACAGAGGGCACGGAGAAAACCGAGATGCCGTAGCTCTGTCGTCTCAGCGAGACATCCCTTTTCTTATTTCCTTTATTTACCAGCCTATGAACGGTTGCAATAATTTCTCTTTTACTCAGTGCCCTCTGTGTCTCCGAGGTGAATCTAAGATGAGGAAGTTATTTTTGACCCGTTTCTTGCCAGCATTTTTTTACATCTGGTTCGCTGCTATTTCGGTAGCCACATCTCGGGCGGCGGACTGGAAAGTCGGCGTTTCTAAAACGGTGATCACTCCAGAAGTTCCCGTTCAGCTAGTCGGATATGGCGGTCGCAAAAATCCTTTTTCGGGCGTCGATATTGACATCTATGCCAAGGCTCTCGCTTTCCAGGACCAGCAAGGCCATCGTGGAATCATTGTGACAGCGGACCTGGTCGGTTTTCAGGATGTCTTTTTCGGACCGGTTTGCGAGCGGGTCATGAAAAAAACCGGCTTATCCCGAGCGCAGATTATGTTGAATGCCTCGCATAATCACACCGGGCCTCTTATGAGTCTAAAGCCAGACCGGCAGGGGAACGTCGCCTATTTTGCATTTAACGAAGAAGAATCGCAACGAGTTGTCGACTACACGAAAGGGCTGCAAGAGAAAATCTACCAACTGATGCTTGCCGCTCTGAATGATTTACAGCCTGCCGATCTGTCGTGGGGAACCGATCGAGTTTCGTTTGTGATGAATCGTCGTATCAAAACCAAAGACGGAGTTATCCGCATGGGGCCTAATCCGGATGGGCCGGCTGATTCGGTGGTTCCCGTGTTGAAAGTCGCGGCTGCCAACGGAGAAATTCGGGCTCTCTTGTTCGGGTGTGCGTGCCATAACACCGGTTTAACGGGCGACCACAACGTGATCACAGGAGACTACGCTGGTTACGCGCAAGAGATATTAGAACGACGATACCCGGGCGCCATCGCACTCTTCAAAGCGGGCTGCGGCGCCGATGCCAATCCGGAGCCGCGCACCGACATCGCCGGCGTGCGCATTCTCGGCTTGGAGCTAGCCGATGCGGTGACTCGCGCACTTGCGAGCAAACTGAAACCGATTCATGGAGAGCTACGATTTGCTCTTCGGAAGACCGACTTGCCCCTCAAGACTTATCAACCGGGGCAAGTGGAAGCCATGGCTGCTGAAAAAGATGTTGTCGGGCTCATGGCCAAGCACTTGTGGAAAGTTCTCCAATCGGGAACCACGTTGCGGACAAAATATCCCGCCCACATTGCTGCTTGGGCCTTTGGAGACGATTTAACCCTCGTCGCTTTTCCCAGCGAAACCGTTGCTGAATATGCGTTGAATCTCCGGAGCGAATACCCCAACGATCCGCTATGGGTATCGGGCTACAACAACGACCTTTTCGGCTACGTTCCTACGGCCCAAATTGTGCGAGAAGGGGGACACGAAACCATCGGCGTGACAACGTGGCTCTGGGGAACCGATTTGGCAGACCAAGTTGGTTTCTTTAGCGAAGAGGTGGAGCAGGTTATGATGGAAACCGCCCGCGAGCTTATCGAAGAGTTGAAAGTTGCTTCTTCCCGGTGAAAAAATCTCGCCAGAACATTCAACCGTAACGCCCTAACGACGTTCACTGGGTGTTTCGGGGTTTGCTCCCACCAAGATCGCCAGCCAACGGGTTTCCTCGAAACTATCCATGATGATTTTTACGATCATCGTCAATGGCACCGAGAACAACATCCCAACCGGCCCCAACACCCAGCCCCAGAAAACCAAAGAAACAAACACCACGAGCGTCGAGAGCCCAAGCCCTTTGCCCATCACCCGTGGCTCAAGCACATTGCCAATCACGATGTTGATCATGGCATAGCCGCCCGCAGCAATCAGTGCGGTTGGGTAATCGTGTTGGACCAACGCCAAGATCACCGCCGGTACGGCAGCGAGAATCGAACCGACGTTAGGAATGTAGTTGAGAAAAAATGCCATCATCCCCCACAGGATGGGGAAATCGATTTCCAACAGCCATACCCAGATGCCTACTAAGACTCCGGTAAGCAGGCTCATTGCCGTCTTGAGCGAAATATACTGGACAATCGACGCACGGACTTTTTCGGCTTGGTCGAGCATGCTCGGGGCCCCGCCAGACATCGCTAGCAGCTTGTTGGGAAATCCCGACGATTCCAACAGCATGAAAAGCACGGTCAACAGAACAAGAAACACGTTGCCAAACGCACTGGTGAGGCCGCCTAAGACGATGGCGACATGTTTGACGACCACGGCTGAATCGAGCTTCTCGCTGATTTCTTTGACGATCGGTCCAGAGCGATCCTCCAGCCAAACGGTGAGCGCCCCTTGTTTTTCTTTGAGGTTCTCTTCGTATTTCGGCGCTCTCGCAATAAACTCGTTAATCGACCCGGTGGTAATTGCAACCACAACCAGCACCACCATCGAGACCGCCAGCACGACAATCAATAGGGCGAGCCAACTGGGGACACGTTTTCGCTGCAACCACTGGAGTGCTGGCGTACAGATGACCGCCAAGAAGGCGGCAACCAAAAAAGGAACCACCAGCGATTGGGCAGCGCGGATCCCCGCGATCACTACAACCACAGCCGCACTCCCGAGCAGCCAGTAAAATGGTTGAACGCTTCGGGTTTCAGTCGGCATATAGGTTTCTCCGTGCTTTGAGTCAAAAGAGACACCCGGTAGTATCCCAAGCCGAGCGGGAGCGACAAGCCCTGTCAACAATCTAACCCTGAGGATTGCAATCCCGGGGCTGTCAAAGTGCGTAAAGTCTCGTAGGATGAGCGTTCTCGCTCGCCCCCAGTTTTAAGGCTTCGCCATGTTCACCGTTATTTCGATCACCAGTGTCCTCGTACTGCTTGCTGTCGGCGTTCACTATAACGCACTACTCCTGTTGAGCGGTTTTTTGCGGCGGCGCAAAGTTCACGTACGCCGTTGGGTGGCGGTGAGTATTCTTGGGCTCCTATTTGCCCATGTGCTTGAGGTTTCGATTTTTGCTATCGGCTACGAATTTCTTGACGGGCATGAGCACTATGGCAGCTTGAAGGGCTACGAAGACGAACCCGAGGGAGAACTCTACCGCGTCTATTGGTATTTTTCGTTTGTTGCTTACACCTCCCTCGGCTTTGGCGATATCGTACCCACCAAATGGCTGCGAATGATGACTGCGTTAGAAACTCTGACCGGCTTAATCCTGATCGCCTGGTCTGCGTCGTTTCTGTTTATGCAAATGCAACGCTTCTGGGACGAGGAGCCTCCCCCGCAATAGAACACTTTTCTCGACGAGTACCCATGTTAGCGTTGGCGCCCACGCCGTCTCCCCCCATAGCCCGGCCATCCTGGCCAGAAACCAAAACAAGCAACCATTGCAACAAAAAACGGAGTGTAACAACAATGGCAAACCACGAAGAAACCTTTCAACGGCTATGCGATCAAGCCAAAGAGGCGGCCATGATCGATTCGATTCTGCAACTGTTGGAATGGGACGAGCGTACCAAGATGCCCAGCACGGGCGGAGCCTATCGGGCCGACCAAGCAGCGTACTTGGCTGGCCTTACTCATCAAAAACAGACCGAGCCGAAGATTGGCCACTGGCTCGAAGAATTGGCAAACAGCCCTTTGACGGCCGACCCCCATAGCGACACCGGCGCCATCGTTCGTTTGCTACGGCGAGATTACGAAAAGAAAGTAAAACTGCCGCAGACGCTGGTCGAAGAACTCACGCGAACGGCCAGCCATGCGCAACAGGTTTGGGCTGAGGCACGGCAAGCCAACGATTTTGCAAAGTTCCAGCCCTTGCTAGAAAAAACGGTCGGCCTGAAACGCCAAGAGGCGGCAGCATTAGGCTACGAAGCAACGCCCTACGATGCGCTGCTCGATCAGTACGAGCCGGGCGAAACGGCAGAGAACGTAGCGCGGGTACTCTCGGCGCTTCGCGACGCTCTGGTGCCGCTGGTGCAGGCAATCGCAGACAGCTCGACGCGCCCCGAGGTTGCCGTGTTGGCCCGCGAATATCCCACCGCCGCTCAAGAACAGCTAGGCAAACAAGCGGCAGCCGAAATCGGTTTCAGCTTTGAGGCGGGGCGGCTGGACGTGACCGATCACCCATTCTGTGTGACCCTCGGGCCACGTGACATTCGGCTAACAACTCGCTACGACGAGCGGTCGTTCAACGATGGTTTTTTTAGCATCTTGCACGAAGCGGGGCATGGCATCTACGAGCAAGGGCTTCCGGATGAGCAATTCGGAACACCGCTTGGCGAATATGTCTCGACGGCCATCCACGAATCGCAATCGCGGATGTGGGAAAATCAAGTTGGGCTGAGCCAGTCGTTTTGGCAACATTTTTACCCGCAAGCACAGCAAGCATTTCCCACAGCCCTGAGTGATGTCGACTTAGCAACTTTCCATCAAGCGATTAACGAAGTGCGTCCCTCGCTCATCCGCGTTGAAGCAGACGAGGTCACCTACAATCTGCATATTCTAATCCGCTTCGAGCTAGAAAAAGCCTTGATCGAAGACGACCTGCAAGTTGCCGATTTACCCGGCGCTTGGAACGAAAAGTACAAACACTACCTGGGCATCACGCCCCCAAACGATACCGACGGCGTGTTGCAAGACGTACACTGGAGCGCAGGACTATTTGGCTACTTCCCCACCTACGCCTTGGGCAATCTCTACGCGGCCCAGTTCTTTGTACAAGCCCAAAAAGATTTAGGCGACCTAGACGCCAGCTTCGCCAAAGGCCAATTCAGCCCGCTGCGCGAATGGCTAAGAACAAACATCCACCAGCACGGCCGACGGTACACCCCCGCAGAACTAGTGCAGCGCATCACCAACGCACCCCTATCCCACGAACCATTGATGAACCACCTAACAAAAAAATACGGCGAACTCTACAACCTGTAGGCAAGACAAGCTCGGTGCGATGCCGCCATTTGGGCTACCCTGGTTTTGCTTCCCATTCGGCTTTGATTTTTTCGAATCGATCGATTCGTCCACCAATCTTCGCAATTTCCTTCGGGTAGAATTCAAGGAGCGTGTCGCAAAGCTCGATCATCCAACTACGTCGCGAATTCCCCGGTTGAAGTATTATCGTGTTTGAGTTCGCGATCTGGATTTGCCCCCAACCCAAGGCACCAATGGTCAGGCAGTCCCAACTGAGGAATTCGATCGGGACAAAGGTCACCTCCTCAATTTTTGCGCTGTGTCCCGAGACATCGTAGGCGACCATCAGTACTACAAAGTAGTTTGAGTCGTCTTCGTAGAATCGAGAGAGACGTTGGACTGACGTCAGATTCGGCATGTTGAATTTAGTGCTAAGCCGATGTGTCTTTACGTCGATTACGTAATAGAAATCATTGTGATCGTTAAAGGCCAAGTCAGCCATTGCCCGGCGTGCAAACTGAGATGAATATGTCTTGCACCACCGATCCGTTAACAGGGACTCAAAACTCTCGGAAAGAATGTCTTCAATAGCATCGCCAGTCGCCCGTGTACTTTTTACCGTACTACCCGACAAAAAATCCTGTTGCTCATTAAGAAACACCTTGATTCGAGCAGCAATTTCTTCGTAGTGGTTTTCGTAAAATAATTTGCTTTTCATCGTTTTACAATCAGAAGAGTGAATTCTGCTCAGACTTGCTCGGACTTTTTTTTGCAGCAGGCTGGTTCGGTAATGAATTCCGTTCCCAAAATACGCCGTCAGCATACCCTTGAATTGAGCTGTCGGATTCTGCGAGTTCGAGTCGTTTTTCGGCCAAGCAACAGTACGCCTTATCGATTTCTACACCGAAATAACGCCGCCCCAGTTTTTTGGAGACCACCGACGTTGTGCCGACGCCCAAAAACGGGTCGAACACGACATCACCTTCGTTTGAACTGGCAAGTATAAGCTTCGCAAGCAGTTTTTCGGGTTTCTGTGTCGGGTGATCGGTGTTTTCTGGCATCGACCAAAACGGAATCGAGATGTCTGTCCACATATTCGACGGATGGGTGAGTCGAAAATTGCCCCCCTCGGTTTTGTCCCAGTCTTTTGGTTTCCCATTTTGCATATACGGAGCGATTACTTTCCGCTTGAGCTTGACCGAATCCACATGGAAACAGTAGTCCTTCGACATCGTCGCAAACCAGATATCTTCGGAGCAATTTTTCCAGTTTGCCTTCGCTCCACGTCCTTTTTCACGTTCCCATGTGATTCGGTTGCGAACATTTGTGTAACGGTCAAGGATCCTTTGGATTTGGGCGGAGCATTTCCAGTCACAACAAACGTAGATCGACGCATTCGGACGGAGCAACCTGAGGAGTGGGTGGAACCACGATTCAATCCACGCTTCGTATTGCTGCGGAGACTTTTTTTGAAACGACGTTCCGTTGAATTCTTTGTCAAGATTGTAAGGCGGATCAACGATGAGTAAGTCGACGCTCGATCCAGGTAGAAAGGGAAGAGCGTCAAAGAGGTCTTGATGGATAGTCTTGCCGACGACATCGTCCAACGTGACCGGCGCCTCGCAGCGGATGAGTCGACTCTGGAGATCGCAAACTTCTGCATCATTGAGGACCAGTGTGCGATTTCGAGGTGCTCGTTGTTTTACTTCCATGTGCGACCTTTGACTTTTGAGGAAGTGAAGTGTCGTTTGTCAGCCGAACTTACTCATTCGACATAAGGCGCACGCAATTCCCGTTCACCCACAAACCCAAGGCAGGGCCAAAGTCGACTAGCGCCCATACTGCAATTGCATGCGATACCTTGCCAGCTCAAGGGGCACGCCGATCTTTTTAACCTTTGTTGTACCATCCAAGTCGAAACCTGCAAGCTCGTAGAATCGACATGCACGTCGATTGTCTTTGAGTACCCAAAGGGTGATCTGCTCGTACGATTGGGCAGACAGTTCTTCGATGGCACATGCGCATAGGCTCTGACCAATCCCCTTACTCCATTCGTTGGGATTGACATAAATCGCTTGGATTTCTCCCACTCTTGTTGGATCATCGTCATCGCATTCATCATCGTCGCGTGTCGAGCCAAAAGACGCGAACCCCACAATGCGACCGTCTGAGTCCGCAACTATCGTGCGGATGGAGTTGCCTGCAATGTTGGCCACCCATTGTGCTGTGCGCTGTGCCTCGTCCAAGCCCTCGAGCAACTCGTCGGGAATAATCCCACGGTATGCAGAGCGCCAAGAAGTGATGTGAACCAGCGCGATGGCAGCAGCATCACCGTCAATAGCAGCACGAATCGACATCGTTGAACTTGAACTCCGATCTAGGAGGATTGCAAAGTTGCAGGTTTCGTTGTAGCCGTAGGTGGAAGTTGCGGTTTTTCTCAGGCTCGACCACGGCTTCCGCCTGCGGCTAGCATGACTTCGCAATCCTCTGGCCTACCAAGCCCAGAATAAGGGCAGAATATCTTACCAAAACTCTCTATTCACACACGGCAATGCAAGCACCGATCAACGCAATTTTGTCCACGATCGCCCCGCCTGCAAAAAACATCAACAATCAAACATCCGCTCCCTCAACATGCTACACTATCAAGACAGGAACGCTTACTCAGTAGCGAAACAAAATTACGCCAATCTCTAAGGACATCGCTATGGCGTCGATCGCCACTTGCCCACAATGTGCCAAGCAATTGGCCGTGCCAGAAACTGCGACTGCTGTCGACCATGCTGAGTGCCCATTCTGCGAGGCAACCTTTCTACTGGCCAACGTCGTACAGTTGGCTGTGCCAGCCGTACGAATTATCGGCATGGGCGCAGAAGCTGAAACACCAAAATCTCCTGCGGTTGAACCGCCTGCCGCAGCAGAGGCCTTGAAAGAGACTGCGGCAACGTCAGAAATTGCGGCCGAAGAACCGGCTCTCGACGCATTGCCAAGTTGGGAAGCGCGTTTGAAACGTGCCCTCGAAAGCGATACCACCGAGATGAGTTCTGGCGTTGAAGCGGTTAGCGAGGCTACGGAAACTGTCGCTCAAGAACCCCGTCAGATCGAACCGATTGACTTTGAGCTTCAAGCCGAAGCACCACTCGACGACGAGCCGATTGCCCCCGAACTGGCAGCCGAACAACCCGACGATTTTACGAAGGATGTAAAATCGTCAGACACATTCGAAAAATTGTTTGAAGCCGACCTAGGCACGCCAGAGATAACGGCGAGAGTGTCAGACTCACCCGCTCCCGATGCTCACGCTGAACTTGCGGCCAGTATGCAGAGCAACTCAAGGCAACGGGCCCCGCGACGATCGTGGATAAAGATAGCAACGCTAATGGCTGGAACCAGTGTCGTGGGAACGCTGCTAGGCCTTTATGCGCTGCTCTGGATACTAGGCCCAAGTGGCGACCTGATCGGACTGGCAAACTATCTGCCTGAATCAATACTTCCAGCGACTTCAACACCAGCCCCAACGACAGCACTAGCAGAGGACGACACGCCCAGCCCCCCGCTACCGGAACCGGAAGAACCCGAGACACCCGTCGCCGAGCCGGAGCAATTGGCGGATACAAATCCGATTCCCGAAGCGGTTGCAGAACCAGAAATGGTTGCTGATACCGTGCCTGCCCCCGCTGAACCGGTTCACCACGATGAGCAAGTGCAACCAGCTACGACGGAACAGCCGGTTGCGGCATTGCCCGTGGCGGCGAATATCTCAGCCGAGCAATTTGCCGGGCAGGTGGCCGCAGCGAGAAACGCATTGCCGGCCTTCATTGAGGGCGATTTTAGTACGAAAGCAGCGACTGCCCGCAAGGGGCGGGCTTATATGATGCTTTGCCAACTTGCCGAGCATTTTGATTTCACTCATCAGTTGGGGCTTGCCCCGGATGCCCAAGCAGGCGTCGAAAATGCCAAAGCCCTGTTTGGCGAATTGTTTGCCAACGCCGAGGCCCAGGGCGATTTGTCGAAAATCGCTTCGCGCTGGTGGGAGCATAACGCTCGGTCGAATCAGGGCATCTGCCTAACAGGCTACGTCCAAAATACCCGGCCAGCAGGCAATCGGACGTTGTGTTTGGTGGTGCCCGGCGGCCAACAAGCGGCACAGAACGGCTTTCCTGTGCTGGTCGACCGCCCGACGGTTGCCGTTGGTAGCCGAATCGGAGTCGTCGGTCGAATCGCCATGCAAGGCGAAAAAGAGCTCGTAAGCCTCGGCATCGACATGCCGCAAGTGGTTGTGTCCCAACAAAGTTACGATCTGCCGTAACTTCAATTCCCCCAGCCGGACCGCCACGCGGTCCACGACGCCGAAGGCAAGTGTGCCTCCGGCTATCAGAAACGCCCAATTACTTGCCGTTTTTAGGGCATCGGCCCACTGTCGAGCCAAGCGGAAATCTGCCACAATCTGTGGAATCGCCGCGGTGATTGCCGGACCGAGCCCACCTGACGCGCCTCGGCAGCCGCAAGCGTCCAGACACCCCGGACCGACCTGCCAGGATTGCTATGAAAGTCGCTGTAGTTCGAGAGACCTTTCCCGGCGAGCGCCGTGTTTCGCTCGTCCCCGCCCTGATCGCCCCCCTCACCAAGGCCGGCTGGCAAGTGCTTGTCCAGGCAGGTGCCGGCGAAGGGGCTAACTTTTCCGACGCCGATTACGAATCGGCGGGGGCCGAAATCGTTGGCGATCGCCGCACCGCATTCGAACAAGCTGATGTTGTCTTGCAAGTACGGTGTCTAGGCTCGAATCCAGAAGCGGGGCGCGAGGATCTTGAGCTTGTCCGCCCTGGTCTGGTGCTGATCGGAATGTGCGACCCGTTAGGACGCCCTGAATCGGTACGCGAACTGGCCGACCAGCAGGCGACCTTGTTTGCCATGGAGATGATCCCGCGAATCACTCGTGCTCAGAGCATGGATGTACTCTCTTCGATGGCAACGATCGCGGGCTACAAAGCCGTGGTGCAAGCAGCCGACCATTTGCCCAAGCTGTTCCCGATGATGATGACCGCGGCAGGCACACTGGTTGCGGCAAAGGTGCTGGTCATTGGTGCCGGCGTAGCGGGGCTGCAAGCGATTGCCTCGGCTCGACGCTTAGGAGCCGTGGTGCAGGCCTACGATGTGCGACCGGTGGTCAAGGAACAGATCGAAAGCTTGGGCGCAAAATTTGTTGAATTGAACCTCGACACGGGCGATTCCGAAGACAAGGGTGGCTACGCCAAGCAACTGAGCGACGAACAGGTAAAGATGCAACAAGCCCAACTGGCCGACATCATTGCGGAATGCGACGTTTGCATCTCCACCGCTGCAATCCCCGGACGGCCCTCGCCGTTGTTGGTCACAGCCGAGGCAGTGCGTCGAATGCGGTCGGGCTCGGTGGTTGTCGATCTGGCTGCCGAACGAGGCGGCAATTGCGAACTAACCGAGGCAGATCAAACCGTAGTTGATAACGGCGTCACCATTTTGGGGCCAACCAATTTGCCAAGCGAAGTGCCGCAACATGCGAGCCAGATGTACGCAAAAAATCTGGTGACGTTTTTGCTACACATGACCAGCGAAAGCAAACTAGACATCGATTTCAACGACGAAATCATTCGCGACACCTTGGCGGCAAAGGATGGCCAAGTTCAGAACCAACGGCTGCGAGACATGCTGGACCTAGGCCCATTGACGCAGCCAGAGACCACCCCGCCAGCCGACCATCTAGCATCCAACGACTCGTAAGTCTTGCGTCAGTTTCCATTCGACCAGATAAAAAACAAGCGAAATCATAGCTATGGACTTTATCACTGCACTAACCATCTTTGTGCTTGCCGTGTTTATCGGCTTCGAAATCATCACCAAAGTTCCACCCACACTGCATACGCCGCTGATGAGTGGCTCGAACGCGATTAGCGGTATCACGCTCGTCGGGGCCTTGCTATCGGGCGGCGGTTTCTGGGGCGGACTCTTTGGCTTTTTAGCCATCGTGTTTGCCACCTTGAACGTGGTCGGCGGGTTTTTGGTTACGCATCGCATGTTAGGCATGTTTAAGAAGAAGGGCTGAACCACGTGTTTGACAACTTGATGGACATTTTGCTACTGGCCCAAGATGGGACAGCATCGATCTCGCCGAACGAGGCGGGAGCCGTTCTCGAACAGGCGGCTGAGAAAATTGTGGAGGTGGCTAGCGATTCGTCCCGAGCTAACCTCGGCTACTTGGTCGCTGCCGTATTTTTCATTCTTGGCATCAAAGGTATGACCCACCCACGGACGGCCGTGCGTGGCAATCAGTTGGGTGCCTTTGGCATGTTGCTGGCCGTGATGGTCGTGCTCGTCAGCGGGCAGGTGGTCAGTTGGCCAATAGCAATACTGGGCTTGGTTGTTGGCAGCGCGGGCGGCGTCTGGCTGGCTCGTACCATCCAGATGACTCAGATGCCCCAGTTGGTTGCGCTGTTTAACGGCTTTGGCGGCATCGCGTCGGTGCTGGTCGCTGCTTCCGAGGTGTTAAAAGGTTCGGGCGACGGGGTCGCCGGGTTTGCGGCTGGCTTAACCGGGCTGATTGGGTCGGTGACGTTCACCGGCTCGTTGCTTGCCGCCGGCAAGTTGATGGAATTGCCCCAATTCAAAAAACCTTGGAGTTTTCCAGGGCAAAAGCTAATCAATGCCGTTTTGGTAATCGCCGCGGTCTATCTTTCCTACGAAATGACCGACGGCACCGGCGGGGAGTTTTTCTTCTTGGTCGTGCTCTCATTGGTGCTGGGTGCTTTTCTCGTATCGCCGATTGGCGGTGCTGATATGCCGGTGGTAATCGCGCTACTCAACAGCTATTCGGGCTTGGCCGCTGCGACGGCAGGGTTTGTGATTAACAACAACGTGCTAATCATTGCCGGTTCGTTGGTGGGTGCTTCGGGACTCATTTTGACGAACATCATGTGCAAGGCGATGAACCGTTCGATCGCCAATGTGCTATTCGGCAAGATGGAAGCCACTGGCCCCACCGCCGATGCCGACGAAGTTTATGCCGGCAAGATCAAGAGCACGTCTGCCGACGAAGTCGCCATGCTGCTCGACGGCGTGCAACGTGTGGTGATAGTGCCCGGCTATGGCTTGGCAGTCGCTCAGGCACAGCATGTGGTGCGAGAGTTGGCCAACCTGCTGGAAGCAAACGGCGTGACGGTCGAGTACGGCATCCATCCCGTAGCAGGACGTATGCCCGGGCACATGAATGTTTTGCTGGCCGAGGCCGATGTTCCCTACGATCAATTAAAAGAGATGGACGTCATCAACCCGACCTTTGCCCAGTGCGACGTTGCCATTGTTATTGGCGCAAACGACGTGGTGAACCCAGTGGCAGACACCGACCCGACGAGCCCGATTGCCGGGATGCCGATTCTCAATGTGATCGATGCGCAAACCGTCGTCGTCATCAAACGAAGCTTGAGCCCCGGCTTTGCAGGGATTCCAAACCCGCTGTTTGCTGCAGACAACTGCCTCATGCTATTCGGCGATGGCAAACAAGTGCTCGTCGATCTGGTGGCAGCACTTAAAGAAAACTAGCAAAATGTTTCTCGCGGAGACGCAGAGACAGCAGAGGATGCATATCAATCCTGGGCAGTAGAAGCCCTGGTCGACAGAGGGATGGTTGTATGGTTATTCAGAACGTCACCCTCATGCTCTTGAAATCATCTTCGATTAATAGAGCTTTGCTGGTTAGGCACCGAAACTTTCTTTCTCTGCGTCTTTGCGTCTCTGCGTGAGATTTTTAGTGCTATGGCAAAGGATTGCTCTCCACCGATGGCTTTCGACGCCCAAGCGAAGCGGCGTTTTCGGCAACGGCTGCTGGCTTGGTATGCAAAACACCGGCGCGACCTGCCTTGGCGGAAATCGAAGAACCCCTATCGCGTCTGGGTTAGCGAAGTGATGTTGCAGCAGACGCAGGTGGAAACGGTCAAAGCCTATTTCCAGCGGTTCTTGAAAGAATTCCCCACCATAAAAAAGTTGGCCGCTGCCGACGAGCAAGAGGTGCTGCGGCTGTGGGAAGGGCTGGGCTATTACCGTCGGGCCAGGCAATTGCACGCGGCTGCGCAGCAGATTGTCGAAGTTCATGGCGGGCGATTCCCCAGCGACCTGAAGACGCTACAAACCCTGCCTGGCATCGGACGCTATACGGCTGGGGCAATTGCCTCGATCGCTTTCGACAAGCGGGCTCCAATTCTTGAAGCGAACACCATCCGGCTATTTTCTCGGCTGCTGGCTTATCGGGGCGATCCCACCAAGTCGGCGGGGCAGAAGCTGCTATGGCAGACAGCCGAGGAAGTGTTGCCTCGCAAAGAGATCGCGCAGTTTAATCAGGCGCTGATGGAACTAGGATCGCTGGTCTGTAAGCCTAACGAGCCAAACTGCGAGGAGTGTCCCGCAGCAACCATCTGCCTTGCTAACGAAGCGGGATTGCAAAATACAATTCCGATTGCTGCGAAAAAAATAAAGTTCACTGATGTGAACGAGGCGGCGGTTGTCGTGCGAAAGAAGGGGCAAGTATTGTTGCGACAGTGCGTCGAGGGCGAACGTTGGGCAGGGCTGTGGGACTTCCCTCGATTTGAATTAGAAAGCGAAGGACCGCTGTTTGTGCATGACGAATTGGTCGCAAAAGTTCGCCAACAGACCGGGATAGAAATCAAACCAGCAGCGCTGATGACGACAATCAAACATGGGGTGACCCGATATCGAATTACGCTTGATTGTTACGAGGCCCGATGGGCGTCGGGGCGTGTGCAATCGACCAAAGCAAAACCCGTGCGATGGTGGCCAACGAAATCGCTGGCCGATCTGCCCCTGAGCACAACCGGCAGAAAGATTGCTCGCCTGGTGGCAAGACCCCTCTGAATCGCTAATTGCTAGCGGCATGTAAGTTCTGTGCGGATTATTGCGGCGGCGATTCCGGCACTATTTCCGCATCAGGCAACAGTGTGACCTACATTTTGTGAGGCGGGGAATCACAAACAAATGTAGGAATACAGACACATGAGTAACACTGAACTTACCGAAAATCAAATTCGTCTGATCGAAGAGAGCTTTGAGGCCGTGGCACCGAAGGGGGCAGCGTTGGTCGCCAGTTTCTATGAGCGGCTATTCAACGACTATCCCGAAGTACAACCGATGTTTGCAAATGCGGATCAACACGTGCAGCAAAAAAAGCTGTTGGCGTCGTTGGTTCTTGTGGTGAAAAATCTTCGCAAGCCTGATGTGCTGGGTCCGGCGCTAGAGCAACTCGGGACACGTCATCATGAAATCGGTGCCGAGCCTGCCCATTACGAGGCAGTCGGAAAGACCTTGTTGAAATCGCTGGCCAAGTATGCAGGCGACATCTGGGGAAGCGAACTGGAAGAGGCGTGGGCAACCGCTTATGGTTTGATTAGTGCTAAGATGTTAGAGAGCCAAAAAGTTGCCGTCTAAAGCAGCTTTTAATTGATGGGCACACACAAGCCTAGGGATTGCAACCTCTAGGCTTGTGCGTTAATCAAACCATTCGTCAGCGGGGTCGAAGGCCGGGATGACCGTGTTGAGGATGCGAAGGTTTCCGATGGCCCGATGACGGCATCCAGGCTTGATGAGGATCGCATCGCCAGGATTGATTGCGTGGCGGTTGCCGTCTAATTCAATTTCACCCGTGCCCTCAAGCACATAGTAAATCTCTGTCGCCTTCTTGTGGTAATGCGTCTTGGCCTCGGTACTAATCTCAACCAGATGCGTAGAGACCGTCTGATCAGGATCGTCAACAAATGCACGCCGCGACTGCCCACAAGGGCAATCGACCGGCGCAACCTTCGCTAGCCGAGAGATTTGATACCGCAAGTTGTTGGAATCGCTTGCCAACTCGATACTCCTCGCTCAATACTCAACATCAACCCACTGCTTTTCGCGACCGCTCTTGAGAACTGCGTCGCAGATGGCGTTTTCGTTATGGCCATCGACAAAGGTTGCAAAGTCGCCCCCAGGACGATCGCCGGCGATAAAGCCGTAGACGTTGCGGAACAGATTTTTGGGAGCGTCGGGATAGGCCTCGTTGTGCCCGCCGGGGTAGTGGGCGTATTGCTTGGCCTCGTCGTATAAGAGACTCGGGTCTTTGAGAAGGGTCTGGTTGGGGCCATCGCGCCGGCCAATCCAAAGCTCATTGGGCTCTTCTTGGCTCCAACCCAAAGCACAATTGGCGCCATCGATTTCAAACGACAGCCGATTCTTGCGACCCGCCGCACATTGGTTGACGGTCATCACGCCGTGCATACCCGAGTCGAATTCAAGCAATACCGAAGCATAGTCTTCGGTGTGAATCTCGACGTCCTCGAAATCTGAGGGGGCCACCTCTTTGCCGGTGTAGGTGGCCACTTCGGTTTTCGGACGCTTGCGAACCGGGTGAATCGTGACCATGTCGGCCATGACACGAACAATTTTCAGGCCTGTAATGAATTGGATAAGGTCGCACCAGTGTGAACCAATGTCTGCCACGGCACGCGATTCGCCGCTCAGCTCGGGCACAAGCCGCCAGTTCCAGTCGGTTTCTTGGTGCAGCCAGTCTTGCAAATACGAGCCATGCACGGCCAACACGCGACCGACATCGTCGGTGGCCTGACACATCAGGCGAGCCTGTTGAATCAGCGGCATGTAACGATAATTGAAGTTGATGGCATGAACGACGCCCGCCTTCTCGGCAAGTTGCACCAACTCGCGCGACTCTGCGGAATTCATCCCCAAAGGTTTTTCGGAAATGATGTGCTTACCAGCGGCAAGAATATCTTTATTCACCTCGAAGTGAAGGTGGTTGGGCGTGCAGTTATGAACGACTTGAACCTCGGGGTCAGCCAACAACTGGTGATAGTCGCCATAGGCCTTGGGGATGTTCAGCTCTTTGGCCTTGGCTTGAGCCAATTCGTCGCCGCGTTCGGCAACGGCTACTACCTCGACCGTGCCAAGTCGGCGCAGGGCCTCAATGTGGGCAGGACCGATAAAACCAGTGCCAATGATGCCTGTTTTAATTGTGCTCATGGGGATTGACTCACGATTAGAGGAGGGCACTCGAAGAGTACCAATTCAAGGTTAAGTTGTTCCGCTACGCTTCGCCGTATGTTTTCTTCGTTTATTCAATGACAGTAGTTCCAAGTTTGCCCTAACCAGAAGACTTGCCGTAAGGTGTATACCCCGAAGGGGTTGCACATCGTAGCCCAGGGTAAGCGGCGAAGCCGCGCCACCCTGGGTAATCGTTGCTTGAGAATAAGCGAACCCTGAAAGGGTTCCACAAGTTGAAACATTATGTTTTTCAGGAATTTTTGATCCCACGACGATTGTGCAACCCTTTCAGGGTTGAGGTTTTCGGAGCCCTAGAACCCAGGGTGCGCCGCTTCGCGGCGACCCTGGGCTACGATGTAAAACGCCTTTGGCGTAAAGGACTTACGGCCTGGACTGCTCGGCACGCCGAACTTGGAACTACTGAATGACTTCAACACCAGCCCAGCTACCCGATGCTTCGGATTGATCGACCGCTTCGAGTACGGCGACACACTGGGCACCGTCTTGGAAGTCTGGGCTGCAGGGTCGGTCGTTGGCGATGTTTTGCACCAAGTCGCTGGCGGCGTTCGAGAAACTGTGGTCGTAACCCATCATGTGCCCAGGCGGCCACCAGGCGCCGGCGTAGGGGTGATCGTCTTCGGTCGCAAAGATTGTACGGAAGCCTTGTCGCGAACCGGAGTCGGCGGTCGAATAGTATTCCAATTCGTTCAGCCGCTCGAAGCACCAAGCCAAAGTGCCTTTGCTGCCGTTGATTTCAAATCGGTTGTGGTTTTTTCGACCAGGCGCCAAGCGGGTTGCTTCGAAAGTCCCAAGGGCGCCGTTGGCAAACTTGGCAAGGAACACCGAACAATCGTCGACCGAAACTTGCTCGGTACCTTCACCTGCGGTGGCAGTGATGCCGTGAGAAGTGCCTTCGGCGGGCCGCTCGGTGATAAATGTTTTCTTGAGCCCGACAACTTCGCTAATTTCGCCGGTAAGATAACGGGCCAAATCGATCGAATGGGCACCCAAGTCGCCGTGAGCGCCTGAGCCGGCGGTTTCTTTTCGCATCCGCCAGTTCATCGGAAATTCAGGATCGACCAACCAATCTTGTAGGTAGGTGCAACGCATGTGGCGAATTTCGCCGATCTCGCCCGCCTCGATCATTTGCTTCGCAAGCGCGACCGCAGGGCAGCAGCGGTAGTTGAAGTTGACCATGTGTTTGACACCCGCCTTGCGAACGGCCGCGAGCATCTTCTTGCTATCAGCCACAGTAAACGTCAACGGTTTTTCGCAGAAGACGTGCTTGCCTGCTTCGGCAGCGGCGATGGCGATTTCGGCGTGGGTGTTGCCGGGCGAGGAAATATCGACCAGATCGACATCGTCTTGGCGAATCGCAGCCTTCCAATCGGCAGAAGATTGCTCCCAACCCCAGCGCTTGGCAAACTCGGCGACAGCATCAGCATCGCGACCACAGACCACCTTCATCACCGGTTCGGCATCGAGGTCGAAAAACCGATTGACGGTTCGCCACGCTTGGCTGTGGGCCTTGCCCATGAACTTGTAACCGATGAGGCAGACATTGATATTGGCTGAGGGCATTTTGTATTTCCTGTGGTCCGCTGAGTCAGTTCGATAAGTGCTAAACGAGATATTTTAGCAAGTGTGAGACTCGCGCACAGGTGGCGCCAGAAGAGTAACGCCACCAAGCCAGAGCCGCAGGGCGTAAGCCCGCGGACAAACCCTATAGAAGCACCAAAGCCATCAGACGCCCTATTCCGGGCTGGCAGGATTAGAAACCTGCTGAACGAGAGCGTCTTTAACCGTCTTGGTACGAGCGACCGGCTCGCCCAAAATACGGCGTAGCTGGTTCCCCAATTCCTCGCCCCGAGCACTCATGCTGACGACTGTTCCTTCACGATCGACCAGAATGGCCAGGGGGATGCCTGTCACTCCGTAGTGAACGGCCATCGGGTGTTGCCAGCCGCGTTGGCTCTCGTCTTTGCTGAGCATGGTGGGCCAGGGGATTTCGGTCTGTTCGATGTAGGCCTCTGCCTCTTCCGCCTTGGAATCGAGGCTGATGCCAAGTACCTCGAATCCCTTGTCGTGGTAGGCGCGGTACATGTCCAGCATGTTGGGAACTTCGGCGCGGCAGGGGCCACACCAAGTTGCCCAAAAATCGACAAGCACAACCTTGCCCCGGTAGCTGGCCCAATCGAGTTCCGATCCATCAAGTAACGATCCCGTGAGTTCGATCTTTTTACCGAGAAGATCAAGCCGACGCGAGATGCCTTCGAGCATCGCAGCCATCGACTGCACTTGCTCGTCTGGGCTACTTCGGAATACGGGCGACACCTCCTGGAGTAATTGCTTAGCGAGTTGAATTTCGCCAGCCTCACTAAGAAAGCCGACAATGGTTATCACCAAATGCTGGTGTTCGTCACTAACCTTGACACCCTGAACATAGTCGGCAATGGAATCAAGCCATTTGGCTTTCCCTTGCTCGTCCATATTCTGCCATTTGCGAAAACCAGACTCGACAAGAAATTTGATGCCAACCGCAGCTACGTCCGGATTGCTGTGTGCGCGAGCCGCATCAATGGCTTCGACAAACTTCTCTTTGGCCTGAGGTTCATCAAGGTCTTGAAGAATGTTGAGCGCCAACAGATGGTAGTAGTGGCATTCCATTTCATCGTCGTCGGCAATTTCCATCGCCTTGGCTTGCTCGGTAACCGCAAGCACCGTGCGAGCCATTTTACGACGATGCGCAAGCAAGTCTTGCTCGCCGTCACCTTCTGGCTCTAAGGAGCCGACCTCTTGCACAAACTCCATGAGTTGCTTGTAGGTTTTGGCGTCTTCGGGAATCGGGAAGACGCCCGCTTCTTCTGCTTGGAGGGTAACGCTAAAACATGCCGCGAGCAAAAGGGCGGTCGTGGAAACCGAAAGCAACCTGGATGAATACGACATGAATCTGATCACCTGGGGAAAGTCGGAGGGTAGGAACGCGCAATGGCGTTATATGGGGGGCAGGACCGGCACCGTAGTAGCGGCAGTATGAATGCGTGCGCTACGGTCGCGCCGGCGAGTTACCGGACTGAACAAACGTAATTATGGGAGTTACCGAGACAGTTGCAAGTGAAATAGGTAACAGAAGGCTCCGTATTCGGCGCAAAAAACCACTTCGCCTCCTCTACCCTCTTCTGCCAGAACGATTGCAAAGCTGGCAATCAGCCATTGTGGGAGGCGTCTCTGACGCCGAACGAGAGCCGAAATAAAGCACTTTCGGCGTCGGAGACGCCTCCCCAGGAGAACTGCAACGTCACAATTTCACAAAAAAACCGCAATAATTTGAACCACAGAGGACACGGAGTAGCACAGAGTGCCTTAAAAAATAGATTTTCTCTGTGCCCTCCGTGTCCTCTGTGGTTATTCTTTTTCCTAAACTTTGGTCGACCGTACCGACTTTGCAGTTGTCCTGAGACGCCTCCCACAGTGGCTTTACAGCCCCCCGCCCGGGTACGCGTTACGGGGACTAGTTACCAAGGGTCCGCCCCCCATCCACGGGAATGCAAACCCCCGTAACAAAGTCGTTTTCAACGAAAAACAGGACCGTCTGCGCGACATTCTCAGGTTTTCCGGGCCGTTTCAGCAGGGTGCTGGCGATGATCTGCTCGCGTTCCTCCTCCGGCATCTCCGGGGGAAAGACCACCGGGCCGGGCAAAACGGCATTAACGCGGACGCGGGGATTTCGCTGGCTAAGCTCTACGGCAAACATTCGGGTCAGTGTTGGGATGGCTCCCTTCGAGGGGAAATAGTGCGCGTAGTTAGCATACGGTCGAGCAACTGCCCAGTCGCCGATGTTTACGATCACTCCCCCGCTGGCCTGTTCAGCCATTTTTAGGCCAGCATGTTGGCAGCAAATAAACGTGCCGAGTGTGTTGACTTCGAAATAATCTCGCACCTCCTTCGCTGTAACTTCTTCCAAGGGCAACGGAGCATAGATCGCGGCGCTGTTGACCAACACGTCGAGGCGACCGAAGTGCTCGAACACCTGATCGATCATTTGCCGAGTCGCCGTTTCGTCGCGAAGTTCCGCCTGGACGACGAGGGTGCTCACGCCTTGCTCAGCAAGTTCAGCGGCAAATTCCTCGGCTTCGGCAACCGATCGGTTGGCGTGAATCGCAACGGCGTACCCGTGCTCGGCTAACATGCGGACGATGGCGCGACCAACACGAAATGCACCACCCGTGACAAGCGCGACCCGGAGTGTTTCTGGATTCCCCATCAGTTTTCTAATCCGTGTCGGACATACATGTAGCGTTTGCGACTGCGTAAATCTTGGATAAAACTGACGAAATGACGCTACAGAAAAATCAGCTACTCTCTAGGTGATGGAATTCTGAAATGATGCCCCAAGCATCTTGCGGCGTTTCAGCGAAGTAGACAAGGTCTAGATGCTCGTCGGCGATAACCCCTTCGTCGGCAAGAGCCTGGAAATTGATGATCTTGGTCCAGTACTCTTTGCCAAACAGAATGATGGGAATCTCCTGCATCCGACCCGTTTGCCGCAAAGTAAGGGTGTTAAAAAGTTCGTCCAACGTGCCATAGCCACCGGGAAAGACCACCAGCGCCGCCGCTCGTAGGATGAAATGAAACTTCCGCAGTGCGAAATAGCTGAACTGAAAACAGAGTTCTGGAGTGATGTAGGGATTCGACTCTTGCTCGTGGGGCAACTCGATATTGAAGCCAATGCTTTTGGCACCTGCTTCAAAAGCGCCACGGTTGGCCGCTTCCATGATGCCGGGCCCGCCCCCGGTGGCGATTACAAATTCGCATCGCCCATTCGTCTGGCAGACAGAGGAAACAATTCGCCCGAACTCTAAGGCGTCGTCGTAAAAACGCGACTTGGCCAAAACGCTTTCAGCACGCTCGATCACGCGAGTGATACGTGGGTCGTCTGGAGTGGCACTATGATGCCGTTTGGCGATTGCCAGACGCGACTCGGCTTCGGCCTTCGGAACGACCTGAGTGCCCCCAAAGACAACCACGGTCGAGCTAATATCGTTTTCCCGAAGAATGGTTTCTGCCTTCAAAAGCTCAAGCTGCATCCGAACCGGACGCTGCTCGCTACGGCCCAGGAACTCGATATCAAGTTCCGCCAGTAGATTGCTACTCGAATTGCGGATTGCTTGGCGGTTTCGTTCTACTTTTTCTTGTTTGTCCATCAATTCGTCGCCTTTTCTCGGTAATGTATTTCTATCTGCCAACGGCAAATTGTGATTGCAGGGAAGTGTACCTTACTCAACGTGAAAATACAGGCTTGAGAAAGCCTGCGAATCACGCAGAAAAACTTGAAAAATATTAGTTGTGTCGACGTGGGCCAATTTTGCGATTTCAGGAAGCGTAATGCTGTTTTACCAAATCTTCTAAACCTTTTAGGTCTAACTTACCTGTCCCTAGCAAGGGGATGGACTCCACCTGAATGTAATTATCCGCCGCAGGGATCCAGAGATTGGGCATTCCTAAAGTGCTAAGGTGCTCGCAGATCTCTTGAGGAGTTTTTGGAAGATCGGTGTACAGTACGATGAGCCTCTCCCCCTTTTTTTCATCCGGCACCGCAGAGACCACCGCTCGGACTTCTTCGTCATCGTCCCCTTGGATAAAGTTTTGAATCGCTTCTTCGACGTTAATGTGAGGCACCATTTCGCCACCGATTTTTGAGAAACGACTCAGCCTACCCGTAATTTTAATAAAACCTTGCTTGTCGATCTCAGCAATGTCGCCGGTCGAATACCAGCCATCTTGCAACACTTCCGCTGTTTTCTCGGGATCGTTTAAGTAGCCCTTCATTACATTCGGCCCTTTGATCATCAAGATGCCGGGCGAGCCGATCGGTAGGTCTTCTAACGTGTCGGGGTTGATCGTCTTGGCCACCACGCCGGGAATGGGTCGTCCAACGGTTCCTTCAATGTAGCCGACATCGCCTGTGGCTGATCGGCTTGGCGGCACGTTGACCGAGACCAAGGGGGAGAGTTCGGTAGCTCCGTATCCTTCGATGGGACGGATGCCAAATTTACTTTCAAACTTGTCGCATAGTTCGACGGGTAACTTTTCGGCGCCAGTCACCACGATGTCGAGTTTGTTAAACTCTTCGGGGGCGCAGCGTCGCATGTACATTCGCAAAAAGGTAGGCGTAGCCAAGATCACCGACACGCCCCATTTGCCAGACAGTTTGCCGATCTGCTTGGCTTCGCGTGGGTTGGTGTGATAGACGCAACGCATATCAAGGCCAAGAGCCGTCCAGAGGGTGACGGTGTAGCCGAAGGAGTGGAAAAACGGCAAGACGCCCAGCATGGTGTCATCGCTTCGTAAGCGTACCACATGGTCGATCGCCTCGACGTTGGTTCCAATATTGTGGTTGGTGAGTACCACGCCTTTCGGGATGCCGGTTGAGCCCGAGGTGAAGATGACCGTGAGCTCATCGTCGCCTGTGATTTTGTGAACGCCAAGCATCCGGTCGAGAACTGCTAGCGGAACCGCATAAGCCATTGCTGCGCCGGCCAATTTGTCGACGAGCGTAATTTTCTCTCGGTAATCATCCAAGTAGATCACCTCGGCATCCATGTCGAAATCGAACCTCTCCATGACCTTGCGCGTGGTAAGCACGTGCTTAATCCCCGCCTTGTGGATGCAGGCGTTGAGGATATCGTTCGAAACGGTGTAGTTCAGATTGACTGCGACGCGTCCCGCTAGTGTGATCGCCGCATTGGTAACGACGGCGCCTGTCGTGGGCGGGATCAAGACTCCCACATAGCGTTCGTCTTTGTGCAGCACTTCGCGAAGCAGCAAGCGCCGCAAGATAAGGGTTCGCATCAACAGCGTTCCACCAGTTAGTTCGATACCGGTAGAGTCAGCCATTTTGAACTTAAACAGCGATTTGCGACATTTACGCAACATCAACCGTGGGAGTACCATCATGCGTTCCTTTCGTCCTGATATTGCTTGTGCGCCAAGGTCTTGCACTGCTTGCCGTACCGCGTATACGTTTTCTGGCTGTTCGATTTTTTCGCCAAACCAAATGGAAACATGGCGGGACCAAAGTCGGGGCCATTTCCAGAAAAAACGCCCGCGGCGAAATGTAAAGATACTGCCCCAAAGCTCATCCAGGTAGACCGGTAATACCGGAGCCGAGGTGCCACGCACAATTTCTAGCGTTCTAGGCCGAAAAGCTTGGAGTTGCCCCGTGACGCTAATACCCCCTTCGGGGAAAATACAGACCAATTCTCCGTTATTAAGGGCCTCGCGAGCCGTTTCGATTGCCGAGCGTGTTGCTTTCGGAGCGTTGCGAGGAATTACGATCGCCCCCATGATTTCCGCTATTTTTCGTGTCCACCAGTTGTTGACCAAGTCGCCGGTGATGACCATTCGAATCGGTCGCGACGAAATGGCAATCATCAGCAAGCCATCGAGCCAAGAAACGTGGTTCGGCGTGAGCAACGCCCCGCCCGATTCCGGCAGATGGTGGCGCTGATGCACTCGTATTTTGTAAGCCGTATGGGTAACCAGCCAAGACAGAAACCGGATGGTTGCTTGTGGGATGACGACAATGATATAGAAAAACACCGGTATCGTTAGGATTCCGCACAGCAAAAAAATCTGTCGGGCATTCAACTGCAACCATTGGCTGCACAGCAACCAATAGAAACCTGAAGCAACCAACATGCCGGCAAAAGTGAAAAAATTGCAAGCCGCTAGAATCGACCCCCGATGTTTTGCCGGGCTGAAACGTTGGATATAGGCGGCAAGCGGCACGTTGAATAAGCCTGCGGAAATACCCAATAGAAAGAGGAAAAACACGGCGGCCAGATAACTTACGGTCCAATGTTTGCCTGGGTCTGGGTCATAGAGTTCGCCCTCGACAGCAAACAGCATCATTGCACTGATGGCAAGCCCGCCTGCGCCTAGCGGAAGAATGCCCAGCTCGACATGGCCCCCAGACCATACACCGGCCAGCACGCTCCCCAAGCCAACGCCTACGACCAACGCAACTAAGAGTGCTGCGACTTGAGTTTGTTGGGTGGCACCTCCTTGGAAAGCAAACTGATCAATGTTCAATTGTGCCAACATGGCTAGCGACCAAAAGAACATGATGCCCATGGTGATCCGTAGCATCGCCCGATCGCGCCCTAGCGTTTTCGCATCCCGCCAAGTCTGTTTCGCGATATCCCAAGGGAATCGTCGTCGGGGGTTGGCCTCGGGCATTCGCCTTATCAATAAACTAGCAAGCAAGCCAAAAACGGCGGTGCAAATTAACACGGTTGCCGAGAGCCACCAAAGTTCTTGGCCTTTTACTCCGGTGACGGTAGTAAGCCAGTTTCCTAGAACCGTGCCCACCACCACTGCCAAGACCGTTACCAATTCTAAAACGCCGTTGGCAGACGAAATTTTTGATACGTGCAACATCTCCGGGATGCTACCCAACTTGGAAGGACCAAACAGGGCGCTTTGGGCTCCCATGCACGCCACCACCGTGAGCATCAAGAAGACGTTGCCCAGTATGATCGACACCACGGCAAGAACCATGATCAGAACCTCGACCACTTTGCACGTGACGATAACATTTCGCTTACTGAAACGATCGGCCAGATAGCCTGCCGGGGCGGCGAGAAGGATGTAGGGCAATACAAAAGCGGCACTGCCAGCCGCCAAAATTCGCCCCACATTTTCGGGCTCGACAAATTGCTTGCCTATGCCGATAACGAGCCAACGCAGAGTGTTGTCGTTAACAGCCCCCAGGAACTGGGTAATTAGCAATCCAACAAATCCCTTGGCAAGCAAGCTACGATCTTGCTGCGCGACGGCAGGTTCGGTCTCGCTGTGCTGAGGTTCGCTTGCCATCGTGAGAATATGATCTGAGGAAGGATTTGCTGAGCGTAAACCACCGAGAATTCTAAGAATCGTTGGGATACGATTGTGGAATCGCCGACGATGGCCAATAATCTTTGTTACCGTTCACAGAGCAAAAGGTAGGAGGAACCACGAATCAGGCGAATCACACGAATGAGAGAGAAGGGAGCAGGTTGAAAAGGACGAAACAACGGTTCCTATCCCCCTCTTCGAACCCTTGGACTCTTCTCGCTTTCAATTCGTGTTATTCGTACAATTCGTGGTTCCTGATCTTTCCAACTTGTGTACGGTTACCGATCTTATGACCTGAAGCGACGATTGTAGCCGCCCAGACCGCTTACGACAAACTCCTCTACCCAACTTAACGCTAGACTGTGAATGCCCACCACGCCATCGACTTGATCACCGCACTCTGGTTAGGGGGCCTTGGTGCCTGTATCGGCAGCTTTCTTAATGTGGTGGCCTATCGCATGCCCCTCGGCATGTCCGTTATTTGGAAGCCTTCGCATTGCCCGAAGTGTCGCCATGCGATTCGCGCTCGCGACAATGTGCCCGTGTTTGGCTGGCTCTGGCTGCGTGGGCGTTGCCGCGATTGTGGCGAATCTATTTCTCTGCGATATGCCGTGGTTGAGTTTTTCATGGGCTTAGCCTTTTTTGCCCTTGCGTATTTCGAGCTTTTTCGTGGCAGGCAGAATCTTCCCGGAGGGGCTCTTTCGCCATTTGTCGGCGCGATGGATGTCGTCTGGGTTCCCTACTGGCCATTGATCGGCATTTACGCTTACCACTGTTTGTTGCTTAGCTTGCTAGGGTGTGTAGCGCTCGTTGACCTTGATCGACAGAAGGTGCCAAGCAAGCTGATCGGTTTTGGCTTGGCAACAGGAATCGGATTAGCAGCGTGGTTTCCGTATCTCCACCCCGCAGCCTCACTGATTTTTGAGGACGCGCCAATTAGTTTTTCAGGGGTGGTTGGGGCCTTGATAGGTTGGGGGCTGGGTATGGCAGGTGCCCGACTCCTTGCTCTCCTACGTCAGCAACCGTTGGACGGTCGCAACTTAACCGTTGGCTTCGCCTTGCTCGGCGCATTTTTTGGTTGGCAGGGGATCTTTTCGATGGTGGCGGTGCTGCTTTTTGCTGGCGTAGCAACGCTTGTTAAGAAAGAGAACAGCCATTGGTACGCTCCCCTGTTACTCGGGCCGATGGCCTTGGTTCAACTGGCGACTTGGAAGCTACTAACCGAGGCCCTAGTACTACAGCGCTAAGTTCATTGAACCACGACGACACGACGAGCACAACGACGCATGTGTCAGCAAGGTTGAAATGAGATTCTGAAAGT
>JAADGV010000063.1 GCA_013152205.1 Planctomycetota bacterium
GACCGCGGCTTCCGCTCGCGGCTACTACGGCATCTGTGACTTTGCAATTGCCCGGAGTCGTTACTCCCATTTTTGTGTGATTTGCAATTTACCGATAGCGATAGTGTGTGATTTGCACTTTGCCGATAGACTGTCGGCTTCGTCATTGGACTCACTCTAGCGGAAAGTACCCCCTCATCCGAATTTAGGAACGTCATGATCGTACATTTTCGCCTTGTTGTTTGTGGACTATTATTGGCTTTCGTCTTGCCAGGCACTTTGGCGATGGCCGGTATATCAACAATCGCCATCACGGGCACGGATGCCCCTGGGATACTTGGCGGCATATTTTCTTCGGTCGTAGCTGGACCTGTTAATGGGGTGGGAAACCTTGTCTTTCAAGCAACCCTTGAAAACGGGTTTGGGGGAGTTGCCAGCACCGACGACGACGGCATCTGGTTGTTTGACGGCACAAGTGCGACGTTGGTTGCACGCGAGGGAAATGGCAATGTGCCTGATGTTCTAGGAGCCAATTTTCAAGCGTTCTCAGATTTAGCGATCGATGCGACTGGCAACATCGTCGTTCGGGCATCGCTAGAGACCGGCCCTGGCGGAGTAACTTCTGATAGTAACCAGGGAGCATGGCGTTACTCAGGCGGAGTCGGCGAACTGGCTGCCCGTACGGGAGCAGGAAACACTCCGGGAGTTGGCGGTGGTGACTTTAGCTTTATTCCGTTGACATTGCAGGTCGCGAGAAACGGACTTTGGGTACACAACGGTACATTAGCCCTTGGTGTGGCAGGCGTTACTCTCACCAATGATCGAGGACTATGGAGCTACGATAGTGGTGGTACTGATACGTTGATCGCGCGCGAAGAAACTTCGAGTGTGCCAGGAGTACTCTCGGCTGAATTTGACGTGTTCGGCCCGCCCTCGGCTAATACCAACGGGCAGACGTCTTTTGTCGGAAGTTTGAAACTCGATGTCAGTATTACCATGGCGAATAGGGTCGGTATTTGGCAATACACGGGGGCGAGTGGAACGCTTATTGCTCGCACAGGTGTGGGGGGAGTGCCGGGAGCCGTTGGCGAGAACTACACCACGTTGGATACGCTAACGCAAAATTCGCTGGGCCAAATTGCGATGAGGGCAACACTCAATGTCGTTAGCGATACGGGTATTTGGCTTTATACCAGCGGTGTTGGTACACTGCTTGCGCGAAGTGCTACAGGAGGTGTTCCCAATGTGGCAGGAGCTAACTTTGATAGTTTCGATACTCCGCTGCTGAACGATGCCGGCCAAGTGTTGGTAAGGGCAAACTTAGAAATTGGGCCTGGCGGCGTAACCGCAACTAGCGATTCAGGCCTATGGTTGTTGGACGGTGCAGGAAGTCTGGTGGTACGAACCGGAAGTGGGGGTGTTCCTGGACTGCCTGGGGCGAACTTTTTAGATCTAACAACCTACTCGCTAAATTCACAGGGGCAGATTGCGCTGGCCGCAACACTGGAAACTGGGATTGGCGGGATCGGCAGTAGCAACGACAGTGGCCTTTGGGCGATCGATCCTTTCGGCAACTCGCAGTTGATTGCACAAGAAGGGGATGTACTTGAGGGACGCACGGTTGCCACACTGGATTTTTTGGGTGGCCCGGGCGCTGGCGATAGCCAGGCGAGTGGCTGGAACAATGCGGGGCAATTGGCGTTTCAAGCAATATTTACCAATGGTGACAGTGGGCTATTTTTGTTTAGCCCGACGTCTGCTGACTTTGACGCCGATGGAGATGTCGACGCCGATGACTTGGCCGAGTGGGAACCCGCATTTGGCATGAATAACAATGCGGACGCAGACGGCGATGGCGATTCGGACGGGGCGGATTTCTTGATATGGCAGCGTCAATGGGGAACTGGCGTGCCAGCCATCGCGGCAGCGGTTCCTGAACCTAACGCAAGGGTTCTACTTCTACTTGCAGGCGCGATGGTTTGCCAATTTTCACGTATTCTGCGAAAAAAATGAGCCAGTCGATATTCAAAATATGACACAATGCGGGCCAACCGTTTACTCTTCGGAAGAATTCGTGCGAAAAAGGATGCCTGATGCTTGCAGTTGTCGATGTTCAAGTAGAAGTTCGGTTGCTCGATATTCTAGCGATTGTGATTTATCTCGGTGGGATGGCCGGCATTGGCATCTATTTTTCTCGCAAAAATAAGAATACCGAGGAGTACTTTGTTGGTAGCCGCTCGTTCCCGGGATGGGTACTTGGGCTGTCGATGCTTAGTACGGCTATCAGTTCGGTTACGTTCTTGGCATTTCCGGGCGACGCGTTTCTGGGGGACTGGAAGCGTCTGATGGCGAACATGTCGCTCCCGGTGATTGCGATTATTGCCATCATCTTGTTCATCCCCTTCTTCCGTCGGGCGAAGCTGACCTCGGCGTTCGAGTATCTACATGCTCGATTTGGGACGGTGGTTCGACTGTATGGTGTGGCTAGTTTTTTGACCTTGCAACTGTGGCGGCTGGCTCGCATTTTGTTTTTAGTCGCGTTGCCAATCAATGTACTTACCGGGGCACCGTTGCACTGGGTGATTGTCTGCACCGGGATTTTCATCGCGTTTTATACCATCCTGGGCGGTATCGATGCTGTTATCTGGACCGATGCAATTCAAGCGATTGTGCTGCTGCTTGGCGGATTGGTTTGCATTGTCTATATCTCCTTTCAGTTGCCGGGAGGATTTGGGCAGATTATCGAAGTTGGCAACGAGCACGATAAATTCAACATGGGCGAGTTCGTACCGCCGCCGCTGCCTGAGCCTGTGGAAGGCGCAACCGTGCAGGCCGACGCGGCTACGCAGAATTTCTTCAACTGGATTATGTCGGACGATGCCGTCTGGGCGATATTGTTTTTGGGGATCTTCGAGTGGTTGTTGAACTACGCAGGCGATCAGACGATCGTGCAACGCTATGTGGCGGCGAAGTCGCTCAAGGAGGCGCGCAAGGCGACTGCGCTATTTTCGATTCTTGCCTTGCCGACTTGGATACTGTTCTTCCTCGTGGGCACGAGCGTCTTTGCTTTTTACAATCAGTTTCCGCAGTTGTTTAACGACAGTTTGAAGGCCGACGAGGTCTTTCCGTTCTTTATTCTACGAGAAATTCCAGCCGGGATAGCCGGGATTGTCATTGCGGGGGTCTTAGCCGCTGCGATGTCTTCTTTGGATTCAAGCATAAATTCGATGTCGACCGTAGCGGTGATTGATTTGGTCAAGCCGTATCTTGCACCTGGGCGCGAGGACCGATTCTATTTGCGTGTGGCACATGGCATCGCGTTATTCTGTGGCGTATTCATGATTCTTGGGGCGTTGCTAATCATGAATATCATGAGCGAGGTAGATAGTAGCACGATGAACGATCTAACGTGGATTCTTTCTTCGATCTTTGGCGGCTGTATGGTCGGGCTGTTTATGGTGGGTTTCTTTACCGTGCGAGTGGATGGCA
This sequence comes from Planctomycetota bacterium, assembly GCA_013152205.1. GTDB lineage: Bacteria > Planctomycetota > Planctomycetia > Pirellulales > Lacipirellulaceae > Bythopirellula. Next base: position 3,469 of record JAADGV010000063.1, read on the forward strand.
AGTCAGCAACCATCGCGATGCTACTGGCGGTGGCGATGAATATCTATCTGGGGCTGAACCAGATGGGCTGGCTACCTGAGTCGTTTTCGCTGCCGGTTCACAAGTATTGGATCGTAGCGATCGTCAATCTGACGTTTGTAACAGCCGCCTATGGCTTGGGCCACCTCCGTGCTCGGACTGTCGGCACCGACTGGGAGAAACTAGAGGGCTTAACCGTATGGACACTCTCGAAACAAAGCGAAGAAAGCTAACGTGCTGGAAGGGTGTTTGCTTTTGTTTTCAGCCGGCGCTGTGCTAGAACATTTCAAAAAAACATAGCCACAGAGCACACCGAGGTCTTAGAGAAAATACTGAAGCGAGTAACCTTATCTCTGTGTTACTAACGATTCAAATTTACGTAACGAACAAAAAACTTAGATAATTGGGCCTGTAAAATAGGACTCTCGCAAAGGAAGTGCAACGGTTATCAATTTGAGTTGGAACGCTAATCTTCACTAATCAGCGCTAATCTGATTAGTGAAGATTAGCGCCGATTAGCGTTCTTTTAATCAATTTTTTGACCGACCGGATGTCTCTCATCTGGTTTATCCTGTTATCCTGTCAAATTTCACCTGCTTGGTTGCGGCTTTGCAACGCTGGGAACTCTGTGGCTACACCATTGAAAGAACTGCACTAAGGCAATTCTAGCGGCTGAGGATTTTTCACTCGACCGACGCGGCGTTGCCCAGTGCCTTGTTGGTTGCCATCACCGAGCGTGTGACGTCCTTGCTCTGCTAGTTGGGTAAGACGCTGGACGACTTTAGGATGACTGTCCGCAACATTCGTCGTTTCGCCGATGTCGGTGTCTAGATCGTAAAGTCGCGTTTCGCTGGTACGGGTTTTTCCTTGCAAATCGACTTGCTTTGTGGGCAATGCCAGATGGAGCTTCCATTTGCCAGAGCGCACGGCATGAAGCTGATCGCGATGGTAGTAGTAGAGGGCTTGGTAGGGTGTCTGCGCGTCGGGGGTTGCGGTGAGGATTGGCCAGATATCGTAGCCGTCGATTTCTCGTGTGGCTAGCAAGGTAATGTTTGCCAGACGGGCGAATGTCGGCAGCAGGTCCATCGTGGTGGTGATCGCATCCGATTTTTTGTCGGCTGCGATTTTGCCGGGCCAGCGAACGATGCAGGGAACCCTCATGCCGCCTTCCATCGTGGTGTATCCCCAGCCGCCCAGAGGAGCATTGCTGCCCTGAGGCGGATTGCGTCTGGGGGCACCATTGTCGGACGTCCAAACGACGAGCGTCTGTTGATCGAGACCAAGGCGTTTGAGTGCAGCGAGTATCTCGCCCGTCGACCAATCGATTTCTTCGACCGAGTCGCCATACGGACCGTTGGCCGATTGCCCCTGGAACCGTTTGCTGGCGTAGGGCGCGGAAGTGCTGCCCGGCATGGCGTGGGGCAGATAGAGAAAGAAGGGCTGCTGTTGGTTTCTGGTGATGAAGTCGATCGCACGTTGGGTGTAGCGTTTGGTTAACGTGTTTCGATCGACCGGTGCTTCGACCACTTGATCGTCGACCATCAACGGAAGCGGCGGCCAATTTTTACCAGGGCGGGCGGTCATGTCGTCGCTGTAGGGGATGCCAAAGTATTCGTCGAACCCTTGATGAGTAGGAAGAAACGGCGGTTGGTCGCCCAGGTGCCATTTGCCGATGCAGGCGGTCGCGTAGTGTTGCTGCTTGAGGACTTCGGCAATGGTGATTTCATCCGGATGCAGACCGTTGGGCGAGACCGGCCGGAGGACAACGCCATCGGGGTCGGTAAGATGGAGCCCGACACGGCGAGGATAACAGCCTGTCATAAGGCTGGCCCGCGACGGAGTGCAGACACCACTGGTAGAGTAGAAGCTCGTCAGCAAAATGCCTTCGCGTGCCATTTGGTCGATGCGAGGCGTGCGATGAACGGTCGAACCGTAGCAACCAAGGTCGCCGTAGCCGAGATTGTCGCAGAGGATGACAATGATATTCGGCGGTTGCGATTTGTCAGCGCAATAGCCAACTTGGCTGAAAGCACAAATTGCTGCGACGACTGCAAAACGGGCAACGGCTTTCATAGGAACATCGCTCGGCGGGTTATGAGATCAACCGTTTGCACGGCTATAAGGTAGGACTCTCGCAAAGGCGCTAAGACGCTAAGACGCAAAGAAAACAAGAAAACAAGAAAAGAGATTATCTCGCAGAGGCGCAGAGACAGCGGAGAAAACTGGAATGCTGTAGCTCTGCCGTCTCTGCGTCTCTGCGAGAAATTCCTACCTATTTGGTTGCGTTGTGGGTGTTTCGGTATTCCGGCCAGGATGGCCGGGCTATGGGGGTGTACTATCTGTGCGACGACGGGTTATTCGTCTTCGTCTTTGTGTTTTGCGCTGGCGATAATCTCTTGCTGTACGTTGCCTGGCACGACTTCATAGTGCGAAAATTCCATGGTATAGCTGCCTTGGCCACCGGTCATCGACGAGAGCGTGCGGGCGTAAGTCGAGACTTCGGCCAGAGGGGCTTTGGCTTCGATGGTGGTTAAACCGCCACCAACAGTCTCCATGCCAACCATTTGGCCACGTCGGCCAGAAAGGTCGCTCGAGACGTCTCCCACGTTGTCGGCAGGGATGGTGATGTGCATGTTCACAACCGGCTCTAACAACGAGGGCCGGGCCTCTTTGAAGACTTTAGAAAAAGCCTTGCTGGCAGCCATCTTGAAAGCGGTCTCGTTACTATCGACGGGATGATCTTTGCCGAAGTGAACTTCAACACAGACATTTTGTACGGGAAATCCGGCGACAACCCCTTGGCCGAGTCGATCTAGAAAGCCTTTTTCGATCGCGGGCATAAAGTTGCCGGGGATCGCGCCTCCCACAACCGTATCGACCCAAAGGAAGTGATTCTTTTCGTGGTAATGTGTCTGTTTGAGATGAGGGAAACGAGCTTTGATGGCATACTCCTCAGGCTCTGTCCCCTCGGGGAACGAAAACATGCGGATATGCACTTCGGCAAACTGACCCGAGCCACCCGACTGTTTCTTATGACGGTAGCTCCCTTCGGCATCGGCTTGAATCGTTTCGCGGTAGGGAATTTTGGGTTCTTTCGTGTCGACTTCGACATTGTCACGCCGTTTAAGCCGTTCTTGAATCAGCATGAGATGAAGCTCGCTCATGCCTGTGAGCACCATTTCTTTCGTCTCTGAATCGTGGTCCAGGTGAACGGTGGGATCCTCCTCGGTAATTTTGTGCAAAGCGCCCGATAGTTTGGCTTCGTCGCCGCGGCTTTTGGGAGCCACTGCTAAGCCGACCATCGGGGTGGGATAAACGATCGGTGGCAATTCGACTTCGCCAAGCGACGTGCCGGTGTGCAGGTCTTCACACTTAGCCACGGCAACGATTTCGCCAGGCCCCGCCTCATCGAGCGGCTTGGTTTCGTTCGCTTGGACCGCGAGCAGTGGCCCTAGCTTGATACCCTTGCGGGCACTAGGCGATTCGATCGTTGAATCTTTTTGCAGAGTCCCTGAATAAATTCGGATGAAGCTCAGGCGTTGTACAAAGGGGTCGATACGAGTTTTGAAGACTTGTGCAGCCAACGGTGCGCTAGGGTCTGGCTTGAGCGTCACGGTATCGCCATCTTTATTGGCGGTGCGCGTTAGTTCGGTCGGCGGAAGCGCGGCAATGGCCAGGGTATCCATCAGCTCGGCGACGCCGATGTTATTCTTCGTCGAAACGCAAACGATTGGTGTCAGAGTGCCAGCCGCAATGGCTTTGACCATCAGCGAGTTAAGCTCATCGGTCGTGGGCATTTCTCCTTCGAAGTAGCGTTCCATGACGGACTCGTCGACCTCGATAATCGATTCGACCAACGCCTCGTGAATCTCTTGCGGGTCAATTGCCGCAGCTTCAATTTTATCGGGGACTTCCAGCGTGCTGGCGACCCCGCTCAGCGAATCGCCAAGCCCCAGTGGTACATTCAGCAAAGCACAACTGTTGCCAAAGACCTCTTTGATCGAACTGATCAACCCGGGGAAATCGATGTTGTCGGTATCAAGTTTTGTGATAAGCAAAATTCGGCCACAACCGGCTTTCGCTGCTTCGTTCCAAGCTCGACGGGTGTTGACCTTGATGCCAGCATGGGCGTCGATGGCAATCACTGCGGTTTCGACCGCGCTGAGTGAGCCAATCATTTGGCCGACAAGGTCGGGATAGCCGGGGTTGTCGATCACATTAAAATGTTTGCCTGCATGATCGAAGTTCACGACGGTCGATTCGATCGAATGCTTGTGATGTTTCTCTTCTTCGTCGAAGTCGCAGATGCTGGTGCCGGCATCGACATCCGGCTTGGCGCTGACGGCACCACTTTGAACAAGAAACTGATCGACAAGGCTGGTTTTCCCGGCACTTCCGTGCCCACAAACAGCGATGTTACGAATATCTGCTACTTTCCTAGCCATAACAACTCCCTGTAAACAAACCCGTAAAAGCTTATTCTCTTGACACACTTTTTTTGAAAAAAGAAACCGCTAATCAACGCTGATAATCGCTAATCTCATGTCTATTTTTCGCCTTTCTTTCACCTCAAACTGAAAGCAAGAACGGGATTTCACCACGGAGTCACGGGGGACACGGAGTATTTCGAATTGAAAGAACGCCGAATCCTACCCTACTTCAAATTGGACGCGGTAGCTGTTTTCTCAGTGTCCTCCGTGACTCTGTGGTGATTCCCATATCATTTTGAGTTTCACTTATTAGCGTGTATTAGCGTTGATTAGCGGTTTCCTTTTTTACTTGCGACCAAAGGCCGCGCTGGGATTAACTAGTACTGCACGTCCCAAAACTACTCGGTTGTTCAGGCCCTGTTTGATGTATTGGCCCCGACGTTTTGGGATAGGCTCTTAAAATGATTTGGTGTGACTTGCCTTTCCTGCTGCGGTTATCGCATCGGTTAGTGTGAGTGTCCCCGCGTAAAGGGCCCGTCCTACAATTGCAGCCGCCAGACCGGCTGCTGCTAGCTGTTGGACATTATCGGAAGTGGTAACTCCACCCGATGCTACGACCGGCACGTCGACATGCTGCTGCATCTCTGCCATGGCACTGACGTTGGGGCCGGCTAACATGCCATCGGTGGCAATGTCGGTGTAGACGATTGCTGCGAGCGGGACATCGCGAAATTGATCGGCCAGTTCCGTCGCAGGCGTGTTGCTTGTTTCTAGCCAGCCATCGGTGGCGACCAGCCCATCGCGGGCGTCGATCCCCAAAACGAGCTTGCCCGGATATTCGAGGCACATTTCGCGAAACCAGTCCGCATTCTTGAGTGCCGACGTACCCAGGACCAAACGGTGTAGACCTGTCGCCAAGAGCGCGTCGATGCTGGCTTGGTCGCGGATACCGCCGCCGAGTTCACACTGCATGTCGACGGCATCGACGATCGCGCTAACGATGTCGGCATTGATCAGCTTGCCATCGCGGGCGCCATCAAGATCAACAAGATGAAGATGCTCAGCACCTTCCGCCTGAAACTGTTTTGCGATAGCGACAGGATCGTTGGAGAATATGGTTTCTCTCTGATAGTCGCCCTGCTCTAAACGAACACAGTTGCCACCCAGGAGATCGATTGCAGGCCAAATCTGCATTACTGCGCCACCGGTTGTTCATACGCGATAAGGAAAAGTTGATAAACGGAATATCGCATAGATCTCGCAATTTTTCAAGCGTCCGGATCGTACGCCCAGGCTTACTGAAAAATTGAACCTGCTGAGCTGGGATGCGTAGGAGGGTTAAATGGATTGACCTTTTAGCCCTTGTTTTCACAGAGGTTTGCTTGTGAATACCGCTCACGCAGGGAGTTTGCTGGCACGATTGCATTCGTCCCAACGTACCGCTCTCGCTGTGGGAGGCCGCTGACTGGTCGAACGCTTTGTAGACGACTATAATAATCGAAGGTTACAAAGCGAGATTGGCTACGGCACGCCTGCCGACAAGTTGGCCGGTCGTGAGCAGGCAATCTTCGACGTGTGAGACCGCAAGTTAGCTGAGGCGCGTGAACGCAAGAAAATATACCGGCAAATGCCGTCCTAAACCTTACCTAACTCACTAACGGGGCACAAGAAAGTTCGTAACACACACAACAACGAATCACACGAGCTTGGGCTTCTCAGCAGTTTTCTTGGAAAATACGATCACGCATTTTTGAAAAGTTGCTCGAATCATGACTAATCCCCCATCTCTAGCCTCGTTGGCAAATCGTCGCACCTTTCTCAAGTCGAGCGGGGTCGGCCTCGGCGCCGCGGCCCTATCAGCCATGTGGCAAGCAGACGCCTCGGCAAGTTCCGCTGCGCTGGAGACTTCGCATTATCAGGGCCTGCCCGGCTTGCCTCACCTTCCGGCAAAAGCAAAGCGAGTCATCTTTCTCTGCATGGCCGGCGGACCGTCGCACCTTGAGACCTTCGACTACAAAGAAGACTTGGCAAAGATGGACGGCCAGCCGATGCCCGACTCTTTCACTCAAGGTCAACCCATCGCGCAGCTACAAGGCAAAGAACTCAAGTGCCAAGGTCCGATGACAAAGTTCCGAAGGCACGGCGACAGCGGCCAATTGATTAGCGATTTTATGCCCTGGCACGGAAAAATCGCCGACGATATCTGCGTCATCCGCTCGATGGTTACCGAACAGATCAATCACGACCCGGCCCACACGTTTATGAACACCGGCACCGCCCTCAGCGGTCGCCCCTCAATGGGATCCTGGATCAACTACGGTTTAGGAAGCGAAGGAAGCGACCTGCCTGGCTTTGTCGTGCTTACCAGTATCGGCGGACGCAACCCTCAGCCGATCGCCTCGCGGCAATGGTCCGCCGGTTTTCTCCCTAGCCGATTTCAGGGCGTCGAGTTCAACTCCAGTGGCGAGCCGGTTCACTACGTCCGCAATCCGGCCGGAGTTTCCAGTGCCCAGCAAAAACAATTGGTCGAGACGATTACCCGGCTCAACGCACATCGCAACCAGTCGGTTCGCAATCCAGAGATCGACACCCGCATTGCCGCTTACGAGATGGCGTTTCAAATGCAAACGTCGGTCCCCGACCTGATGAATGTTTCTGACGAGCCTCGCGAAATCCTGGACATGTACGGAGCCGAGCCGGGCGACGGTTCCTTCGGTTCCAACTGCTTGCTCGCTCGCCGTTTGGCCGAACGGGGAGTACGCTTCATCCACCTCTATCATCGAGGCTGGGACCACCATGGCGATTTGGCCCGCCACATGAAAACCTGCTGCGACCTCACCGACAAACCTACCTGGGCACTGCTCACCGACCTCAAACAACGCGGCATGTTAGACGATACGCTAATTATCTGGGGCGGCGAGTTCGGCCGCACGCCGATGTTCCAGGGCAAAGGCACCAACGGTGGCCGCGATCATCACATCAAAGGTTTTTCGATGTGGATGGCTGGCGGCGGAATCAAAGGAGGCACCTCCTTCGGCCAAACCGACGAACTCGGCTACAACGCGGTCGAAAACGTCGTCCACATCCGCGACCTCCACGCCACCATGCTGCATCTTCTCGGAATCAACCCCCAACGTTTCAAAGTCCCCTTCCAAGGCCTCGACTTGGGCTTGACCGGGGTCCTAGAATCTCGGGTCATCAAAGAAATTTTGGTCTAGCGCGAACAGTTCATGTGTCGGATGGGCGACTGTCCGAAAGTCCTGGGCTAGCGCATTGTGCCGAATTCTCGACTAGCTCATGTTTGAGTTAGTGGCACCAATGGAAATGGAATTCCATAACCTTGCAAAGCCAGCTTCCACAGCGGTCGTCGTTGCGGTTCCCAATTTGATCGCAGAAGTAATTGTTGCTTTAGATCCAAGAGATTTTCCTCAATGTTGTTGAAGTTGCTACACCAAATCTGAGTGCCGTTAGACTCGAAGGCTATGACACCAGGTTGAAGTGGCAGCAAAGTCGCCTCCGTATCTCGCTCCAAAATCGGCTTCAGAGACCTGCATTTTCCAAATGTACCCAATAAGTCATCAATGTTATCAGCTTCAACGATAGCAGGTGCTAGATCATCAAAATTGCTTGAAATGAAGTTGAAAAAGTTTGCTGCAATTTGAAATCGGTTTTCTCGTAGCAGGTGTGAAAGCTTTTCGCTCGGAGCTGAAGGGATTTGTGAATAACCTGGTGAATATCGAAGAATACGCGTATTGTCTTCGAATTCTTCAGTGCCAGGGACCTCTACAGGCATGATGGCGAGCTCAGCGGTTTTTGATAAGCGTACCAGTTCGTGCAGGAAAAATTCGGCCATTTCCATGAGGTTGGTTGCTTGCAATCCAACATGGTAAATTGAAAGTGTGTACATGTACTCAAATCTGCCTGGTCCAACCTCTTGACTGAAGCGAGCAAAGTCGTTCGCTGAATATCGTCCCGATGTACTATTCTTGCCAGAATGAAACATCCGGCAATTCAAGGCAAGTTCGATTAGATCACTTGCAGCTAGATCGGTCCCAGTGAAGTCAGAGCCTTGCGCTGCTAATTTGTAATGTTCCTTGGATTGGCAAGCACCTTGATATTGCTGCTTCATGAAATCTAGGTAGCAGTGACACGCTGTCGGCATGTATCTTGCAAAGATATTTCGCACTCTAAAATAGTTGGATAGCTCGCAAGTCATCCAGATCTTACGAAATGGCACGAGTGCAGCTCTCAAGACATAGGGATCGGGAACGCGGAACTCAATACTTTCAACACTGCTTTCGGCTGAAACTCTAAAGCCAATTTGCGGTGGCACTTGTCCTTCTTGATAAAGTGGCGTAACCGACAGGTCATTTACCGTTTGGACATAAGCTACAACAGACGATATTTCATCTTGGCTAGGCAATGCTATTAATAGGGAATCGTTAGTTGAATTCATGAGATCTCCGTGTTAGCAAAATAGACACTTCAGAATTCTACCAGGTCACGGAAGCGAACAGCCATATCCGGTGCACACTATTGCATTTACTTTTTGACTAGTGCGTCTAGCAGAATTCCGTCGAATATGCTGTGTGCGGTGGCATCTCCAGTCTGACTCGGTTGTAAACACCGAAGGCAGTCATCCGCCCCTATCGACTCACCAGAACTGGAATGGACCTTGAAGAGTGTGCAATGCCGATGTCATTAGCAGGCTACTTTGGAGTTTTGATTTTAGCTTCTTGATCTTGAATTTCTCCATGATATTTCTGTCTTGCTTATCTTCTTTCCCAGATAGAAGTAATTCCCGCTTGACGTACTTCCCTATATCATGCAATTTCCTGCCTAGCATCAACAATGATCGAAGGGCAGCATGTGAGTAACTCAGTAGCTAAGACAGCCTGCCCAGCATTAGTAGTTATTCAGGCATTTTAGTGGCATGGCCAGGAATAATATGCCCTGAAAGGGGAAAATATGTCAGCCCAGGGCAAAGCCAACCAAAGCGTAGCAAAGGTTGGCGTCGCCCTGGGTTTGGTAGGAACCCCAACAATCGTCCGAGAGAATAGCGTGACTTAACAACGGCACGTCGCCGTGCCGTTGATTGGCTGAGCTACAAACTCGGCCTAGTCTTCACCATTGAGGCTATCGACGACCGAGTTGAGCCAAGATTCCAGCTCTTTGCGCATCGATGCGACGCGTTGGCTTTGTGTATTCGCAAGATCGTTTTGCTCTTTGGCATCCATGGCAAGATTATAGAGTTCCCACTTCACCGCGCCTTTCTTACTGGCAATGCGGTGCAGTTTCCAGTCGCCTTCTATCCAGGCGGAGTGGCCGGGAAAAGTGTCGTGGGGATACGCTGGCTTCGGAAGCACGCCAGCGTTTTTGCTTGACTCGTTAGGTTCGAGATCGCCACCCGCCTGTTGTGCTTTTAGTAAATCGCTCATCCAACTTTCAGAAGGCGTCACTACGCCTCCGGTGTCGTAGTCCCAAAAACCAATCGGGCGCCGACGAGGGCTGGCCTCGCCATCAATCAACGGCACAAGGCTGATGCCATCGAGAGGAGGTTGTTTGGGAGCAGCAGCGCCGGCGATCTCCAGCAGCGTCGGGTAGATGTCGCAGGTGGTGCAGCGTGTGTCTGTAATGCGTGGCTTAGAGAGACGTGCCGGCCATTCGAGAATCGCAGGAACCAAAAGCCCCCCTTCGTACACATCTCCCTTGATCCCGCGGTGTCCGCCGGTCGAGCCGACTCGTGGCAACGCACCATTGTCGCTACAGTACCAAAGGATCGTGTTGTCACGAATTCCAAGTTCCCCAAGCCCGTCGCGTAGCTTTCCGAAAGCTCGGTCCATGCCAGTAATCTCGCCGTAGAAATGCTGCAATTTTTTCGGCTGATCCGCATAAATCTTGCGGTCTTGCTCAACGGCCTGATGGGGCTTGTGAGGCGAGCCGAACCAAACAACGCAAAAGAGCGGTTTGTCGGCGCCCGACTGGGCCTTGATCCACTCGAGCGCTGCGTCAGCCGTAACGATCGAACTCTCTCCCTGGGTTTGAACGGCTTGTCCGCGCCGGCTGAGAATCGCGTCATTGTCGAAAAAATTCGGGGCGCTGAGCCACTCGTCAAAGCCGTTGCGCCCAGGGTTGACGGGACTGTTGCGACGCACCGAGCCCAAATGCCACTTGCCAAAATGGGATGTCGCATAGCCTGCCGTCTTTAACACTTCGGCGAGCGTGACTTCCTGAGGTCGGATCGGATGGCCCCACTGCAGGACACCCATCCGGTTGGGATGCCGCCCTGTCAGGACACTAGCCCTTGTGGGAGAACAGACCGGTGCTGCGGCGTAAAATCTGTCGAAACGCAAACCGGCTGCGGCGGCCGCATCAAGGTTCGGCGTTTTCAAGATCGGGTGCCCGTTGTAGGCCACGTCTCCCCAGCCCTGATCGTCGGCCATCACCAACACGATATTGGGCCTGTCCGCCGCTTCAGCGTTCGCAGCAACGAGGAAAAACATCCCAAGCAAAAGTGGCATAACAGTGCGTAGCATAATCGGTCCCAACATTAATCAAACTCAAAACAAGAGGGGAATTTCACCACGGAGAACCCAGCGCGGCATAGCTACAACCAAGCGAGTAATAGTTCGACAGGATAACAGGATAAACCAGATGCGCCACATCGCGTCGATCACAAAAATTGATTGAAAGAACACTAATCGGCGCTGATCTTCGCTAATCAAATTAGCGCCGATTAGCGAGGATTAGTGTTCCAACTCAAATTGATAACCATTGCAATTTCTTTGCGTCTTAGCGAGAGTCTAAATTGCAGATCCGATCACCCAAAATTTTTGCTTACTGCGCAAACTTGAACCGTTAGTAGCACGGAGTATTTTGAATCGTGGGAACGCCGAATCATACTCTACTTCAAATTGGACTTTGAGGCCATTTTCTCAGTGTCCTCCGTGGCTCTGTGGTTATTTCCTTTTCACTTTGAGTAAAGAAACATCTCACATCCCACGACGTGCCCAACCCGCGGCGATTCGGTCTTTTACTTCCGACATCGGCCGGATACCGCTCGTCGCGTCGGCTGCCTCCACGCTGCAAGCTCCCACGCCCACGGCTGCGACAAGGGCCTCCTCGGGCGAGGCGTCTTCGACCAAGGCGGCTAAGAAACCGGCAATGGTCGAGTCTCCGGCACCGGTCGTGCCAACCACATCCACCTCAAAACAAGGGGCCGTCAACTCGCGATTCTGCCAACATTCAGCCAGCCTAGTCGGCTTTGCTGTACGCAGAAAAACCCCTTGATCGCCAAGCTTAAAAACTACTGTTTGAGTTCCCATCCCTAATAACTGATCGGCCAATTCGTTGAGCAAGACTCCATCGACCGCCGAGGTAATTTCGCTACCAGCGCTGGTCAGTTGGTCGAACTGCTCACGGCGAAGCATAAAAAGGATTTCATCGATGCTAGGTAAAAACACATCCACCGAGGGCAGCACCCGTTGCAGCCAGCTTTGCCAATCCACGCGGCCAGCCGCCGAGTTCGGGTCGGGCATCGCCATGTCGATTGAGGTGAGTACCCCCATCCCTTGCACTTGCTGCATGAGCCGGGCCATCTGCTCGCCTCCATCTTCGTAGAATCGTTGCAGGATGGGCGGATAACCAAAATGGAATAGCCGGGCGCCAGACAAGGAGCCGAAGTCGATATCCTCTGTGCAAAAAGTATCGTTAGCACCGGGGCAATGCAAAAACGATCGGTCGATGCCAGGGGGACTGATGACAACCGTATAGCTGGTGTTTTCTCCCTCTGAGATAATCATCCCATCGGCCAAGTTCGGCCCATAACGCCGCAGCACATTGAGCACTTCGCCGCCAAACAGGTCGTTGCCAACTTTGCCCAGCAATTTGGTCGGGATGCCAAGCTGATGCAACGCCAAGCCTGTGTTAGAAACCGCTCCGCCCGTCGCGCAAACCACTGGCCCCATCAAATAGAGCCTCCCCGGTTCGATTGCCGTACCACCTTCGTGCGGAAAGGCTGGAATGATGTCGAGACAGATATGCCCCGCGACCACAATCTTGGCGGCATCAGTGCTCATGGTGCGATCGCGCTACTCAGGTCTTGGTCTAATGGGCGGTAGGGCTCGATCTTCTGTTCCTGCAACGCACCGTGGTACGAGCGAACGGCCTCAGCAGGATCGACGATATCCCCATCGGCCAGCCAACGTAGATGTTGGATGAAACTCAATTGATGCTCGCTGTTGTTGATCATCCGTCCGTACAACGCCACGCGCGCCCCATACTTCTTCGCCTCCCAAAGCTGATGGAAAGCGTCGAAGGTTGTGCCTGAAGCCCCGCCCAGAATACCAACCACCAGCGAGCTGTCGTAGCTTACTAACTGCTCCATCGCCGCCGGACCGTGGTAGGTAATTTTCAGAAACAGCGGACGGCCGCTCTCTGCCACTCCAGCAAGCGTGCGGGCGATGTTGTCGTTTGTGTATCGACCCAAGTCGTCGACCGGCGACTGCAAGCAGTTTGGTGCAAAGACTTCTAGGAAATGCCGGAAGCCTTGCTGTTCGGCTTCAATGCGGAAATCACGATAGGCGTTGAGTGTCCGCGTGTCGGCCTCTAAGTCGTTGTTAAAGGTGACCGAGTACAACCCCAGGTCGGCCCCACACGGCTTTTGATCTGCCGAGACAGGGGCTTTTCCATGCAGTGCATGGTCTAACGTGGCCGTCCGGAATGGTAGTGCCGGAGCGTCTCGATAGACTCCGCCTGCGGCCATCCAAATATCAGTGGCATCGTTGGCACGAATCGCAGGCGTGATGGGGCTGTTCTCGAACAGTCGCTCGTTGATCGTCAGCACTTCGCTCGAACTTACGCTCATCAGCATGATGTCGAGCAAACCTTGCTCTACATTCTGCCGCATAATCGCACGATATTCCTGCACCGTACGAAACCGATTCGGCTCGTCACGATGCTGCTGATCGGTCCCCGGCGCAGCCATGCCAAAGGCCATGTCCGCATCTTTGGCATCGGCAAGGATGAAATCTTGGCACGTAGAGTCGGACAAGATGCGTTGAATCTTGGTGTCGAGCGATTTGGTTTGCATAGGTAGTGAGTTGCTGGTAATCGGAAATAGAAATAGTGGTAGTTAACTACTCAAAGTGAAAAGAGAATCGCCACGGAGGACACTGAGAAAACAGCCTCAAAGTCTAAAGTTGAAGTTGAGTATGATTTGGCATTCTAATCTTCTCCGCAGTCTCTGCGCCTCTGCGAGACAATTTCTTTCCTGTCTTCCTTTGCGACTTAGCGCCTTTGCGAGAAATCCCTGCCTGTTTGGTTGCGGATTTGCTGCGATGTGTGGTTCGCAGGCTCCTTTTTTTCAGTTTGAGTTAACTGGAGATACCCATCAGGTGACGCAGAATATAAGCATCGAGTGCTTCGTAGTCGCGAGCTTCGATGTACTGACGTTCTAAGTCTTTGTCGAGTGTGCGGACTTTCTCGACCAAGTGCAAGAAGGTGGCCTTGCTATTAACCAAGTGATCCACCGAACCTTCTTGGCGTTGGGTACGCATGACTTTGACATCAAGGCCGATAAACTCGCCTCGCTTGCCATAGCCATTTTCATCAAGCACTCGCACTTGATTAAAAGCCGAACGCAGATTGGCCGAACCGAACGATTTGTCCTGGTCGTACTTCAAACCATTCTGGTCGTTCAAGTGAACACTGCCCAACTTGTCGTGAGCCAACGCAAACGCCATTTCATCCGCCGGATCGAGACCCGCGAGAAGGGCATGGGCCGATTCGATGAGGCCGCCAACACGGCTAGGGTCATCCGACTGGTACGCCATCGCTACGGCGTGACCAATCGTCGGCACGTAAGCCTGATCGGTCGGCTCGTTCGGTTTTGGTTCGATCCAAATGCTGATTTCTGGGTCGTAGGCCAACATCTTGTTGAGGGTTTCCAAGATGCGCTCATACGCCAGTTTGGCATCTTTCGCCTCGCGGATATACGTACCTTCGCGAGCCAGCCAAATGACGACCGCCTTGGTGCCGACCTCGCGGGCGATGTCGATTGTGCGGAGCGTCCGGTCGAGGGCGTATTGCCGATCGGCAGCACTATTGGCCGTAAAGCCCCCGTCGACCGTCTGTGGGTGAAACCAAAGCCGTGGGGCGACAAACTCGGCCACTAACGACCGATCTTCCAGCACTTTACGTACTTCCCGAGCCTTCTCCAGGCACTTTTCGGGGCTTAGTTCTTCGAGATTTTCTACGACATCGTCGTCGTGAAACTGAACGCCCTCGAAGCCCAGCGACTCGAACCAATCGAGCTTTTTGGCAAACGTGTAGGGGGTACGGACCTCAGGGCCAAACGGATCGGCACCTTCGCCAATGTTCCAAGGGCCAAACGAAAAACGATACTCGTGGTCAGCTGCCATTACGTATTTCCTTCTGGTATTCTTGCGTGCAAAATCAGACACGGTAGAATGTACACCCCGTATCAATCGACTAGAACCCCCCCGAGTTCACTTTGTCACAAGAAATACCCAAGCGCCGAGTTGTCCTATCGTTATTGGCACATCCAGACGATGCCGAATTTCTTTGTGCAGGCGTCCTCTGCCGGTTGGCCGACGCTGGCTGGGAAGTCCACATTGCCACGGCATCGCCCGGCGACTGTGGGACGGTCGATCTTTCGCAAGAAGAAATTGCCGCGATTCGGCGAAAAGAAGGGGCTGCCGCAGCCGAGGTGATCGGGGCGACTTACCACTGTCTCGAAGAACGTGACGTCAACGTAGTGTTCGACCGTGAGTCTGGAAAGAAGGCAATCGACCTACTGCGGAAAGTTGCCCCCTCGATCGTTATTGCCCATCCGCGACTGGATTACATGCTCGACCATGAGCAGACTCACCTCATGGCCCGCCGGGCGGCGTTTGGCTATCCCATCCCCAACGCTTCCGCGCTGCCTTTGGTCGAAGGATCGGCTGTGCCTTGGCTTTACTACTGCGATCCGATCGGGGCCATCAATCCCTACTCGGGAGAAAAAGTTGCCGCCACTTGCCGGATCGATATTACCGACCAAATTCAGCGCAAGACCGAAATGCTTGTTCGCCACGCTTCGCAACGCGAGTGGTTGCGTTCGCATCATGGAATGGACGAATATGTTGAATCGATGAAACGCCAAAGCGCGATGCGGGGCGAAGAGTTAGGCGTGCCGTATGCAGAAGCGTTTACACAACACCTGGGCCATCCCTATCCCGCTAACGATATCCTTTCAGAAATCCTCGGAGGCAAGTAGCCAAATATGACACGTCCCTTGAGTAAAGTTGCCCCCGGCTGGTGGGATTACACAACGCTAGATGAAGAGATCCTACGAGATGCCGCCAAGCTGACGGCTGACGATTTGCTTGGCCTGTCACGCGATGGGTTCGAAGTGACCATGTACGATAGCCTGCGCGAATTCTATTGTGCCGAAGCGCTTGAGTACGTCCGCGTTTGGCAACAGGCGACGCCAGACAACCCGGTCGGAATCTGTGGCCCGATCGGTCCCACCGACCAATTGCCCTTGGTCGCTCAGATTGTGAACGATCTCGATATCAAACTCCACAACGCCCATTTTTGGGGAATGGACGAATGGATCGAGGACGGAAAACCTGTGTCGCTCGACCATCCGCTTTCGTTTGCCAAAGCCGATATGGAACTTTGCTTCAACCGCATTCGGCCCGAGCTTCTCATGCCGATGGAGAATATCCACTTTCCCACCGATATCGAGGCCTATTCGCAAAGCTACGACCAAGTTTCGTGCAAACTAATGCAAGGTGGCCAGGGCGAGGTAAAGCATTGGGCGTTTAACGATCCTGTCAAACGCGAAGGGCAATACAAAGACGCACCACCAACGCCTGAGGAATACCGCCAACTCAAGACGCGGATTACCGACCTACACCCGATGACAATCATCCAGAATGCACGCACCTCAGGCGGCGGCTACGTGCCGCTAGTTCCGCTACGTGCCGCCACGGTTGGGCCTGTCGAAACTTGGAAGACCGATTGCGTATCCATTTGGCACCCAGGCTACCACGACAATCCTTTCGGCATTCGGCTAACAGCGTTGATGATTAGCAAGAAGATTCCAGACAGCTCGGTACCGATGTCGCTGATGGCCGACCACCCCAGCGTCAAGTTCAGCTACTACCGAGGCGGCATCGGCACGGTCGAAGCTGTAATGCAATGACGCCTGCGGCATTTGTCATTAGTTAGTTGTCATTTGTCATCTGACTGCCCAACAGTTTCCGTTCCTCTCAATGACAAATGACTATTGTCAAACTAACTATTGAAAAATATTTCGAGGGTGACACCGACAGCAGGTAGGGTGGGTGCAGCGAAGCGAAACCCACCATGGGGTAAAAGGTGCGTTACGCTATCGCTGCACGCATCTTTTGTTATTCAAATTGCTTAAATTCATCTCCATACCACTTGTCGGCACTCCCCCACTGGACGGGGTATTCACCCTCTGTAACGTAACGGTGGAACGACGACCAAGGCCAATCGCATACCCGTTCTACCAAGTCATGCTTGAGCGGGTTGACATGAATATAATCAATGCACCGCTTGAGGTCACGTTCATCTCGACAGGTATGCTCGAAGAATCGTCGTTGCCAAACGCCCTGTTCGCCACGTTTTTGGCGACTTGGCGACCGTAGTGTTGTCGAGCCTCCATGCCTTCGCCATGTTTTGGTAAACGTGGTCTTGATGTGCTGCCAGCGTGTGGAGTAGTCCGTATCGCCATGAGGCAGTTCCCATATCGTGTGCAGGTGGTCTGGTAACAATACCACCGCGACGATGCGAAATGCCATTTCTTGTTGCATCTCGAAAATTGCCTCACGCAACGCGCGTCGTCCAAGGTCGGTGGTGAGAATCGGCTGCCGCTGGTCGGTGACGACCGTGAAGAAAAACACCTGCCCAATGCGGTTGCGACGATAGCGACTCATCGAAGTATCGTACCATAAAATGATCCGCCATGGTGCGTTACGCTCCGCTGCACGCACCCTACTCACTAGTTGGGTGAGAGTGCAGTGACATTCATAAAGCAATCTTCGACGTCAAACCGCTCGCTGCTGCCACAAGGTACGAACTCGTGCGTATCCAGGTGTAAATTAAAATTTGGAACCTGTTTCGATCCGCATAGGTTGGCGTGACTGACCATATCTGCTAGTCGGGCAGCCGGAATAACGTAGTACCAACTGGAGCATCGACAAACAAAGATAAAAAAATCAACCTCGTCATTTTCGTACAGTTGAGGCGTAACGTCAAACCAACATCGTTCTTGATCGGGCACGCCAACAGTAGTTCGGATGTTTACACGAAACGACTCGATCTGAAACACTGAGCCTTTGATGCGGTAGATACTCAATTGGTGATCATCCCGAAGACTGTTGACTAATTCGTTTCGCATAATGAACCGCGTTTCTGAGTTCTTAGCAGGTAGGGTGGGTGTAGCGAAGCGAAACCCACCATGGGGTAAATGGTGCGTTACGCTTCGCTGCACGCACCCTACGGCTACTAATGCCTGCGGCATCATTTACCCGAGCGTGGCAGATAGTAAAACCGACCATCTTCTGCGCCTAGCAATAGTTCGGGTAGGCCGTCGTTGTTCCAGTCGACTGTGGTGGGGCTGGTCGTGTGCCCTGCTAGTTTCTTTTTGCCGAGCATGCCCATCGCTTTTAGTACGACGTTTTCGCCCTCGTTGCGGATATTTCGATACCAATCGCAGTTAGCCCCATTGGCCAATACGTCTAAACGACCGTCGCCATCCCAGTCGACTATCGCCAGCTTTCGTCGGCCACTTTTGCCTGCTTGTCGGACGTTGAATTGCCACGGCTTTCCTGATTCGTCAACAAACATTCGGCTGCCCGGTTGCAGTTGTAGCTCGCCTGCTGGAGTACGGGTGCGCTGAAAGAATGCCAAGTATCCCTCGTGGTCGAGCATTACCAGATCGTTGAGGTCGTCGCCATCGAAGTCGACCACCACCGGCGTCGTTCGCCATTGGGTGACCAAGTTTTTTCCTTCCGGCGACCACCAGTTCCACGCAGGTTTTGGCGCCTTGGCGGGCCACTGCACTTCGATTGGCTGTTGCGCGGCAAGTTTCGGGTGAGTGCGAGTACCGATGTTGCGAAGCCACACGACTTTGCCCCAGATCGAGTTCACTACCAAGTCGGGTAAACTGTCGTGATCCCAGTCGCCCACGGTCAGCGTTGTGTAGCCCCATTTGGCTTCGGCAGGCCCTTGAATCGATCCGTTGGGGCCCGCCTGGAAGCGGATGGTCTTGCCGTCGGCTTGCAGTCGTCGGGGAGCGGCCCATTTCACCGGTTGGCCGCCCAGGTTTTCGATCAATTCGATATACCCAGCCGTGTTGCCACAGACGAGGTCGGCATCGCCATCCCCATCCCAATCGTAGCTGCACGGCGAAACCAACGCACCGCATTTCACATACTCAGCCTGTTGTTGGAAGTAGACCGGCGGTTTGAATTGTGGCATGTGATCGACAACCTTGCCTGTATGTTCGATCAACGCAACTCGACCATCTTCGTCGCCGGCAATCAGATCGACGTCGCCATCTTTGTCCCAATCGAAAGCGGTTGGCACGAACATTTGTAGATCCATCAAGATCGGTTTGTCGCCATAGCTCAAACGCCGCCCCGCTGCATATTTCGGCTCGGTGCGACTGCCGACATTTTCAAACCAAGTAAAACCGTCTAGGAATTCCCCACAGATAAGGTCGAGGTCGCCATCGGCGTCGTAGTCGGCAAAATTCGGCGAGGGCATGCCAAACACGTCGATCGGCTTGCCTGCCGCGGTGAGAAGAACCGGCTCGGCATACTTGGGTGCATCTGCGGTGCCCGTATTGCGTGCCCAGTAAACATGGCCATGCAGCGGCCCTCGTGTCCAATGCCCGGCGGAATCGAAGGCGTCGTCCCAGCCGTAATCGGCCCAGATGCCCAAGCCGACGATCAAGTCGACCAAGTGGTCGCCATCGTAGTCGACATACTTCCATTGATTCGCACGCATCTTCTCTTGAACTCCCAGCCGCTCGGGCAGCGGAAGATTTTTGGATGTCTTAAAACCCTTTTCTAGGAATTTGTGATACTCGCGTCCCGGCGTTAGCACTCGCGGTTTTCCGTCGACGTAAGAGACCTGCGCATTTTTAGCAGAGCCGCCGATTCTTACCCCGGGGCGGAACACGGGCATTTTTACATCGCCCTCGACATTCTCAAAAAAGTACGTGCCGTTCATCGGCTTGTCGGGGCACATAACAACCAGGTCGTTATCCCCGTCGCCATCAAAATCCATAGGCATTGGCCATGCCCAGAGGCCAACGCCCAAGTCGACTTCGAGTCCGCTGTGGTTGTACTTGATCGGCGTGAGTTCTTCGCTCCGGCACTCACGAGTACTAAGAGAAAATGTCGCCGTGACTATTATTGCAGCAACGACAAAAAGGGTTCGACCAGTTGAGAAAGACATGCACAAGTTCCCTTTGGAGTGGAGCGATTTACTGATTTCCCAGCCTGTTTGAAACGCAACGACAAAGCCGACGTTTTCAGATTTTCGCACCCCATTGAGGTATATTGTACCCCTATTCCCCCTCTCTCAAAGCACTTTGCACTTGAACTGCAAAATGCCGCCTTTGCCCGCTTCGATAGGCTCTTTGATTTCCCATCGCAGGACGATCGACCCCTTGGCATTAGGCTCGGCACTGAAGTCGGCTTCGACGCTCGACTTGGCGCTGTCGGGCACGTACCGCAGCCGGGTGGTGAGATTGTCGACAATCGTGACGTTGCCCATCACTTGGCTGCCGATGTTGTCGAATCGTAGGGTAAACTCGATTTCGTCGCCCGGCTTGGCTGCGCCCGTCGAGGCGAGTTTGATTAGCCGAAGGCTAGGTTTGGTGGGATCTTCTTGGTGGTAGACCACACCGGCTTGGCGTTGGCCGACAGTCGCTAGAGCCGAGCGACTGTCGATCGCGATTTGCACGGCTTGATCGCCCGCCCAAGTAAAGGCGGCCAGCCTCGACTGAGCAACCAGTGCTTTTTCTTCGTTGCTGATGGTGCCGATGCGGATCACTTGCAAGTTGGCATACGGCGCGAGCGAGCCATCGAATTCGGCCACATGAAGATCGCGATCGAGTTCGCCAGCTCGCTGACGTTCGCGTAAGAGGCTTGGAGGTGCTTCAGCGCGATGGATGGTCGGTTCGAGTCTGGCGAGCGTGGTAGTTACCGTTTCGTTTTCGTCGATCTTAGCCAAAACCATCGTATCGGTAGCACCACCGGGCATCTCGAAGCGGGCGTACTCGTGTAGATCGACCACACGGCGCACAACTCCAAAGCGTGGTGCATAAATGCAAACACGATTGCTAGGGGTGACAAAGGTTTGGCCGTCAACCGTGTCGTAATGGGCGACAGTATCCTCTTGCTCTAAACCGTCGAGTTGCCAATCCTCGCGAACACTGGCAGCAAAGCCGTAGTCGCCCCCGTCGCATAGATATTCATCGCGCGGACCAGGGCCGGGCTTCGAGCAACCGCCGCTGGAACATGGGCCGCAGCCGGGCAGTTGGCAAGCCGCAGGACGGATACCCGCTTGGTACTCCGCTTGCCGAACGGCAGACGGTGGGGCGTGCTTATCTTGTTGATAAATGGCTGGCACCACCGGCTGGCCAAGATTTTTCTTGGCCTGAGCATTAGCCGTTTGTCCATTGTCGATTTGAGCATCAAAAGAGGCTTGGATCGCACCGCTTGGTCGAGCAAAGGCTTTCAGCGCGTTTTCAATTTCGACTTTCTGCTTTTCTTCTAATTTAACATTCTGCTGCGAGGGCAAAACGGCTTGGCACGAGCAGAGAATCAGCGTAGCAGCGGCGACCACGCCGTAGCGAAACCACGCCGGCGGACGCGCAGCGCCTCGTGGCAAAGTGGCCGAGCAAGCTGGCGTCGGCAGATCGGTTTCAGCGTGCTGAAGTAAGTTCGGCATTGCTCAGATTTCGCTAACGAGTAGATAATTCAACACTAAAACTAACAAGGAATTTCACCACGGAGACACAGAGGACACGGAGTTTCTTAGAGAAATATGGCTAACTTCATCTACTTAAATTAAAAGTGAAGACACCAGGAAAGTCTGTGCGTGCAAACCACTCAAATAGAGCAGGACTTTTCGCGGGATCCTTGTTTTCAGTTTAAATATCTACCAGAAGACGAATATTTATTGCCATCTTCTCCGTGCTCTCTGTGTCTCTGTGGTTATTCTTTCTTTTCACATCGAGTAGCGTAAGTTTCTGACAGCCTAGCGATCCGATCGAAGAATCGCTTGCGTTACCGTGGCGGCGGTTGTTCTGGCGGCTGGCGGATCGTAGATTTGTGCTGGCGGTGCGCCGTAGAGGAACGCCGCGTCAGGTTGGTTGTTGTCTGGTAACCGCCCACCCATTCGTAAGATGGCCATCGGTCGCCCCAGATGATCGGCCACAACAAGCGGATCTTCGCCCGGTCGGGTCTCGACCCAAGGTTGTTGTTCCTCTTCGCGAGCGATCGCCGGCGCCAGGGCCGGGTCTTCCAAGTAGATTACCCGCGTGATAAACCGCCCTTCGGCAGCCGAGAGCAACTCTTCTTGGGTAAGTTCGATCGGAATCGGAAATCGAAGTTCTTGACCCGCGGGCGGATAAAGTCGATCGACGACTTCAACGGTCGGAAAGACCTCAAGGCCAGGATGCTGAGGAATTTCGGTGACCCGAAATCGATAAACCGGCCCGATAGCCAATCCGACATCTAGCTGATTCGGCCTTCCTTCAAGAAAACTGGAACCTGCCGCCGGCGCGATACGCGTTCCCTGGGGAGCACGTATCGAAACCGGTTGACAGAATCCATGCAACGGCCCGCCTCTCATAAGTCGCTGGCGGCCAATCGCTCCCGGTGGCATCACACCAGCGTTTAACTGGTGTACTGGTCGGTCTTGAGCCAACACCGAAGTGCCAACACAAAGTCCGAGCAGAGCTGCCCATAGCATTTTGCCAACAACTAGCTGCCGAATTGCTTCAGAGCTAAGAGAGTTGCGTACCGTTGTCATGTAGTTTCCTGCGAGTTTTTTTCAGCCGACAATTAGCGTCGGTGTTGAACCGGCTTTTTGAGCCAAGACGTAAACTTCTTCATTGCCGTCGGAACGGCTGGTGGAACGGTTCCGCCAAACGCTCGGAAACCCGCTCGGTTGGTTTCGGCGATGTTGACGCGGTTCACTGGCCGCGGATAGTTCATGCCCGGTCGTTGCTTCACTTTGATATCAACATTATGCACAGGCGGCGGCATACGGACGCGAGTACGATTGTGGATGGTGTGACTGGTCAAACCGGCACCGTGTCCCAAGGGAATGTGCGGCGGGCCAGGCAACCCAATAGGTGTACCGACACTCGGCATCCCCCATTGAGGTACGTTCATGCCCGAGACCATGTGCGGTGGCATCGCTTGTGGTGCAAAACCCGCAGTGGGCATGCCCTGGGGCGAACCCGCGTAGCCATAGCCCTCGTTGCTGGTTGGCTGAAACCTGGCACCATCTTCTTCGGAGGGCTCGAAATCACCCTCTTGATAAGTAGGCTCGTCTCCGAGAGGCCCCAACTGCGGGTTACCCTCGTTGAATTGTGCTCGGGTCACGCCGCCCTGCATCGCCAAGCCGTTGCCTGGGAGTTGCAGGTCGAGGTTACCGATTCGCAAGATGGCCATAATCGAACCACGACGGTCGGCCTCGGCAATCGGATCGACACCCGGGTCGAGCCGAGTGCTAACCAACGTCTCGACCCCAGCAAGGGCCAGCTCTTGGAATTCGGGATCTGGTAGATAAATCACCTTGGTAACAAAATTGCCGCTAAGCACCTGATCGAGGTCTTCGTCGGTGAATTGAATTGGAATCGGAGCATGAGCCAAGTAGGCATCGGTCCGTGGGGTTACCGGAGCAACCTCCAAAGTGGGATAAAGCTCGACACCAGGACGGTCAGGCAAGTTGGTAAGCTTGAGCCGATAGATGGCGGCTTGCGCAAAGTTTTGTCGACCGGGCATCACCAACGGAGCAGAGTCAAACAACCCTTGACCGCTGATATCCCAAGCAACTTCGCACCCTTCGGCACCCAAGAAAGCAATCTGCGAAGTAGGCGCTGGCCCCATGCCAGTCGGAGGACAACCGGGCCCTCCGTAGCCTGGTCCACCCGTGGCCATCGCCGGAGCAACTCCGCGGCCAGGGATTCCACCCATCGGATTGAGCACTCCAGGTCCAGGACCACCGACCCCTGGGCCGGGTTCCATCAGCCGTTGTGCTGGTGGCAAGTTGTAGGCAAGACGCCCTTGGGCTCGACAGTTATCGGCGGCCAACAAGGCTACCGAACAAACTGCGACGGTGAGTAACTGACGTTTCATAACGTTTTTCCCCTCGATGTCCGCGATTGCTGCGACATTTTCTCGACGTCAACAAGCCAGTAGCACAGCCGGACCGCCACGCGGTCCACGGAACCAAGTCCGTCTCCAGCTACACCACCAACTCACAATTTCAAATAATCGCGGCGCCAGACCCCCAACTGCTAGCACTCCCTACTCAGCGAGCATCGAGTGACAGTTGCCGTGGACCGCATGGGCAAACTCTTACTAGAATCTGCACACGCCCAAGTCCGAAGCCTAAGCGACGCGAACGTACCCAGCGCTGGCCGGGCACAGTCCTGTCAGAGTAAAGGTCGGCCTCGTACAATCAGAATCTTTGGTAAAATCGCCAAAACCGGCAGAGGAATCCTAAATTGCGCCGTTTAACACCTCGAATTGGATTTGTGGCAGCATGTCTGCTACTGCCGCTAACAAATGTTGCGGCTCAGCCCGCCCCCGGTTCGAACGCTCCGGCAGGCGAAGCGGAGAGCGGCAATGAGCTGCTGGTCCGCATGATGGAGATGTTTGAGAGTTGCGCCAGTCTAACGGCTCGAGTACGACACCAGGCTCGGCTACACAACGATACACTCGTCGGCTCGGGCTACTACTGGCAGCGGGGAACCGGCGATCAGCGTGTCACCCGATTCGAAATGCAGACCCAATTGGTGGGCAAAACTGCTAGCTTCGAGCAGGTGTTTGATGGCGAGTACTTGTGGACTGACCGAAGGTTTCCGAGCGGACGAAAAGTTCGCCGTCTGGAGGTGGCCCGTTTGCAATCTCGACTACTAACACGAAGTCAGGACAGTGGGCGGCCAGGGCAGGGGGCCTACGAAAAAATGCTAGCAACTGCTGCCGTACGCGGAGGAATCTCTCAGATGCTGGCCGACTTGCAGCATCGATTCAATTTCGATCCGCCTCGGGCAACCCAGTACAACGGCTTGCCGATGCTGGCTTTGGTGGGACATTGGAGCGAGGAAGAATTGAAAGAGTTGTGGCCCGACTTTATGGCTGAGACCGAAAAAGGCAACACCCCGAAGTGGCCAGCGCAGCTGCCTCATCATGTGCTGGTGCTGGTGGGGCAGAATAACTTTTTCCCGTATATGATCGAGCACCGTCGGTTTGCAGATGCTTTTTTGGCAAGCACGGTAACGGGCCTACGCCCAACAACCGAGCCCTTACTACGTTACGAAATCTTCGAAGTGCAATTCGCCGTAGCGATGGACAACCAATTATTCGAGTACAAGCCAGGGGACGTCGACTGGTCGGACGAAACAACCGTTGTCCTAGAACAACTAAATCGGCACCGCAGGTAGCTAGTGTAACTTACCAATTTACGTTGCCGATTCGTTAGCGGTGTCGGCAACGACATCCTCCCACAGAAACACGCTACCCGAAGAAACACGCTTCTTGTCGTCGTGCCCGTCGTGTCGTTGTGGTTCAAGCCTGCACTGTAGCAGCATCAACTAAACTTCTTCCGAAGATCGTCAATGATTTCCGCAGGAACAAAACGGGCAAGCTCTTTGTCGCCCGCCAGCGGAGTGATCTGCTTGATCAACGAGCTGGAAACATGAGAAAACTCATCGTCAGCCATAAGGAAAACGGTTTCGACCTCGGGGTCTAATTTGCGATTCGCCAAGGTCATCGTGAACTCAGCTTCCATGTCGGTCAACGAGCGGACCCCGCGGATAATAACTCTCGCATCCGATTCACGCACAAATTGAACCGCCAAGCCGGTGAACATCCGAACCTCAACATTGTCGAGGTGGCTGATCGTGCGTTCGATGAGAGCAACACGCTCTTCAGCGGTAAACATCGACGCCTTATCGATATTCCGACCAACGCCAACGATTAGTTGATCGACCAAACGACTACTACGCTCAATAACATTGAGATGGCCAAGCGTCACAGGGTCGAACGAACCAGTATAGACAGCACGTTGTGGCATGAGATCATCTTCCAAAATCGCGAGACAGCGTCAAAGCGTGATAATATGCGTTACTAACGGTTCAAGCCTATGCGACGAACAAACATTCCGAACGATCGGACCTACAAATTGAACTCTCGCAAAGGCGCTAAGACGCAAAGCAAAAAAATTCCTGGTAATACTCAACTTTTTATAACATTTCATCCAAGTGAAGTGTGTCGTTCTGCCGCTGAAATATAAAGTTGCACGCAGAGACGCAGAGGAAATTGGGTCTCAAAAAACTCTGCTGTCTCAGCGTCTCTGCGTGAGACTTTTCGTTTGTTTGTTCCAAATGACGAAATTGTTACCAAACTTCAAAAGTTCCAATTGAGGGAGCTTGCTTGTGATTATGATCCTTTTCTTTGCGTCTTAGCGCCTTTGCGAGAAATTTTTGCTTATTTGGTTGCGGCTTTGCCACGTCGGGTTTTCATAGGTCGCTCTAGCACCATCATCGCGGCTAAGGCCACGTATGACAATGCTGTAATTACAAGGGGGCGGTTTCCAGTGCCGTAATAAGTTTGGCTAAATCTTGCTGATCGTTGTACGCATGGGCGCTGATTCTTAACCGCCCCGCTCGACAGTTCAACGCAACTCCTTGTTGCAGACAGTGCTTGCGAACCACGTCGGGGTCTCGGTCGGGCAAAGTGAAAGAAACAATCCCCGATCGCTGGTCACCCGTTCGAGGCGAGCAGATCGTAGCTCCAAGATTTGCAAGTTGCTCACAAGCAGTATCCGTGAAGTCAAGTATCGCGGCAGCGACGTTTTCGACTCCTAAACTCACGAGCAAATCGATGCTTGCACCGAGTGCTAAAAAGCCAGGCATGTTGTGCGAGCCTCCTTCATAACGATCGGCGGTCGTTTTTAGTTTCAACTCAATGCGACTAAAATCGTGCGCGTGCTGAACACTTTGCCAACCTACCCCCGTCGGTCGAAGCCTGGCCAAACTCGCTTGGCTGAGATAAGCAATCCCAGCTCCTTCAGGCCCCAACAACCATTTGTGTCCATCCGCAGCAAGGCCATCGATGCCGACCTCGGCTACGTTCAACGGAAAAACGCCCAAGGCTTGAATGGCGTCGACAAAAAACAAGGCATCGTGCCGATGGGCGATCTCGCCGATTGCCTGCAAGTCTCGACGGCAGCCATTGGCGTAGCCAACCCAACTAACGCTGACAACCCGAGTACGCGCATCGCAAGCGTCAGCAAGTTGGTCGAGGTCCACGCGCCCGTCGGTGGTAGCGACCCGACGGGTTTCGACCCCCTGGCTGGCCAAGTTCAACCAAGGATAAATGTTCGACGGAAATTCGTCGTCGAGCGTAACCACGTTGTCGCCAGCTTGCCAATCAAGCCCTTCGGCAACCAAATTGATGCCAACCGTGGTGTTCGGGACGAGGGCAATCTCGCCGATTTCCGCGCCTAGGAGACCAGCGGCCGAGACGCGAGTTTCTGAAAGTTTCTGGGCCCAATCAAGCCAACGGGTATCGCCATGCTGAGAAGATTCTTCGAGCCAAAAGCGGAGGGCATCCGCTGCCGGCCCCGAAATGGGCGCCACAGCCGCATGATCGAAATAAGCCCAGCGGCTGGCAATAGGCATTGCCTCGCGCAATTGGCGGCGAGTCGACTCGATTTGTGTCGCAGACGGTGGCATAAATGCTCGGCGGTCAGAGGAAATTAAGCTATGCTCTCGCAGCTAGGCTCGCATAATAGAGCAAGAGACCGTGTTTGATCCACCCATCCTGCTTTTTTCTGTAGGCAACGCCTCCTACCAGGAAAGTAGCCTCATGATGCAGCCGATTTTCCGATTGATCTCAGGAATCCTGATTGTCACTCTCATGGCACCAGTCTGCGCACAAGCTGCGGACAACTACGCCGCGTTGCGAGACGAAATGGTTCGCCTAGAAATCGAGGCTGCGGGGATCGACCACCCGGGCGTACTGCGATCGATGCGAACAACGCCACGCCATCTATTTGTGCTTGGCCGCTTTCGACAACAGGCATATCTTGATGCGGCGCTGCCCATCGGAGATCGTCAAACGATTTCGCCCCCCTTTGTGGTCGCCTACATGACACAGGAACTTGACCCGAAACCAACCGATCGTGTTTTAGAGATCGGCACCGGCAGCGGCTACCAAGCCGCCGTGCTCAGCCCGCTGGTGAGTGAAGTATTCACGATCGAAATTGTCGAACCACTCGGCCGCCGCGCGCAGCGCACTCTGAAACGTCTGCGATACGACAATGTACATGCACGAGTGGGCGATGGTTTTCAAGGTTGGCCCGAGGAAGCGCCGTTCGACAAAATCATGGTTACGTGTTCGCCTGAAGACATCCCCGAACGTTTGGTCGAACAGCTCAAAGAGGGCGGAACGATGATTATCCCCGTTGGCGAGCGTTACCAACAAAATTTGTTTCGTATCACAAAACGCGATGGCAAGCTGCATCGCGAGGCTTTGCGCGCCACGCTATTTGTGCCCATGACAGGAGCGGCTGAAGAGGCGAGGCAAGTTCTACCCAACCCAAAATCCCCAAGCATCGTGAACGGCAATTTTTCTAGCCGCATCGACAATACCGATTTACCAACCGGTTGGCACTACCTGCGGAACGCTAGAATAGTTTCTGAAACCGAGAGGTATGGCGAACCATCTGGGTTTTTATCTTTCGAAAATTCCGAACCGGGGCAACCAAGTCGGGCCTTGCAAGGAGTGGCACTCGACGGCAGAGCAGTTAGCTTTGTGAAATTGTCGGCTCGCGTACGCGGAAAAAATTTGCAACCCGGCCCGACAACTCGCCAACGGGCAGCCGTGATTATCACGTTCTACGACAAACGGCGGGCAGTCATCGATAGCCAGCAATTGGCGAACTGGAAAGGGACTTTCGACTGGCGGCTAGAGTCAAAAAAAATCCGAGTTCCGCTAGCGACGCGAGAGGCGATCGTACGCGTAGGCTTGCTGGGGGGCGTAGGACATCTAGACATCGACGACCTAAGATTAGAGGTCGTCACCAGGGAGTAAACGAGTAGGTCTTCAATGCCGGATAGCCGTGTTGGGTGCAGGACGATTGCAAAGTCACTGTGGGAGGCGTCTCTGACGCCGATCGTGAGTCAAAACAAGCACTTTCGGCGTCAGGAGACGCCTCCCACAATCACCAGCCTCCCACAATCACTGATCGTCGACTTTGCAATCGTCCTGGTGTTGGGTGCCATCGATCCAATGTGCTGAGGCACCACCCTTTTGCTAGTCACCAGCCGCAAGTGGTTACCCGATAGACCTTTGCGTCGAAACCACCCCAATCCTCAAAATAGCGCAATATTACGTAAGTTACTTGAATTACGGTCGTGGGCTGTTATTCTGTGTCTTATGAGTGGGAAGCTGTTTCCGCGCGCAGAAGTAGTTAGAGGTCAAAATAGGGAGACATCATGACAAAAATTCTTGGCAAAAACAGGCTGTGTCAACTGGCCCTGGTGGCAGTGGTTTCAGTAGCTATGGCACAAAGCGATGCCATGGCTTGGACTTACGTAAGCTATGGATCGATGGGTAGCTACGGCAGCTACGGCTCGTCGGGCAGCTACGCTAGCTATGGTAGCTACGGCAGCTACGGCGGTGGACTATTCGCTCGGATGCGTGCTCGCCGCGTCGCACGTCAAGCAGCTCGTGCTAGCGCCTCGTATGCTTCCTACGGATGTATGGGCAGCTACGGAGGCTATGTCGCCTCTTACTCTTGTTCCGGTTCATACGGAGGAGCTACTTACGGCACTCCCGTCGAATCCTCCGCAGCCCCCACCGAAGCACCTGCTGAGCCAGAACCGGCTGACGCTCCGGCAGACGATAGCGCTGCAATCGAAGTTACGTTACCAGCTGGTGCAAAGGTGTTCGTCAACGGCGTTTTGACAAACAGTACCGGCAGCTCGCGCAGCTATGTTTCCAAAGGCTTGCTGCAAGGCCGGACCTATTCGTACAAATTGCGCGTCGAATTTGAACGTGATGGCCAAAAGGTTGTCGAGCAAAAAGCGGTTCAAATGAGATCCGGCGATCGGGTAGAAATGAGCTTTGGCAACGACAGCCAAGAGCAAATTGCTGCGACGAAAGAACCTGTGAAAACAGCATTGAACGTAACCGTGCCGGCTGAGGCTCGGGTATTTCTGTCTGGTGCCGAAACAAAGCAGGCAGGAACTCAGCGCAGCTTCATCACTCAACAACTTGCCGCAGGCGAGCAATGGGGCGGCTACACCGTTCGTGTTGAGCTTGAGCAAGACGGCAAGAAACTGGTCCAAGAGCGTACGCTGACGGTCGAAGGCGGAGAGTCTTATGAGCTAGCATTCGATTTCAGCCAGCAAGATGTTTTGCAAGTGGCTCAGCTAGACTAAACCCTACCCAACTAAAGACTTGAATTTTGACCTTTCCCCTCGCATCGGTGCAAACCGGTGCGAGGGTTTTTTCTTTTGCTAGCCTTGGATTTCTAAGCCGTTTCCTGCAAAATCAACGATCAAGAATTTCCGAAAGTGGCCGCCATCTGAAATTGCCCGTTAGCCCCGATGCTACGCATCGCCGGAGCCACAAATCCCCAACCGTTTACAACCGCTGTTTTTCAACACCAGTTCTAGGTAACATTGGCTCATACGAGACGAGTGCGTAGACAAAGCCTGCAATCGGTAAGGAACTGCGATGTCGAAAAAAAGACACGAAAATCAGCCGCCTGGGTCGGGTGAGCCGTCGAAACCCGACAAAATTCGGCCTGCCAAGCCAAAGCGGCCCGCGTCGGGATTGCCTTGGAATCCTGCCTTGCGAGGGTTTCTAAGTCTGTTGATCGCGCTGCACTTGCTCGCAGTGTTTGCCGCACCCTGGAATTTATCGACCAACCCCGCCTTGCCGCCAGGTTTTATGATGCCCGTGGATGCCAATGGCCGCCCACAACCGGTGTCCCGAGACCATCCAGCGCTGCAACAGCCCGTGGTGCCGCGCGCGTTGGGCCGATTTTTCAATCACTACTTAAACTTAGCCTACTTGAATCACGGGTATCAGTTTTTCGCGCCCGATCCGGCTGGAACACATATCATAGATTTCCAAGTCACCAAACCCGATGGCACGGTGGTGAAGGGGCGGTTTCCCGACTTAAAAGAGCAGTGGCCAAGGCTGCTCTATCATCGGCACATGATGTTGGCCGAGCAAACTGAGCTGATGGGGTCTGATTCAGGCCAGCAGTACGCAGACCACCTTGCCCGACTTCACGGCGGTCATTGCCGAATGGAATGGACGGTTCACCTGATGCTCTCGCCAGAAGAAGTCAAGGCAGGGACAGCACTCGATGACCCAAAAACCTATCGCGTACTTGCCACGGTCGAAAGCCAAGTCGGCAACCCAAACAACGCTGCCGGCGAGATGCCCATCGCAATTCCAGGAGGGACACAGTGATGGGAATGATCAAAGATACTCGCGACTACGTAGCGGATGCTTGGCAGGCTTGGAATCGGTTTTGGTTTACCCCGACCGATCCGGCAACCTTTTCGCTAATACGATTACTGGCCGGAGGGATGCTGTTTTACACGCATCTGGTTTGGTCGCTCGACTTGCAAGCGTTTCTTGGCCCAAATGGTTGGCTCTCGGTCGATTTCATTCGCCAGATGCAAGGCGAGCAATGGTCGGTCTGGAGCGTTTTCTTCTGGATCGAGCAGCCGTGGGCTATTTGGTGTGTGCATATTTTCGCGCTAGTGGTGTTTTTCTGTCTGATGGTCGGCCTGTTTAGTCGATCGACTGCCGTGCTAGGGTTTTTACTTGCCGTGTCGTACGCACAGCGCATCAGTCCTGGCGCATTCTTTGGACTGGACAAGCTCAACTGCATGTTCGCGCTGTATCTCATGCTCGGCCCCTGTGGCGCACGTTATTCGCTCGACCGAATTTGGCGATTACGGCAAGGCGAAACGAACGACGCCCCGGCAAGCGCCTCCGCAAACATGGCGATTCGACTGATTCAACTCCATTTGTGCATCATCTACCTTTTTTCAGGCTTAGCAAAGCTGCTCGGCGAAAACTGGCAAGCAGGCACAGCCCTGTGGTGGGCGGTGGCCAACTTCGAGTACCAATCGCTCGACGCAACGTGGCTAGCCGATTGGCCGATGCTGATCGGCCTGGCAACCCACGTCACCATATTTTGGGAGTTATTCTACGTCGGCCTGATGTGGAATCGATTTACGCGGCCCATCTCGTTGTGGATCGCCGTGATCGTTCATGGCGGCATCGCGCTGTTTATGGGCATGATCACCTTTGGATTGACCATGATATTCGCCAATCTGTCTTTTGTCGCACCAAGTACGGTACGCCGTTGGGTCGACCCCTTGGCTGGCCGAGTGGCATCGATGCTGACCGGCGGAAAATAATACTCGAAGGAACCTCGGTATGATGAATTGTGAAACTTACAGATATTTTCTTACTCTGATCTTGCTCGCTACGTTGGGATTGGGTGCCGCAGCTGATGCAATGGAACCCGAACCGCCAAGCCCTCCGCCAAACGAATGGGCATTCGTCGACGCCCTATCCGCGCCACTTATCCGAGTGCCACACTGGAGCAGAGACAAAAAACGGCAGGGCGAGGCCAGTCTACAAGGCGGCGTACGCGTCGAGACCACCTTTCCCGACCCCGAGGGCATCCTCGAAACGGCCTACCAAGATCTCGATGCCTTCTTCGATCGCACAGGCATATCCACAAACGGTCCGTATCGAATCGTTACCGAAAAAATCCCGACGCAACGGTTCGAGACTTTCAAACTCACCATCACCGAGAACGAGTGCCGCATTCAAGCCAACGACACCGAAGGAATACGGCGCGGCATCTTCTTTCTGCAAGACGAACTCATGCGTGCCGAAGGGCCGTTCCTCGCCATAGGAGAAAAACAGCGATCGCCATTTATCCACACGCGAATCTCGCGATGCTTCTTCGGCCCAATCAAACGGCCGCCCAAGAACAAAGACGAGTTGCTCGACGACGTCGATTACTACCCGGGCGAATACCTCAACCGGCTGGCCCACGATGGTGTCAACGGTCTCTGGCTTACGATCGAGTTCAAGAACATCTGCAAGACCTCGTTGACTCAGTTTGTCGATCCCGACCGAGATCGACGCCTAGCCAAGCTTCGCAAAACCGTCGCCAAGTGTCGCCGCTATGGAATCAAAGTCTTTGTCTTCTGCATCGAGCCGCGTGCGATGTCTCGCGACAACCCTCTGCTAAAAGACCATCCCGAACTGGCAGGCGAAACGGCCAAAGGCCGCAGCTCGCTTTTCTGCCCGTTTTCTGAAGCCGCACAAACCTATCTCTACGAGGCAATGCACGATATCTTCTCCGAAGTCCCCAATCTGGGCGGCCTCATCGACATCAGCTTTGGCGAACGGGCAACCACCTGCCTCAGCGTGGCCGACGAGCAATGGCAAGTGCCATGTCTCATCTGCGGCAAAAAACCACTCGGCGACATCCTCAATGCTTCTCTCTCTGCCATGCAACGGGGAATGCACGCCGCCAATCCAAATGCCAAGCTGATTTCCTGGCTTTACGTACCAGAAAACGGCACCGGAGTGATCCGAGATTCAAAGTCTCTGATCGACATCGCGCGTCGCACGCCCCCTGGCGTGATCTGCCAATACAATTTCGAGTCGGGCGGAACCAAGATGCAGCTCGGCAAAGAACGACACGCCGGCGATTACTGGCTTTCGTACGTCGGCCCGAGCGACATCTTCAAAAACGTCGCTGCCGCAGTCGCCGAAGGCGGCGCTGAAATGGCCGCGAAACTTCAGGCCTGCAACTCCTTCGAAGTTTCGACTGTCCCCTACGTCCCCGTGCCGAGCAAACTTTACCAAAAATATCGCGAGATGCGTCGGCTGGGCATCACCACCGTGATGCAATGTTGGTATATCGGCAACATGCCGTCAGTCATGAATTGGGCAGCGGCGAGCGAGTTGCCGTTCTCCTCCAAAGAACTCACCGAGGACGAATTCCTGTTAGAACTCGCACGCCGAGACTGGGGCCCCGGCCATGCCCCGTCCCTTGTGCGCGCCTGGCAGCTATTCGAGAAGGCCTACGACAATTACCCCCTGACAAACGCCTTTCAATACTACGGCCCCATGCACGACGGCATCGTGTGGCCACTCTACCTAAAACCAGTCCACAAAAACCTGTCGCCAATCTGGAAGCTAGAGTTCCCGCCCAGCGGCGACCGCATCGGCGAGTGCTTTTCTGGGACGCATACGTTCGACGAAGCCCTAGAACTCTGCCGCCGTATGTCGGGCACCTGGCAGGAAGGATTAGAGATCCTTCAAAAAATAAAACCACAGTACGCCAACGATCCCGCGCGTCTGCGAGACATCACCGTCGCCGAGGCGCTGGGCCTCCATTTTCGCTCGGGATACAACATCCTCCGCTTTTACAACCTGCGAGAGCGGCTGCTTTACGAAACTGAGGCTCCCCGAGAAGACCTCCTCAAACAGTTGCAGGAGATCGTCGAGGAGGAGATCGAAAATTCCACTACCATGGCAACCTTGTGCGAGAGCAATCCGTTCCTCGGTTTTCAAGCCGAAGCAGAAGGCTACAAGTATTTTCCTGCCAAGCTCCGTTGGCGAGTCGGTTTGTTGCAAAATTTACTCAACACCGAACTAAAAGAAGCAGCTAGGGCCGTTGTCGCTGGCGAAAAAGTTTTCCCTGAACTTTCCGGCTTAACCGAAGGCCCCTTGCATTACTCCTGCGAACAGGCGTCAGGCTCCCTCGCCTCAGACTGGCAAAACGAAGAAGCCTGGAGCGATCTGCCGCGTACCTCAGTAGACTCGAAAGAACAAGCTTGGTCGTGGCAAGCCGCCCACGACGACGGGTTCCTCTACGTCAACGTAGAATCCTCGCCGTCCGAGCAATGGCGGGCGGTCGACATCGCCGTCCACGTCGAAGCAACGCACGTCTACCCACGCCGCATCTTCCGCGCAGACCTCCGCGGAAAACGCCCCATCCGAACGCGCTGGCTGGGCATCGAGCCTACCTGGGACGCCAAAATGACCGAAGCCGACCTGCGCCAAACATTCCGACTACGCATCCCGCTCGACACCTTCGAAGGCGAAGCCGACCTGTCTCGCCCGATGCGATTCAATATCGAAGTCACCTTTGTCACCTACGACAAAAAGAAAGTGATCGTACGACGCTGGGTGCCACGCGCCGAACACCGCATCATGCGAAGGCTAGGCTACGCCTGGGCCGACCCCGCCGAAATGGGCTGGCTACTACGACAATAAAAACCGTTCGAGAAATTGGTATCGTCCAAAGAGTTGTGATAGCTCAGTATTTGTCAGTAGTTATTTGACAATAGTCATTTGTCATTGAGAGGAAGATGCGGTGGAGTCGGATGACAACTGACAAATTACAGTAGTTCCAAGTTAGGTGTGCCTGATAGTACCGGACGCAAGCCCTTTACGCCAAAGGCGTTTCACACCGTAGCCCAGGGTCGCCGCGCAGCGGCGCACCCTGGGTTGTGGGTCTCCGAAAACCTCAACCCTGAAAGGGTTGTACAATCATCGTACGATCAAAAAGAATCGCCTGGAAAACGTGATGTTTCAACTTATAGAACCCTTTCAGGGTTCTTTTATTTCTACGAACGATTACCCAGGGTGGCGCGGCTTCGCCGCTTACCCTGGGCTACGGTGTACAACCCCTTCGGGGTATTCGCCTTATGGCGAGTCGTCTGGTTGGACCAGACTCGGAACTACTGACTGACAAATAACTATTGAAAAATCTCTCCCCCCCCTCGTTCAGCAGATACCTCAGACAACAAGTTGCCTGGGCCACCTCGCGTCCATCCTGTTAATCTGGTCAAAAAATTACCTGGCTACACCGGCAACAATCGTGTCAACAACATTTATTGGCCACTACCCAAAAAGGGGAAACGCCCGCCAGCCAAATTTTACAGTTGAAATTAGGCCACCACTTCTGAGACAATAGCGATTAGCTTTTAGCCGTTAGCGATCAGCTTTTTCGTCATTCGGATTTCGTCGAGATTCGGGCAACTCGGTACGAATCCGTGAACGGTTACAAAATCTTAAATCAACAATCTCACATCATTCAGGACAAAACCCCAGCCCCTAACCCCTATTTCCCCAGTCCCTAACCCCCAATATTGTCCACCTCAATCGAGCTACCCAGCAATTCGTGCCAAAACTAACCCTCGATACGCTGCCATAGCAGCACCAACCAACACAATTTTGTCCAATAACGTCAACAAACCATGCCATAAATCAACAATCAAACATCATACATTTCACATCAACCATCAGGAGGATTGCAAAACACAGTTCCGTGCATTGTGAGGCTGCTGCGAACCATTTATAATGCAGGATTGTCCGTACCGGAGGGCTGTGGTCGAGGACGGCGCAGCCCACCCAAAGCCGACTTGCTCGGCCTTCGTCCGTTTTTTGCATTTTTCCCCTTTGGAGTATTACTGTGTTTGAGTCGATTGCCATCGTTGGCGCTACTGGCGCCGTAGGACGTTTAATTCGGCAGCTTTTAGACGAACGCGATTTTCCTTACTCGAAAATCACGTTCCTAGCTTCGAAACGTTCAGCTGGCACGTCGATCGCATTCAAGGGAGAAGAGCACGAAGTCAAGTTGCTGTGTCCCGAGGCGTTTGACGACCTCGACCTGGCGATCGGAAGCACCCCAGACGACGTGGCTGCCGAGTTTTGCCCATGGGCTGTTGAACGCGATTGCGTGGTTGTCGACGAAAGTGGCTACTGGCGGATGGACCCCAAGGTGCCGTTGGTCGTACCCGAGATCAATCCCGAAGCCGCCCTGAATCATCAAGGCATTATTTCAAGCCCGAACTGCTCGACCACGCAAATGGTTTTGGCCATGAAGCCACTGCACGATGCAGGCAAGATTCGCCGCGTGATTGTCAGCACCTACCAAGCAACCAGCGGCGCAGGGGTGCAAGGCCAAGCCGACTTGATCGACGGCAGCCGATCCTTTCTAGAAAAGCAAGATTACGAATATCAAGCCTTTGCCCACCCGATTGCTTTTAATCTGATTCCACAGATCGGCTCGCACAAGGAAAAAGGCTACACCAGCGAAGAAATGAAGATGGTGTACGAGACACAAAAGATATTTGGCGACGATTCGATCAAAGTTTGCCCAACGTGTGTGCGTGTACCGGTCGAAAACTGCCACAGCGAGAGCATGTTGGTTGAGACCGAGAAGAAGATCAGCGCCGAGGAAGCGCGTGAATTGTTTGCTGCAACGCCCGGCATCAAGGTGATCGACGATCTGGAAGCAGGCCAATACCCCATGCCCGCCAATTGCAGCGACGACGATGGTGTCTTTATCGGACGCATCCGCGAAGACCTCTCTTGCGAAAATGGCTTGGCCTTTTGGTGCGTGAGCGACAACCTGCGAAAAGGTGCCTCAACCAATGCCGTGCAAATTGCCGAACTGCTAACGAAATCGCAAGCATCGGTTTAGGGAATTCGGATTGCGAAATTCCGAATTCGGAATGAAAACGATTTGACGGCCTATGGTTACTTACAAGCTCACCGTAGCGTACGACGGAACGGAATTCTGCGGGTGGCAGACGCAGCCGGGGCAGCGGACGGTGCAAGAAACGGTTGAGGCGGCTTGGATGGCCATCACGGGCGAGCAAGTTCGGGTGACGTCCACCAGCCGGACCGATTCGGGCGTCCATGCCCGGAGGCAGGCCGTGGGTGTCGAAACAGCGAGCCAGTTGCCGGCAGCAAAGATACTCACCGGCCTAAACGCCAAACTGCCTGAGGACGTCTTGGTGGTGTCAATAGAAAATGCACCTACAGGTTTTCACGCCACATACGATGCCATCGGCAAACGATACCGATACCAACTCCACAACGACCGTCGTCGACCGTTGTTCGATCTGCCGTATGTCTGGCATGTCCCCCAACCATTGGACATCGAAGCCATGCAACGGGCTGCTCAAGCTTTGGTTGGAACACACGACTTTGCAAGTTTTCAGTCGGCCGGCTCCGAGCGAGAGTCAACCGTGCGGACGATTTTTTCCGTTGATATCTTACAGGGCAGGGGGGAAGACGCGGCACAGGTTTGGATCGAAGTCGAGGGGAATGGTTTTCTTTACAACATGGTGCGGATAATCGTCGGCACATTGGTCGACATCGGCATTGGCCGAAAACCAGAATCGTGGGCAGCCGAGGTACTAGCCGCCGTCGATCGCCGAGTGGCGGGGCAGACGGCACCACCCCAGGGATTATTTCTGCTGAACGTGAACTACTAGAGTAATTCCTCAAAATATGCAGACGCTTTTCAGCGAAAAAACTGCAACGAAACCATACATTATTGACTACATGTCAGAGCGACACGCTCTAGAGCGGCGGTCACGGTAAACTCAAAGCAACCCGAAAGCCCCCCTTGGTCGGCTCGGTGGCCTCTTGATGGGCACGACTTGCCGAGCGAATGTCGTGTGCTTTGGACAAGATACTTCCGCCCCGTTGTATCCGTTTGCTCCCCGTTTCCGATCCCTTGGGGTCAACCTTGGGTCGCCGGTCGTAATAGCTAGCCTCGCCACCAAACCGATCGGCACACCATTCCGCCTCGTTGCCGTGCATATCGTAAAGCCCCCACGCGTTGGGCCGCTTTTTTGCAACCGGATGAAACACCCAATGACTGTTCTTCATATACCAAGCATACTCAATGAGCTGCGCTTGGTCGCTTCCATGAGACCACGACGAAACGCTTCCTGCGCGGCAGGCATATTCCCATTGCGCTTCGGTCGGTAAAAAATAACGGGCCCCACCCTCAGACGTTTCGTTCAACCAATCGCAATAGGCTTGTGCATCGTACCAAGTAAGATTGACAGCCGGGTGTTCATCGTAGAGCGGGTACCCGCCCATTTCCTTCCAGCTATAACGGCCCCGTTTCCAAACATCCTGCTCCTTGCCCCAGGCCGTCCCGCCCGGCAGCTCGGGCCTTGTCACATAACCGGTCGCTTCGACAAAGCTTCGGTATTGGGCAAGGGTCGTCTCGGTCTGGGCCAAATAATAGGGTTTGGAAATCGTCACTCGGTGCTGCGGAAACGAAAGGCTGCTAGTGCGGCTCTTATCCTGTCCCGTCTGGTCAGATCCCATCAAAAAATCGCCTGGCGGGATCAACAAAAACTTCATGCCGTCCGGCCCCAGTCGATGCAACGGAAGCCCAAGCCGTAGCGCTGCCTGCTTCTGCAACTGCGCGGGATCGACCGATGGCTGCGGTGCGTCCGGCGTTGTTACCGCCGCAGTTGCATAGCCGTCCTGGCCTGATCGCCCGTCCTCAGACTTGCCCCAGTAAAGTGCAGCCCCAAGTACAACCGTGCCAAGCACAGCCAGCGACAACACAAGACGACGGCTCCGTGAGGGCTTCTTCGCATTCAGATCTCTCGATTCAAATGCATCAAGCGAGTCGATGACTTCCTCCATCGAAGCCGGTCGTTTGTCGGGCCGCTTGGCAACCATCCTTTGGAAAAGTCGGTCTAAATCTCGCGGAAAATCTGGGCACGTGTCGCGTATCGACGGAACCGGCGCCACCTGATGGGCAACCAACCGCTGGATCAACGGAAGATGATCGTAACAGGGTTTGCCGGTCAGCAAGAATTTCCAAGTGCATCCAAGCCCATAGATGTCGGCCAAATGGTTTACCTTGGCCGGTTCAACCGCCTGCTCGGGAGCCAGGTAATCGATGGTGCCCATCAACTGGCCGTCCGCCGTAAAGTTCGTATTCGGAGCCAGCTCGGCAGAACCACTCTGCGGCGAGTTGAGCAGGGGCGGGCGGTTGCCCAGCCGCGCCAATCCCACATCAAGCAGTTTGACTTCGTCGGAATGCGTGATCAGCAAATTCGCCGGCTTCACGTCTCGATGGACGAGTGATTGCCGATGAGCATGAGCCAAACCGAGTGCCGCTTGGCGAATGACCGAGATAGACTGGTCGACTGAAAGGGGCCCGGAGCGTAAAACTCGCTGATGCAAGTTCTCGCCATCGATCAACTCCATTGCCAAGTAGAGCATCCCTTCATGCTCACCCGCATCGTAGGCTCGCACCACATTGGGATGCGACAGGCGAGCCGCCGCCTCGACTTCTCGTCGAAACCGCTTTTGAGAGACAGCACTGGCATCGTTTACTGAAAACACCTTGAGAGCGACCTGACGGTGCATCGGCAAATGGTTCGCCCGATAGACGGCGCCCATCCCCCCAGCTCCGAGCAACGTCTCGATGACATAGTCGCCCAGCCGCGTCCCCGCTTCCAACTTCGACGCAACCGCATGGCGCTCTGTTTCAATCGCCGTTGAACGATTCCCCCCCGAAATCGTGCAAAGTTGATCGAGCCACTCTCGGCCAGGAGTCTCAAATCGCCCGGAGTAATCTTCGGCAGCAGGCGATTCACCCCGCATCTTTCGATAGTCAACTTCCAAAGCAACCAATTGAGGGACAACCGCTTGCAAAACCTCGCGGGAAATATCTTGCAGATAGTCCTCGATCCGCGGAGACTCCTCAGCGAGCAGGGCCGACTCAAACCGATCGCACAGGCTATTCAC
Organism: Planctomycetota bacterium; assembly: GCA_013152205.1. Classification (GTDB taxonomy): domain Bacteria; phylum Planctomycetota; class Planctomycetia; order Pirellulales; family Lacipirellulaceae; genus Bythopirellula. The sequence continues at coordinate 43,850 of JAADGV010000063.1, forward strand.
CTGCCGCAGCGTGGCAAGATTGCTTGTCCGAGCTTGGATCATTCTTCTGTCACTTTCAGCCAGCAATCCTCGATCAACCGAATTTTTCGTTCGACCGTTCGCACAACACAGCCGAGCTTGTCGGCAATTTCTTGATTCGAGTAGCCTTCGATTCGCAGTTGGACAATTTCCTCAAGCCGGTCGTCTCCCATTTGCCTTAGGTTATGTAGCAAACGTTGCAGTAAATCGTGTATTTCAATGGCCACCTCCGGCCGCGGTCCATCGGCCATCGAATTGAGTACGTCAACCGTTCGATCTAACATCGACAACCCCGGGGCGTCCCCAGCTTTCCCACCCCCTCGCTTTTGCCGCGTCTCATGGCGGATTGCGTCGACCGCTTTGCGCATTGTTAGAGCAATCAATAGAGGCCAAAGTCCCTTACGATCTTTCAGCGTAGGAAACCGGCCTTCGCGTACGCCCACGCAAAAACTCTTAAACGCACTCAGGGCCACATCTTCTTGGTCGATAAGCTGGTTGGACATCTTGCCAAGCCGCCGATCAGCCAATTCACACATCAGGTGGTAATAGATACTCCACAGCCGGTCAGCTGCTTCCGACTGTCCATCTTTCAACGCGACAAGCAGATCGGTGATAGGCTCTTCAGATAAGTGTAAATCGGGCATCAGTACAACACGCCGGGGGAGATGGCTATCGGTCGCAGTATCGAGACGCGAGCAAGGCTGTCAATCAGGTGAGCCCCCCCACGCGAGTGAAATTTGAAGACCTCACCATCAGTCCATAGTAACTACGAGGCAAAAATCCAGCAAGCATGTCGCAGCCAGAGCACTTTTGACGGTTTTACTATTAGCAGAGCAAGACGGCTCATCTTTGGGGCAAGGTATCGGTGGCTCAGGGGTCACTGCTCCGTATTTTTCGACGCCCATGCTATGTACACACAGAACCCATGCGGGTGACCTGAGTGCATGATCCTATCCCCATTTTGCTCGATTCGAGCAGAAACCCAGCAGGAAGTTTGCCCCCGTGATAATTAGAATTTTTAGCGTACTGGCCCTCACCTTGCTGAGCTTCAGCTTTTCCCCCTTGGCTGAAGCCCATCCTGTGCGGGGGCTCTCCAGGTTTGAACGCGCTGCAAACAGGCTTAGTACCCTACCTAAGGGCTCGTCTCGAAGAGCAGTCGGGGACAATGTTCGTCAACTTGGACTCGCCGCGCACAATTTTCTCCTGCGCTCTGACCATGAATATCCGTGGCAAGTAGGAATCAACCGTAGTCGCGGCGATGGGCACAAAGACTGGATCGACCTCCTCTCTTCCAACCTCAGTCGCGACGTCGACCCGATCTTCATTTTCCCTCATACTGTCGTTATCGACTTCACCATCCGTACTACTCTCGATGAAGAATTAACCCTCAATTTCGCCGAGTACCGCCCGACTCTCGGCGACGATGGCGACTTAGATCTCTATCTGGTTAATGCTCCTGGGGGAGACAATTCGTTTCGCTTCGGTGGTTTCCTTGCTGCGACGAGTATTCCCGAGCCATCGACGCTTGCGCTAGTCCTGTTTGCAACTCTATGTGTTCCTTTCAGAAGAAGGTGCGTTCAAAGTAAAAACGGTTGATGAAAACGTTTAGCTCTCATGCGAGGCTCTCCACCTAATCTGGACTCATTGATATGTTGACTTCTTCAAAATTCCGATCTGTTATGGACTCTATCCGCCGTGCGTTGTCGTCGACCTGTCGATGGCCTGCGATTGGAGTTCTCGCAGTCGTAGCAATCGGAATTTGCGTCGTCCCTGCCCGTGGAAATCCACTTTCGGTATTGAACGACGAATTTGAAGATGGTGCAACGATAAGCGACTGGGCCCGGATCCACGAGGTCGAAGGTTGGAACGCTGACCATGCAAACATTTGGGATATCGACGCCACACAACCAGGCCGCATGGTAATCGAACCGCATACCACCTCGTGGTATCAGGACTACCGAGGAATCCTTGCCTTCAAGGAAGTGTCTGGCGATTTTTCAATCACTTCGCAAGTTTACGTGACCGATCGTGATCTTCTCGACGATAACGAAGTGCCATTTCCTTCGTACTCGCTTGCTGGGCTGATGATCCGTCGCCCGCGGGCGATTACCAATCCCGCAGTCGATTGGACTCCGGGAGACATGACGATCGGCAACCCGCCCAATGGCGAAAATTATGTCTTTCTTTCGATTGGCCAAGCGAACAATGTGGGCGGCTCGGAATTCCAGTTCGAGGTGAAGAACACTCGGAACAGCAATTCGCAGTTACAGATCAGCTCTGCCCCGGGCAACCTCATCACCATTCAACTGGTTCGAATTGGCGATTCGGTGCTCACCCTGTATCAAGAGCCGGGCGAAGATTGGGTGGTCCACCGACGTTACGATCGGGCTGACTTGCCTGAAACACTCCAAGTCGGAATGGTCGCCTATACCGAATGGGATCTTATTTGGCCGAATTTCACTCCCTACGATCACAACTCCAATGTTCTACTCAACCCGCCCTACGGTTTGAATTTTCAGCCCGACCTGACTGCGGGATTCGAGTACGCAAGGTTCTACGAGCCAAGCGTTCCTGCAGAGTTGGTCGGAGTAAATCTGTTTGACGAAGGCCAAGTGAGCGATACTCAGTTGCTCAGTTTTTTAGGCGACATCGCCAACCAAGCCGTGGCTGATGCCGACTTCGACCAGGACGACGATGTCGACGGAAGCGATTTTCTCCGCTGGCAAACGGGCCTCGGCACTCTCGCAGGTGCCTCGCTGGCAACCGGCAACGCTGATTTCGACGGGGATGTCGACCAAGACGATTTTTTCGCTTGGCAGCAACAGTTTGGTAGCGTGCCGAATGGAGCTGCGGCAGCCGTTCCAGAACCGGCGACTCTCTCGCTTCTACTTTTCGCAGGCCTGCTGGGCCTTGCTCGTCCAAGGAATTGCTAGTGCGCTAAAGCCTTCGGGTTTCTTTCCATCGATTTCGACCTCGCGCGCAATCTCCCCTCGTACCTGCTTGTCTAAGCTTTTGCGCGAAGGGTTAGCCAATCGCGACCAGAAAAATTTCTGGTAAAGCACTAGTGCCTTGTCAAAGCTTAATTTTGGGATTAGCCGTTTTGGCGTTAGCCGCGGTTGCTGCAGAAAAAACCGTGGCTAACGCCAAAACGGCTAATTCGCTCAAACCCAATTTCCATCGCTGCCAAAGCACTAGCTACCGTCCCCCATCTTTTGTTTCCACCACCTTGCCCCTGGAGTAGATTCTCATGCTACGTACATTTAGTTCTCACCAGAAAAATCGTTCTATTTGCAGTCAAAGAATCGCCCTGATTCTCCTCCTTTGCGTTGCCCCCTTGGGCCATGATTCGGCTTGGGGTGGTCATGCAGACAGATCCTGGGATTCGGGTGCCAACCCTGCCGCCAACATTGGTGACTGGAGTGATCCGC